>CAWDQO010000006.1:0-887747 GCA_963804525.1 uncultured Thermoplasmata archaeon | reverse complement strand
GATCTCCGCCGTCGCCGGGATCCCGTGTCCGATCGATGCCTGGGGGAATCGACGCGCTCGTCGCCGGGAGCCAGAAGGGGCTCGCCGCCCCGGCTCTGGCCCTCGCCATGGTCCACCTCTCCGAGCGGGCCCGGAGCGAAGTCGCGCCGGGTCGTTCTACCTCGACCTCGGGGGGCACGTGAAATCGATCGCCCAGAACGACACGCCGTGGACCCCCGCGGTCCCCCTCTTCCTTGCGCTGCGCGAGGCGCTCCTCCTCCTGAAGGAGGAGACCCTCGAGGGGCGGCTCGCCCGGGCCCCACCCGGCTTGCCGAAGACTTGCGCCGCGTGCGACGTGGTCGGCCTCGAACTCTTCCCCGACCGGGCGATGCCTCCGACACCGTGACCGCCCTCCGGGCCCGGCCGGGCCTCGAGGACAAGGACGTCCGCAAGGCGCTCCTCGACCGGTACAACGTCGCGGTCCAGGGCGGCCAGGGGTCGCTCAGGGAAGATCTTCCGGATCGGCCACATGGGGATCGCCGACTTGCCGGACCTTCTCGCCACCTTCGCCGCGCTCGAGCGGATCCTCGCGAAGGCCCGCTCCCGGTCCCCGGCGCCGCCCTGACGGCGCTCGGCGAGCGGATGCCCTAAGTTCGCGGGCCGTCGGCGCGCGGACCCGGGTTCCAGCTCGATCAGGTTGCCGTCCGGTTCCCTCAGATGGACCGTTCGGAGCCCCCAGAGCGGGCGGGTGGTCGGCGGGGCAAGGATCTCGACCCCGAGCCGGACGAGGTGCGCGTGCAGCAGGTCGACGTCCGGGACCTCGAATACGAGCGAGACCCGGTTGTCCGGACGGGGGGCCGTGACCGGCGGCCGAGCTCCGCGTCCATCCGCTCCGCAGGAAGAGGCCGACGAAATGGTCCTTCGTGCCGACCTCGCCGTACGGCGGTGTGCCGTCGCCGGTCACGACCCCGAGGCCGAGGACCTTCGTGTAGATGCCCACGACCGGGGGAACTCGCGGACGAGGACCCGCGGATTGGTGAGCACGATCGCGGGGAGAGGTTCGGCGGCCATGGGGGACCCATCCCGAAGGAGGATATGTGGGCGGCCCGCCCGCTGAGATATCGAGGATCACGCGGGCCCGGGGCGGCCGGAGCTGGACCGCGAGCCCGTGGAGGGTGACGGCCTTCACTTCCTTCCGTCGAAGATGCCGCGCCGCGTCCCACGTCTCGCCGTAGACCGTCCCGCGCGCAGTCGGCGTCGGGCGAAGGGCGACCCGGGCAACGACCCGCCGGGCGACGAACCGCTCCGTGTCCTCGAGCGCGACGAGCTCCGAGAGGAACGCGACGAGGAGGCTCGTCGGGTCCGACCCCGTCGCGTCGACCGTCCGAATCTCGCGCGGGACGACCTTCCGCAGGTCGGTCATGACCGCGAAGAGTGCCGTTCCGAGGCCCCCGAAGAGACCGTTCACGGTCGTGGACCGGGCCCGATCCCCGTGTCGGCGGTCGTCGGAAAGTTCCCCCACCGGGTGCCCGCCGGAAGGGGGGGAGCCGCACTCCGGAGCGAGCCTGTCGAACCGCTTAAGCGAAGCGCGCGCGTGGGCGCGCGTCCGATGCGGGCCACCCTGGTCGTGCCCACGCTCAACGAGGCGTCGTCGATTGGCCACGTCCTCGAAACGTTCCGGGCGGCGGCGGCCGAGGCGAACCCGAGGCTGTTCCCGAACGACCCGCTCGATTGGGAGGTCCTCGTCGTCGACGGGGCGTCGACCGACGGCACCGCCGACGCCGCGCGGGCCGCGGGCGCCCGAGTGATCCCCGAGCCCCGCCGGGTACGGCCGCGCGTACCGGACCGGGTTCGCCGAAGCCTCCGGGGAGGTGATCGCGACCGCCGACGGGGACGCCACCTACCCGGTCGAGGAGATCCCCCGGTTGGTCCGCAAGATCCTCGACGAGGGGATCGACTTCCTCACGTGCGACCGCCTGAAGCTCCTCGACGCGAAGGCGATGACCCGGGAGCACCGGGTCGGGAACTGGGCGCTCAACTTTGTCCTGAAGATCGCCTACCACCGGTACCTCAAGCCGGCGGGGGGGACCCTTTCGGACAGCCAGAGCGGGATGTGGGTCTTCCGTCGCTCGGTCCTCGCGCGGGTCCGCGCGACCCAGGACGGGATGGCGTTCAGCGAGGAGCTGAAGCTCGAGGTGCTCCTGAACGGGTTCCGGTTCGAGGAGGTCCCGATCCACTACGCCGAGCGGTGGGGGGCGCCGAAGCTCTCGAGCTGGCGGGACGGGCGGCGCAACCTCGTGTTCCTGGTCCGCAAGCGGCTCGCGATGGGGCGCGGCCCGCCGGTGCCCCCGACGTAGTCGGGCGGGCCCCGGCCTACTGGGTCTTCCCCGACCGCTCGCGCGACTTCGGGCGGAGTCCGTGGTAGCCGCACTTGCGGCACTGGACGGCCTTCGGGGGGTTTCGGGCCGAGCAGTTCATGCAGATCTTCTTGTCCAGCAACCGGTGGACGGCCTCAGGGAACGGCATACGGGGCGCCGCGGGACGTTCGGTGCCCTATAAAACGGTCCCGGCGCGCCGGCGGCGGCCGCGTTATGCCGACGGGGCAGCTGCCCGCTCGATGGTCGCTCCCGGGGAGGGCACGGCGGCGGTACGGCTCGCCCGGGCGGCGATCCTGGCGGGGTTGGCCCATCCCGACCGTCGCGACGCGGCGGCTCCGTTCCGGGACACCGACCTCCCGGCCGTCTTCGCCGAGCCTCGGGGAGTGTTCGTGACGATCCGCCGGCACCCCACGAACGCGCTCCGGGGCTGCATTGGATTCCCGAGCCCCGTCTACCCCCTCCGCGTCGCGATCCCCCGGGCCGCCTGGGCGGCCGCCGTCGACGACCCCCGGTTTCCGCCCGTCGCAGCCGAGGAGATGGCGGGGGTGACCCTCGAGGTGTCGATCCTGACGGTCCCGACCGTCGTGGCGAGCGAACCGCGGGCCGGTCTGCCCGGCCAAGTCGTCGTCGGGCGGGATGGGCTCATCGTGGACCGGTCCGGGGCGAGCGGGCTCCTGTTGCCGCAGGTGGCCGTCGAGTACCGGGTGGGGCCCGGAGGAGTTCCTCGCGCAGACCTGCGAGAAGGCCGGTCTGCCCCCCGATGCGTGGCGGCGGGCCGGGACGACGATCCGGAGGTTCTCGGCCGAGCTGTTCGAGGAGGAGTCGCCGGACGGCCCAGTCCGACCCGTCCCGCTCGTTCCGAGCCGGTAGGCCGGCCGGTCGTCCGACCCCGGCTCCCCTAGGCGAACAGGTCCTCGAGCGGGTTCCCCATCTCCTTCACCTCGCGGATCCGGACCCCTTTCGCCGCGAGCTCTGCGACGAGGTTCGGGACCTCCTCGGGTCCGGCCAGCTCCTGGAGGTAGTACTCGCCCTGCTTCGACGTCGACGGAAGGATCCCCTCGGCGCCGTCGGCCCGGATCCCGATGATGTACTTCGCCGGTCGGAGGTCGCTGAGGAGCCCGAAGTACCCGACCTTCCCGTCCCGGAGCGCGAGCACGTACTTGCCGATCTCTTTCGCCTCGAACAGGTTGTGCGAGGAGTAGAGGACGAGGTCGTCCTTGCTGAGCGCGAGGACGAGGTCCCGGATCTCCCGGGAGAGCTTCGGGTCGAGGTTCGCGGTCGGCTCGTCGAGGAGGTAGATCCCCCGCTCCTGGAGGAAGACCCGTCCGATCGAGACCCGCTTCTTCTGGCCCGCGCTCAGTTCGGAGAAGTACCGGGTCCGAAGCTCGGCGATCCCGAGCATGCGGATTACCCGGTCGACCTCGCGGTCGCCCACCCCCTCCACCGTCGCATAGAACCGGAGCGCCTCCTCCACGCGGAGGCCGTCGGGGATCCCGTCGATGTGGGAGAGGTACTGGATTCCGGCCCGCGCCCCGCCCCGACCCATCCGGGTCCCGTCGATTTCGACCGAACCGGAGTACGGCTCGAGGATCCCGGCCAGGGTCCGGAACAGGGTGGTCTTGCCGGCCCCGTTCGGGCCGAGTACGACGTAGATCGCAGGTGTCTCGATCACGAACGAGACGCCGGTCAGGACCCGGTGGCCGTGGTACCCCGCGCTGACCGAGCGCAGTTCGATGCGGTGCCGCCCCCCCGCGACGGCAGGTCGACCGGGAAGGGCCGGTTCGGACGCCATCGACATTTCGAGCTTCCCTCCTCACAGCGGTGACAGGAACCGCTCCCGCCCCATGAGCCGCCCAGACATCGCCAGCAGCCCGACGGTCGCGGCGAGGATCACGAGCGCGCCGACCCCGGTGAAGTCGTAGGTACTGCGACGGGGGCGCGGTCTCCGCGAGGAGGAGCACGAAGAGCACCGGGGCGACCCCCACCATCGGGGCGAGCCCCACGGGGCTGTTCATCCCGGCCCGCGGGGTCGAGATCGCGGCCCACGCCATCCCGACCATCGTGGTGAACAACGCCGCCCCGTAGCTCACCGGGATCGTGTAGAGCGCGAGGGACATCTCGAGCCCCGAGGTGACCGGAACCCCCCGGGCCACGGCGGCCCCGAGCCCGACGGTGAGGCCGAGTCCGAGAATGACCGAGGTCATCGCGGCGGTCGACGCGAGCCCGTTCAGGAAGAGCGTCCGGGGGCGGATCCCGGACCAGATCAGGTACTCGAACACGCCTTTCGTGCGGTCGCTCGTGAACGTCATCAGGCCGCCCGTCGAGCCGAGGACGGAGAACAGCGGCAGCTCGAGCGGGAAGACGGTTTGAAAGGTGGTCGGGTGGGCGCTCAGCACGAGGATGAGGGCCAGGACCAGCGCCATCCCCGCCCCGATGCCCAGGTAGAGGCGGCCGATGACGACCGTCCTCCGGACCGTCGTCGCGGTCAGCCGACCGACGGACGGGAGCGCGGCGGGGGCGTCGGGCGCGACCATCGAGTCCCGCACGCGTCCGCCCCCATAACGGGACCACCGACCCGGGGCGACCGGTCGGTTACGTGGCGGTGCGGACCAGCCGGGCCGTGAGGCGCATCCCCTCGATCTCCCAATCGTGGAACCCGGCCTCCGCGGCCGGCGGCTCGGACCGGAACTCGACCGCGTCGGCCTGGAGGTCGGTCGCGACCTTCTCCCGGGCCTCTTCGAGCGCCGTCCGGAGGTCCGGGTCGGCGAAGACGGTGAGCGTGACGTGGTCGGTGAAGGCGAGCCCCATCTCCTTGCGGACCTGCTGGAGCCTCCGGAGCGATTCGCGGACGAGCCCCTCCCGGTGGAGCTCCGCGGTCGGCTTCGCCGAGATCGCGTACGCGACCCCGTCCTTCGCGGGACGGACGACGTACATCGTTTCGGGGAACTGCGTCGCGTTGGCGGGGGGGAGGCGGACCACGACGCGGACGTTCAGCTCGTCGGCGACGATCCGGTCGCCCGCGGTCCCGAGCGGCGCGAGGGCGTCGGAGAAGACGACGAACGTCTCGAGCGGGATCCGGGACTTCACGACCGCCCGTTGCCGAAGCTCTCGCCCGACCTCCACCTCGGCCCGGAGCGCGTCCATCCCGAGGTTGAGGGGACCGTCGAACCGGCCGGTCGGTCCCGGCCACCGGGTCAGGTGGACCGACGCCGTCGGGTCGGAGAACCCGAGGCCGTAAAGCTCCTGGTGAAGGTGCTCGGCGAAGAACGGGGCGAACGGGGCGAGGAGCTGGGCGGTGACGCCGAGGGCGTACGAGAGGGTGTCGTTCGCCGCGCGCCGGTCGATGGGGTCGGCGTCCGACCAGAACCGGGGGCGCGAGCGCCGGAGGTACCACGTGCTGAGGTCGTCGACGAACTCGCGGATCGTCGCGGCCCCCTTTCGCGGGTCGTAGGCGTCGAGCGCGGCGGTCGTGTCCCGCACCGTCCCGTCGAGGCGGGAGAGGAGCCACCGGTCGAGGAGTCCCGCCGGGCGCGGGGGGTCGCGCGCGGGCTTGAGCCCGTCGGCGGCGGCGTTGTCGTGGTAGAACGCGTAGACGTTCAGGAGCGTCCCGAGCACGCGCGCGGCGCCCGGGCCGATGTCGGCCTCGCGCAACTTCGTCGGCTCGGTGTAGTCGGCGGTGAGGAACGCCCACCGGACCGTGTCGCCGCCGTACTTCGCAAGGAGGCCGAGCGGCTCGACGGCGTTCCCCTTCGACTTGCTCATCTTCTGGCCGGAGTCGTCGAGGACGAGCCCGTTGGCGATCGCGACCTTGTACGCGGGACGGTCGAAGAGGCCGGTCGAGAGGACGAGCATCGTGTAGAACCACCCTCGGGTCTGGTCGAGACCCTCGGCGACGAAGTCGAGCGGGGCCGCCGGGTCGAATGGGCCGGGCTCGAACGGGTAGTGGTACTGCGCGAACGGCGCCGCGCCGCTGTCGTACCACCCGTCGATCGTGTACGGCTCCCGCTTCGCCTCGGCACCGCACACCGAGCACGGGAACCGGATCGGGTCGACCCCCATCCGATGCGGGTCGAACCCGTCGGAGAGCTTGTGGCCGGAGAGCCGCTCGAGCTCGGCGAAGCTGCCGACGCACGTCGCGTGGCCGACCGGGCAGACCCAGACGGGGAGCGGGGTACCCCAGTACCGGTTCCGCGAGAGCGCCCAGTCCTTCGCTTCGGTCAGGAAGTTGCCGAACCGGCCGTCCCGGAGGTGCTCGGGGACCCAACCGACGGCCTGGTTGTTCCGGACGAGGTGCTCGGTGAACCGGCTCGTGCGGACGAACCACGAGTCGATCGCCCGGTAGATGAGCGGGTTGCCGCACCGCCAGCAGAACGGGTAGGTGTGCCGGACCGACCCCTGGGCGACGAGCAGTCCGCGGTCGGCCAGGTACTTGGTGAGGATCGGGTCGGCCGCCTTGAACGATTTTCCGACGACCGGAGGGACCGCCTTCGTGAACACGCCGCGGCTGTCCAGCGGGTCGTACACCCCGACGCCCTCCCGCGCGCCGACCCGCTGGTCGTCGACGCCGAAGCTCGGGGCGATGTGGACGAACCCGGTCCCCTCCGCGTCGGAGACCATGTCGTCGAGGACGACCCGGTAGCGCCCCGAGGTCCCCCCGGCGAACGGGAACGGAGGCTCGTACTGCTGGCCGGCGAGCTCGGCGCCCTCGGTACCGGTGGACGACCTCGGTCCCGGCGGGGAAGTACCGGGCGAGCGCCGTCTCGGCGAGAATCTCCTCCCCCCGTCGGCGCCCCGCACGCCGACGTACGCGAGGCCCGCCCGCGCCGCGACGAGAAGGTTCGAGGGGAGGGTCCACGGCGTGGTCGTCCAGACGAGGACCGACCGGGGCGGTCCGCCCGCCTTCGACCGGAGCCGCATCCGGACGGTCACCGATGGGTCGGTCGTCTCCTTGTATCCCTGCGCGACCTCGTGGGAGGACAGCGGGGTCTCGCACCGCGGGCAGTACGGGAGCACGTAGTGCCCCTTCTCGAGGAGCCCCTTCGTGTGGAGCTCCTTCAGCGACCACCAGACACTCTCGATGTACGGTGCGCTCATCGTGAGGTACGGCCGGCGGTAGTCGAGCCAGTAGCCGAGCCGGCGGCTCATCTCCTCCCACACCGCCGCGACCTCGAGGGTGCTCGCGCGGCACTCGTCGCAGAACCGGCCGACGCCGTACGCCTCGATGTCGCGCTTCGACTTCAGGCCGTGCCGTTTCTCGATCTCGAGTTCGACCGGGAGGCCGTGGCAATCCCATCCGGCCATCGGCGAGACGATCCGGTCGCCGCGGAGCCGGTGGTATCGGAGATGGACGTCCTTCAGCGTCCGGGAGATCACGTGGCCGACGTGGGGCGCGCCGTTCGCCGTCGGGGGCCCCTCGGTGAATCGGAACACCGGGCCTCCCGGGTTCCCGGCCAGGGTGAGCTCGGGGACCCCTTTCGTCTCCCAGTACTCCCGTACCCGGCGGGCGATCTCGTGGAACTGGACGGTGGTGGGGCGGGGCTCTGCCTCCCCCGCCGCCATGGTCGCGGGTGTCGCCCGGCCCATAAAAAGAGCCCGCTGCGGGCGGGGTGCGCGCCTAGCGGGAGAGGCCGCGCGGCGGCAGCGAGACCGACGACGGTCCGAGGCGGGCGCTCGCGTGCTGGCGGACCACGGTCCCGTCGTACCGGGCGATCCGGCAGCCGGCCCCGGCGACGATCCGCGAGGCCCGGAGGTACTCCACGTGGACGTCCTCGAGCTCGACCAGGTCGGCGTCGATCCGCTCGACCTCGAGCGACGCGGACGGAGCGAGGAACTTCCGCCGGGAGCGGACCCGGACCGTCTCGGCCCGGATCGCGGCGGCCGTCGACGGGCTCTCGAGGACGAGGTCGAGCTCCTTCGCGCGGATCTCCTTCCGTGCCTCGACCCTCCCCTCGCCGGCCAGCCGGGACGCGGTGAGGGGGCCGCCGAGCTCGAGGCCGCCGCGCCACAGGACCGACCGGTCGACGTCGAACGCCCCTTCGACCCGGAGCGTACCACGTACGTCGACGTCGCCGGCGGAGAGCCGACCGGCGAACCGGGCCGACCCCTCGACCGCGAGGAGGTGCTTCGCCACCGCGTCCCCGACAACGTCGAGCCGTCCGTGGACCCGGAGGTCTCCCGCCGAGAACTTGCCGCCGACCGACGCCGTCCCGTTCAGGACCCCGGTGTCGACGTCGACGGTCCCGGTGACCTTCGCCGTCCCCGTCAGCGTCCACCGCGCCGTGCGAACGTCGGCCCGTCGGACGACCCCCCGGTCGTCGACCGCCCCCGTGCGGGGGGGCGCGGCCGGTTTGGCAAGCGGTTCCGCTCGCGGGACGGGTGGGGGGAGGCTGGCGCTCGCCATCGGACTAGGCGGGTCTCCGCTTCGGGGGAATGTCCAACCGCTTGTGCTGGACCATGATGCAGACGTCCTCGTAGCAGACGAGCCCCGCGGCCCGCGCCGTCCCGGCCGCCTCGGCGTTCGTGACGCCGAGCTGCATCCAGACGACCGGCGCGTGCCGGGCGATCGCCTCGTCCACGACCGGTCCAACCTGGTCGGACCGGCGGAACACGTCGACGATGTCGATGCGAGCGTCGACCGGGATGCTCGCGAGGTCCGGGTACGACCGCTCGCCGAGGACCTCGGCGACGACGGGGTTGACCGGGACGACCCGGTAGCCGACCGACTGGAGGTACCGGGCGATCTGGTGGGAGTCCCGTTCGGGCTTATCGGAGAGGCCGACGACGGCGACCGTCTCGGCCGTCGTCAGGATCTCCCGCATCCCGTCGTCGTCCGAGCCCATCGGCGGCGGCGACCGCGGTGCGGCTCAAGAGCCTGACGGCCGCCGCGGGAGGAGCCCCGGGCGCCCGGGACCGAGGGCTGCCATGGGCTGCGAGCCGGTGCGCAACCTCTTGAAGCAGTGCGGGCCTAGAACGGGGAGGGAGGGTCCCGGGGCGGGGAGACGCCCGCCCGGTCGGAGCGATGGCGATGGCGAGCGCGACAGGGGAATCGGCGCGACCCACTGGGATCCTGCCGCCGTTTCCCCCGCTCGAACCGAATCCGACGACCCGGGTCCCGGGCGGCATCGTCTGGGTCCGACGGCGGGCGGTCGGGTCGATCTACCTGTTCGCCGCGGTCGTCGGCGCCTGCGTGCTCCCGCTCACGAACCTCGCCGTCGCGACCGCCGTCGCGGTGGGGGGCGACCTCGGCCATGCCCTCGCGACACCCCCGCTCCCGTGGGTCTGGGTCCTCGTCGGGTCGATCGCGTTCCTCGTCGCGGGAGGCCTCACGAGCGTGGCGGTCGACGTCCGAAAGATCGGCATCGACCCCGAGGGGGTCCATTTCTCCTCCACGCTCGACACCCAGTTCGTCCCGTGGTCCGCCTTCCGGCGTCCGATCGTGGACCAGGGCCGGCTCGGCGCGACCGTGATCTACGTCCGCGAGGGCCGCTCGGGCCCCCGGACGAGCTGGATGCACCTCCCGCACGACCAGGCGGAGGTCCTCGCGTCGCACCCGACGTTCCGCGCGTGGCCGTTCGTCAGCGGCTCGGGGCACGGTCCGGCGTTCGAGAAGATCGAGGGCCGATACCACACCTAGTGTGGTGTACCAGCCAGACCTACGTTTAACCGGTTCCGAGTGACCTTGACGAGGATCTCGTCGGCGGTTGCCCGCCACTCGAACGGTCGTGGGACCTCGTTGTACCTCTCGATGTAGAGCTCCAGCATCTCGATCAGTTCCCGCTCGCTGTGGAACGTTCCTCGTCGGATTTGACGGTGGGTCAGGTCGTTGAACCACCGCTCGACCTGGTTCAGCCACGACGACCCGGTCGGGACGAAATGGAAGTGGAAGCGGGGGTGCCGTAGCACCCACCGCTTCACTTCCGGGGTCTTGTGCGTCGACAGATTGTCGAGCACAAGGTGAAGGTCGAGCTCGGGCGGAGTGCTTCGGTCGACGGTCCGGAGGAAAGCGAGGAACTCCCTCGCCCGATGTCGCTTGTGGCACTCTCCGATAATCCTCCCTTCGACGACGTCGAGGGCCGCGAACAGATCGGTCGTGCCGTTCCGACGGTAGTCGTGGGTCTGACGCTCGGGGACCCCGGGGCGGATCGGGAGGATTGCCTGAGTCCGGTCGAGCGCCTGGATCTGGGTCTTCTCGTCGACACTGAGCACGAGCGCGTGCTCGGGAGGGTTGAGGTAGAGGCTCACCACGTCCCGGAGTTTCTCCTCGAACCGGCGGTCGGTGCTGAGCTTGTAATGCTCGAGCCGGTGGGGCTGGAGTCGTCGGGCCTTCCAGATGCGAGCCACCGTGTCCGGGCTGACCCGGTGTTTCACGGCCATCGACCGGACGGACCAGTGCGTGGCGTTGTACGGCTTGGAGTGGAGCGTGTCGTGGACGATCGCCCGGATCTTCGAGTCGGAGAGAGTAGAGGGCCCCCCAGGACGAGGGGCATCCTGCTCGATGCCGGCGAGGCGGAGACGGTGGAACCGTCCCCGCCAGAGGGCACAGGTGTTGCGCTGAGTGTTCAGTTCCTCGGCAATCTGCTTGTTTTGAAGCCCGTCGGCGGCGCGGAGGACGATCCGGGCTCGAAGGACGATGCGGAACGGGGTCGACCGACCGCGAGCCCAGGACTCCAGTTGTGAGCGCTCGTCCGGCGTGAGGGACAGGGGAGGCGCAACTCGCACGCAGGAGACAACGCGTCCCCGGCTATATGCTCATGCATTCATCGGACGGGACACTAGGATGTTTCCCAACGGAAAGTGCCCCGAGGAGCACGGTGACTGCCGGGAATCTACGACGAGTGCCACGACGCCGCCGAGCCGCTCAACTCGGTTTGTTCACCGTCGCTGGGTCGGCCCTAGCTCGGATGCGTGCCGTGGCCGGATCAACCCGATGCGTGCCGCGGAGTGGACCGGACGAGCCCATGGATTCGATGCCGGCAGATCCACCCAGATCCCCTTCGCGGTACCCTCCACCAGAGCCGCTCTCGCAGGCTGAGGCCACCAAGTGGCGGGATTGGAGTCTCCCCGGGCGGCAGCTCAGTTCTCGCGGGAACGGTCCGATCGGTCCGGTCTCGTGGTCCGACCTCGTTGCCAAGGCATCCGGCCTCTTCGGCGAGTCCGGGCTCGGATTCGTGGACGAACTGAAACCCCAACTCGAGGGGTCCTTCATCTTCGGACCAATGGCAACGCGTGAGTACGGAATCGTCGTTGGCGAAGCAAGAGTGAGGCCGGTGCACAAGGGATTCTACGGTTCCAGCATCTCGAGCTTCGTAGTCGCCGTCCGGCGATCGGTCGAGCCGCCGTTGGCCCGGGGGACGCCGGATCGCCCGGACCTTGCCCACGTCTGGAAGACCAGTGTGGCCGCCGGACCGGTCGTGTCGATGAAGAGGGCTTCCTAACGTCATCCCCCCTACCGGGCATTCCTGCAACTCTGAGAGGTCGACGCAAGGTTCCAGTGGGTTGCCCGAGGCAACCCTCCACCGACTTCGTTGAGGGGCAGCGGAGACCCGCTCCCGCTCTCGTGCCCGTGCTGGGTCTCGTACCAAAATTCGACATACCTCCGTCCGGAGGTTCCCCGAGATCGCAGGTAGACACGGCACTCGACGGGCGGCTCGCACAACATCCTATATCCCTGAATTCCTTACTGAATGGTAAGGAATTCGACGATGGCGAGCGGGAGTGGAACCATCAGTCAGAAGGGCCAGATCACCGTGCCCAAGGACGTCCGGGATGCCCTCGGGCTCCATCCCGGGGATCGGCTCCTGTTCGACGTGGAGGCGGGAGAGCGTGCCGTCGTTCGGAAGGCGCGGCCGTCCCGCCTGACGGAGATCCTCGCCGCGTGGGGCCCGTCGCCGGAGACGGGAGTGGAGTACCAACGCCGAGTTCGCGACGAGTGGGGGAAGCGTGGGCGCCGTCCGGGTGGTCGTCGACACTAACGTCTTTCTGACCGCCCGAGCCCCCCGCGAATCCGGGCACGCGGCCTCTCGCCAGCTGCTGGACGCCGTCGACGACGGCCGTCTCGAGGCCATGGTTTCTGTCATCACCCTGGCGGAGCTGCGCGCTGGATTCACCGTTGCCCAGGTCCCGGCTCTCTGGACGCCGTTCCTCAGCCACCTCCGAGCCTCCCCTTTCTATTCGATCGAACCCGTGGACGAAGCGATCGCCCTGGCCGCGGGCGAGATCCGGGGATCGACCCGCCTCGCGCTCCCGGCCGCCCTGATCCTGGCGACGGCCCGTCTGCGGGACGCCACGTTCGTGGCCACCCAAGACCTCGAACTCCTTCGCACGAGGTCCGCGGTGGCGGCAAAACGGCCCGCGGATATCCCGCTGGAGTGACCCGACCCCCCCGACGTCGGTGGTGCGGGGCTCGGGCGTTCCTGACCCACCCCTTAGGCTTCGCCCGGCCGGTGGGTCAGGACGGGATCGGGCCGGGAGACCCGGTGGGGGTCAGCCCGGGACGCAGCGGGAGACGACCTTCTCGGCCTCGCCGTCCCCCGGATTCGCCCGCGAGTTGTTCCCGACGCCGAGACGCACGGGCGCCGCGGAGCGCGGGGACCGGCGCGCTATCGCACCTTCGGCACCGGCACGCGGGCGAGGGCCCCTTCTACGACGGCCGGGCCGCGGACGCCGCGGATCCACGGTTCGGGCTTGACGACGATCCGGTGCGCGAGCGCCGGGACGGCGAGCGCCTTGACGTCGTCCGGGACCACGAAGTCGCGCCCCTCGACAAGGGCCCGGGCGCGCGCGAGCTTCAGGAGAGCGAGCGACCCACGGGGCGAGGCGCCGACCTCGGCCCGGGCGTCGCCGCGCGTCGCGCCGACGAGGTCGACGGCGTACGCCTCGATGCTTGGGTCGACCACGACGTCCTCGGCCGCCCGCTGGACGGCGCGGAACTCGCCGGCCTTCAGCACCAGCGGCACCTCGACGTCGTCGGTCTTCCGCTCCCTCCGCCGGGCGAGGATCGTCCGCTCCTCCTCGACGGTCGGGTATCCGACGGCGAGCCGCATGAGGAACCGGTCGACCTGGGCCTCGGGGAGCGGGTACGTCCCCTCGAGCTCGAGCGGGTTCTGGGTCGCGAGGACGAGGAACGGCCGTTCGAGCGGGTGGGTCGTCCGCTCGCTCGTCACCTGGTACTCTTGCATCGCCTCGAGGAGCGCCGACTGGACCTTCGGGGGGGCCCGGTTGATCTCGTCGGCGAGGAGGATGTTGGTGAACACCGGCCCACGACGGAACTCGAACGTCCGGTGCTCGGCGTCGAACACCTCGCCGCCGGTGATGTCGTGGGGGAGGAGGTCGGCCGTGAACTGGATGCGCGCGAACCCGAGGCCGAGCGCCTTCGCGAACGACTTCGCGATGAGGGTCTTGCCGAGCCCGGGGAGGTCCTCGAACAGGAGGTGCCCGTCGGCGACGAGGCCAACGGAGACGAGGTGGACCGCGGCGTCCCGCCCGACCACGGCGGTGTGGACCGCCGCCTCGATCGCCGCGACCCGCTCGCGCGCCTCCTCGCCGTTCACCCGCTCCGCCCCGCCCGGTCCCCCGTCGAGCGCGGGGGGCCTATAACTCCCCACCGGCCGCTCCGCGCTGTTCCCCGGCCGTAACGGTTGCGCGTCACGGTAGGCCGACCGGCCCTCTCGGCGTCCTGACCAGGCCGGGGCTGTCGGACACCGGGGTTGTCCTCACGTCATCCCATGCGGATGACCCATCCGCGTGCGGTCTAGAGGGACCCTTCGTCGGTGCTCGGGCGGCGACTGCCGCCATCCCTCGCACCGGGCCCTGAGTCATAGCGCTTTGGCCGGCACGGGAGGCGCCCGCCACGCCTCGCCGAGCGCCCAGACGACGAACCCGAACGCGATCACGACGGCCACCCCGGCGGCCCCGACGGCCGCCGGGGCGCTCGGGAGCGCGACGGCGGCGAGGAGCGCGATCCCGAGGCCGAGCCCGGGGAGGAGGAGCCCCGGGAACGGGTCGGAGCCGCGGACGAGGTCGCCCGGCGACTCGGCGTTCCAGAGGAGAAGGGCGAGCCCCGCCGCCCCGGCGAGCGCGCCGATGAGGATCGATGGGGAGGAGAAGACGGCGACCGCCCCCGTCGCCACGACCGCGGGGGCGAGGCCGTATTCGGCCGCCCGCGGCTCCGGTCGGCCCCGCCACCACAGCGAGACGACCGCTGCCGCGACCGAAAGCCCGGCCGCGACCGGCAGCGAGACCCCGCCGAGCGCCGCGAGGAGCACGACGAGGACGACCGTCGTGCCGGCGGCGCGGAGCGATCGCGCGTCGAATCCGGGCGGGAGGGGGAGGGCGGTCACGAACCGGACCTCCGCCCTCCGGGCCGGCCGAAGAAGCTCGTCAGCGCCGCGAGCGACCAGTAGTCGTCCCACTCGACCACCGGCGCCTCCGACCATGCCTCCGAGACCCGGCGGCGCCGCACGAGCTTCAGGAGACGGAGCGCCCGGACGTCGTCCTCGGTCGGGGCGCCGCCACTCGACGCGAGCAGGTGGACGGGGGACGGGCTGAGGACGAATGCCGGGAATCCGCGGCGCCGCAGGTGGGGGAGGACCGTCGTCGAGTCGTCGTCGGCGAGCGGGGAGATCAGGACCGTTGTGACGCCGGGCGGGAAGTACCGCCGGAGCGAGACGGCGAGCCGCTCCGACGGACCGGCGACCTCCCCGACCGCGGCCGCTTGGAGGGCCCGGAGGATCTGGAACCGCTGGCGCCGGCCCGAGGCCAGGGGGACCGCGGCGACGAACTCGGAGTAGAGCGCGAGCCCGACGCGGGCCTTCTGCGCGAGGAACGACTGGGCAAGGCCGTACGCCCCGGCGCACGCGACCGAGGCGAGGCGGGCGTCGATCTCCGGGCCGAGCGAGGTCGGCCGAAGGTCGACGACGATGAGGAGGTCGCCGGTCCGCTCGACCCGGAACTCGTTCGCGAGCATCGTGCCCGCCCGGGCGGTCGCCGTCCAGTTCACCTGGCGGCCCGTGTCGCCGGGTCCGTACGGCCGGAGCCCGAAGAACTCCCCCGACCGGCCGAGCTGGCGCGCCCGGACCTCCCCGGGGAGCGGCGTCGTCCGGCGGAGGGGCGCCCGGGCCGCGCGCGCGAGCTCCGGCGGGAACCGTTGGACCCGGAGCGGTTCCCCCTCGACCGGCACCTCCCGCTCGAGGAGCCCGAGCGGGTCGTGCCAGACGAGCGAGGGCGGGGGGATGGTGACGAGACATGGGTACGGGGCCGACCAGTGGAGGCGGAACGAGATCCCGTTCGCCGTGGACCGGACCTCGGTCGGGGCGAGCTCGACGAGCGGCTCCGGTCGGGGGAACGCGGGCACGACCCCCACCGAATGGCTCCCGTCGCTGACCTCGATCGCGCCGACGACATCGACGGCCCCCCGGCCCCCGTCGGCCGACCACGAGACCCGGTACGCGGGGACGCCGCGGACCGACCCGACCACCGCGGCGACGGGTCCGAGGAGGAGGGGCACGGCGAGGAACAGCGGCACGGCGTCGTGGGCGGCGACCGCCGCGACGGCGAGGAGCGCCCCCGCCGCGAGCAGGACGAACGTCCGCGGCCGGAACCGGAGCGGCGGCTCCGGGCTGCCCGCCGCGGTCAGGTCCCCTTCTCCAGGCTCGCGAGCCGGGCGTCGAGCCAGGCCCGGAACTCCGCCGGATCGGCGGCGACGAGCCTCCGCTCCTCCTCGGGGGTCACCCGGCCGAACGCCTCGCCGGAGGCGGCCCGCTCGAGGGTGACGACGGTGGCGATGATCGCCTGGCGGCCGAGCGGTCCGGAGCGGAACGATTCCCGGAGCTGGACGAGGGAGGAGCCGACCGGCGCCTCCAGCCGGACCGGCGGGCGCCGGACGATGGGGGCGACAAGGAGGACGAGGCCGAACGCGGCGATCCCGGTCCCCGCGGCGGCCACCGCAGATGCGGTCGCGAGGCTCGACGTGGCGGCGATTGCGGCGGCGGCGACGATGCCGCCGACGACGAGGAGCGCGACGGCGAACGGCTCGTCGGTCATCGGGCGGCGCTCCGGTCGATCGCGTCGAGGACGTCCTGGAGCGCCCGGCGGGCCCGGTCGGTGTCGGCCCGACCGATCGGGTGGCGCGAGTACCGGGCCTCCTCGAAGAGGCCGGTCAGCTCGTGCGCCGCCGCGGGCGGGAGCCGCCACCGGGCCACGGCGGTCGCCTCGACCTCCCGCGCCGTCCGCGTACCGGTGTCGCCGGCCCGGGCGTCGACCGTCGCGAGGAGCCGCCCGTACAGGGCGACGATGAGGGCCCGCGGGTCGGCCCCCGGGTCGGCCTCGAGGGCCGCGAGCGTCGCCGCGATCTCGGCCCGGGCGAGCTCGGCGGGGTTCGCCGCCTCGGCCGCGGGCGCTCCCGGTTTCCGGCGCGTGAGGGCGTAGGCGAGCGGTACGGCGAGGAACGCGACGACGACGGTGACGCCGATGACGAGGAGGTAGGCGGCCCACCCGGGGATCGTGTGGGAGCCGACCGTGAGGTTCCCCGGAAGCCCCAACGGGCTCGGAGGCGGGGTCGGGGCGGCCCCGGTGGTGTTGTTCCGGCCCTCGGTCGATTCCGGCCCGCCCGACGGTACCGCCTTCGGCCCGAAGACGTGGACGACCGCCACGAACCCGACGAGGAGGAGCAGGCAGACGATCGCGACGACCACGAACGGGTGGATCTGGGAGCTCTTCGGGTTCCGGATCCGCTGGACGATCCGGTAGCCGATCCAGGCGACGGTGAGCCCGACGATGACCCAGCCGAAGATCACGATGTCGTTGTAGGACACGTACGCCCCGGAGGAGCTCGGGAGGGTGCTCGGGGTCGGAGGGGCGCCCGAGAGGAGCGCGGCAGCGACCCCGAGGAAGAGCGCCGCGAGGACGACCGCGACGGCGACCGGGGAGAGCCGCGGGGGGGACGCGGACGGGTCGGCCACGCGAGAGCGAGCGTGCGGCCCCATATCCCCATTTCACGGGGCAGTCGCGGGCCGGCGGTGCGACGGAGCCGGGGCGGGCTTAGGGCGGGGGCGACGGCCCGCGGAGGAAGTAGACGCTCCGCCGCTCGTGGTCCGGCGCGACCACGGCAAAGTCGTCGACGACGTACCCGAGGTCGAACGCGGCCCGGAACGCATCCCGGGTCGCATGGCGCCACGTCCGGAGGTTCGCCGGCGAATGCTCCCGGATGAGGCCGAGGTCGAACGGGATCTCGAGGGACGCCGACGGGTGGGCGGGCTCCTGGACGGTCGTCGGGACTCGCAGGCCGTGCTCGTCGAGCTCCGTCTCCACGAGCGGGGTCGCCTCGGCGAACCGCCGCTCGTCGGCCGCCCGGTCGGTCCCGTTCGCCTCGAGGCGGGCCACGACCGCCGGGTCCTGCAGCTTCCAGACGGTCCGGACCCGGTCGGTCTCGAGGTTCTCCCCCCCTCTCCGCCGAGCCGACCGAAGTAGTGGACGAGGTACCGGTCCGGGACCGCCCCGAGCCGATGGACGTGGAGGAACGCCGTCCGGCTCTGCAGCGGGTCGAACGTCCAGCGGATCTCGTCGAGCCCCTGCCGGAGGACCTCGTCCCGTTGGTGGGTCTTCAGGCGGAACCCGAGGTGGTGGTTCTGGTATTCCGGTCGGACGGCGGTCCGGTGCGAGTAGAGGTAGAGCTTCTCGCCATCCCATCCGAGGAAGCCGACCGCGAACCCCGCGAGGTAGATCTCGGCGAACGCGCCGACGACGAGCCCCCCGTTGTCCTGGACGACCCTCTGGACCGTCGTGGGGACGGGCGGCTCCTCGGGGATCCCGCCCGCGGCCCGGTCGACCTCTTCGACGGCCCGGAACTCCTCCGGCTTCTGGAGACGGCGAAACTGGAAGTCCTTCGGCGCGGGACTCGCCGCCACGACCCGGCGACCCGGCGCGGCTACATAACCCGGGCCGGGACGGGGCGTCCGCGCCTACCGGCGGATCCGAAGTTCGGCCTTCTTCTCGATGTACCGCTGCTCGTCGGCCGGGGTCAGGTCCCAGAGAAGGTCCTCGAGGTCCGGGAGGTTCCGGAGGAACTCGGCCTTGCTCTTCGTGACCATCAGGTGCTCGAACTTGGCGCGGGCGATGTAGTAGGCGCCGACGAGGTAGGCGCCGATCAGGACCACGATCGGTCCGACGACGACGAACGCGAGGTTGTAGTTCGGGCCGCCGGACGGGCTCTGGTCGGTCGCGGCGTTGACCGTCGGGAATGGGGCGGTGCTCGACAGCGGGGTGAAGTCGCCGACGGCGAGGACCACGAGGACGATCCCCCCGGCCAGGAGGAGGATGGAGAGGAGGAACCGGTAGGTCCGCACCCAGTGGCGGAACGTCCGCTCGAACGGGACCTTCTCCGCGGTGTCGGCCATCGTGCGGGTGGGAGCCGGTCGGTCTTATGAAACTACGCGACGACGGCGCGGCCCGGACGGCCGCGCGACGACGGGGAACCGGGCCGGCTCGGACGGCTTCCTTGACTCCGCTCGACCCCGGGGTCCCCGGCTGACGGGGGCCTCGGCGGGGGCCGGAGGGACGGTCGGGGGGCCCTCGCCGCTAGAACGGAAGGATTATCCTCCCCGGCCGACGAACCGCGTCCCATGGCTGCCCCACCGCCTCCGCCCCCGCCCCCGTCGAACTCGCCCCCACCGCCCCCGATGTGGATGCCGATGCAGGTCCCCCCAAAGCGGGCGATGATGGACCCCTGGCCGCTCCTCGGATTCTGGACCCGGGTCGTGGGCTTCTTCTTGCTGTTCATCGGGGCGATCGTGATCGTCGCGGGAGCGTCCCCGACCGGAAACTCCTGCTCGTCCGCCAGCGCGTGCACCTCGTTCGCGATGCAGGCGGCCAATTCGATCTTCGCCGCGCGGGTGCTCTGGATCCTCGGGTTGGGCGCCCTCGGCGCCGGCTCGGCGATCCGCCTCCACTGGGGACTGCGGATGCCGGAGAACCCGAAGCCCGACGAGGTCACCTGGATCCTCGCCGACCGGCGGGCGAACGGCCTGATCTTCCTCGCGTCGATCGTGATGATGCTCGTGATCTTCGTGGACTCGTCGTTCGTGAGCGCGGCGTTCGCCGCCGCAGGGCTCTAGGACCTCCCCGGAGGGGCGCGGGCGTCCCTTTCCCCCGCCGGGAGCGCGCTCCGCGGGCCTATCGGTCGGTCCGGCCGAACCCGGACCGGCGGTCCTCGGCCCCCGCCTCGTCGTCGTCGGACCGGAGGACCGCGCTGGGCGGCCGGATCCGGGACAGGACCGGACGCGCCAATCGGCGGTACATGAGGGCCGCCACGACGCCGACCGCGAGCGCCGCCGCGAGCGCCCCGACGTCCCCGAACGCGGGGCCGAGGGCGATCAGGAAGAACCCGATCCCGGACACGAGGCCTCCCGGGAGCGGTCCGCCGCGCGGGCCCCCGGACGGGAGGGAGGTCCGGAGCGAGAGGAGCGCGCCGACGACCTCGAGCGCCACGATCGCTCCCGACTGCACGAACGCCACCCCGAGCGACGTCGGGGTGACGGAGGCGGCGCCCAGCGCCTGGGCCACGATCGCGAGCGTGAGGATCCCGCCGATCCCGGCCCGAAACCCGAGCGCGTAGAACGCCCCGCTCCCGTCGGAACCGAAGTAGATGCTCCGGAGCACGAGCCACTGGGCGAGCTCGGTCCCCGCCACCAGGGCGAACAGGTCGATCCCGGCGGCCGCGAGGGTCCCGGCGGAGAGGAAGAAGAGGAACGCGACCGCGAGCGGGATCCCGACGAAGAGCCCCGCCGTGTAGGCGAACATCTCCTTCCGCTCGTCGAACCGGCTTTCGGAGACCTGCGGGGCGGCATACCGTCCGATCTCCCAGTAGACGAATCCGGCCGACAGGGCGACCCCGGCGACGGCGCCAAACGTCAGGTCGACATCGACCATCTCAGTCCCCCCGCCGGGCTCCCGTGAGGAACCCCGTGTGGCCGAGCATGTCGAACGCCGGGCGGGTCCCCCCCTCCCCGACGTGGAGCTCGCGCTCGATCAGTTCGAGGCTGCGGAGCTCCTGGAAGCCGGCGTCCCGGAGGGTCCGGGCGGTCCGCTCGAGTTGGTTGTACGTGGGCGTGTAGGTCGCCACCCGGCCCCGGGCCGGAGGGTCGTGGCGAGACGCGGCACGACCGCCCACGGCTCCGGGAGGTCGAGGACGATCGAGTCGAAGGGCCCCCCGAGGAGCCCCTCGGCGGCGACGTCGCGGAGCGCGAACCGGACCCGGTCCCCGAACCCGGCGGCGACGACGTTCTTCCGGGCCACGTCGAGAAAATCGTCCCTCCGGTCGAACGAGTCGACCCGGCCTCCCGGACCGACGGCGTACGCGAGGACCGTGGTGAGCGCCCCACTGCCGCTCCCCGCTTCGGCCACCCGGGACCCCGGGCCGACCCCCGCGAGGTAGAGGAGGTACATCGCGTCCTTCGGGGTAACGATCTGGGCGCGGCGCTTCAGCTGGCCGAGGAGGTCGGCGAGGACCGGCCGGTCGATCTGGTACCGGGCCCCGGCCCACTCGAAGGCGGTCCCAGGAGGAGTCCCGACCTTGTCGGAGAGGTCGACGACCCCGCGCCCGGGGACCTCGCTCGCCCCGGGCCTCAGCGGCAGGAGGACCGACGTGCCCCCCGGACCCCGAAGGACGACGACCTCGCCCTCCCGCAACCGGTCCTCCTCGCTCACGCCCTTCTCGTCCCCGGCCGCCGCGCACGGCCTCCGGGTCCTTCCCGGACCGTCCGGCGGGCGATTAACGTGAGCGGACGGACCGCCCGCGGCGGAGCGACGTCGCCAAAAGAGCCGCGTCGCTTTTATCGGCAGGGCGCTCGGCATCTTCCGTCCCAGGGGACCTTCGGGAACTCGGGAACGGTGTCCGGACCGTCGGCTGCGGGTATAGTGTAGTTTGGTTATCACATAGGCTTGCCAAGCCTATAACTCGGGTTCAAATCCCGGTGCCCGCATCCCCCCCGCATCCCGAACCTCATGTCACCCCATCCGAAGCTTCGCCAACCGGACCCGGCGCCGAACGGGCACCCGCGCCCGGAGTCGCCGTGAGCACGCCGAGCCGGCGGGCTCGGGTCCCGGTTCTGCCCGAGGTCGCGCCGCGCGAGGGACCCGAGGAGTTCCCGGCACCGCGCGTCTTCCGACCCGACCGGAAGGTCGCGCCGGGCCGCTACCCGCTGCTCGAGGTGTTCCGGGGACTGGAACGGACCGTGCCGTTCCGCAAGTACCCGGGCGACGACGCCGCGATCCGCACGATCGCCAACGGCACCTCGGCCGAGGTCGCCGATGGACCTGGGTGGATGTATGTCGCCCCCCGCCGGACCCCTCCCGAGGTCCGCGCGGCGGGGTTCCGGATGGTGGAGACGCCCGACGATGTGATCGTGGTGGCCCGGTCGCACCTGACAAACAGCCCGAGCATGGACCTCTACCTCGACGTCGTCCACGAGTTCCTCCACATCCTGCAGCGGCGGCAGGGCCGCGAGCTCTGGCTCGGGCGGAAGGTGCCGTACGTGGACCGACCGACGGAGGTCGAGGCGTACGCGTACTCCGTGGCAGAGGCCCGACGGCTCGGAGTCCCCGACCGTTACCTGCGCGAGTACCTCAAAGTGACCTGGGTTCCCGCGGCCGAAGCCCGCCGGCTCCTGCGCCACTTGGGCGTGGGCGCGGAGTAGTCCCCAGCGCGCGCCCGTCGGGGGCGCGCACGGCTCACCGCCGTCGCCGGTCCGTTGCGCGACATTTATCCTCCGGGGTCGATGCCCCCGCACAATGCCCCGCCTGCGGCACGTCACGACCGCAGGGCGGCGGTCGTTCGAGTACGTTTCCCGGGGCCACGGCCCGGCGACCCTCCTCGTCCATCCCGGCGGGCCCGGCTACAGTTACCACTACCTGCGGCCCCTCCTCGGGCTCGCCACGAGCCACCTGCGGGTCATTCTGTTCAACCCCCGCGGGGTCGGCGGCAGCTGGGGGCCCCGCCAGAGCGACGACTACACGGTGCGGAACCAGGCCGAGGACGTCGACGCGCTCCGGCGCGCCCTCGACATCGACGAGCTCCACCTGCTCGGGTTCTCGGCGGGGGGCTTCGCTGCCCTCGAGTACGCGCACCGGTACCAGTCGAAGTTGAGCTCGCTCCTGATGTGCGCCACCGCCGGGAGCGCGGAGGAGATCCGGCAGTCGAACCGGCTGATGCTCGGCAAGGCGTCGGCGTCGCAGCGGAGGCGGCTCGGGGAGCTGACCAAGGCGAAGGCGTTCGACAAGCCGGAGTACGCGGAGCTCTGCGAGGCGATCTCGCAGCCGTTCAGCTCCCGGTTCCTGACCTCGACCCCGAAGGACCTGAAGGCATCGAAGGTGAGCAAGAAGGTCTACCGGGCGATGATGACCCGGACCGGAGACGAGTTCGTCATCGACGGTACGTTGGCCCGGTGGGACGGGCGACGGTACTACTCGAGGATCGAGGTCCCGACGCTCGTTCTCGTCGGTCACTACGATTTCTTCCTCGACGCGTCGCGCGAGATGGCCGACCGGATCGTTCCTGCCCACCTCCGCGTGCTCCCGCAGAGCAGCCACCTCGCGCACCTCGAGCAGCCGCGGCTGTTCCTGAACGCGATCCGCGAGTTCCTGCTCGACGTCACCGGCGACTGAAGCGGTCGCGCCGGCCGGTCACCCCCGCTACGGGAGCGTTTCGGCCGGCGCCGGGGTTCGGACCCCGAAGTGCTGCCGGGAGTACCAGAGCGAGGCGAGGTTCCCGAAGACGATCGAGGCGAACGACACGCCGAGGACCGCCGCGACGATCGCGTCGGCCGTGGCGGGGGCGAGCGAGGTCGACCTCGTCAGGAGCGAGAGGGCGAGGACGATCGGGAGCGCCCCCGGATCCCGGCGAGGGCGATCACGTTGTACCACGGGGTCGGCAGCACCGAGTCCGACGCGCCGAGGGCCCGCGCGAGCGGGCGGTGGGCGTGGGTGTAGATCGCCCGGCCGACGACGAGGACCCCGAAGACGACCGAGATGAGGAGGAGATAGGACCCCAGGTTCGAGAGCGCGAACAGGAGGCCCATCGTGAGGAAGATCACGGCGTTCGCCATGTACACGACGACCTTCCAGAACGTCGCCATCGCCTGCCGGGATTCCGGCCGGAGCGCCTTCGGCACGGCGAAGTTGCCGATCGCGATCCCCGCGATCGCCGCGGCGACGATCCCCGAGCCGCCAAGGTCGACCGCGAGCAGGTAGGAGCCGTAGGCCGCAACGACGGAGAGCGCCGTCTCGGCGGTCACGTCGTCGAGGCGGTGGGAGAGGAGGTACACGCCCGCCGCGACGACGACCCCCACGGCGGCACCGACGAGCGAGAGCCGCAGGAACTCGAACACCGCGACGCCGGCGTTCGCCGAGCCGGTGTCGATCAACTGGAGGACCACCAGGAAGACGATGACCCCGACGGCGTCGTTGAGGAGCGACTCGCTCTCGACGATCGTCGACAGGTCCGCCGGAACGTCGAGGCGCCGGAACAGGTCGACGACGGCGATCGGGTCGGTCGGCGAGAGGATCGCGGCCAGGAGAAGGGCGGCGAGGAGCGGGAGGGCGAACAGGGAGGCGACGAGGAACCCGGTGAAGAGCGTGGTGAACAGGACCCCGCCGAGGACGAGGAACAGGATGATCCCGACGCGGCTCCGCAGCAGGCGGGCGTCGATGTGGATCGCCGCCTCGAAGATGATCGGCGGGAGGAGGATGTCGAAGAAGAACGGCGGGGTGAGGAGCGAGGCCAGGCTCGGGGGAAGCGTCGTGAACCCGAATCGGACCACGACGAGGCCGAGGAGGAAGCCGAGCCCGACGAGGGCGATGGTGTACGGGAACCGGAGCCGTGCCGCGACGATGACGACGAGGACCGCGAGGACGAGGAGGATGAGGAACGGGACCACGTCGAACATCGAGGTCGTCAGGGAAAGTCAGTCGGGGTTCCCCATCAAACCTCGCGTCGGCCGGCGGAGGAGGAGGGTGCCGCCCGAAGGCGGGTCGAAGGTAGGGGGGACGAGGGAGGCGCGCCCTACCGTCCCTGGGGCTCGCCGAACCACTTGTGGAAGCGCCGGATATTCTCGGTCGTGCCGAGGACGATGATCGCATCCCCGGGGCGGAACGACGTCGTGGACGGGGGGTTTAGGAGGGTCTTGAAGTCCCCGGTCGCGTCGGCCCGGGCGATCCCGACGACGAGACAGTCGGTGTGCCGCCGGACGAGCGTTTCGGCCTCGAGCAGGTTCTGCGTGGAGACCGGCGACTTCTCCGTGACCATGTACTCCTGGAGGTCGGCCCCGTTCGTCCCCGACGAGAGGTCCTCGAGCGCGATCGCGACGTCGGGTCGGAACGCGGCGTTGGCGCAGAGCCGGCCGCCGAGGTCGCCGGGCGAGGCCACGTAGGTCACCCCCGCGGAGCGGAGCGTGTCCTTGAGCTCCGGGCGAGTGACGGAGACGACGATGCGGATCGTCTTCGACAGGGCGCGGAGGTTCAGCGCGGCGATCAGGTTCTCCGCGTCGTCGCCCGTGGCGACGATGACGCTGTGCGCCGCCGCGATGTTCACCCGCTTCAGGATCTCCATATCGGCGGGGGGTCCGTAGGTGACGAACAGCCGGTCGTCCTTCGCGAGGGTGTGGATGTTTGCGACCTGCTCGGCCTTTTCGGCGACCACGGCGACCCGCTGGTCCTCGTCGAGAAGCTCACGGACGGCGGCGCTGCCGACGGACGTGTACCCGAGGACGACGACGTGGCCCCGAAGGTCGGTCCCGAGGGTTCCGAGCAGTCGGCGTTGGGTCTCTTCGGCCACGACGGCCGTGATGACACTGATAAGATAACCGAGCAGGAAGAGCTGCGACGCCGCTACCACGATGGTGAACGCCCGGGCGGCGGAGTTCGTCGGGACGACATCCCCGTAGCCGATCGTCGAGAGCGTGACGATCGCCCAGTAGAACGACTTGAACAGCGAGATCCCGCCCTCGAAGTAGTAGAACCCGACCGCGGCGAACACCCAGACCGCGCCGAACACGGCGAGGAACTTCCACAGCCGCGAGAGCAGGTCGACGATGAAGCGGCGACGTCGGCCGGGCACGATAGCGCGGTACGAGGACGCCCCCCTAAACCTTTCGAGGCTCAACGGACGCGCGTCCCCCCGCGGCGGCATGGGTTGCCGGCCGGCGCGGGCGGGGTGACCGAGACCCGCCCCTCCGCGGCGTCCTCAAGGGCGACCCGTCCGGAAGTTCCGGGCAGAAATCGGCGGGGGTTCCTGCGCGGGCCGTTATCTCCGAGAGGGCGCTCGTCTTCGTCGTGGCCAGCGAGACTTCTTGGGAACGGTTCTCCCGTCGAACACTGCTCGGTGGCGCGATCCGGACGCGTCGCACGTACGTGTTCGGACTCGGCCTCGTCGCTCTCCTCCTACTTTCTTCGCTCGCGGCGGCTTCCGAAGGGGGGCCGCGCCGAGCCGCATCGAATCCCGACGTTCCCTCGACACCGACGCCCGTGCGTGCGACACCGGTCGAGGCCGCGGAGCGCGCCCTCCCAATCTCACCGGAGGTTCGCACGGGGGTCGGCGAGTTCGCATGGACGAACGTCACCTACGGCCCGGCTCCGAGCCCGCGCCAGGGCTACGGGATCGCGTACGATGCGAACGACGGCTACGTCGTCCTCTTCGGCGGCTACCCAGTCGGCGGCGGTCCCCGGACCTTCCTGAACGATACCTGGACGTTCCGTGGCGGCCTCTGGACGAACATCACTTCGACCGCCGGGATTGCCCCGGCCGCGCGCGAATACCCCCAGATGCTGTACGATGCCTCGGACGGCTCCATCCTCCTCCTCGGGGGCGAAACGTTCGAGGGCACCGCCACCGATGTCTGGTCATTCTCCACCGGACACTGGACGGAACTCAATGCGACCGAGCCCCCGGCCCTTGAGGGACGTTGCGGGTACCAGGCGACCTACGACTCCACCGAGGGGGTTGCGCTCATTCTCGTGCCCACATGCTTCAGCAACACGACGAACCCGGTGTACATGTACGCCTACCACGCCGGGGTTTGGTCGAACCTCAGCGTGAATCACACCACGAACCAGTCACTCCCCGCGACGATGCTGGGGACGTCGTCGCTCCTCGTCGACGACCCAACCTTGCACGGAGTTGTGCTCTTCGGGGGGTTCAACAGCAGCACTCGGGATGGCCTCAACGAGACATGGCTGTACTCCGGTGGGAATTGGACCGACCTCGCGGCGGGTCTTACCGGCGGGGGTCCCGCACGATTCGAGCCTGGCGGAGACTTCGACACCGCGTATCCGGGGGTCCTCGTGTTCGGGGGATTTGTCTGTGAATGCGAATTGGACTCCACGAACGTAACCTGGATACTCTCGAACACGACTTGGACCGAGTTCGCTCCAGGACCTGCCCCTGCGCAGGCCGAAGGATCGAGTTACTGGGGCGGCGCCGCCGTGTGGGACGGGGCGGACAACGCGACCGTCTGGTTCGGGGGAAACGACAACGCGACGTGGGAATGGGGCGGCCCCCCCGCCCCGTTCGGGCTCACGCTCGATGCCTCGCCGAACCCCGCCGACAGCAACGTCTCCATTGCGTTCTCGTCTACCCACGTCGGCGGTACCGGACCGGACTGGTACGCCTGGTCGTTTGGGGATGGTTCGACGAGCGCGAACGCAGCGCCGCGGCATGCCTACGCTTCCGCCGGCACGTACCCGGTCGGCCTGACGATTCGAGACGGGGCGGGTCGGACGACGACCGCGTCGCTTTCGGTCTCGGTCGGTTCGGGACCCGCCGCGATCATCACCGCCCGGCCGGACCCGGTCGACGTGGGGATTTCGACGAACTTCTCGGTCCAAATCACCGGGGGGTTCGGCGCGGTCGAGGAGAATTGGAGTTGGGGGGACGGCACGAGCGGCGTCAACGATTCGTTCCCGGCACACGTGTACTCGGCCGTCGGAAACTACACGGTGAACCTAAACGCGACCGATGCGGGGGGCGCCCGATTTGCAGCGTCGACGGTAGTCCGGGTCGACCCGGCCCTCGTCCCCCCGATGATCGTGGCGAACCCGTCCGCTCCGGCGCTTGGTCAACTCGTCCAATTCACGGCTTCGGAGCCGGCAGGGACCGCCCCGTACACGTTTTCCTGGGCGTTCGGCGACGGGGGAACTGGTGGGAATCTCTCGACAATCTCGCATATCTTCACGACGAACGGGCCGTTCGTCACGACCGCCACCGTCCGCGACGCAGCCGGCGCGGTCACGTCGGGCTCGTTGAACCTATCGATTGCCCTCAACGTTACGGTTGTCGGGAATTGGACCGCCGGCGCGGCCCCGCTCGATGTGGGGTTTGACAGCATGGTCGTTGGCGGCGTCCCGGGGTACCAGTACCGCGTGGAATTTCGGCGATGGCGGGACCAGCAGCGCGGCCTCTCCCAGCCACGAATTCACGACCCCCGGGTCGTACACGGCGAGCGTCCAGGTGACCGACCGGGAGGGTCGGGACGCCGGGGCCGAGTGGGCCGTGTTCGTGGCCGCGTCGACCGGTGGGCCCATCTCGGTCGCGCTGACGGCCGACCCTTCCCAGATCGCTCCGGGGGCGTCCGCGACGGTCGCGGCATCGGTTTCGGGCGGGGTCGGGGGGTTCACGCTCGTTTGGTCGGACGCGAGTGCGAACTGCGCGTCGGCCGGGCCGGTGAGCGTCCGCTGCACCCCTCCCGGTCCGAACGGTCAATTCCCGGTCACCCTCGAGGTGAGCGATCGGGCCGGCCACGTCGCCTCCGCGACGACGGACCTCGCGGTAGCCGGGATTCCCGGCTCGGTCGCCGGACCCGAGCCGCCGACATCGCCATGGCTCGTGATCGGAGCGGTGGCGGCCGTCGTCGTGGTCGTGCTGCTCGCCGTCCTCGCGGTCGCCCGCCGGTCCCGACCGACTGGGGGCCCCTCGGGGGAAGGAAGCGCCTTCGAGGCGTACCGCACGTCGCCCGGCGCGTCCTCGATGCCCAGACCCGGGCCGGACGAGCGACCGCCCGGGGCGTCCCGCCCGGACGCGCCGCCCAACGCCGCCGACGGGAACGACCCGTTGTCCGACCTCGAGTAGTCCGGCGGCCCCAACGAAGTTACGACCTCGTCGTCGGCACGTTCAGGTCGGGGAGCAGCTCGACAAACATCTGCTGCTTCGGGGCGGTGATCGAGGCCAGCGGGATCCGGTCGACCCGGATATTGACCAGATGACGGCGCAGCGTGGAGAGCACGTTCCGGTCCGTCGCCGGGGGCCGGGTTTCCCGGAGGACATGGAGCCGGGATAGGGTACCGAGCCATACGCGCCCGGACCCGGTGGCGAAGAGGAACGGTCCAATCCCACACTGCTCGACGAGGTCCCGGAAGAGCTCGGACGGATGGGCGCCTTCGCGAAGGTCTCCCTGGAGCAAGGCGACCCCGTCGGGGAAACCCGCGGCCCACCGGTGGATGGCGACGGGGTCGAGAATGCAGCGCGGCTCCACCCAGCCCGCCGCGAGGGCTCGCCGCTCCGCGCGGGCGAGGAAGAGCCGCCGGGCTCCCCGCGCCGCGGCGACCGATTCCGTGTACGGCCGGTGGAGGAGGCGAGCGATCGCGGCCCGTTCCGCGGGGGTCGGGAGGGGCCGGTCGAGCGCCCCCTCTGCCGGTAGGTCGGCGGGCAGAGATTTCGGGTACGCCTGGGACCCGGCGAGACCCGCGAACTTCGTCCACCCCGCCTCGAAATCGAAGTAGACTGGCACGGCTCCAGTTCGCGTATCCACCTCGAGCACCGAACTCTCGTGGACCATCGAGGCCGGGGTCGCGGCCGAGACCAGCCGATGCGCCTCGGGAGGCGATCCCGCCAGGAACACGCCGAACGTCCGCTCGGGGGACTCCCAGACCAGGACGCACGCAGGAGTCGCCGTCCAGAGGTCGGCAAGACTCCGCGCCCTCTCGGTGAACGGGCGGGCGAGGACGAACGACAGGATCGGGACCCCGAGGGCGGCGGGGTCTGGCAGGTAGCGGCGAACCACCCAGTCGCGGGCGAGGACGCGCTGTCGAACGGTCTGCTCGGTCCTCCGGGGAAGTCGGGGAGCGTCGGAAGAGAGCGCAGAGGTCGTTCGACCCGCGAGGAGCTCCTGGACGACGATGCCCTCTGCCCGGCTCAGCGTTCTCACTGGACGTCGGTCGAACGTCCGGGAACCTCATAGACTCGTTGCCGACCCCCGGCCGAACTCGCTATGAGGCACTTCCGCTCCCCGGCGCATGGCTCGGGCTCTTGGATTCTCGCCCGACGACGCGCGCGCAATCGTCGCGTACAATCGCGCGCTTTTCGACCGATTTGTCCGGCGCGTTCGTCGGCTCCCGGGGAAGGAAGCGACCCGGCGGCGGGGGATCGGGCACGAATCGCTGTTCGACACCCTCGTCCACATCCTCAACGTCCAGGAGGTCTGGCTCGTCTACATCGTCCGGGGTCGGAACTCCGACCAGGAGCTCGAATCCCTCTTCGGGGACGTCTCCCGCCACCCGAAGGACTGGAAGGGATTCGATGCCTACTCCGACCGGGTCTGGGCCGGGGTCGACGAGACCGTCCGCGGTCTTTCGGCACGGGACCTCGACCGGATCGTGAAGGTGTTCTGGATGCCGGGCCGGTACACCGTCCGGGACGCGGTTCTCCAGACCACCCTGGAAGAGGCGCACCATGTCGGCGAGGTCATCGGCGCCCTCTGGCAGGACGACCGGAAGCCCCCGGACATGACGTGGATCGACGTCCGGCGGACCGAGTCTCCGAAAGCGACCCGTCGGTCACGGTAGCTCTCCCGGCGGCTCCGCCCGCCGGCTCCGCGCGAGATGGGTCTCGAGCCCGTCGATGCTGGCCGTGTTGTGCTCCGCCCGGTAGGCTGCCAGCCCCTCGGACCCTTTCGCCGCGGCCCATCGGTCCAGCGTCGGCCGATGCCTCTGGAATTCCATCCGGGGCACCGCGTACCCACACGACGTCTGGACGCGCTCGATCCGCAGCGATACGATCTGCCGGGCCCCCTCGCCCGGCCCGAACAACGGGCGAAGGTCCGCCCAACGCGCGGACTCCGGCAGGTGGACCGAACCGGTGCCATACAATCGGAGAATCCTTGGCCGCTCCCCGAACGAGCAGGCCATCAGCGTCATCCGACCGTTCTCGAGGAGATGGGCGCTCGTTTCGTTGCCGCTTCCCGTCAAATCGAGGTACGCGCACTCGCGGGGTCCCAGCACGCGCAGGGTGTCGAGCCCTTTGGGCGAGAGGTTCACGCGGCCGTGACCGCCGAGGGGAGCGGTCGCCACGAAGAAGCACGGCTGAGCGAGCAGGAACGTGCGCAGCTCGTCACTGAGCTCGGCGGCGACGACACCCATGCGGAGCCGAAGCCCTCTCGGCTCTAATCGTCGACCGGCGCCCGTTCGGTGGAATAGTCTCGCCGTATATGCGGACGCGGTTTATAGCCCCCGAAACCGGAACTCCTACCTTGTGACGATCCACGCCGGTCCGAACGCGTTCCGCCTCCGTTTCGGGGCCCAGCATCGGTTCCCCAGGACCCGACCCACCCGCTCCCTCCTCGTACCCTTCGCGATCGTTGTGCTGCTGACCGTCTCCCTGTGGGCCTCCACCCCCAGCCCTGCCGGCCGGCCCGGTCCGTCCCCCGTGTCCAGCGTCCGGACCCAGGCCGGGAATCCGCTCGCGGCGGCGACCGCCTCGTTGACGGCGGGCCGAGGGCCCAACGCCGGCATCCGTTGGGATTGCCCCCCGTCGCTCAGTGGCGCCGTGCGATGCTCCGCCCCCGAGCCCGCAGCCCCCTCCCCGGCGAGCAGTGGAAGCGGATGGTTTCCCGTGACGACGAGCGGCGGGTTGACCGCGGGGGTGGGATTCCTCGTCTACGACGCCCAGGACAGTTACGACCTCCTCATGGCGGAGGGTCCGTCCACGAACGCGACCGCGTTCGAGGGGACGGCGGCCGTCTACTCGATCTTCGAGGACGGGATCTGGTCGTCCCTCTCCCTCTCGGGGGGCCCGCTCTACTGCGCCTTCGAGTCGCTCGCGTACGATTCGAGCGACCACGAGGTGGTGTACTGGGGCGGGTCGACCTGCACCTCCGCGGGAGACACGTGGACCTACCAGGGTGGGGTCTGGCAGAACGTTTCGACAACCCCATCGCCGCCGGCGCTCCGGGGGTCGAGCCTGTCGAACGACCCCTCCGTTCTCGGGCTCCTCTGGTTCGGCGGCTGCTGCTCGGCCGGGTACAACGTCGGGACGAACTGGACATGGAAGTTCGTCGCCGGAAGCTGGACCAACCTCTCCACCGGCGTGACAAGCCTCCCGACGGGGGAGTGGGACGGCTCGATGGCGTACGACGCCACCGACCAGGGCGTGCTGCTGGTCTCTGGGTCGACCCATGCGTCCTGGACGACCACCTACACCAGCTGGTTCTTCAACGGGACGTGGCACCCGGAGCCGAATGCCCCCGTCCCGAACACGGGGGCGGACTCTGTCGCTCCGGCGCTGGCCGACGACCCCTCGGACGGGTACGTCGTCCTCGTCCCTTCCTGGAACGGGACGAACGATTCCGGGATCTCATTCCACTATTCCGGCGGGGCCTGGTCCGCCGGCCGGAATCACACCGGACTCGTCGAGACGCTCCGTCCCGCGATGGTGTTCGACGGCCACCGCAACGCCGACATCCTGCTCGATGGGGCCGGTTCGTCGTACCCCTACCAATCCCCTCCGGTCTCTACCTGGGCCTACGCGGCGAGCACCTGGACCAACCTCTCCGCGGCGTCGGTCGGCCCGGCGAACCGGGCGGACATGGCGGTCGCCTACGACGCGGCCGACGGCTACGTCGTCGGGTTCGGTGGATGCGAATGCCCGGCGAACGCCGGCTATGGCGGGGTCCAATCCGACACGTGGAAGTTCTCCGCGGGGAACTGGACGGCGCTCGCCACGAACGCAAGCCCGCCCGCCCGGGCCCTCGCGGGTCTCGCCTACGACGCGTCGGACGGGTACCTCCTGATGTTCGGCGGCCAGGGGGCGTCCTCGACGTTCAACGACACTTGGGAGTTCACCAACGGCGGGTGGACCCAGATCACACCGCTCGTGGCGCCCCCGTGGTCCTACGGCGAGACGATGACCTACGACGCCGCGGACAACTGCATCGTTCTCCTGACCGGGACGTTCCCCGCCGCGACGTGGACCTACCACGCCGGGACGTGGACGAACCTGACGGCGCTCGGGGACCGAACCATCGACGGCGCCCCGGCGAACCCGGTCGTCTACGATTCGACGGACGGGTACGTGCTCCTGTTCGGAACGGCCCACCTTCAGTCCGCCTCCACCCCCTATCTCGAACCGGACACCTGGAAGTTCCAGGGCGGGAACTGGACCAACATCACGTCGCTCGTCGGGACGTCCCCGCCGGACCGGACGATGGCTTCGGTCGGCGACTTTCCGGCCGGAGGGTTCGTCCTCCTCTACGGTGGCTCGACGACCTGGGGAACGGTGTCCACGCCACGGAACGATACCTGGTCCTACACCAACGACACCTGGACGGAGCTCGCCCCGATGGTCTCGCCCGGGAATCGGACCGACATGCCGGGAGCCTACGACCCGACCCTCTCGGCGGACGTCTTCTTCGGCGGCTGGTACGGCACGTCGGGCTCGGCCCCGCTCGCCTGCTCGCTCGATGGCCCCTGCGGCGACACGTGGGATTGGGCGGGAGGAAGCCTCACCTCGCCGGTGATCCAGTCGTTCTCGGCATCACCGGCCACGATTGACCTGGGTGCGAGCACGCGCCTCTCGGTCTCCGTGACCGGGGGAACCCCGCCCCTCACCTTCGTCTACACAGGTCTTCCGTCGGGATGCGCGAGCGCCAACGCCTCGGCGCTCACGTGCACGCCGAACGGCACCGGCACCTCGACCGTCACCGTGGTCGTGACCGATTCGGCGGGGGATGGAACGAGTGCGCAGACGGTCGTGAACGTCGCGCCGGTGCTCCAGATCACCGCCTTTTTCGCGACGCCGGCCCCCACGGAGGTCGCCGAGCGGACCTTGCTCTCCGTCCAGACCTCCGACGGGACCCCTCCGCTATCGTACGCGTACTCGGGGCTCCCGACCGGGTGCGTCGGCCAGGACGTTCCGACGCTGCCCTGTACGCCCACGGGAACTGGGAACTTCACCGTCGGGGTCGCCGTGCACGACGCCGGGGGGAAGAACGCGAGCGCCTCGCTGACGCTCACCGTCGGGGCCGCGGGTTCGTCCGGATCGGTCCACATCGACGGTTTCCAGGTCGCCCCGGCGACGATCGTCCTCGGGAACTCGAGCACGGTCTCGGTGAACGCCACCTCCTCGGGGGGACCGCTGACGTACGCGTACGGCGGACTTCCGCCCGGCTGCGCCTCGGCGAACGCCTCGTCGATCTCGTGCGTCCCGACGAGCGCCGGCACGTACGGGGTCACGATCTCGGTGCGGGACCCGCTCGGAGCTGTGGCCTCGGTCACCGGCAACCTCACCGTCGACCCCGTCGGGGGGGGTGCCGGACTCTCGATCGTCGGGTTCGGGGCCTCTCCCGGCCAGGCATCGGTCGGCACCACGGTCGTCCTCTCCGTCGTGGCCATCGGAGGAACCGGACCGCTGACCTACCGCTATCCGTCCCTCCCCGCCGGCTGCGTCTCCGCCAACACCTCGGCCCTCCCCTGTGCCCCGACCACTCCGGGCACCTACCCGCTCTACGTCGTGGTCACCGATTCGGACGCCCATTCGCGCGGCGCGGTGGGGACCCTCGATGTCGTGGAGGCGTCCGGACCCGGACCGTCGGTCAGCGCCTTCTTCGCCAGTCCGACGAACCTCACCCTCGGCAACTCGACGACCCTCGTGGCCGAGGCCCGCGGAGCGCTCCCCCTTTCCTTCGGGTATGCCCGGTCTTCCCCCCGGGTGTGCGAGCGCCGATTCCGGGGTCCTGAACTGCACGCCGACCGACACGGGGCGGTTCGTGGTCACGATCACGGTGCGGGACGCGGAGGGACGATCGGTCACCGCGAACACCTCGTTCGTGGTCGTCCCCCCCGGACGGGCCCGGTCCAACCGGCCAACCCGGTCTCCTCCGCAGGGTCCGGGGCCGGGCCGGTGCTCCTCGAGGCCGTCCTCGGGGTCGCCTTCGGGGCCTTGGTCTCGTACGCGGGTGTCGAGTTCCTTCTCACCCGACGGCGGACCCGTCAGGACGGAGAAGCGATCGTCCGGGAGCTGAGCCGTCCGCCCACGGACGATCCCGTCGGCCCTTCGGAGCGGTGACCGTGGCGGGCCGGCTCCGCACGCGGCCGGTGGGGGATCCGGCTGATCCCCCTCGACTTCGTCGCCGGGGCCGCCGTCGGCGCGGGGGGCGTGATCGCCGCCCGCCTCACGTACGAGCGATGGCGTCGGCCCCGGGTCGTGGTCCCGGCGGACGCCACGGCGCGGCCGGCTCCGGCGCCCGACCCGCCCCGGCCGGGGCGCGTCGAGGCCGTGGTCGCCGCGGTGCCGAGTCCCGATCCAGCGCCCGCGGGTTCGGACGGCGAGCCGCTCCGGACGTCCGAGCGGGTGATCCTCCACATCCTCCGGCAAGGTCGCCTTGGTCCGGGCGAACTGGCCCCGATCGGGCTTTCCCAGACCGGCATCGGGGAGGCGCTCGGCCTCCGGCAGAGCGCGCTCGCCAAGGCGCTCGCCCGGCTCGTCGCGGCCGGGGTCCTCGTGGTCAGCCGGCGTCACGTCGAGCGACAGTCGCGTCGGTTGAAAGTGTACGAATTGACCCCGCTCGGGGAAGCGCTCGCGCGCGACCTCCGACGGCGGAGCTCACCGCCGCCCGAAGAGCCCCGAAGCCGCGGGGCCCATGCGATCTGGATGGGACGCTGACCGGCCTGGTTCCGGTCGGTTCCGTCGAGCGACTCCTCGCCGTCACGACCGCGTTGGATCGGTCTCGAACCGTTTTGCCAACTCTCGCAGGAAGGCGCTCCAGCGCCGCTCGAACTCGGGGTCGCTCGGGTCCAACCCCGTCATGGTTCGGGTCACGGCGGCGAACATCCGGGGATAGAAGCTGACGGCAAAGAGCAGGAGCGTGAGATACTCCGGGTCGATGTCCCGGCGGACGAGACCCCTCGCCTGGCGATCTCGCGTATCCTGAACGAACCTTTGGATGAGGCTCTCCCGCTCCTCGGGGAGCATCTCGAACCGACCGCCCGATTCGAGGGCTTCCTGCATGAGATAGCGGATCCACGCCTGTTCCTCCCGGTTGATCCCAAGGAATTGACGAACGAGGTGGTCCGGGAAACTATCCTCCGACCCCTGGATCCCCTCCCGCCGGTGACGGGTCGCTTCGGCCATCACCCCGTAGAACAAGGGTCGTCCGATCCGCCCTCCGCTGATGAAGAAAAACGAGTAGGCGAGGCCCGGGAGCGGTCTCGGGTGGTGCTGGAGCAGGACATCGTTCCGTGCTCCCCGCGCCGGTCGCGGCAGGCCGAAGACCAAGACCGATACGATGACCGAGGAGATCGCGAAGAAGACCAGGGTCCATTCGAGGGAGGAAACGTACCTCGCCGTGACCGTACCCGCGCTCGAGAGATGCAGCAGGCCGAAGAACAGGAGACCGTACGCTGCAACGCCGACCGTATTCCCGATTTGAATCGCGGTCGACAACACTCCGGAGGCCTGGCCCGCGTCCTCGAACTTGACCCCGGCGAGCACGATGCCGATGAGGGGGGAAAGACCGAACCCATTTCCCAGCCCGATGAGGAAGAGCGGGACGGCGAGCTCGGAGAGGGTAATCGTCATACCGAACTCGTGGAGCAGCAGGATCGCCAGCGCATACCCGACGACGTCGAGCGCGTAGCCGAGGCTCAAGATGTGACGCCCCAGTCGCGGGACGAGTCGAGTACAGGCGAGCGACGCGAGGATGAATCCGGTTCCGATCGCGGTGAACGTCAGGCCCGCGGTGAGGGGAGTGAGCCCCAGGCCGTCCTGCAAGAAGACGGCGAGCAGGAAGAACAGGCCGCTCAGGGTCGTGTAGAACACGATCGTCAGCGGGAGGCCCACGGAGAACGATCGTTGGGTGAACAGGTGGACGTTGATGAGGGGATAACCGCCCCGGGCGATCCTCCACCGCTCGTAGAGGACGAAGAGCGCCAGGAACGGAACGGAGAGGACCAAGAGGGCCACCATCCACAGGGGCCACCCGAAGGACGGACCTTCCACGAGCGGGAGGACGAACGAGGCGAGCGCCAGCGAGATCAGGGCGACGCCCCCGACGTCCAGCTTGGGAGGCGGTGTGGACCTCGACTCGGGGAGGACGACGATCCCCGCGATCACCCCGGCAATCCCGATCGGAACGTTGACGAGAAAGATCGGCCTCCACGCAAGGCCCGCCAGATTCAGCTGGATTAGGAACCCCCCGAGCAGTTGTCCGAAGACCGCAGCAAATCCGATGACCGTCGCGAAGATCCCCAGGGCGACCACGCGCGCCTGGCCTTGGAACGTGACTTGGATGATAGAAAGGATCTGGGGGAACATCAACGCCGCGCCGAACCCTTGCACGGCGCGGGACACGATGAGATACTCCGGAGTGGGCGAGAGTCCGCACATCCCCGAGGCGATGGTGAAGACGACCATCCCGATCAGAAACATTCGTTTCCGGCCGAAGATATCGCCGAGCCGGCCCCCGGTGATCAAGAAGACCGCATACACGAGAGTGTAGCTGGCCAGCACCAGCTCGAGGTCCGACGAATTCGCGCCGATCGTGCGCTGGATCGTGGGAAGGGCAACGTTCACGATGAACGCGTCCAGGATGGCCATGAAGGTACCCACCAGGACGATGACCAGGAGCCACCAGTCCTCCGTCGACGGAGGGCGCTCCACCGGAGTCGCCCCCGGTGGGCCGCCCGCGAGGTCGCTCGTTCCCGCTTCCATGAGTTCTCAGCGAGAGGTGGACCCCAGCTCCGCCAGGACGGACCGGCGGGAAACCACCCCAAGGGGAGACGGACCGAGGTCCCGTTCGGGGGGGAGCGGTCCCAAGGCCGTGCTCCTCACCGTCCCCTGGACTTCGGGACGGTGACCAAGGCCCGAAGTTGCCGGGCAATCGTATCGAGGGGATGGACGGTGCCCTCGGCCCGGCACAGGATGAGTCCACCCTCGACGGACGCGAGTGTCGTTACCGATAGGGCTCGGGCCTCTGCCGGCGGAATACCGACGGCCACGAGTTGGGACGCGAGGAGGGCGATCCAGGCACGAAAGCTCTCTCGGGCGGTCTCCCGGAGCGGACCGTGCTCCGCGTACGTGTCGATGACCACGCCGGCCACCGGGCAACCGGCTCGGCATTGAGACGAGACGAGGGACTGGCGAAAGAGGTGCACGAAGTGCTCCAAGATGTCCGCGGGCGTGCGGGCCGCGCACGTTCGTTGGTAGGCGAGGATGAGGTCCGAGGTCCGGTGCAACGCATCGTCCACGAGCTGCTGTTTCCCGCCCGGGAAGTGGTGATAGATCGAGCCACGGGGCGCCCGGCTGGCTTTCAGAACCTCGGTAAAGGTTGTTGCCCGGACACCTTGGGCACCGATCAGGGAGGCCGCACTGGCCACCATTCGCTCTCGACTTTCTTTCGTCACACGTCCCGGTCCTTCCCATCCGCACTTATCAGCGGCACGGCCGCCCGCGACGTGCGGAGAGGGGGCCAGTCATTATATGATGACCATCATAATGGACCGACAGAGCTTCTATGCCGATGATCGATGTGTACGCCGGTGCCGGGACCTTCGCCGACAAACACGCCCTCGCGCAGGACCTGGCCGCGGCCGTCATGCGATGGGAGAAGGTTCCGAACCTCCCCCTGTTCCGCAAGAACACCGCGGCCTTCGTCCACGACCTGCCCGCCGACTCGCTCTCCAACGTCGACGGCGACCGCAACTACGTTCGGGTCCAGGTCCTGACCCCGGTGGGCGTGCTCAATCGGGACAAGCAGCTGGGAGTGGTCCGGGAGCTGACCGACATCGTCGCGAAGGCCGCCGGAGACCCCAGCTTGGCAGAACGCACCTGGGTGCTGATCACGGAGTCCCCAGAGGGCGGCTGGGGGATCAACGGCCACGCGAATACCGGTGCGGACATTGCGCAAGCCGCTCGCAGTCAGATCGCCGCACTCGCGAAGAATCCGCCCACGGGAGCCTAGCTCGGTCGGCGACGCCGATCGGGGGGAACGCCCCCTTCGGGAAATCGGGAAACCCGTCGATTCCAACGGCGGCGGGTCGGGTGCCCGATAGGGGCGCGGCGGGCGCGCCGGCTCACGGTGCGCCGCCGAGCACCGCTCGCTAAGCCAGATAAGGAGTGGCCCGGTCCGGAGCGCGAGGGTCCGAATGCGCAAGGTCGTCACCGACAATCTGGTCTCCCTAGACGGGTACTCGAGCGGTCCGAAAGACGAGATCGACTGGTTCGGGTTCGACGAGGAATCGCTCGAGTGGTCTCGAGACCTCCTGCGCAAGGCGGGGTCGGCCGTCATGGGCCGCCGTACCTACGAGCTGTTTCTGAAATACTGGCCCACGGCGGAGGCCCGGAAGGAGGAACCGGCCCTCGCCAAGCTCCTGACCGATGTGCCGAAGCTCGTGTTCTCTCGCACGCTCACCTCCTCGACGTGGGAGAATACCCGGTTCGTATCCCGACCGGTCGCCGAGGTGGTCCGGGAGGAGAAACAGGGGAGCGGGGGGCACATCCTGTTCCTGGGCAGCGCGAATCTTCTGACGTCCCTCTGGAAGGAGCATTTGGTGGACGAGCTGCACGTGCGGGTCCAGCCGATCGTCCTCGGGAAGGGTCGACCCTTGTTCTCGGAATCCGAGTTCCGGCAACCGTTGGCCCTGAAGGAGTGCCGGATGTTCGCGTCGGGGGTCGCCGGGCTCCGGTACGAGGTCGTACACGCACCTGCCGCCTGAGCGCGAGCCGGGGCATCGCGGCGGTCGGACTCGCCGGGCCGGATGCCCCGTCCTCCGCGACCGAGCGGACGATGAATCGCCCTACCGGCGACAGGCCCTCGTGTCGAACTATCGTCCGAGGAATTCGCTGGGGGCGCGTCGAATGAGGTCGTCGAGGCGAGAACCTACGTCCGTCGTAACGGGAACGCCGTGCCCGGGCAACAGCGTCTCCGCGTTCAGTGCTTGAATCCGGGAAAGCGATTGCACGGCTAGGACCAGACTCGAAGCGTATCCCGTGGCCGGGAGGGTGAGCTTCCCCTTCCGCTCGACGACGGCGTCCCCGGAAAAAAGGATCCGCCGCGTCGCGTGGTAGAATACGACCTCTCCCGGAGTATGACCGGGCGCGTGGACGACCTGCAAGGGTCCGATCCGGTCGCCATCGTTCAAAGTGACCGCAACCGGTGCGGGATGAGTTCGCATGAACAGCCCCATCAGGAGAGGCATCGGAGGTTTCGAGCGGCCGTCGACGAACGGGACATCCTCGCGATGACAGGAGATCGGTGCCTGGGTGGTCTCGTGGAGATACGCCGCCCCACCCATGTGATCGACGTGATGGTGGGTGAGGAGCAGCTTGCGGACCGAGGCGAGGGGGAGATTGGCGACTTGGAACGCCCGTACGATGGGCTTGGCCCGTCGAGCAAAGCCCGTGTCGATGAGGTACGTTTCGTTCCCGTCCGAAAACGTGTAGCTGTTGACAAATCCGGGAATTCGGCCTACACCATCGACGACCTGCTCGCCGGCGACGACCGCTTTTCCGCCGGTCACTTAGAACTCCGAAGTACGAGCTCGAGCCGAAGACCGCGCTCCGTGCCCCCATCGACCCGGGGAGTACCCTGTACCGCTTCCGATCATCCCCCCACTTCCTCAGTTCCATGTCCTCGGCCCCGTCTCGCGACATCCTCGCGAAGGAATCTGGCGACTCGGAGGAGGTCCGAGTTCCCGAGACCGAACATCCGTTGCCCATCGAACCGAACAGTGACCTCCCCCTCCCTGAAGACGATGACGGACGGAGTGATCTTGATCCGGAACGAATCCCACAGGGGATCCTTGAGGTCGGTGATGTCCGCGATCGCGAGGTGGGCGGGGACGTCGGCCTGCATGGAAAGGAACTTGGGAACGAATCGGCGGGTCGGGAAACACCAGGTGGCACCGAAGCATACGGCATACAGCCCCTGCCGCTTCACACGTTCCCCCTCAAAGTCCGACGTCGTGAGGACCTCGACCCCCAGTCCCTCCCAGTCGGTCCGCCTCGTCATTCCGGATTCCGCCGTTACTCGGTCGGGGCCGGCATGGCCGGGGCCCCCTTCGGGAGGCGGCCCTGCAGGAAGAATGCGAAGAGTAGAGCGACGATGAGCAGGGCGAGCATCACCTCGAACGTCTGGTCATAGGAGGTGATGAGCGCCGACTTCACCGAAGACAGGTAACTCAGGCATTGCATCGAGGGGACGCCCGGGGTCGAGCAGGCGGCACTGGGGGTCGGGGAGAGTGAGGTGAATCGGATCGACTGAAACGACGCCAGCGTCGAGAGTCCGATGGCCCCGCCGAGAGATTGGAGGAATTGGATGAGCCCTCCCGCCTCGCCGACGTCGGCCTTGGAGGCCTGGTTCTGCGCCGCCAGGAGGAAGACCGGGAAGGTCAGACCGATGCCGAAGCCCAGGGGGATGAGCGGGAGGACCACGCCTCCCACCGGAACGAAGCCGAACGAGAAGACCCAGAGCGGGGTGGAACTGGTGAGGGTGGCCACGCCGACCATGCCGGCGGCGCTGATCACGATCCCGGTGACCGCGACCGTCCGGTAGGAGAGCCTCGTGAGGAGCTGCCCGCCGAGCGCCGCTCCGACGACGAGCGGAATGACGAGCGCGTAGAGCATGTCCCGAACGATGTTGGGAACGTCCGAACCGTGGGGGGCGAGAACCTCTCCGACGACGAGCGACACGAAGGTCGCGAGGGGAAAGAACGTGAGGCCGATGAAGAACGTCGCACCGCCACCCGCGGCCATGACCCGGTGCGAAAGGAGGTGGAGCGGGACCAGCGGGTTCTCCACTCGAAGCTCCCACACGATGAAGACGAACAGGAGCACCACGGCCACGGCGAGGAGACCGAGCACGCGAGGGTCCGTCCAGCTCCACCCGCTGTCCGCGATGAGATAGAGCGGGAGCATGAGGGCGGCCACCCATCCGGCGAGGAGGGCCGCTCCCAACGTGTCGAATCTCCGAACCTTCTCGGGAAGGAGCCGGCCCAACGTCGTGGCGATGAGAAGGAAGCCCGCGACGCCCACGGGAATGTTGACGTAGAAGACCCACCGCCAGTCGTCGTGCGTGAAATTTAGGATGCTGCTCCCCAGCAGAGGTCCGGCGACGACCGCGATCCCAAAGACGCCGGACAAGGCGCCGATGACCCGGGCCCTCGTCTCGGGGGGGAAGGTGACCGCCACAATGGCGATTCCGACCGGAAAGAAGCCTCCGCTGCCGAATCCCTGGATCGCTCGGAACACGATCAGCTCGGTGAGATTCTGGCTGAGGCCCGATAGGATCGACCCGAAGATGAAGATCCCGAGGCCACCGAGGAAGACGTTTCGCCGACTCCAGAGGTCCGAGAGCTTCGCGAAGATCGGGATCGCCGTCGTGGAAGCGATCACGTAAGCGCTGATCACGAACGTCCCGCCGTCGGTCGGGGCATGGAACTGGGAGAGGATCGTCGGGAGGGCGGTCAGGGCGACGAACTGGTCCAGCGCCCCCATCAGGAGAGCCAAGAGGATTCCCACCGTCACCAGGGTCTCGAAGCGGCGGGACGGGCGGGGAGCGGCGTCTTCCATCCCGGCCCCTGGCGGAATCGAGTCCGAACGGACCGGGCCCGAGGGGGGAGGACCTCCCCCGGCGGGAGGGGGAGCGGGTTCGGGCGTGCCGTCGGTCACGGGGGGGCGCGCGGCCGAACGAAGACGCCGTCCGCGCGCTCGTCCACGTCGTACGTTCTCAAGGGCTGCGCCTCAACGGAGAGGATTCCCTTTCCCATCTTCGTCGCCTTCAGGAGCCCGGGGATCTGGGGCCCCCGGACAACGGCTCCGGTGCCGAGATCAAACTGAGCTTTGTGCAAGGGGCACGTGAGAACGGTGCCGGCGACCTTCCCCTCCCGGAGGGGGAACCGCATATGCCCACAGTTCGCCTCAGTGGCGTAGACCCTCCCGCGGATCGGACCAGCAGGACGCGATCGCCATCGGCGAGGCTGCCGACGAGCGGGGTACCCTCAACGGGCTGGCCGTGGCTCGTCACTCGCTGCCATGACCCGTCGGGAGCTGGCACGGGAAGAGGTCGGTTAGACCCAGACCCGGACGGCACCCGGGCGAGCATCCACCGGGAGCGGGGTCAAGGGCCGACACGCCGTGCGCTCCATGATGGGACGCATTTGCATCATGCGTTCCAGGATCTCCTTCGGGAGCTTGCTCATGTCCATCCCGGCCCCGGTCATCTGGGGGGGACCTCGGACTTCGCCCGTCCGTGCGTCAAAGACCGCGTTGTGTTGCGGACACTTGATGGCGCCGCTCTTGAACGTCCCCAGGTCGAGCGGGGCGTTCATGTGACCACACCGGTTGACGAACGCGCGGAACTCCCCATCCACATTGAGGACGAGAACGTCTTCCCCGCCAGCCGTGCCGTGAGTCATTTCGCCGGGTTTGAGGTCGGTCGCCTCCTTGATCTCGCGCCAATCTCGCAGCGGAACCACCAAAGGGGTTGACCCGAGACCCCTACTTGAGGTTTATTCTTTAAACTCCTAAGGCCTATCCCTCGGAGTGCGAGTTGGCTCCACGATGCCGTCGGGTGCCCTGCGTGTCCCCCGGGGCTCCTGCGACTTCGACGGCACCATGGACCTCCTGGGGGAGCGGCACGTTCTGGTGATCCTGTACCTCCTCTTCCAGCGGAGCCCGCGCGGATTCAACGAGCTCAAAGTGGCCGGCGAGGTGAACACCGCCACGCTCTCGAATCGCCTCAAACGTCTGGAAGCGTTGGGGATCATTGAACGAACGGTGATCCGGGCGATCCCGAGGAGGGTGGAGTACGGGATTACTCCGATGGGACGGGACCTTCTGAAAATCTTCCGAACGATGATGGAGTGGAAGGCGAAGTACTCCAGGCCCGGCCCCCGCGTCCGTCCCGCTCGCGACCGGCCAGGGTCGGGCCGCCGTTCGCCTTCAGAGCGATTGGGAGTTGGCCGCGATCGACCCCTCTCCCACCTGTCCGCCGGCTAACTGCCCTGGCAACTCTGGGCAGCTTCGTCGGGCCGGCCGGACCCCAACGCATTTCCCGCCGCACCCGAGCGGGAGTCCGCCGGCCGCCCATTCGGGCGGCACCGTCCGCCGAAACCACCGCTCGGGTCGGCGAGTTCGGCCCCGACCGGGCGTTCTCGGGCGGAATGCCGACTTGGGGTCCGGCCGCTGGGTTGCGGGCAACGCCAAGCCCTACACAAATGGTAAATACGAACCCCTAGCTGGCCGTGCCCTTGACGGCTGCTGCCTTGCCGGCGGCCTCGTTGGGTACCTACGTGACCGAGGGGGGTTCTGTTCGCGCCCGAAACGAGGCGTACACGCGCTTCGAACGGGCCCGGATCCTCGGTGCGCGCGCCCTGCAGGTCTCGCTCGGCGCCCCGATCCTCACCGACGTTCCGGCCGACCTGATCGACCCGGTCCAGATCGCCGAGGTCGAGTTCGCCGCCGGCGTGATCCCGATCACGGTCCGACGCGGTCCCGCCCGGTAGTCCGCGGGCGCTACAGCCCCGCGCCCTCGAGCGAGCGTTCGCACTCGCACCCCTTCGTTCCGGGGAGCGTGGGGAGCAGCCTCGAGAGGACCGTGTGCATCCGGTCGACGTTCCGCGCCATCGTCTCGACGATCTCCTTCGCCTCGACCGGCTTCTCCGCCCAGACGTCGAAGTCGGTGACCATGGCGAGACAGAGGTAGCACATCCCTCGCTCCCGGGCGAGGGTCACCTCGGGAACGAGGGTCATGCCGATGATGTCGGCGAACCCCCGGAGGAAGTTCGATTCCGCCCGCGTCGAGAACCTCGGGCCCTCGACGCAGACGTACGTCTTCCGCGTGGCGAACGGCTCCCCGACCGCCGCCCCGGCCGCGATCGCCCGCTCCGTTAATTCCGGGCAGAACGGGTCGGCGAGGGAGACGTGGTACACCCGTCCTCCGTCGAAGAACGTGGTCGGGCGGCTCTTCGTGAAGTCGACGAACTGGTCGGGGGTCACGAACGTCCCCGGCGGGAGCTCCGCCTTCAGCGACCCGACGGAGCTCACCGTCACGATGGTGTCGGCCCCGAGCGATTTCAGCGCGTCGACGTTGGCCCGGTAGTTCACCCGGTGCGGGGGGATCGTGTGGCCGACCCCGTGGCGGGGGAGAAAGAGGACCGTGAGCTCGCCGACGCGGCCCTCCTCGACCGGGGCCGAGGGCGCTCCCCAGGGGGTCGCGACCCGGTGGCTCGTCCGGTGGCCGGCGTCGAACACCCGGTCGACGCCCGAGCCGCCGATCACTCCGACGACGCGACGGACCCCGGTCATTCCCGTCCCCCCGGTTCGGAGGTCCGCACGCCCGCGCGGTGAAGAAGGCGCGCCATCGTCACTTCGCCCCGCGTCCGCTCGAGGAGCGCGCGGGCGGTGTCCTGCTTCGGCTTGAGCGAGACGATCGCGCGGGCGGTCTCGAACCCGAGCAGCGTGTGGTAGACGGACTCCATGAGGGCGAGCCGCTCCGACGCCCGGTCGACGTTCCCGACCGTCAACTCGGCGAGGGTGAGCCGGCGGATCTCGCCGACGACGTCGCCGAGGCCGAGCAGGTACGGTTCCGGGAGGACCCCGAGGTCGACCGGGGTCGGGAACGGGTCTCCCTCGATCGCGGCCGCGAGCAGCACCGCCTCGACCCCCTCCTGCAGGGCGTCCTCGGCGAGCCCCTCGTCCCCGGGGAACTCCCGGGGAAGCGCCCGGGCGAGCCGCGCGAGCTCGGTCCGCACCCGGGCGACCTCGGCGGGGGCCGCGGCGTTTCCGTGCAGCCGGGTCATCGTCTGCTGGGAAAGCCGTCGGAGCGCCCGCGCCCGCTCGAACAGGCGGCGCCGGCGCTCCTCCCGGGCGGCGAGATGGCGCTCGATCGCGCGGACCGCGTGCCGCGGGACCGGTCCGGCGTCAGCGGAACGGCGTGAACCGGACGTCATCGTCCCCTCCATCGAGCAGGCCGAGGCGCACGCCCGCATCGACCCAGCCGTGGGCGTAGCTCGCCGCGGCAAGGGCACGGTCGAGGTCGCCCGTGTCGCGGAAGTGCCGGGCATCGGAGAGGTACGCGCGGGCCATGCCGAGGAAGTCCTCGGAGGCGCCGACGAGGAACGACCGCGCGGGCGGCACGACCTGGACCCGCTCGAGCGCTTCGGCCGTCAGCGTGAGGTATTTCTCGACGAGGGCGGGGTCCGCCACGCGACCGCGCTCCCTCAGCCCTTCGGGACCTTCTCCCAGTCCTTCAGGAACCGGGCGAGGCCGATGTCGGTGAGCGGGTGCTGGGCGAGCTTCTCCATCACGGCGAACGGCATCGTCGCGATGTCGGCCCCGATCTTCGCCGCCTGGAGGACGTGGACCGGGTGGCGGACCGAGGCCACGAGGACCTCGGTGGCGTACTCGTAGTTCTCGTAGATGTCGACGATGTCCTCGATGAGCTCCATCCCATCTTGGCCGTTGTCGTCGAGCCGTCCGATGAACGGGCTCACGTACGCGGCGCCGACCTTCGCGGCGAGGAGCGCCTGGTTCGCGGAGAAGACGAGCGTCATGTTGACGCGCGTCCCCTCGGCGGCGAGGACCTTGGTCGCCTTCAGACCGGGGGGTGTCATCGGGACCTTCACGTAGATCGCCGGGTGGATCTGCCGCAGGTGGCGACCCTCGGCGAGCATCGCCTCCGTGGTCGTTCCGACCACCTCGGCCGAGACCGACGGCACGCCGAGCGCGCAGATCTCCCGGATCACGTCCTCGAACTTCCGACCCTCCTTGGCGACGAGGGTCGGGTTGGTCGTGACCCCGTCGAGGATGCCGACCTCCCACATGGTCCGGATCTCGTCGACGCTCGCGGTATCGAGGAACAGCTTCACGACCGATTGCCTCCGACTGGTGGTTCGCCCGAGGGAAGGTGGGTTACTGAACCTTGCCCCTCGCCCGGAGGAGCGCCCACGCTTCCTCGAGGCAGCGCTCCTTCGACATTCCGTACCGGTCGAGCGGCGTGCCCCCGTCGACGGGCGTTCCAAAGAGGTCCGGGACGCCGACCCGCCGGACCGGCACGGGGGCCTCCTCGGACGTCGCGCTGGCCACGAGCGACCCAACTCCCGTGAGGACCGAGTGCTCCTCCAGCGTCAGGATCGCGCCGGTCTCCCTCGCCGCGCGCAGGAGCGCCTTCTCGTCGAACGGCTTCACCGAGGCGAAATCGAGCACGCGGACCGAGACCCCGACCCGAGCCAGCTCCTCCGCAACCTCGAGAGCCCGGCCGACGAGGGCGCCGATCGCGACGATCGTGAGGTCGGCTCCGTCCCGGAGGGTCCCGGCCTTTCCGAGGACGAACGAGCCGTCCGTCACGGTCGGGAGCGGGTCGGCCGAGAGCCGCACGTACGCCGGTCCGGTGAACCCCGAGACCGACCGGACGGCCGCCGCCGTCGAAGGCGCATCCGCCGGGACGACCACCGTCATTCCGGGAAGACCGCGCATGAGGCCGATGTCCTCCAGCATCGGGGGGGTGGCACCGGTCCCGTGGCTCCGGAGGCCCGCGTCCGTCGCCACAATCTTGACGTTCGCTCCCCGCGCGCAGATCGCTTGCCGGACGATGTCGTACGAGCGGGCAACGACGAGGCTCGTGGGTCCGCTCGCGAAGATCGTCCCGCCCTCGGCGGACCGGCTCGCGGCCGACGGCAGGAGGCCCGCCGACTCCGCCGGAACGGCGACGAATCGATCGGGGAACGTTCGGGCGAACGACGGGTCGGCCGAGGAGCCCGGGAGGTCGGCGGAGAACACGACGAGGCGGGGGTCGAACGCGGCGAGTTCGAGGAGGGTGGACTCGTAGGCGGAGACGAGGCTGGTGGGCGTCGACGGTTCGCTCACGCCGACGTTCCGGCGCCGGGTTCGCTCCGGCGAGGACGGGGACCGGCTCCCGCGCGGTGGCTGGCGCCGGCGGGGGGGGCCGATTCCGCCGGAGCGGCGATGAGACCCCGCAACGTGGCGAGGTCCGTGACGTACGCGGCGTACGCGTCGTCGTCGCCGAGGGGCGTCTCGAGGTACCCGGCGTCTTCGCCCACTTCGGGTCGTTGACGAGCGGCCGGAACCCGTCGAGGCCGATCAGCCCCTTGCCGATGTTCTCGTGCCGGTCGAGGTGCGACCCGAGGTCGGCCTTCGCGTCGTTCAGGTGGAACGCCCGGACTTCCGAGATCCCGAGCTCGGAGTCGAGCCGGTCGAGAAGGGCGCCGTACGTTTCCGGGGTCCGGAAGTCGTTTCCCGCCGCGAACAGGTGGCACGTGTCGAGCGTCACCCCGACGCGATCCCGCGGGGAGACCCCGTCGAGCACCGTCCGCAACTCGGGAAACGTCGAGCAGAGCGCGGTCCCCTGCCCGGCGGCGTTCTCGAGGAGCAGCCGCACGCGAGAGGTGGGGGTCTTGTCGAGCACCCAATTGAGGCTCTCGACGATCCGACCCAGTCCCGCGGCGGGGCCCTCGCCCATGTGGGCGCCGGGGTGGAGGATCAGGCCATCCACTCCGATCAACGTGGCCCGCTCGACCTCGTCGAGGAGCGCCTTCCGCGACCGGGCGAGCATCGGCTTCTTCGGCGTTGCCAGGTTGACGAGGTATCCGTGGTGGACCGCCGTCGCCTTCAGCCCCACCTCGCGCACCGCCGCCTGGAACGCCACGGCCGCTTCCGGGGCGATCGCGGGACCGGCCCACATCTTCGGGCTCTTCGAGAAGATCTGGATCGCGTCGCACCCGATCGTGCGGCCCTGCCGCGGCGCCTCCCCGAGCCCCTCGGCGATCCCGATGTGCGCGCCCAGCCACACGACGGGCGGCGAGCGGGATGCGGGTCTTAAAGGCTCAGGCAGTTCCGCTCGCCAAGTTGCGGAGGCTGACAGCTTTCCGCGGTTCCCGTAGGCTCGCGCACTTCAGTACCGCGCGGAACGCCAGTGGGCTTAACTTCCGGGTTCGGAATGAGACCGGGTGTTTCCCCACCGCTTTGGCCGTCAGCCGAACGAACGACCAAGCCGGACTATTTAACGGCTCGCGGGATGCGTCCGCGCGACGGGAAAAAGGGTATCCCTCCGACCCATCTCGGCGCCGATGCGATGCGGAGCGAAGGCCCGTCCCGCGCCTAGGTGAGCCTCGGTGACCTCCGAATCGTTCCCGACGGTCCGGGAGTACGACGTCGACCTCCACCTCGAGTTCGCGACCGGACGGTTCCGCGGGACGGTCCGGATCACGCTCGGCGAGCGGGTCCGCCAGTGCCGGCTGAACTCCCTCGACCTCGAGGTCCGGGCGGTCGACCCGGCGGTCCGGATCGCGGTCCAGGCGAAGGAAGAGGAGATCGTCGTCGACCTTCCGGCCGAATCCGACGCGTTTTCCCTCGCCTTTTCCGGGGCCGTGGCCGAGCGGGCGCTCCTCGGCCTCTACTGGTCGCGGTTCGGGACGAGCCGAATCGTCGCCTGCCAGGCCGCCGCGACCGGGACGCGTCGGATCTTCCCGTGCATCGACCGGCCCGACCGGCGCGCCGTTGTGCGGATGACGCTCACCGTCGAGGACGGCGAGGAGGCGATCTTCAACACTCCGGTCGTGACCGAGCGGGTCGCGCACGGGCTCCGGACGTTCGAGTTCGCCCCGACCCCGTCGATGGCGACGTACCTCGTGTTCCTCGCCGTCGGCCGGTTCGACTGGCTCCCCGTCGAGGGCCGACGTGAACGGGTCCGGGTCGCCGCCCCCCTTGGGCGCGGGGCCGCGGGCGAGTTCGCCCTCACCCACGCCGCCGAGATCCTGCCGGCGCTCGAGGCGTACTACGGGATCCCGTACCCGCTTCCGAAGCTCGACCTCGTCGCCGTCCCCGAGTTCGCCTACGGCGCGATGGAGAACTGGGGCGCGATCAGTTTCCGCGATATGCGCCTCCTCGTCGAGGCCACGACGAACGCCCGCCAGAAGCGGGAGACGCTCACCACCATCGCCCACGAGATCGCCCACCAGTGGTTCGGGAACCTCGTCACGATGCGGTGGTGGACCGACATCTGGCTGAACGAGAGCTTCGCGACGTTCATGGAGGAGAAGATCCTCGAGCGGCTCTACCCGACGCTCGGGATCTCGGACGATTTCCTCCTCGACTGGGGGTCGTTCGCCCGGCTCGGCGACTCGCTCGAGACGACGCACCCGATCCACGTTCCGGTCCACCACCCCGACGAGATCAACGAGATCTTCGACGAGATCTCCTACGGGAAGGGCGCGAGCGTCCTCCGGATGGTCGAGGCGCAGCTCGGGGAGGAGCCGTTCCGGGCCGGGGTCATCGCCTACCTGACGAAGTACGTGTACGGGAACGCGGCCAGCGAGGACCTCTGGTCGGCGCTCGAGACGTCGTCGGGGATGCCGGTCACGGGCATCCTCTCCGCGTGGGTCCACCGGCCCGGGATCCCGGTCCTCCACGCCCGCGCCGACGGCGACCACCTCCGGGTCCACCAGTCGAGGTTCCGGCTGAACGGCCGCCACGGGGAGGAGACGTGGCCACTCCCGCTCGGCGTGTACCGCGACGGCGTCGTGGAGCGGAAGGTGTTCGAGGGACCGGACACCGTCGTGGCCCGGCACGGGGCGAAGCGGGTCCACCTGAACCCCGGGGGGCTCGGCTTCTACCGGGTCCGGTACGACGCCCCGCTCCTCGCCTCCCTCCTCGACGGGTTCCCGACCCTCCCCCCGATCGACCGGTGGGCCATCCTCACCGACCTCTACGCGTTCGTCCTCTCCGGCGACATCTCCCTCGCCGAGTACTTCCAGTTCGTCGCCGCCTGCCAGGACTCGACCGACTACCTCGTCGTCCACGAGCTGGCGAACCAGCTCGCCTCGGTCCGCCCGACCCGGATCGCCCCGATCGGCGCGCTCCTGCACGACACGAAGGAGTTCCGACGAGACGGGATCGGATTCTTCCGGGCCCAGCTCGACCGGCTCGGGCTCGCGGCGGTCGACGGGGAGCCCGACACCGACGGGATCCTCCGGGAACGGGTCTGCCTCGGCCTCCTCGCCTACGACGACGTCCTCGCGCGCCGGCTCGCCGGCCACTTCGACGAGTACGAGCGGCTCGACCCGAACCTCCGGGAGCCGGTGGCGTACGCGTTCGGCCGGGTCCACGGCGCCCAGGGCCAGGCGGCGCTCTTCGAGCGGATCGGGCGCGCCGGGAGCGAGGGCGACCTGCTGAAGCTCGAGCGGGGGCTCGCGGGCGCGACCGAACCGGCGCTCTTGCGGACGGCGCTCGCCGCCATCGGAACACCAAGGATCAGCCGGGCCCACGGACGGGAGCTCGCCTACCAGGTCGCGCTCAACCCCCACGGCCGGGATGTCGCGTGGGAGTGGCTGACGACCCGGCTTCTCGACCAGGCCGCCTCGCTCCGCGGGACCGGCCTGATCAGCGACATGCTCGAGCACGCGATCCCGTTTGCCGCCCTCGGCCGGGGCGAAGCCGTCGCCCGGGCCGCGTTCGAGGCCCAACCGATCCCGGAGGGGGAGCGCGGGATCCGCAAGGGGCTCGAGTGGCTCCGGGTGTTCGAGGCGCTCCGGGCCCGGGTCGCCCCGGTCCCGGGCGGGCCGCGGACCGGTTAGCGCCGACGGGACGCGCGCGGGTCCGGCCGCGTATGCTTCGCCCACGTCCCGTCGCCGGCCGACCAGATGTACCACGTGCCGTGGGCCTGGCTGAGCCGGACCCCGTCGCCGTCGTAGAGGTTCCCCTCGACGAAGGCGAGGTGGCGGCCCCGACGCACGACCTCCCCCCGGGCGCGGAGGGTCGCGCCCTGCTGGGCCGGCCGCAGGAACTCGATGTAGAGGCTCGTTGTCGCGGTCACTTCGTCCTCGCGGAGGGTCGTGACGGTCGCGCCGCCCATCGCGGTGTCGAGGATCGTCGCGTAGACCCCCCCGTGGACGACGCCGTTGATGTTCAGGTGCCGGGCCTTGACCGTCCCGCTGACCTCGCAGACGCCGGTGCCGGTCGCGGTCGGGTCGACCGAGAACCCGACCGAAGCGTGGAACCCGCCGAGCCCCCGGCCGGTGAGCCAGCTCGGCGGCGGGCGGACCGGTTTTGGCTCCGGGGCGGGGGTCCGCGCCATCGGAGTCCGTCGAGGTTCCGGCGGGGATAAGTAGTACGGCCCGTGGTCCGCTGCCGATGGTCCGACGGGCGGCCGAGGCCGGCTACGAGGCCGCCCCGAACATCGCGCTCGTCAAGTACTGGGGGGTCCGGGACGAGGCGCTCGGGCTCCCGTACAACGGTTCGCTCTCCGTCACGCTCGACCGGCTGCGGACCCGGACCCGGGTCCGGTTCGACGCCTCGCTCCCCTCCGATGCGTTCGTGCTGAACGGCGCGCCCCAATCCGGGGCTCCGCTCGATTCCGTGAGCGAATTCCTCGACACCGTCCGGGCGATCGCCCGGACCGAGGACCGCGCGTTCGTCCGGTCGGAGAACAACTTCCAGGCGGCGAGCGGGCTCGCGAGCAGCGCGAGCGGCTTCGCCGCGCTCGCCGGAGCTGCGTCCCGGGCCGCGGGGTTGAAGCTGACGCCCCCGGCACTGTCCCGCCTCGCCCGCCTTGGGTCGGGGAGCGCCTGCCGGTCGCTGTTCGGCGGCTTCGTCGAATGGCGGGCCGGCACGCGGGCCGATGGCCGGGACTGCTTCGCCCGACCGATCTTCCCGCCGTCCCACTGGCCCGCGCTCGTCGACCTCGTGGCGCTCATCGCCGACGCCCCGGCGAAGTCGGTCCGGTCGGCGGTCGCGATGCAACGGTCGGTCGCCACCTCTCCGGACTACGCGCACCGCCAGCGGGAGGTTCCCCGGCGGATCGTCGCGATGAAGCGCGCGATCGCGGCGCGGGACGCCGCGGCGCTGTTCGAGCAGACGATGGTCGAGTGCGACAGCTTCCGGCTCGTCTGCGAGACGACCGACCCGCCGCTCGACTACCTCGTGCCAGCGTCCCGGGCCGTCCTCGCCGAGGTGCGGGCCGCGAACGCCGAGGCCGGCGCGGCCATCGCGGGATACACCCACGATGCGGGGGCGCACGTCCACGTCTTCACGACGAAGCGCCACGCGTCGGCGCTCCGCCGGCGGCTCCGGGCGGTCCGCGGCGTCGAGAGGGTCCTCGCGCTCTCGCCGGGACCCGGCGGCCGGCCGCTCGGCCGGGGTCCCGCTAGCGTCGCCGCTTCGATCTCTTCGCGGCCGGTCGCTTCTTCTGGGCGCCCTTCGCCCGGGCGCGGGACGCGGCGATCGTGTACACCTCGAGGACGATCGCGTCGGGGTCGACCCACGTGGCGCTGAAGTACCCCGGCGGAACTCCGGGTGCTCCTCGCCCCGGAAGATCGGATAGAGCTCCGACGTGGCGAGCTTCGCCTCGACCTCGGAGACGCGGGCCGCCGAGTCGACGTGGAAGGCGAGGTGCTCGGCGATGACCTCCTCGTCCCCGGTCGGGGGCCGTCGGCGGATCCGCGGGGCACGGACCTTGATCAGCCAGATCGTGAGCCCGTCGCCGGTGTAGGCGACGTAGTCGGCCTCCTGGACGAACCTCCGGAACCCGAGCTCCCCGAGGAACCGGTCGTAGAACCACGTCGTCCGGGCGATGTCGGTGACCTCGAGGGAAACGTGGTGGAGGGTGGCGCTCGGCGGCATCGCGGACGGGAGTCCGCCCCGGAACATAACGGCCCGCGGACGCTCGTCTACCCGAGGGTGTTGAAGAACAGGATCGCGAGGAGGAGGAGCCCGGCGGCGTTGTTCGCGAGGTCGTTCGGGTCGGCGCTCTCGGCGGCCACCCCCGCGACCTGGACGAGGATGGCGAGCCCGGCGAGCCCGAGGAACACCCGGGCCCTCGGGCGGGTCGTCGCCCTCCCCGACTTCTCCCACCAGAGGAGCGTCAGGAGGAAGATGGCGACGACGACGGCGAGGACCGCCGCCTCGGCCAGGACGACCGTCTCGAAGACCCGCTGGTCGACGATGATCCCGACCACGTAGACCAGGATCAGGCCCGAAACGACGACCCGGACCGTCTGCGGTTGGATCCAGGGAGGGAGCGACGTCCCCTTCGGGGCGCTCGGGCCTTCGTCCCCGGACTCCGGGGCGGGGTCGGCGTCGTCCGCCGGCACGGGTCCGCGACCCTAGAGGATGTGCCGGTCGAACTCGGGCGAGGGAAGCTCGAGGCCCATCCCGTGGATGAGGGGGGTGATCTCCTGCAGGTAGCGGGCGCGGGCCTCCTCGTTGGTCCACCGCTTCAGGCCGAGGGAGATCGCCTTCTGGCTCGTCTCGGAGTTCGAGTGGCCGAACATGTCGAGGGCGCGGGGGAACCACTTGTTGATGGCCGCCTGGGCCTCCGCCTTGTCGCCGTAGTACTTCGGCCCGTCGTTCGCCATCCGTCGGAGGACCGAGGCGCCGAAGTTGAGGTGGAGCTGCTCCTCGGAGAGCATGAGCGGCATTGCTCGGGCGAGCGGCCCGTACGAGCACTCCTGGAACGCCCGGAGCTGGTAGACCCCCACCCGGTCGACGAAGCAGCAGAACGCGCCGGCGTCGCTCCACCGGTCGAACTTCATGTTGAACGCGTCGAGCTTGTGATGCCCCTCGGGCTTCAGCAGGAGCTCGTCGATCATCTTCTGCCCCTCCTCGCCGAAGTCGCGGAGGATCCGACACGCCTGGAGCCCGTGGCGGGCCTCGTCGGCGACGATCCGGGCCTCGATCCACCGGTCCTCAAGCGTCGGGGCGGAGTCGAGCCACGGCCGGTGCTGCTGGATCGAGGCGAACTCGGTGTCGGCCTGGACGACCATGAGCCGAACGATCAGCTTCCGCATCTCGGGAGGGATCTCCTCCGCGGTCTCGTACTTCCGCACCCCGGCCGAGGCGCCCCAGAGGATCTCGCGGACCGGCTCGATCGTGCCCCCGTCCTTGAGCGCCTTCGCGCCCGGCCCGGTGCGCGGGCGCCGGTGCGCCGTCCGATTTCGCCATGGCGGTCCGTTCCGGTGGCTCAGGTCACCGGCCCTTAAAGCTGGGCTTCCGCTTTTCGACGAAGGCGGCGAGTCCTTCCTTCGCGTCCTCGGTGACGAAGAGCCGGTTCTGCAGTTCGCGCTCGAGCGCGAGTCCCGCGGTGAGCGGCATCTCAACGCCCTCGAGGACCGAACGCTTGATCAGGCTGACCGCGCGGGCCGGGCCGTGGGCGAGGGCGTTCGCGTACGCGTGGACGTCCTTCGCGAACGACTCCTTCGGGTACACGTAGTTCACGAGGCCGATCTGGAGCGCCTCCTCGGGGGGGATGAGTCGTCCGGTGATCATCAGGTCGAGGGCGCGCGAGGTCCCGATCAGTCGGGGGAGCCGCTGGGTTCCCCCGGTGCCGGGGAGGACCCCGAGCGTGACCTCGGGGAGCCCGAGCTTCCCGGAGTCCTTCGCCATCATCCGGAGGTCGCAGGAGAGCGCGATCTCGAGGCCGCCGCCGACCGTGTGGCCGCTGAGCGCGGCGATGACGACCTTCGGGGTCTTCGCGAACTTGTCGAGCGTCTCCTGCCAGTAGAGGCAGAAGTTCGCCTTGAAGTCCGGCTGGCTCGCCTTGAGCATCTCGATGTCGGCCCCGGCGCTGAAGAATCCGGGGGTCCCGCTCGCCAGGACGAGGACGCGGGCGTTCTCGTCGAACCGGAGCTCCTCGATCGCCTGGTCGAGCTCCTGGCGCATCTCGTTGTCGTAGGTGTTCGCCTTTCCCTTCGCGATCTCGATGTAGCCGACGTGGTCTTCCACGCGCGTCCGGATGTACTTTCCCTGCATCGACGTCCTGCCTTGGAGAGGGTCCGCCCAATCGAGTGGTTGCGATAAAGATGACGCCGACGGCGGCGTTCTCCGACGTCAGCGCGACCGGCCGGGGAGCCGTTCCTCGACCGAACCGTCCGAGCGCCCCACGAGGACCGCCGCGGCGAGGCCCACGAACAGTCCGGTCTCGACGACCCCGGGCATCGCGTGGAGCTCCCGGTCGAGACGGTCCGGGTCGGTCACGGGGTGGACCGGGCGGACGTCGAGGACCTCGAGTCCGTTGTCGGTCCGGAACGTCCCCGCCCGGGGAGCGGCCATCCGGACGGCCAGCCGGGAGCGACCGAGCCGCCAGCTCGGCGATCAGGGTCTCGCGGGCGAACGGGACGACCTCCACGGGGATCGGCGCCCGGGTCCCAAGGTGGGGGACGAGCTTCGAGGGGTCCACGACCACGAGGAGCGCGGTCGCCCGGCGGGCGAGGAACTTCTCCCGGAAGAGCGCGCCCCCTCCCCCCTTCGTGAGCGCGAGCGACGGGTCGACCTCGTCGGCCCCGTCGATCATCAGGTCGAACCGGTCGTCCGGCCGGAGCGGGCCGACGGAGACCCCCAGCTGCTGGGCGAGTGCCTCGGTCCGCTCCGAGCTCGCGACGCAGGTGATCCCGTCCCCGGCCGGGAAGCGGGCGGCGAGGGCGCGCACCGCGAACGCGGCCGTCGATCCGGTACCGAGGGCGAGACGCATCCCCGGTCGGACCCGTCCGACGGCGGCGGCCGCGGCCGCCGACTTCTCCGCCTCGTGCGGGTCGGACATCGAGGGGCTGGGGGGGAACCGTCCCTATAACCGATTCGAAGGCCCGAAGGGGAAATCCACATGGCCTCGCCCGGTTACGGCGCTCCGATGGGGACGCGAGCGAGTTCCGGACCGGCGCCGGTCGTACTCTCGGTCGGCGGCTCGATCCTTCTCGACCCGGACCCCGCCGCCGAGGCGACGTACTTCTCCCAACTCGCGGACCTGCTGAGGGAGTTCGGGCGCTCGACCCCGCTCGTGGTGACGACCGGAGGGGGGCGGGTCGCGCGGGAGTACATCCGGCTCGGACGTTCGCTCGGCCTCACCGAGGTCGAGCTCGACGAGGTCGGAATCGACGTCACCCGCATCCACGCCCGACTGCTCGCGGCCCGGATCGGCCCTCCCACCCCCGTTCGTCCCCCCACGTCGACGGTGGAGGCGGCCCACGAGGTCCACCGCGTCTCCCCGGTCGTCCTCGGCGGCACCGAGCCGGGCCACACGACCGACGGGGTCGCGGCCCTCCTCGCCGTCCGCCTGCGGGCGAGCCGCCTCGTGAACGCGACGAGCGTGCCGGGGCTCTACGACCAGGACCCGCGGACCCACCCCGGCGCGAAGCGCATCGACCACCTGGCGTGGGCGGACTTCCGGGGGATCGTCCACCGCTCCGCGGGGGTCGAGGCCGGGCAGGAGTTCGTCTTCGACCGGTTCGGCGCCGACCTGCTCGCCCGCGCCAAGATCCCGCTCGCCATCGTACACGGACGGGACCTCCCGAACCTCGGTCGGGCGCTCGCCGGCGAACGGTTCGACGGGACCCTGGTCGACTGACCCGGCCCGGGTCGGTCGCACAACCGTTTTCCCCTCGCGGCCGTCCGCCCCCCGATGCCTCGGATCGTCCTCCTCGGACCCCCGGGGCCGGGAAGGGAACCCAGGCGAAGGAGCTCGCCAAGGAGCTCGGGATCCCCCACCTCTCGACCGGAGACCTGCTCCGGGAGGCGGTCCGGGCCAAGAGTTCGCTCGGGGAGGAGGCCGACGTCCACATGCGGGCGGGGCGCCTCGTCCCGGACGACCTCGTGCTCCGGATCCTGAAGGAGCGGCTCGCGCGACCGGACGCCCGGACCGGGTTCATCCTCGACGGCTATCCCCGGAACGTCCCCCAGGCGAAGGAGCTCGAGCAGATCGCCCCCGTCGACCGGGTCGTCTCGTTCGACATCCCCGAGGGGGTCCTCGTCGAGCGGCTCACGCAACGGTGGAACTGCCCGGAGTGCGGGACCGTCTACAACCTCGCGACCCGCCCCCCGAAGCGCCCCGGAGTGTGCGACGTGGAGGGTGCGACCCTCGTCCAGCGGTCGGACGACCGGCCCGACGCGGTCCGGACCCGGCTCGCCGTGTACGAGGAACAGACCGCTCCGCTCCTCGAGTACTACCGGGTCCGCGAGGCGCTGACCCCGATCGACGCGAGCGGGACCCCCGAACAGGTCGCGCGGCGACTCCAGCTGGCGCTCGAGAACCCGCCGTAGCGCTCGTCGCCCGAACTCTTATAGTCCGGCCGCCCGTCGACCCGTCGTCCCGGCTTAGCTCAGTGGTAGAGCGGGGGACTGTAGTCGAGACCGCCGCCGTCAGGCGGCCCCCGTAGATATCCTCAGGTCGCCTGTTCGAGTCAGGCAGCCGGGACCTGAGGCCCCCCTGGCTCTGGGTGGGGAACTCGTCCCCTCGGCTCCGGGGTGGGCGGAGGGGACGAACTCCCGCCCGGTCGACCGCGGGCCATGCGGTTGTCGGGATTCGAACCCGAGTAGGTAGCTTGGGAAGCTACCGTCCTAACCACTAGACCACAACCGCGCGCCCGCGGGGAGCGGCACCGGGTATTGAGATTTGTCGCGGTCTCAGAGGAGCATCCCGACCGACTCGGACGGGATCGCGGGGGCGCGGGAGACGACGTCCGCATTGCTGACGAGCCGCTCCGCCTTGTTGCTCGCGAACCCGGCTTCCTGGAGGACGCGGCGGGCCCGGGTGATGTCGTCGGTCGCGATGGCGGCGAGGCTGTTCGACCCTTCCCGGGCGACGAGGATGGCGATGCTCTCGACGTTGACCTTCGACGCCGCGAGGATGTCGAGGACCTTCAGGAAACTCCCGGCCCGGTCCTCCAGGTGGACGACGATCGTCTCGTGGAGGTCGACGGTAAAGCCGGCGTCCTCGAGGACTGTTACTGCGCGGTCCGGACGGTCCGGGATCAGCCGGACGCTCGAACGGGCCCCGGCGGAGTCGAGCGAGATCGCGGCGATGTTGATCCGCTGCTCGGCGAGCAGGCGGGCGACGCGGGCGATCTGGCCGGGCCGGTTCGGCATCCGGAGCGCGATCTCCTTGAGGGCCATAGGGAGCTGGAACCGCCCGCCCGAACGCACGCCGCCCTAAACGGTTGCGTCCGTACCGGGGGCTGCCCCCGCCGAGGCTCAACGCGGAGTACGGCACGCCGCTCGGGGGGGGAAATGGCCCCTGGGGAGGCCGTAGGACCCTCGTCGAGGAATCCGAGCCGCCGAACCGGGAACGCACCGCCGGCGGGCTCCCCCGATTCCCCCTATTAGTATCGGTGGCCGCTTCGGCCGTTCTCCCGACGGGTGGAGCGGGGGCTGGGGAAGGCGATGCGGAAGGTGGTGGCGGTCATGTTCATGACACTCGACGGAGTCGCCGAATTCCCGGTCTACCCGCCGGAAACCGGGGCAGCGGCCGACGAGGAGGAGGACCCAATGTGGACTCCGAGGATGGATTCGATCGATACCCTCCTCCTCGGGCGAGTGGCCTACACCAAGTGGTACGCGGTACTGGCCCGCGCGGAAGCGGGACCCCGACTCGAATGATTTTCAGAAGAGCTTCGCGGCGTTCGCCGACCGGGCGGAGAAGCTCGTGTTCTCGACGACCCTCAAGAAGGTGGAGTGGCCCCACTCCCGCATCGTCAGCGGCGACGCCGGGAAGGAGATCGCCCGTCTCAAGTCCCTTCCGGGGAAGGACATCGCGCTCGGAGGGGGTCCCCGTCTCCTGCAGTCGTTCCTCGCGCAAGGCCTCGTCGATGAACTTGTGATCGCGATGTTCCCCAGCGTCGTGGGAAAGGGAAAACCGTTCTTCCACGTCGTCAGCAACCCAGAAAACCCCGAAGACCGGGTCCCGCTGGGAGCTCCGGGCCGGCAGGACTTTGAACTCGTCGAATCGAAGCCGATGAACGACGGCACGCTCTTCCTGCATTACCGGAAACGCCCGGCGGAGAAGGGCGAGGCCCCCCGAGCCCCTCGGAAGAACCGTTAGCAATCCGCCGACGGGTCCGTTCCCCCCGAGCCGCGGAGGGTCCGCCGCGCGAGTCGGGTCGCTTTCCGGAACGCGAGTTCCCGGGATGGGGCGCCGATCGCGGGGATTCCCGACGAACGAGCCGAACGGGACCTTCCCCCCGGCGCAGAGAATCCGGGAGAGGGCCGCGCAGTTCCGAGCATATTTATACCCGAACCCGGCTAAATTCCGCATGCTCGGGGCGTCCGGTCCCGCGTCGGTCCGTCATGGGGGAGGCTTCTGCACGTCTGCGCCGCCGCTATTACCGCCGGCGAATCCGCCGTAACTCGCGGGGCGTCGTCGCGGTCATCGGCACCCTGCTCGCGCTCCTGGTCTTCTTCGCCCTGTTCGGGGTGTTCATCACCCAGTACCTCCCGCTCTGGATGAACGAGAACGAGGTCGCGTTCACCGAGCAGGCGGAGGCGTCGATGGCCCAGCTGAAGTCGAACATCGACCTCCAGGCGGCGCTCGGCTCCCCGCCGGTCTACCAGACCCCGTTCACGATGAACTCCCAGGGGGTCCCGCTGATCGCCCAGCCGACGGTCGGCATCCTCTCGTTCATCCCGTTCACCCCGGGGGTGTTCGCGAATGTCTCGATGAACCCGGGCCCCGGTCAGGGCCACATGTTCTACCAGAACATCTCGCTCGGGACGGTGTCGATGTACCTCCCGAACCGGTACTACTCTCCGCAAACGTTCTCCTTCGAGGACGACGCGGTCGTCCAGGCCCAAACGGACACGACGCAGCTCCTCGCCTTCCCGCCGACGATGACCGTCAACGAGACCGGGACGTCGATCGCGGTGACGATGTCGCTCGTCCAGCTCCTCGGGAACGCGTCCCAGGTGGTCACGACGGGGACGCAGGAGGTCTCGAGCCACTTCATCTTCTCCCAGGATTACGGCAGCAACGGCACGGGGCTCCCCGGGTCGCTCTCCGCCTCGTTCCTCCTCGGCACGCACTACCCGTGCGCCTGGGCGAGCTACCTGAACCAGCTCCTGACCGCCTCGAAGATCGGCACCGCCCACTACACGCTCACACCGAACAGCTGCGTTCCGTCGGGTGGGAACGTCGTCGACGTCTCGCTGAGCTTCACCGGGATCAGTACGTTCTCCCTCGTGTTCTCCGAGTTCAACCTCGTGACCGGGGTCGGGGTCGAATGAGCGCCTCCTCGTTCCGCGTCAAGATCCCCCGCAACGCCCCGAAGGCGGCGGAGAACCCGCTCGCGGCCCCGTCCGTCGCCGTCGCGCCGAGCGACGCCGAGGAGCTCCCCGGGACGTTCATCACGGCGATGCCGGCGATGCCCGAGGCCGACATGCGGGAGCTCGAGGTCACGGCGGTCAACCCGCCCTACTCGTACGCCCGGATCAGCTACCACGAGACCCGGAAGGAGTACCTCTACGAGGTCATCGAGCCCCAGCTGTCGAAGCACGAGCAGGAGCTCGTCGACCACCTGAAGGCGACGCTCACCCGCATCATGGGCGCCGAGGTGGCGAACCTGTCGACCTCCGACAAGCGGGCGTACCTGCGGGGCGAGGTCGAGGGGTACCTGAAGAGCCGCGGGATCACCCTCTCCCCCCTGTCCACCGAGCGGGTCGTCTACTACATTCAACGGGACTACGTCGGGTACGGGCCGGTCGACGCGCTGATCCTCGACCCCCAGGTCGAGGACATCAGTTGCGACGGCGTCGAGGTCCCGCTCTTCATCTTCCACGGGAAGTACGAGAGCGTCAAGACCAACGTCCTCTTCGCCGACGAGGACCAGCTCAACTCGTTCATCGTCGCCCTTGGCCAGCGGTGCGGGAAGGCCGTCTCGGTCTCGAACCCGATCCTCGACGGGACCACCCCGGAGGGTCACCGGGTCCAGGCGACGTACGCGCGGGAGATCACGACCCGCGGCGCGAGCTTCACGATCCGGCGGTTCAAGGAGCGGCCGTTCACCCCGGTCGACCTCGTCCTGACGGGGAGCGCCTCCGAGGAGATGATCGCCTACTTCTGGCTCGCCGCGGAGCAGGGGGAATCGCTGATCATCTGCGGCGGACCCGCCGCCGGCAAGACGAGCACGCTCAACGCGATCGCGCTGTTCATCCCCCCCACGTCGAAGATCGTCTCGATCGAGGACACCCGCGAGGTGAACCTCCCCCACGAGAACTGGATCCCCGGCGCGACCCGGAGCGGCACCGGCGACCGGGGCGCGGACGGCAAGGCGGCGGGCGAGGTCGACATGTTCGACCTCGTGCGGGCGGCCCTCCGGCAGCGGCCGAACTACATCATCGTCGGTGAGGTCCGGGGACGCGAGACGTACACGATGTTCCAGGCGATGGCGACGGGCCACACCACCTACTCGACAATGCACGCCGACAGCGTGAAGTCGATGGTGAACCGGCTCGAGAACCCGCCCATCAACACGCCGCGGATCCTCCTCTCGGCGCTCAACAACGTCATCATCCAGATCCAGGCCCGGACCGACAAGGGGGTCGTCCGGCGATTGAAGCAGGTCCTCGAGATCGTCGGGTTCGAGCCCGAGACGAACGAGCTGATCACCAACACCGTCTACGAGTGGGACCCCGGGACCGACAAGTTCGTGTTCAAGGGCCACTCGTTCCTCTTTGACAAGATCATGGAGCTCCGCAACTTCACCCACGACGACATGGAGGCGGAGTTCCAGCGGCGCGTCTCGGTCGTCCAGTATCTCGCGAAGAACAAGATCAACGACTACCGGCAGCTCTGGAAGCTCGTCACGGCCTACTACAAGGACCCGAAGGAAGTCATGAGCCGGATCGAGGCCGCCGGCGGCTCGGTACCCGAGGCGAGCTAGATGATGGCCTCCGACCTTCCCGAGGTGAACACCTCGGGCCGCGTCGTCCGCGTGAAGCGCGGGGAGCAGCCGACCCATTCCCCGCTCACGCCGTTCGAGCAGTGGGCCTGGAAGACGTTCCGGGACCGCGTCACGAGCCAGGCGCCCGACCCGCTCCTCGACGAGCAGCTCCTCAAGGCCCACATGCGGATCCGCGGGGACGAGTACCTCGCGAAGGTCTACGCCACGACGCTGGTCGCGGGGGTCGCCCTCGCCATCGTCGGCGTCCTCCTCGCCGTGCTCCTGTACGGCCCGCTCGGGATCCTCTCGGTCGTCTTCGGCGCCCTCCTCCCCGTCATCGGCGTCTTCGGGGCATTCTTCGGCCTCAAAGGGGCCCCCGGCGGCAAGGCCCGCACCCGGGGGAAGGAGATCGACCGCAAGATCTCGAGCGCGATGAGCTTCGTCAGCGCGATGGCGTCCGCCGACGTCAACATCGACCAGATCTTCAAGGAGCTCGCCCGGCAGAAGATCTACGGGGAGGTCGCCGAGGAGGCCGCCTGGATCACGCGGGACACGGAGCTCCTCGGGCTCGACATCCTCACCGCGATCCGCAACGGCGCCGCCCGGACCCCGTCGAAGCGGTTCCAGGACTTCCTGCAGGGGGTCGTAACGACCGCGACGAGCGGCGGCCAGCTGAAGCCGTACTTCCTCGTCAAGGCCCAGCAGTACGAGCGGGAGAACGCGCTCGAGCTCCTCCGCCGCGTCGAGACGATGGGGCTCCTCGCCGAGACGTTCGTGACCGTCGTCGTCGCCTTCCCGCTGTTCCTCGTGATCATCATCGCGATCTTCGCCATCATCGGCGGCGGCGGGGCGTTCATGATCGAGGTGCTGTACGGCATCATCCTCGGGATGATCCCGCTCAGCCAGGTCGGGTTCATCGTGTTCATGTATTCGTTGGCGCAGGAGACCTAATGGCGACGGCAAACGCCCTCAAATCGAGCCAGCTCGCGGCGAAACTCGACGTCAGCGGGGAGGAGAGCACGATGCCCCGCGAGACGATCGTCCTCATCGCCGGCCTAATCGTGGGCTTCGCGCTCTTCGCCGTCGCGATCCTGAACTACACCGGCGCCGAGACCATCGAGCTCCGGGCCGGGGAAGGAGCCGGGATCAACCCCGCGCTCGACTTCATGGTCCTCGGGATCGCCGCGATGTGCGGTCCCTACGGGTTCGTGGCGACCGCGAAGTTCCACCGGATCCAGAAGATCGAGGACCGGCTCCCCGACTTCCTCCGCGATGTCGCGGAGGCCGGCCGGTTCGGGATGACGCTCCCGGACGCGATCATCGTCGCCTCCCGCGGCCGGTACGGGCTCCTCACCGAGGAGATCAAGAAGATGGCGAGCCAGCTCGAGTGGGGGGTCCCCGTCGCGACCGCCCTCCAGCTGTTCGAGGAGCGGGTCCCGACCCCGCTCGTCAAGCGGGTCGTCTCGATCATCACCCGGGCGAACGAGGCGGGCGGCAACGTCGCCGACGTCCTCACGATGGTCGCCCACGACACCCGCGAGGTCCAGCTGGGCAACGAGGCCCGGCAGATCTCGATGCTGACCTACGTGACGGTCATCTACATCGCGTTCTACGTGTTCCTCGTCACGATCTACATCATGGCGGCGGTGTTCCTGCCGCAGATGGTCACGGCCGGCCAGGGGATCTCCTCGAGCAGCCTCTCGGGGGCCGGCGCGGTCAACCTCCAGTTCACGTTCGTCCCCGCGCTGTTCATCGCCTTCCTGCTCGCGGTCATCGTCCACGCCGTCGGGGACGGCGTGATGGCGGGCGTCCTGTTCTCCGGGAAGATCCAGGAAGGGCTCCAGCACGCGACGATCATGCTCCTGTCGGGATGGGCGATCATGCGGTTCGTCGTCCCGAACCTCGGGTAGGACGGTCATGGCCGAAGCGGTCGAAGCAGCTCCGATCTCCCCGCGACCGGCGACGCCGCGCCGGAAGACGACCGGGACGTTCTCGCCGTGGCTGAAGATCGGCGCCGCGCTCCGGAAGGGGACGTCCGAGCCCCGGCCCGTCAAGCTCGCCCGCCTCGGCGTTTCCGGACAGGGGAGCGAGGGCGAGGTGACCCCGATCCCGCCGCTCGACGACCCGGGGCTCCAGCTCCTCGAGCTCGACCCGATCCGCGAGGGGTTCTCCTACGTCCGCATCACCTACCACAACCAGCGGAACGAGCACCTCTACGAGGTGATCGAGCCGAAGGTCTCGCAGATCGAGAAGGAGCTCCTCGACAAGCTGAAGGTCGTCCTGATCGACGACTTCGAGCCGCTCCCGGAGCTCGACCCGGCGACGAAGCGGGTCGAGCTCCGCCGGATGGTCGACGACAAGTTCCTCGCGTGGGAGATCTCCCCGAGCCCGACGACGAAGGGCCGGATCCTCTACTACCTCGAACGGGACTTCATCGGGTACGGGGTCGTCGACGTCCCGATGACCGACAGCGAAGTGGAGGACATCTCGTGCGACGGGGTCGGCATCCCGCTCTACATCTACCATCGGAAGTTCGGCTCGATCCGCTCGAGCCTGAAGTTCGAGGACGCCACGACCCTCGACAACTACGTCGTCTGGCTCGCCCAGCGGTCGGGGAAGCACATCTCCGTCGCGAACCCGATGCTCGACGCCACCGTCCCGGACGGCTCCCGTCTCCAGGCGACGCTCGGAATGCACGTCACGAAGCGCGGGAGCTCGTTCACGATCCGGCGGTTCCGGGACAACCCGTTCACGCCGGTCGACCTGCTCAAGTTCCGGACGATGAGCCCGGACATGATGGCGTACCTGTGGATCGCCATCGAATCCGGGCAGTCGATGATGGTCTGCGGCGGCACGGCGTCCGGGAAGACGACGACGCTCAACGCGACCCTGCTGTTCATCCCGCCCCAGATGAAGATCGTCTCGATCGAGGACACGCGGGAGCTGAACCTCCCCCACGAGAACTGGGTCCCTTCGCTCACCCGCGCCGGGTTCGGGGCGAAGAACCTCGTCAGCGGCAAGGCGCCGGGCGAGATCGACATGTTCGACCTCCTCGCCGCCGCCCTCCGGCAGCGGCCCCAGTACCTGATGGTCGGTGAGGTCCGGGGCGCCGAGGCGTTCATCGTCTTCCAGGCGATGGCGACCGGGAAGACCTGCTACACCACGTTCCACGCGGAATCGGTCAGCGCGATGGTCCACCGGATGGAGAACCCGCCGATCTCGCTCCCGCGCTCGCTCGTCTCGGCGCTGAACCTCGTCCTGTTGCAGCGGCAGGTGAAGGTCGGGAACAAGATGACCCGCCGCGTCTCGAGCCTGACGGAGATCGTCGGACTCGACCCGGAGACGAACGAGCTGATCACGAACTCGGTCTACTCGTGGAACGCGGGCGACGACACGTTCCTCTTCTCGGGCCACTCGTACATCTACGAGCGGGTCGCGATCATGAAGAACCTCACGATGAAGGAGATGGAGCGGGAGGTCCGGCAGCGCGTCGAGATCCTCGAGTACATGAAGTGGCTCGAGGCGCGCGCGACCCGGCAGAAGCCGTTCACCCACCGCGACGTCGGGCGGCTCGTCTCGTTCTACTACAAGGAGCCCCAGCAGGCGCTCGTCGAGGCCCGGACCACGATGGAGAAGGGGAAGAGCGCCGCCAAGGCCGCGGCCGCCGCCCCGGCGGCGTAGTTTTCCACCGCCGCCCGTAGGGCTCCCGTGCCGGGGACCGTGCCGTTCGCCCACGTCGTCGGGCCGACCGGGGCCTCCGTCGACCTCTACGAGGGGGATGCGCTCGTCGGCCTCCCTACTGTCGTGGAGGCCGGGTCGGTCGATTGCGTCGTCACCTCCCCCCCGTACAACCTCGGCGTCCGGTACGGCCGGTACGACGACGACCGCCCTCGGGACGAGTACCTCCGGTGGGTCGGGGCCGCCTCGGACATGGTCGACCGGGTCCTCGCGCCGGCCGGCTCGCTCTTCCTCAACCTCGGGGCGTCCCCGTCCGACCCGTGGCTCCCGTGGGACGTCGCCCGCGAGGTGGGCCGGCGGTTTCGCCTCCAGAACGTCATCCATTGGGTGAAGTCGATCGCGATCGACCGGGACCTCGCGGGGAGATCGTCCGGGCTCACGCGCGACCTCGCCGTCGGCCACTACAAGCCGCTGAAGTCCCGCCGGTACCTGCACTCGGGCCACGAGTACGTCTTCCACTTCACGCGGGCCGGCGACGTCGCCCTCGACCGGACCGCCGTCGGGGTCGCCTACCAGGACCGGACGAACATCGCGCGGTGGAAGTCGAGCGGGGCGAACCTCCGGTGCCGCGGCAACACCTGGTTCCTCCCGTACCGGACGATCCGGTTCCGGGCGAAGGACCGGCCGCACCCGGCCGCCTTCCCGGTCGAGCTCCCCGAGCGGTGCTACCGGCTCCACGGGGTCGGGAGGATCCGGCTCGCCGCCGACCCGTTCGTCGGGATCGGGTCCTCGGCGGTCGCCGCGTACCGGCTCGGTCTCCCGTTCGTGGGGTTCGACCTCGACCCGGAATACCTCCGGACGGCCGTCGCCGCGCTCTCCGTTCCCGGCGGCGCTGTCCCGGACCCGACGCCCCCGAAGCGGCGGCGCCGCGCCCGGAACCCGAGCCTTAAGTAACCGGGTCCCGAGTTTCCCGCGGAGCGAACGGTCCGCGATGGCGAACGCTGCCGTGGGTCCTCGCCCATCCCCGCCGACCGTCCCGTCCGCCGTCGAGCGAGAAGCGATCGAGTACCTCGGTCGGGAGATCCAGCCGGCCCTCCGGGGGACCGAGCGTCGGACCCTCGCGCGGGCGGTCCGGACCGCGGTCGGGAACGGCTCGGTGACCGGTCTCGCGCGACTCGGCGAGCGCCACCGGCGGGAACTGCTCGACACGATCGAAGCCCGACTCGCCAAGGGTCGGCCGGCGCCGACCCCCCGCGCCCTCGTCCGGCTGACGTCGGTGATCTCGGCGGCTCCGAATCCCGATGGGGTCCGGTCGCGAGCGGTCGCCTCTCCGGCCCGGTGACCGGACGGTCGGTGGACCGAATCGGGGCCGCTCTCAAGTCGCCACGAGAAGGTGGACCAGCCCACCCTGCCGGGTACTGGACCGCCTCGTGGCCGTCGGCAGCGACCCACGTCTGCCAGCGGGGGTCGACCTGGGGCGGGCCGTCGAAGAACGCGTACGAGAACGCCGTCCCGCCCGATTCCGTGGCGTTGCCGCACACCACACCCCCGCCGGGGCTCTCCGAGCACCAGAGATGGAACCCGAACGTGACCCCACGGTAGGAGTAGTTGAGCCAGGACGAGTCCCCGAACAGCGACTCGGACTCGAGGGTGTACGGTCGCCCGTTGACCAACTGGTCGCCCGACGTTTCCTGGGCGATGGGGATCGAGAGTACGATCGGGAGGGCGGTGACGGCAACCGCCAGCAAAATCGTCCGGCGGCCCTTCGGGGTCATGGCCCGCGCCTGGAATCACCGGCGCCCGGTTAAGGGTACCCTTCCGGGCCGGGACCGGTCCGAACCCGCGCGCGCCGGTCCACCGGACCTCCGTCATCGGGATACCCGCCCAACGGGCGGACTCGCGGTCGACGGCGCCCCCGGCGTGACAGTTCCTCGGCCGGGGCGCGACCTTCCCCGGAATCCTGAGGCGTTCGGGTCGACCGGGTCCTTTGGGAAGGGCCGAAGGACGGATGGGCGGGGAAGGCCTCCCCCCTACGATGCGGCATCGGGGGTCCGGGGCCGCTCTGACCCTCGTTGTCGTTGCCGTGCTCCTCCTCATCGGGCCCCGTCCGGTCGCGGCCGCGACCTCGGCCGGGTGCCAGGTCCTCGGCGAAGCGTACCCGGGGATTGGAAACTCGTCGCACACGCCGATCTTTCCACCCCCTCCGAACATCACCAACGCGGCGGTCGTCCAGCTGTTTGGGCAGTTCTGCTCAACGCCCGCGTTCGGTCAGGCGCTCTCCCTCCACGGGAGTTCTGCGTTTGGCCTGCAGGCGGGGGGGAACTATTCGTCGGGGTTGGTGGCCGTCGATTTTTTCTTCCAATGGCAATCGACGTGCCCCCCCGCCGTCGCCACCGCCGGCCCTTGCACCTTCCAGGAGACATGGGTCGGCTGGCCCACGAACGGGTCGACCGCGGGACCGACGACGACGGACTACCCGAGCATATGCATGGGGTGCCCAAGCCCCGCGGGCACCCCGGTCTCGCTGGTCGGGATCGGACTCGGCGTCGGAGTCGGCGTTGCGGTGGTCGTCGCCCTCATGGTTTGGCGTCGTCGGCGCCATCACCCTGCGAAGGGAACACCCGCGAACCGCGCGGTCGTCGAGGAGTCTCCGCGCGAGACAGGCTCCCGCTAGCTCTCGGGCGACCTAGGACCGCTCGAGCGTTGCGGTCAGGCAGTGGGCGCCGCCATACGCCCCCGTCAGGTTCTCCAGGGCGACCTGAGTCGCGTCGACCCCCAGCTCGCGCATCTCGGCCTTGTTCGGGAAGAATCCGCCCTCGGACCGGAGCTGCGAAAACTCCCGGGCCGCCCGGAGGTAGAGCCGGCCGTACCGGGCCGGATGCCGTTCGGCCGCCCTCCGGAGGTTCGCGAGGACCCGCTCGGCGTTCCGTCCGACGTCCGGAACGACGATCCGCCGGTCCTGGATGGTGAGGAAGTTCGTCGCGTAACACATCTGCTCGAGCGTGGAGATCCCGACGACCCGGAACTTGTGGTCGTGCTCGAGGTACGGGAGGAGCCGGGTCTCCCGGGACCGGTGGTACTCGCCCCCCTCCCGCACGTACACCTCGACGCGGGCCTCCCCGAGCATCTCCCGCTGGCCGACCGCGACGCCGTCGCCGGGAAAGTTGAGGTACGTGTCGAGGTGCATGTTCACCATCGGGTCGGGGGTCGCGAGGAGCGGGTGGCGGGGCTGGTGGACGACCCCTACTTCGGGGAACCCGAGCCCGTTCGCGAGAACCTCCTGGACCCCGGTAGCGTTCGTCCGGTCGCCGGTGCCGAGGAGGGCGAACTCGCCCGCCGGGAGGAAGTCGCCCCCCTCGAACGTCCCCCGCTCGACCTCGGCGACGGGGCGCTCCCCGGCGCTCCGCCACACGAACGAGGTGATCTCCGTCTCGCGGCGGCGCTGCGGCTTGGCGAGCCGGCCGAGGACGATCCCGCGGTCGGTGACCGCCTGCTGGTCGCGGAGGAAGAACAGGTTCGTCAGCGGGACGCGGAGCGTCGTGAACGAGGCGACCGAGCGGGTGCCCCGGCTCCGGACGAACCGGAGCGACGGGGAGAGGACGAGGGTCTGGAGGAGCTGCTCCCGGTCGAGGAGCTGGACGTTCTCCCGAAACTCGCGCCGGGCCCGGTCGGAGCCGGGTCCCTGGAACGCAACGTTCGCGACGACCCGGTCGGTCAGCTCGCGGGCCACTGCCGGGTGGCGGCCGGCCGATTGCAGCAGCATCTCGTCGAGGTAGGAGACCTGGACGCCGAACCCCGTGCGCAACGTGTGGACGAGCTCCTCGTGCTCGCGGCGGGCCTTCGCGAGGCTGAACACCCGCTCGTAGAGGCTCGTGTACGGCTCGAGGAGGCCGAAGAACGCCTCGAGCCCGGGCGACCGGACCGCCACCCTCCGCAGCGGGTGCCACTCGGCGAGCGCGCGCGCCGTCACGGGGACCGGGGAGCGAGCGGGCGAACGGCCCGATAAAGGTGCCAGTGCTCGCCGGTTAGCTCGACGGGGGCGGGGGCCGGGCCCCCGGGGGCGCCGCACCCGCGGAAGGCGGCGTGGGCGGTGGAGAGGGACGCATCCGGCGGGCGAGCAGGAATCCCACGACGAGCGCGACGACCAGGACAACGACCCCGATCGCGACGAGCTCCAGGGTGGTCGGGAACGCGTTCGCGGTCGTCGTGCTGGACGTTACCTGGAGCTTCAGCCCGCGGTTCGTCCTACCCCCCTTTTGGTCGGTGACTTCCACGGAGACCGTGGACGGGCCGGATTTGGTTGGCGTGCAGGTGAGGTTGGCGACGTTCGTCGACGAGCAGCCTTGCGGGAGGCCGGCATACGTGTAGGTGTACGGCAGCGTTCCGCCGACGACCACCGTCGTGAAGGTCACGTTCGACCCGACGAGCGCCGGGGACGGGTCGGCGGTGAAGGCCGTGATGTTCAGCGGGACCCCGGTCGCCTCGACAATGGTGATCGACTCGGTGCTGATGGCCCAGTTCCCCTCGTACGTCGCGTTCACCTTCACCGTGATCCCGCCGACGGTCCGGTTCGCCGTCAACTTCACCGAGGGCCCAGAAGTCTGGTTCAGGGCGGCGAGCGAGACCGGCGTCACCGACCAGAGGTAGGAGACCCCGGCGAGCGCGTGGCCGGCGGTGTCCAGGGCGTGGGCCGTGAGGTTCCGCGACGACGTGATGTTCATCGTCGTCACGACGGGAGCGATCGTGACGGAGCCGATCGGGTACGTGATGAGGGTCACGTTCAGCGAGAGGGCCGGGCTCTGGGCAAGGTCGCCGTCCGCGTCGCTCGCGCTCACCCGGACGGGGAACGTGCCGGCCGCGCTCGGGGTGCACGCCAGGGTGGTGGAGTTCGCAGTGGCGCACCCGGTGGGGAGCCCGCTCCAGCTCACCTCGTAGGGGGCGGCGCCGCCGGAGACCTTGACGGTGAGGTTCGTGAGGTTGCCGACCGCGACCGGGTTGACCGAGGCGCTCGGGGTCCCGACGACGAGGGGAGTCGAAGCGCCCGGCGAGAGCGACCACCACGACGCCCCCGCGACCCCCGAGCCCGTGCCGTACGCTCCGAACAGGAACGCGTACCCGTCGACCCCGTCCTCGACGAACGCCGCCCCGAGCCCTCCCTGGGGAGGAACGCCGACCGAACCGGTGAGGTTCGTCCAGGCGCCGGACCGGTACTCCCACGTGTCGTTCTGCAGGACCTCGGTGCACTTGGTCGAGTTGGGGCTGACGACGCACGGGAATCCGATCCCGCCCTCGAGGACGTCGGCCTTGAACGCCGGGTCGTCGACGAGCCCCGCGAAGTCCCGGAACGACGGGGCGGTCGACGTCGCGTGCGACGTCCAGGCTCCGGCCGAGTAGGTCCAGGTGTCGTTGCAGAGGAGGGCGGGGTCGGAGGGCACGACGCAGCCGTACCCGCCAAAGAGGAGGAGCCCGGAGTCGTCCGGGTCGTCGGCCAGCGAGGCCCCGTACCGGCTCGGAGGGGCGGGGTCCCCGACGCCGACCTCGGTCCACCGCCCCGCGTGGAACGTCCACGTGTCGTTCAGGAGGACCGTCCGATTCTCGCCGCCGAAGAGGACCACGAGCCCCGCCGTCGAGTCGTAGGCGCTCGAGGCGGCGATCCGCCCGACGGGGCCGTGCGCCGTCGCGGTGAGGTTCGTCCACGTCCCGTTCGCGAACACCCACGTGTCGTTCAGGAGGGCGATGTTCGGGGCTCCCTGCGTGACCGTCTCGCCGCCGAACAGGACGAGCTCGCCGTCCGACGGGTCGTCGGTCAGCGTGGCGTACATCCGGCCGGTCGGAGCGTGGGCCGGGGCGAGGAGGGTCCAGTTCCCGGCCGAGTAGCTCCAGGTGTCGTTGAGCCCCGAGCCGCCGAACAGGATCACCTGGTCGGTCGTCGAGTCGTACGCCAGGGACGGGTCGTTCCGGGGAGTCGGGGTCGCCGAGGAGCCGAGGAGGGTCCACGCCCCGGCCGCGAATCCCCAGGTGTCGCCGTAGACGGTCACGTTGAACTGGTCGTACCCGGAGTAGAGGAGGACACCGCCGACCGCCGGGTCGTCGGTCATCGATTCGTAGAGGCGGGGCGAGGGGGCGGACGGGCCGGTCGGGACCCGGCTCCAGCTGCCCCCGGAGAACAGCCAGGTATCGGTAAGGCCCTCGGGGAGGTCACTGCCGTTCGGGGGCGTCCCGTACCCTCCGAACAGGAGCACGCCCGAGTCGTTCGAGTCCGCGGAAAGCCCGGCGTACGCGCGCCCCGCCGGCGCGGCGCCAACCGCGCCGGTGACGTTCGTCCAGAGGTTCCCGGCGAAGGTCCACGTCTGGTTCTGGAACGGCGCCGGGGAGGTCCCGCCCCCGAAGAGGACGGCGTCGCCATCCGCCGCGTCCGAGGCGAACGCGGGGGCGGCGGAGCTCGCCGGGGAGGCCGTCTGGTTCGCGGTCACGTTCGACCAGTGCCCGCCGAGGAACTCCCACGTCCCGCCGAGCGTCGCCGAGGCGTTGTTGAGGCCCCCGAACAGGACCGCCGCCGAGTCGTTCGCATCGTAGGCGAGCCCCGCGAAGTACCGCGAGGGGGGGGCCGTCCCGGCCGACCCCGTGAGGTTGGTCCAGGTCCCGGCGTGATACTCCCACGTGTCGTTGAGCGTGTAGCCGGCGGCGGTCGCGAACGAGAAGCCGCCGAACAGGACGATCTCCCCGAGCGCCGCATCGTAGGTCATCGCGGCGGCGGCCCGCTCCGGCGGAGCGCCGTCGACGGTGAGCGTGAGGTTCGTCCAGGTTCCGTTCGAGTACGTCCAGGTCGAGCCGGCGTCCGGGTCGCCGCCGAACTCGAGGACATACCCGTCGGACGCGTCGTAGGCCATCGAGCCGGCGTAGCGGGATTCGAGCGAACCGAGGAGTTGCCAGCCGAGCGGAGTCGCAGGTCGCTCCGAGTCCGACCGGCCGGACCGGACCGCATCGAGGGTGGAGGCTGGAGAGGGAAGGCCGTGCGGACCGGGGGCGAGCATCGGGCCGGCCCCGGTGGCGAGGCTCGCCTCGGCCGCGGCCAGCTCGGCGGCGCCGGGGGTCGCCGAGGGGACGACGGTCCCGCTCGCGGCGACCGTCGCCGCACGGGTCGCATCGACCGAGGACCCGGTGGAGGCGACCACGGGGAGGCCCGAGACAATCACGAGCAGTCCGATCGCGACGGCGAGCGCCGGAACGATGGCTCGCGTCGCGGTCACGCTGGGTCGCAGACGTGCCGAGCGCTTGAAGGTTGAGCCGGGGTCGGCGGGCGTGCCCGCGGGAGATCCGAGGCCGCCCGGGGGTCGCCGGGGTTACGGCTGCTGCGAGTCGGAGTCGTTCGCGGGCGTGTGCCACTCCTTCATGGGAGTGCGGCGGACGCCCGCCGCGGAGGCGAGGGCGTTCTTCGTCCCCTCCTTGGCCTTCGAGTACCGAGTCGCCGATCGCCGAGCCGGTCGCGGAGGCGAATCGGGACGTCGCGTCTCCGACGGCGGCGCCGGCGGTGCGGACAGCCGAGCCGACCTGGTGGGGGAGCTTCCGGGCCTCCTGGTCGATCGCCCGGCTGAGGTCCTCGAAGTCGTCCCGGATGTCGATGAGCGTGTACTTCGCGTCCTTCGCCGTCAGGTGGCCGGCGCGGTCGATCGCCTCGTCGAGGTTCCGGAACTTGATCTCAAAGTCGCGGCCGAGGCCGTGGGCGGCGCGGCGCATCTCGGCGAGGTGTTCGCGCATCTGGGCGTGTTCCGCGGTTTCGGGCATCGTGCCTTCCTCCGACCGTTCGGACCGGAAACACGGGGTATAATCCTATGTGCCGATGGGAAAGGCGGGTAGCTACCCGCCCATGCGACGGTCGGCCTTCCGACGCTTGCCGCCCGTGGGGCGGCTCCCGGCCGCGGCCTTCGGTGCCGTCGGGGCCGCCGCGGGAGAGGCGACCGGCTGGCGGACCGTTTCGGTGCGACCGATCCACCGGACGAGGAGCTCGACGCCGAGCCGGTTCGGGTCGGTGACGACCATCGTCCCCTCGAGGGTCCGCGCGATCTCCCGGGCGGCGGTCTCGTACTCGGGGTGGTCGGACCGGATCAGGACGAGGGAGAACTTCAGGGGCCGCACGGTCGCGAGTTCGCGGGCGTGGACGAGGGCCGACTCCATCGCCGCGGCGAGGTTGCCGGACCGGACATCGCCCGAATCGTCGGTGTACGCCTCGGGAAGTCCGTCGGTCACGAGGTAGACCTCCCGCCGCGTCGCGCGGGACGACCGCAGGAGGAGGAACGCGGTCCGGAGCGCCTCTCCCGTGTTCGTGAACGCCCCCGGCTTGCACTCCCACAGCTGGACGAGGTCGAGGAGGTCGACCCGATTGTCGAAGGCGAGGACGTCGATCGTGGCGTCCGGGTGGCGTTTCCGGACGGCCACGTAGAGGGCAAGAAGGGCTTTCTTCGCCGCGGGGAGCTTCTCCCCCTCGGCCATGCTGCCGGACCGGTCGAAGGCGAGGACGACGTGGACCCGCTCGCTCGTCACCTCCCGGTAGACGAGGCTCGTGGACTCGTCGATGTGCCGCAGCCCCGCCTGCCGGGCGGCGAGGATCGACCCCGGGAGGTCCATGTGGGCGATCTCGTCCGGCTCGCCGGAGCCGGGCCTTTTCGTACATGCCGGTCGAGGCGCCCCCCGCGAGGGAGAGCCGGACGTCGGCGGGGAGCTGCTTCGTCTCCTCCTCGAGGACGAGCCGGGCGAACCGCTCGACGAGGCCGTACGTGACGGCGAGGCCACCGTCCTTCTCGGTCACGAACCCCCGCTCCTTCAGCTCCCGGTCGACCCGCCGCGACTCGGCGTCCCGGACCCGGTCGCGGGCCTCCGTCTCGGCGCGGCGCCGGGCCTCCTCCCGTTCGGCCTCGAGGGCCCGCCGCTGCTCCTCCGCCTCCCGCCGCTTCGCCTCGGCCTCCTTCCGGAGGTCCCGCTCCCGCGCGCTCAGGGTCTTGTCGACCCGCTCGGTCAGTTCCTCCCGCTCCCGCGGGGTCGAGCCGGGCGATCGCCTCGCCGAGGTCGGAGGAACCGATCGTGCGGCCGCCCTCCGCGAGGCGGGCGAAGACGACCGACCGCTCCCCCGGCGTGCGGACCGCCTTCGGGCTCTTCCGTCCGAAGAGCCCGCGGAACCAGGCGACCAGCCGGGCGAACCAGGCCCGGATCCGGGCGAGGAGCCCCGGGCGCTCGGGCCGCATCCACGACGCGTCCGGGAGGAGGAGGGCCGAGCGGACGTCGTCCACGAGGCCGTCGTCGATCTTCGACCAGTCGAGCCCTCGCGCCCGGCGACGCCGCTCCTCCGCGTTCGCGAGCTCGGCGGCGAGCTCCGCCTCGGTCCTCCGGCGGAACGTCTCCAGCTCGGTCGCCCGGCGGTCGTACTCCCCGACGAGCCGTTGGATCCGGCGCGATGCCTGACGTCGGAGCCGCTCCCGGAGTTCGGCGATCCGGGCGGCCAACGTCGCGTCCCGGCTCGCCTGGTCGGCGATGAGCGCCTTCGCCGCATCGACCCCGCCCTCGGCGAGGGCCCGGATCAGGGCCGCCCGGTCGACGAGGTCGAGGACGTCGTTCGAGCCGACGTCTTCGGGGTACTGCGCGCAGTCCGGCAGTTCGACCGCGGACTCAGAGGCGGGCGTCGTCGTCCGCGTCCTCGGTCTGGCAGGTGAACAGGGAGTACCGTTCGAGGAGGACGAACGTGGCCACCGCGGCATCGACGGGGCGGAGGTCCGCCGGGCGGCGGCCGCGCTCGCCGACGTACGAGGCGAACGAGCGGAACCGGGGGAACTCGGCCCCGGGGCTCGCGAGCGAGTCGATCAGGGCCGGATCGTCCTTCAGGCGCCGCCCTTCGGCGACGACCGCCTCGCCCTCGGCCTTGTTCTCCTTGAGGACGCTCCGGTAGAACCGGCACCAGTACACCCCGCTCGACCGCTTGAGCGCCGGCTCGAGGTGCTGGTCGACGAACTCGCGGACGCGCCGCTCGTTCTGGTCGAACGAGTCGCCGCTCCGGGCCCGGATCCGCCCCCGCATCGCGTGGAGGAGGCCGCCTTTCACGTCGTCGACCGTCGCGACCGGGTGGTCGTGGAGGACCGCGGTGGCCCCCGTCCGGGCGGCGACGTCGATGAGGGTCCGGTTCGAGCCGACCTCGCCGATGTCCGGGTTGTCATCCGACGCCTTCTGGCGCCACGTCTCGATCACGCGGACGCCGGCGTCGACGAGGATCTCGGGGACGAAGCTCGCGAGCTCGGCCGGGGCGGCGAGCTGCACGATCCGCCGGTTGGCGGCGTGCAACGGGTTGTACGTGACGTGGAGGCTCGTGAGCCGGTCGGAGAGCGGGTCGTTGATGTTGTCGAGGTCGGAGAGGTTCGAGGTGCCGACCGCGACGAACGTGCCAGGGAAGCTCTCCCGCGACTTCGACGGGGTGACCGTTCCTTCCTGGAGCGCCTGGAGGAGCACGTTCTGGGTGCCGAGCGGCAGCTTGCCGATCTCGTCGACGAGCAGGAGGCCCCGATTCGCCTGGAGAAGCTTTCCCGGCTCGAGGACGAGCGGGCTCATCGGGTCGCCGATCTCCTCGAGACGGCGGAGGTTGATGTTGCCGGTGAGGTGGTCGGGGAAGACTTCGCTGCTCCCCTGGAGCCGCGCGAAACCGAACCCCTCCCGCAGCCGGACCTGCTCGGCCGGGACCTTCGTCGGGTCGACCGATTCCGGACGGAACGCGGAGACGTCGTTGTCCGGAGCGAACCGGCGGCGGCAGATCGGGCACGGCGGGAACCGCTCGGCGACCTTCGGGTCGGTGATCGACAGCGGATGGTCGAGGACCGGGCACGCCGCGACGACCCAGGCGTCCTTCGGAAACAGCTCCCAGACCTCCTTCGCGAGGTTGGTCTTCCCGGCGCCGGAGGGTCCGAAGAACAGGACGTGGGAGCCGGCGACGAGCGCCGTGGTCAGGTCCTCATAGGTTTCGGAAGGAAGTACAGGTCCGGGGGAACAGGCTCGCGGCCGCTTCCTCGCGGCTCATCCCCTGCTTCCGGGCCGCATCGATCCGTCGCAGGATCTCCGACCGGAGCCGCTCCGTGGGGCTTTCGACGGGGACCCCGCGCTCCTTCAGCTGCTGCGCGGTCGCCTTCGGGCCGCCGGGGGCGGCCGAGCGCGCCGACCCACTGGCCGCCATCGACACGCGCGGCCGAGCGGCGGGCGCCATATGTAATTTGGGGAGACGAGCCGTCGCCCCTCGGCGGTGCGGGCTCCGGCCGGGCCCGGGTCACCCGAACTTCCCGGTACGGGCCGACGACGGGGGGCGTGTGGGCAACCCCTGACGGCCCTCCGGCATCGCTACCATTATGTATCGGACGCAGGTGGGCCGCCCCGCGACCGATGGCCGAGAAGGAAGCCGGGCCGAAGAAGGCGACGCTCGCCCGGACGGTCAAGGACAAGTGGCGGTCGAAGCACTGGTACGTCGTCCGGGCTCCTTCCCTCTTCAATCACGCCGAGATCGGCGAAACGATGGCGAGCGAGCCCGAGCAGATCCTCGGCCGTACCCTCGAGACCACCCTCCAGGAGATCTCGGGCGGCGCCGACATCGGCAAAGCCCACATCAAGCTCCGCTTCCAGATCGACCGGATCTCCGGCGAGAAAACGGCCGAGAGCCGGTTCATCGGCCACGAGCTGACAAGCGATTACGTCCGGAGGCTCGCCCGCCGGAAGCGCTCCAAGATCGATACCTCGCTCCTCGTCACGACGAAGGACGGGGTCCAGATCATCGTGAAGCCGGTCGCGGTCGGCGAGCAGCGGCTCCAGACCCGGCTGCAGGCGGAACTCCGCCTCCGGCTCCGCTCGCTCCTGACGGAGGAGGCCAAGGCGAAGACCGGGGCCGAGTTCGTCCGGGAGATGCTGGGGGGCGACCTCGGGAAGCTCCTCGCGCACGGACTCAAGTCGCTGTATCCCCTGAAGAAGATCGAGATCCGTCGTTCCGAGGTGCTCGGGACCATCGAGGTCACACCGTCGTCCGAGACGGCGGGGGACGTCGCCGCCGGTCCGGACGCCGAGGCGCCGGCGATGACCGAAGCTGCGCCGGGCGCGGCGGCCAACGCCTAACCCGGAGCCGGGATGCCCACCCGGATCCATCTGCCGCAGCCGCGTGTCGGGGTGGCTCAGCCCGGTAGAGCACGGGACTCATAGCGGGAAGGCGTCGCCTTCCCGGGAGAGATCCTGGGGCCGGGGGTTCAAATCCCCCCCCCGACATTTGGCGCCGGTTTCTCGCCAAGAACGGGCACCCCGTGTTCGCTCGATAGTGAGCTTGGAGCACCCGGAGGGTTCCGATGGGTTCCCGGACCGAGGGGCTCCGTCCGGGCAGAGAGGGCCCGTACGGCGAGAGCTCCGCCTCCAACCTCCGAACTTGGTCCCCCCCGGAGCGCGCGGCCAGAATGGGAGGTGGCGAACACTTAGGGCGGCTCGCGGGGGTATGGCCGAACCCCCGATCGGGACTCGAACTCGTGAGAGATCTCCCGCAGCACCATAGAAGTCATTAATGCGCTGGATCCAATAATACCCAGCGAGATGACGGTCGACCCCCTGACCACGATTTCCGTCCGCGAGTCGACCCGCGCGGAGCTCCAACGGCTCAAGTCCGGGGGACAGAGTTACGACGAGGTGATCCGGGCCATTTTGGAGGAACTCGAGGAACGGGACCCCTGGTTCGCGGAGATGGAGAGGCGAGTCGCGGAGTGGAAGCAGGGGACGGTCAAACTGGAACCGATCGAGACTCTCTGGGACAAGGACAAGAAGGCCCGGGCTCGGAAGACTCGCTGATGGCGAGGACGGTCCTCCGAGACCCTCGATTCGACGCGGAATTCCTAACCCTCCCGGAGGAAATTCGGGACCGGTGCTGGCGGGTCATTGCCGCATTGCGCCGCCGGTCGTTCTCCCCTGGGCCAGGATTCCGCGTGGAGCGGCTCCGAAGAATGGCTCCCACCGAAGCATGGTCCGCGCACTTCTCCCGGGATCAATACCGGCTGCTCTACGTGGTCGACGGGGAGACACTGCTCCTGTTCGGCGTGGGGGTTCGGCCCGGATTCTCCCGACGGCTCGACCGGATCCGGAGTCGGAGACGGCCCCGATCTTAGCCCCCGAACGGCGGCGGCGATGGGGGGCACAGCTTCGCGCACATCGGGGTTCCGGGGGGTTCGTTGAATTGCCCCTCGACACCTCGGATGCTCTCTTCGTCGAACACTCGGCCCCGCGCGGCACGGACCGCGGTGCTCGGCCGCCCCCCACCGCCTCAGCCCAGTACTTAGTAATCTAAATTTGACATTAAGTTTACAATTAGTATTCTAAAAGTGCGTCGATTTATGTAGGGGGCCTCCGTTGGTTGGCTCGGAGTGACCCATCGTGCTGCTCAGCGGAAAGAGTGTAGTCATCTACGGCGCCACCAACCCGATCGGAGCAACCGTTGCACGCGCGTTCGCGGAGGAGGGAGCGGCGGTCTACCTGGCCGGTCGGTCCCCCGCCCGGCTGCAGCCGATTGCCCGAGACATCCTGGATGCGGGCGGAGCGGCGGAGGTTGCCGAGGTCGACCCGCTCGACATGACCTCCGTCTCCGAGCACTTGCATCGCGTCGGAGTCCAGCACGGGACGGTCGATTTCAGCCTCAACCTGGCGTTCCTGGGGATCGAGAGCGCGGCTCGACTCTGCAATCTCACCGCCGAGCAGTTCGACGCCGCCACATTCACTCGGATTCGCTCGAATTTCGTGACCGCGGCGGCCGCGGTCAAGGCAATGGCCTACCAGGGCCGCGGCACGGTCCTCGCGATCGCCGTACCCGAGAGGGCCACCTCGGTGGGCGCGATGGATGGCCCGGCCATCGGCAGCGCCGCCATCGGGGCGCTCTGCGAACAGTTGCGGGCCGACGTCGGGTCCTTCGGGGTCCGGATCATCTATCTCGCCGATGCCTCCGGTTCGGCGGAGGAACTGGTTGCGAAGCTCGTGCGAGTTCTGGCGAGCCCCCCGACGAGCTCCCCATCGCTCGAGGGCATGGACCGGGAACCCGGCGCCTCGCCCAATTCTTCGCCGACCGGAGCTCGCGCCGGCGTCGCGTCCACGTAGGCCACATTGGCCACGGCTCCGAGGCGCGAACCGTACCGACGCCACCTGCGGCCGGAAGGGTTTCCGAGCCCCCGTCTGGTTCGCGACGTGAGCCTCTTCCGAAGGCCTTTGGGAGCGGACCCGCTGTCGTGGGCCGGAGGCATTCGCGGGTCACCGTCCTCCCGGCGGTGCGAATACGCCGAGGCCGCCGCCTTGGCGGTCGCGCGCTGCCCCCACGGACGCGTCCCGGTACTGCCGCCACCGGAAGTCGAGCCCTCCGGGCGCTCGTCGGAGAGCGAACCTGGGCCCGCTCTTCTCGGAGATCCGCCGCGCACCGGGGTCGCCCGCCGTCGCAATCGCCCCGGGGAATTGCGCATCCTCCGCAGCCAAGGTTGAAGAGCGCCAGCCCCGTGCGCCGAACGACGGTTCGCCCCTCGGGTGAGGGAATGCGGGGGGGCCTGGGACCAAGGAGTCGGGGGGAGCAACTCGGTGGCGGTGTCGTCTCTTCGACTCCCTAGGATGGGCTGGATCCCGCTCGGGATCGTGCTCTTCGTCCTCCTTTCCGGAATCTCGCCGGGCCTATCCGCCCCACCGGGGGCCGCCACCGTCGGGACCGCGGCGACGGTCTCCGGCGGGGAGGTCCTCTCCGTTCCCCTTGCCGCGCCCCCGGTCACGAACGTGACGCTCACGGTCAATGTCTCGTCCGTCAACCTGTCGAGCCAGTTCTGGGGCACCACGGTGAACAACGAGGTCCGGATGTTCCGGGGCGAGACAAACGCCGTCAACGCGACCCCCGCCCGGGTGCTCGTCTGGCCGGGCGCGATGGCCGGTGAGGACTACGACCCGTTCACCGACACCCACTACCAGACGGACGACGGAACCCCCACCCACGCCCTCACGAACGAGAGCCAGTTCGTCACGATGTGCGAGGCGATCCATTGCACGGCGATCGTCCAGGTCCCGGCGGAGATCGACGACCCGAGCATCGCCGAGGCGATCGTGAACTACACGGAGGCCAACCTGAGCTTCCACCCCGCGTACTGGATGATCGGCAACGAACCCGAGCTCTGGCAGCACTGGAAGGTGGCGTGGAAGGACTGGGAGAACGACTACACGACCGGCCCGACGCCGACGCAGTTCGGGAACGAGGTGGTCACGTACGTGAACGCGATCCGGCAGGTCGACAACACGACCCCGATCCTCGGCCTACCGGCCTCGGGCTGCACGTGCGGCTCGTACACGTTCAACCAGTGGATCGCGGGGGTGCTGAAGGTCACCGGCGACAAGATCCAGGCGGTCGCGTTCCACGAATACCCGGCCGGCTGGCTGGGGACGGGGAACGGGAGCCTCGAGGCGTTCTATGGGACCATCCAGAGCTCCGCGAACATCCCGACCCGGATCGTGGCGGCCCGCGCAGCGGTCGCGTCGGCGTGCCCGGGGTGCAACGTCTCCGTCTTCATCAGCGAGCTCGGCTCCGCGCTCTCCTGGTCGACGTATGGCCAGTACGCGATCGGCTACTCCGGGGCGCTCAGCCTCGCCTCCCAGATCACCCAGGCGATGGACGTCAACCTCACGAACATCGACCTGTTCGCCACGGAGCTCGCGACCACGAACTCGTGGTTCAACACGACGGGCCACGCCCGGCCCGACTACACGCTCTACACGAGCATCTTCGACCATCTCGGCACCGAAGCGTTCGCCGTGAACCTGACCGGGCTCGGCCACACCCTCTACGGGATCGACACCGTCGCCCCGGGCGACCAGGGGCGGGAAGACCTCCTCGTCGTGAACGACAACATCTCCCGGGCGATCTCGTTCGCCCCCAAGTTCGCGGAATCGTCGGGCGCCTCGGCCGTGGAGGTATGGAGCTGGAACGGTTCGATCCACTCGAACCACGGGAACGGCACGACGTGGGTCGAGCCGTACACGCCGACCCCCGTCCCGCAGAACTTCCCGGGCGGGCTCCCCGCGGACTACACGCTCCCGCCCCAGAGCATGGTCCTCTTCGAGGCGTACCCGTCCGGAGGAACGTACGTCCGGGTCCTGGACAGCGGAGTGCCCAACGCCACCGCGTGGTACACGAACGTCGGACCCCACTTCTACACGACGACGGCCGGGAACCTCTCCCTCCTCCTCCCGGCGGGGGACTACCCGGTCGCATCGGTTCCGATCCCCCTGCCGGTCTTCGGACGCGAGGAGACCCCGTCGGAGCAGCTCGCCCCGTTCGTCGCGTCGCCGATGGTCGTCCGCGGGGCGACCACCAACGTCACCATCGAGTTCGTCCCCCAGTGGCGCCTGAACGTCTCCGCCTCCCCCGGGGACGGGGGGACGGTACGGCCCGCGGTGGGATGGGGAAACGCGAGCGAGCCGTTGAACCTCTCCGCCTCGCCGGCCGAAGGGTACGCCTTCGTGGGGTGGAGCGGGTGGGGACCCGGGAGCTACAACGGGACGAATCGGACGGCCACGATCGACCCGACCGGGCGTCTCTCCGAGGAGGCCCGGTTCGTGGTCGGCGACCAGGTCGTGCTGTGGGAGTCGGGGTTGCCCGGCGGGACCCCGTGGTCGGTCACGGTCCGCGGGTTCACCACGAACTCGAGCACGAACCTCCTGACGGTCTACGAACCGCTCGGGACGTTCGGGTACACGGTGAACCCGGTGCCCGGGTACCGGAGCCTTCCGGAGAACGGGGGATTCTCCGTCACCGGCCCCTACCAGCTCGTGAAGGTCCAGTTCGTCCTTCTCACCCCTCCTCCGCCGGCCTTCGCGGTCGCGTTCCAGGTGTCCGGGCTCCCGGGGTCGACCCCGGTGACGATCACGGTGCGGGACGTCCTCGAGACCGCGGGGGTCGTCCTGCCGGAGTTCCAGCTCCTGAACGGGAGCTACGCCTACCACGTGGGGTACGTGCCGGGTACCACCCGGAGGTCGCGGAGAAGACGTTCGTCGTCCACGGAGGGCCGCTCACCGTGGACGTCCCGTTCGTACCGACCGTCTACGACGCGACGTGGGAGGCGAACGGGACCCGGCCCGGAATGAACTGGAGCGTGCAGCTGAACGGAGTGACGATCCCGGCGACGTCGGCGTGGGTGTCGTCGTCGCTCCCGAATGGGACCTACTCGTACGCCATCGTCGTTCCGGCCAATTTCTCCGCCAGCCCCCGGACGGGAATCCTCTCCCTCCACGGATTCTCCGCGACCCTCCCGCTCGTCTTTTCGCTCGTCGAGTTCCCGACGCGGTTCGAGGCGTCCGGGCCGGGGTCGTCCACCACCTGGGCGATCCGCCTCGGAAGCGTGACCCAGCCCGGGTCTCCGAAGGGGTCGATGTTCCTCGCGCCGAACGGGACGTACACGTTCGACGTCCATCCCCCGGCCGGCGAGTACGCCGTCCCCTCGCACGGGAACCTGACGGTGGCGGGACCCACCCCGCCGATTGTGATCCGGTTCCACCCGGTCTCCGACCAGCCGTCGGCGGCGCTCGTCGCCGCGCTGAGCTCGGGGGCGTTGATGACCTCGCTGTGGATCGGCGGGTCGATCGTGGTGGGATTCGTGGCCCTCCGAGGGCTGCGACGCCGGGGTGGTTGAACCCCCTGACCGCCGGGAGCCGGCGCGCGGACCGCGCGCCCCGTCCCGGGGAGGCGGGACCCCCGTGATGCTCCTCGCTCCTCTCGCGAACGTGCTGCGGTCGCTCGGGATCCCCCTCGGCGGGGTGATCGTCGGCATCGCGCTCGGGGCCGGGCTGTTCGCCACGGCCGAGTGGCTCCATCGGAGGCCCTCCAAATCGGTGGTCGGGTCGGTGCGGATCCGGCTCGTCCGGGACCCGACCGCGCCGGGGGCGACGGTTCCCGGCGTGGCCCCCACCGACCCGCGGGCGATCTCCACGGTTCCCGTCACTTCGGCGGAGGGGACGCGGACCGTCTTCCTCCGCGGGGCCGGGGCGTCGCCGAACGCCCCGCTGCCGCGGGCGCGCCGGTTCCTCGCGACCCTGGCGGGCGCGTTCGTCGCGATCTCCGCCCTCGAGCTCGCGTTGTTCTCCGTCCTGTTCCTCCCGTACGACCACCTCGTCGCGTACGCCGGCGCCGCCCTCTTCTGGCCGAACCCGTGGCCCGGGGTCTACGCGGTCAATTCGACGTCCCAGCTCGTCCCGGACTACATCTTCCCGATGTACCTCGCGGCGATGGGGGCGCTCGCGGTCGCGAGCGGGCTGGTCTATCGCCGCCCGTCGCTCCCGGCGTACCGCCGGGCGTGGGCGCTCGGGCTCCTCCTCCTCTACGTGGGCGTCGAGGTCGTCCTCGACGCCGTGTTCTTCACGGTCCCGGGCCAGAGCATCCGGAACCTCGCGATCGTGGTCCGCAGCATGACGGGGGGGATGTTCCTCGCCGGGCTCGTCTTCTGCACCCTCTTCCTCCCGACCCCGCAGCGGCTCGCCGCGCAGTTCCGTCGGGACCGCGGGGCGATCGTCCAGTTCTTCGGCACGGGGGTCGTCGCGGTCGGGTTCGCCGCCGCCACCCTCGTCGTCGTCGACCGGCTCCTCGGCGACGGCTCGATCCTCCTCCCGTTCACGCTGCTCCTCCTCCTGCCGCTCGTGACCCTCGAGACGTTCATCGCCCTCAACCGGCCGCTGTACTTCCGGCAGCTCCGTCGCCGCCCGCTCCCGTCCGTGGCCACGTACCATCCGTCGGTGTCGATCGTGATGCCGGCGTACAACGAGGAGCGGTGGATCGCCGAGGCGATCCGGCACGCCGACAGGGCCTCGGGCCTCTACCCGGGAACGGTCGAGATCATCGTCGGCAACGATGGCTCGACCGACCGGACCTCCGAGCTCGCCCGCGCGGCGGTCGCGACGCTCCGGCACGCGCGGGGGATGGTCGTCGACCTCCCGCACGCGGGGAAGTCGAACGGGCTCAACGGGGCGCTCGCCCTCGCCACGGGGGAGATCGTGATCCGCCTCGACGGGGACACGTTCGTCTCCGAGCGGCTCGGGTTCCACGCGATCATCCCCCACTTCGCCGACCCGGAAGTCGGGGGGGTGCAGGGCTCGATCCACCCCCGCCAGAGGACCGGGTGGACCCGGAAGCTCCGCGCGCTCGAGATCGCCTGGGGCCACTACTTCCAGCGGCCGGGCGCGATGGGCGTCCGCTCGGGCGAGGTGATCGACGGCCTCTTTTCGGCGTTCCGCCGGAAGGACCTCGTCGCCCTCGGGGGGTGGGTCCCGTGGAACGGCGAGGACACCGAGCTCTCGATGCGGATCCAGCGGCTCGGGTACCGGGTCCGGATGGAGTTCGGGGCCCGCGCCTACGAGGACGTCCCGGAGGACTACGACGCGCTCCGGAAGCAGCGGGTCCGGTGGGCCCGCGGGATCCTGATGGCGAACGGGCAGCACTACTCCTCGCTCCTCAGCGACACCCCGGAGTTCGCCGGGCTCGGCGTCCTCCTGTGGTTCCTCACGTTCGCCCGGTCGGGCGTGCGGAGCCTCGTCTACGTGTTCCTGGTCCTCCTCCTGCTCCTCCTTGGCGTCCACGCCCTCGTCGACGTCGCCTTCCTGCTCCTCCTCGCGCTCGCGATCCGGGCGGTCCCGCTCGCGTACTTCCTCGGGAAGATGGGACGGTGGGACATGCTCGTGTGGATCCCGTTCTTCCCGGTCGCGAGCGTGATCAAGCAGTCGTTCCGGTTCGAGGCGTTCGGGCTGATGGGTCCCGAGGCGAACCACGAGTACGCCTGAGGGAGGGCGTACCCGCCCCGACCCCCTACGGCCGGGTCGGGTCCCCGGCGTGGGAGCGGGCCAGCCTTGTGGGGCGTTCCCCGCTGACCAGGTAGACGACCCACTCGCCGATGTTGACGGCGTGGTCGCTCAGCCGCTCGAGGTACCGGTTGATCAGGATGCATTCCGCCCCGGTCCGGGGGGTGACCGACCGGCGGGCCATCCCGTCGATGATCGCCTGGAACAGCTCGTCGTGGAAGTCGTCGACCGCGTCGTCGTCGGCGTGGATGTGCGCGACGCTCGTCGCGTCGCCGGCGAGGTAGGCGTTCACGGCGGTCCGGATCATCCCGACGGTGAGGTTCCCCATCACCCGCAGCTTCGGCAGGCTCTCGCGGCCGTCCCCCTCCCGGTGGAGCTCGTGGGCCGCCTCGGCGATGTCCTTCGCGTACCGGCCGATCCGGTCGAGGTCGGTCGTGACCTCGAGCGCAACCGTGATCGACCGAAGGTCCTTCGCGACCGGCGCGTGGAGCGCGATCGTCTCGACGCAGTTCCGGACGATCCGCTCCTTCAGCCCGTAGACCTCGCGGTCGAGGGCGCTCACGTCGCCGACGACGCCGGTGTCCGGGGAGTCGAGCCCCGCGACGGCCCGCTCGATCGCCTGGACGCTCAGCGTCGCGATCGTCTGCATGTTCTCCCGGAGGCTGTTGAGCTCCTCCGAGAGCGCCTTCCGCTCGACCGTGCCCGGCATCGTTCCTACCCAAACCTCCCCGTGATGTAACTCTCGGTGAGCTTCTCCTTCGGCCGCTCGAACAGGTCGCGCGTCGGCGCGATCTCGACGAGCTTGCCGAGGTAGAGGAACGCGGTCCGGTCGGCGACCCGGGCCGCCTGCTGCATGTTGTGGGTGACGATGATCACCGGCACCGAGTTCTTCAGGTCGAAGATCAGGTCCTCGATCCGGGCCGTCGAGATCGGGTCGAGGGCGCTCGCCGGCTCGTCCATCAGGAGGACCTCCGGTTGGACGGCGAGGGCCCGGGCGATGCAGAGCCGCTGCTGCTGGCCGCCGGAGAGCTGGAGCGCGCTCTGGTCGAGCTTCTCCTTCACCTCGTCCCAGAGCGCCGACTTCTTCAGGCTCTCGATGACGAGGGTGTCGATCTCGTCGCGGGAGTACCCCCCGTGGAGCTTGAGCCCCGCCGCGACGTTGCCGTAGATCGACATCGTCGGGAAGACGTTCGGCCGCTGGAACACCATCCCGATCTTCCGCCGGATCTCCGTCGGGTCGGCCTGGTAGACGTCGTCGCCGTCGAGGAGGACCTTCCCCTCCGACCGGGCCTTCGGCTGGGTCTCGTGGATCCGGTTGAGGCACCGGATGAACGTCGACTTCCCGCACCCGGACGGTCCGATGATCGCGGTCGCCTGCTTGTCGGGGAACGACAGTGAGATGTCCTGGACCGCGTGGGTCTTGCCGTACCAGGCGTTGAGGTTTTGGACCACCAGCTTGTCGTCGCTCACGCCGACCTCCCGCCGAACTTGTTCCGCAGGGCGAGCCGGGCCCCGACACTAATAAGGAGCATCATCAGGACGAGGATCAGCGCCGCTCCCCACGCCAATTGCGTGGTGTTCGGATAGTTCGCCGAGGCGAACTCGTAGATGAGGACCGGGAGCGCCGGCGTCCACCCGGACAGCCCGAAGATCGGCCCGGTCGCGAACCCCGCGGTCAGGAGCAGCGGCGCCGTCTCGCCCCCGGCCCGCGCGACGGCGAGCAGGGCGCCGGTGATCACTCCGCCGCGCCCTGAGGAGAGCACGATCCGGAGGATCGTCCGGTGGCGGGGGATCCCGAGGGCGAGCGACGCCTCCCGGAGGGACGTCGGCACGAGGCGGAGCGCTTCTTCGCACGTCCGGGCGACGACCGGGATCATGATCACCGCGAGCGCGACCGCGCCCGTGTACCCGGAGATGACGCTGAACGAGCTGATCCACCCTTCCTGGGCGAAGAAGTAGAAGATCCCGAACACGAAGACGCCGATCACGATCGAGGGGATCCCGGTCATGACATCCGCGAGGAACCGGGCGGGTCGGGCGAGCGGGCGGTCCTCGAACTCGGAGAGGTAGATCCCGCCCAGAATGCCGAGGGGGAGGGCAATCAGCGAAGCGAGGCCGACGAGGAGGAGGGTGCCGACGATCGCGTCCTGGACCCCGCCGACCGGGCACGTGGACCCGGCGACCGGGTTGCACGGGGGCGGGGGGTTCTTCAGGAAGAACGCCGGGGTGATCGCCCCGGCGCCGTTGACGAAGCAGGTGTAGAGGATGCTGACCAGGGGGACCAACATCACCACCACGGCGACGGCGCAGAGACCGAGCAGGGCGACGTTCTTCACGCGCCGTCGGATCCGCTTCGGGGGCCTCACGCGGTCGACCTCCCGATCCGGTTCATCGAGCGGAGGAGCAGTCTCGCGACGACGTTCACGAGGAGCGAGACCGCCATCAGGACGAGGCCGAGCTCGACGAGCGCGGCCCGCTCGAGCGGGAGAGCGTTCCCAAAGTTGATCGCGATGAGGCTCGAGAGCGTCTGGCCGGGGTCGATCAGGGAGGTGGCCACGTTGTTCGAGTTCCCGATCGTCATCGTGACCGCCATCGTCTCTCCCATGGCGCGCCCGAGCCCGAGGATCGCCGCGCCGAAGATCCCGGAGCGGGCGTAGGCGAGCGGTCCGATCCGGGTCGCCTCCCACCGGGTCGCGCCGAGGCTCAACGCCGCCTCACGCTGGCTGTCCGGGGTCGCGCGGAGCGCCTCCCGGCTGACCGAGGAGATCGTCGGGAGGATCATGATCCCGAGGATGATCGAGGCGGTGAGCACGCTCTGGCCGCTTTGGCTGCCGGCGTGCTGGGCGAACACCGGCGACCACCCGAGATACCGGGTGAGGAACGGGTCCCCCGTCGTGCGCATGTACGGCACGAGGACCGCGAGCCCCCAGAGACCGAACACGACCGACGGCACCGCGGCGAGGAGGTCCACGACCGCGGCCACCGGGGCTCGGAGCCAGTTCGGAGCGAGCTCGGCGAGGAACACCGCCGCCCCCAGCGAGAGGGGAACGCCGATCAGGAGCGCGATGAAGCTCGTCTCGAGCGTACCCGCGATGAACGGAGCCGCTCCGAACGTGATGGGGGGGATGTTCGGGTCCCAGGTCTTCCCGATGAGGTACCCGGGACCGAACCGGACCAACGCCGGCCACGAGTTCTGGGTGACGACGAGGATGAGCAGGAGCGGCAGCGCGATGAGCACGGCCGCCGCGACAAGGGTGAGCCAGCCGAACGCCGCGTCGACCACCCGCGACCTTCGGCGCGCGGGAGCCCCGCGGTCCACGGGGGAAGGGGTTGCGGGGGGATCCGGAGCGGGGCCGGGGAGCGGGTCGTTCCCCGCTCCCAGCCCGGCCGGAGGATCCCCCATGCGGCGACCGTCCTATACGACGCCCGGCTAGTGGGACGTCAGCGCATTCCCGTTGTAGGTGATGCTGCTGATCGCGGTCTCGTCCGCGCTGACCACGTTCGCTGGCAGCGGGACGTACGACAGTCCCGTCGAGTACCGACTGCCCGGTCGTCACGGCCCACCAGAGGAACGCCACGGTCCCCTGCGCGTGGGCCTGCGACTCGCTGGAGCCGTACACGGCCCCGAGGTCGGAGTAGACCATCACGTAGGAGAACGTCGCGAGCGGGTAGGTCGTCGCCCCCGGCATGTTCAGGATCGAGACCGAGTCCCAGCCGGCCTCGGCGTTCGCCGCCGGGAGGCTCGAGGCCTGGGCCGCCGCCGCCGCGGTGTTCGTCTCGTTCGGCAGGATGTAGTTGCTCGCCGGGTTCTGGATCGCACCGTACGCGAGGCCGTTCGTGATCGCGTAGGCGAGGTCGACGTACCCGATCGAGTTCGGGTCGGACTTGACCGTCCCCGCGACGCCGAGGGACCCGCTCTCCTTGATGCCCGTCGGCCACGCGACCGTCGTTGCCGCGCCGACCGAGGACTTCCAGGTGGTGTTCTCCAGCGAGAGCCAGCTCGTGTAGACGTACGTGGTGCCGCTCGAGTCGGCCCGCTCGACGACCGTGATGTTCGCGTTCGGGAGCTTCGAGTCCGGGTTGAGCGACGTGATCGCCGAGTTGTCCCAGTTCGTGATCGTGCCGAGGTAGATCCCCGCGAGCACGCTCCCGGTCAGGTTGAGGCCCTTCGAGACGCCCGAGATGTCGTAGATGATGGCGACCCCCGCGACGAGCTCGGGGATCGTGAGGACGGTCGAGCCCGACGGCAGCGCGCTCACCTGGGTGCTGGAGAGCGGCGCGTCCGAGGCGCCGAAGTCGACGGTCTTCTGGCTGAGGTCCGTGACGCCCGCGCCGCTGCCCACACCGTTGTAGTTCAGCTGGCCGCAGGTGTACTGGCTCGCCCAGAGGGTCATCAGGGGCTGCGCGAGGGTCGAGCCGGCGGCGTCGATCGTCTGGCCGGAGCCGGCGGGGCAGGTGCCCGGGGACGAGCTCTTCGTCGAGAACCAGCCGAGCGCCGCACCGGCGCCGACGACCGCGATCACGATGATCACGATGACGACGACGGCGACGATCGCCATTCGGTTCGACGACTGCTTCGGCAGGTGGCTCTTGTCGGAGGCGCTCCCTCCGCTCGGCGTGCTCGGACTGGGGGTTGGGTTCGTTCCGCTTGCGTTGTTCGCACTCATTCGGTTGTTCCTCCCGGTGGTTCTCCGCTATTTGGGGAGAGGAAGGTCGGAGGCCCGGCTGTCGGAGGCCAGCGTCGGGCGGACGGTGACCCGGTCCGACGGCGGCACGGCGAGTTGGGCAATGTCCTGGGCGTAGGCCGTGACCCGGTCGAGCGACTCGATCAGGAGGCCGAGGTTCGCGATCGCGCTCGGAGGAACGGAACTCGAGAGCCCCCGGGTCCAGAACCGCTCGCGCAGCGCGGCCGCGGTCTCGTGGAGCGCCTCGCCGGCGTCGACGACGAGGTTGGCGTCGGTCGGGTCGCGCGCTTCGGCGACCCGGCAGGCGAGCTCGAGATGGTCAACGACCTGCGTGTGGTACGCGGTGAGCGCCCGGTACGTCGCCTCCGGGAGGTTCGCCTCCCTTAGCCGGGCGCCGCGCTCGGCGATCAGGACCGCGTGGTCGGCCGCCCGCTCGAGCGACCGGGCGAGGAACAGCGGGGCGAACGTCTCGGAGAGCGCGGACGGGAAGCCGCCCGGGCCGGCTTCCGGCCACGGCCGCAGCACGAGGATCCGCTCGATCAGCCAGGCATGCCGGTCGACCTCGTCATCGCGGGCCCGCCAGTCGTCGCCCCGAGTGCCGTGCGAGTTGAGCCAGGACCGGCCGGCATTCCGGTTCCGCTCGAGGACGACCTGGGCCATCCTCCGCAGCACCGGGCCGACCGCGAGGTCGGCACCGCGGCTGACGTCGGCGACGACGATCTGGTGGCCGTCGTCGTTCACGACCTCCGGCCGGATCGTCCGCCGGACGAAGTCGAGAACGGCCGTGCGGGTCGCGGCGGAGAGACCGTCGGCCTCGACGACCTCGAACCGCTGGGCCCCGGACAGATACGCCCGGAGGAGCTGGCGGAACAGGTGCTCGGGGGTCCCGCCCGGGGGGACGTGGAGCTGCGCGGTCGCCGCCGCCGGAAGGTCCCGCCCGTCGCGGACGAGGATCGTTCCGTCGGGGCGGGTCGAGACGTACACCGCGCCGCCGCTCGCGAGCCCGTGGCGGGCGACCCAGCGACGGGGAAGCGCGATGCCGATGCTCACCGAGCCGAGGCGGTGCAGCCTCCGCTCCTCGACCTCCGGCCCGAGCTCGGCCGCCGTCGGGCGGACCGGGGGCTTCGCCGTTTCGACCCGGGGCATCGGTCGGCGACCCGCACGTGGGGATATATAGAATTATGATTTAGACTATAGATGCCTCCATAGACCGCTAGAGCCCGGCATATGCGACGGAGTCGCAGAGATCCGGCGCGGGTTACCGCTTTGTCGGCGAGACGGGACGTTCCACGGTGGGGACCGACGAACCGGAGGCGGCACCGCTCCCTTCCGAGAACGACGACCGGCGGGTCGAGCCGGACCCCCGAGGGACGCCATCCCCCGGAGCGACCCATCCCGCCCGAACCGGTCGTCCCGATCCGTCGCGACCGCGGGGCTCGAAGCCGCTACGCCGGCGCGGTGAGCAGCGTCTCCAACAGTCCGACCGGCGGGGCGCCGGTCGAGAGCAGACGGTCGTGGAACGCCTTCCGGGAACCGTGGAACTCCCGGTCGAGGAGCGCCCGCCGGGCCTCGAGGATCCGGAGCTTTCCGAGCGTGTAGCAGAAGTATTCCGGGTTGAACGTCCCGCGGATCGCCTCCCGCTCGGCGGGGAGCTGCTCGAAATGGGCCCGCTCGACGAACAGCCGGGTCGCGTCCGCGACGGTCATCCCGCCGGTGTGGAGACCGATCGAGGCGAGGAGCCGGCAGTCGCGGAGGAGCGCGTCGTGGAGCTGCGCCGCCTCGGCCTTCCAGTCCGAGCCGCCGATCCCCTCCTCGATCGCGAGCTGCTCGCAGTAGTGGGCCCACCCCTCGGTGAACGACGGGGAGAGGTACACCTTCCGGGCGAGCGAGCCCTTCGAGTGGCGGAAATGGAGGAACTGCAGGTAGTGCCCCGGCCAGACCTCGTGGACGGTGATGTTCTTCAGCATCACTCGGTTGAGCGAGCGGAGCCACTCCTCCTGGCGCGCGGCGGGCCACGTCGGGTCCACGGGTGTGACGTAGTAGATCCCCACGTCCCCGCCGACGTCGAACGGACCGGGCGGGTTCATGCTCGCCGTCGAGAGAGCGCGGCCATACGACGGGGTCTCCTCCACCCGGCACTCCGACGGCTCCGGGATCGTCACGAGGTCGTGCTCCTCGACGAACCGCTTGGTCTCCCCGACGAACCGGGCGGCGGTCGGGACGAGTTCGGCGGCCGTCGAATGGTCCGCGAACAGGCTCTCGAACAGCTCGGCCGGGCGGCGCGAGGGGCCGGCGATCTCGGCGAGGCGGGTCTGGTTGCGGGCGAGGTCGGCCTCCCCGGACCGCCGGATCTCCTCGAACGGGGTCGGGATCCCTTCGCGGACCCAGAGCAGCTTCTGGTACCGGGCGGCCCCCAGGGCGAAGTCGTCGGTCGCCTTCGGCATCCACTCGCTCCGGATCCGAGCGAGGAACTCCCCGACGGCCGCCTCCGCGGACTCCCGGGCGACCTTCACCCGGTCGCCGAGGGTGCCCGACTCCTTCCGGGCGAACGCCTCCGCCTCGGCGAAGTGGGACGGCAAACCGCCCCCGATCGCGAGGGTGAGGGTCAGGAACGGCTTCGCGACGGTCGGGTCGAGCCGGTCCGCCCCGTCGGCGAGAAGCTTCGGCGCCGCCTCGAGGGTCGCGACGATCGCCTGCGCCCGGTCGGCGACCGAAGCGTAGTCGCGGACCATGTACTGCGTGAGCGAGATCCCGCCGACGTACGACATCGGGTTCCGCTCGAGGTCCCGGCTGTCGACGAGGTCGAACCGGGGCGACTCGAGAAGGAGTTCGAGGAGCGACCGGTCGATCGCGCGGCCGGGCGAGAGCCCATCGACCTTCACCGTGCGGAGGCGGGCGAGCAGCCGGTCGGCGCCCGCGACCCACGCGTCGGTCCCGGCCCGCGAGAGGTCCGGCACCCGGCCGTCGTGCTGGTGGAGCCCGAGGAAGACCGCGAATCCGGGCTGGAGGACGAAGTAGTGGTCGACCACGTCCCGTTCGAGCTGGTCGAACTCCGCGCCTTGGGAAGCCGAACTCGCCATGATTTTCGACGGAGGAACCGGTCGGAACTTATGAGGCCGAGCCTCCGCGCCGGGTCCGCCAGGTCCGTCACCCCGGGGAAAGCCGAACTTCTGGTTCCGGGGTCATCCGGAGGGCTCAAGCCCCGGTCTCGATTCCCGGGACCCGGGGGTCCGAAGTGTCCGGACGACGCGTCGCGGTCGACCCGCCCGCCCGATCCTGGGTCGGGTCGGTCGTCGTCGACTGCACCGACTTCCCGAAGATGCGAGCGTTCTGGGAAGCGGCGCTCCACTACGTCCCGCGCGACCCGCCGGACGAGGAGGGGGTCGTCCTCATCGACCCGGCTGGGAAGGGACCGAACCTCTCTCTCTACCGCACGGCCGAGCCGCCGCTGCGGGACTACCGGATCCATCTCGACGTGTACTCCTCCGACCCAGGAGGAGAGGTGGAGCGGCTCGTCCGGATCGGAGCGACCGTCGTACGGGCCGCCGAGCCGGGGCACGACTTCGTCACGCTCGCCGACCCGGACGGCAACGTGTTCGACGTCATCGACAAGACCGGGTGGTCGTTCGGCCGACGCTCCTGAACGTCGTGCTCCGCACCCCCGGTGAGGGGCGTGCCGGACCGATCCGAGGTCCCCCGGGGCCTATTCGTTCCAGGTCATCCGGCACGTCGGGCAGGTCGACCCGTTCATCTCGGTCCCGCACAGGAAGCACCGTGTCGGCGCGCTCAGCGGACGATGCGCGGGGCGACCGGCATCGGCGTCCGCCAGCGGGAGGGGCGGACGGCTCGGAAGGGGAATCTCGGGAGCAGGACCGTCCGGGACCGGCTCCGCCGGGCGGGGACTGGCGAGTCGGGCCCCCCACCGGGCGACTTCGGCGGGTCCAACGAAGGTTCCGATGCCGGCGCCGGGCCGATCTCGACGGAGACGGGGTCGGGCTCGGCCGCCACCTCGTCCCCGGACTCGACCGACCCGGGACGCGGCTCGGGCTCCGGCTCGATGTCGGGGTCGCCCCGGCGCCGGGGCGGGCCCCGATGCGGGTAGATGTCGGCGTCCTCCTCCGTCGGTTCGACCGGCGCGTCCGCCGGTGCTTCCTCCTCCTCCTTCGGCTTGGGCCGCCGGAACCGGCGAAGGAGGCCGGACATCGGGCGTGGTACGTCGGTCTCAGTATAGCGGTATCGAACGGGCGGCGGCGGGGAGCCTCCGCCCCATCACCCTTTTCTCGCCGTCTCCGGTCCCGCGTCCGATGGCGACCGTGGTCTCGGAACGGCTCCGCGAGCTCGGGATCGTCCTGCCCCCGCCCCCGCCGCCGGCGGGCACGTACCGCCCCGTCGTCGTCGACGGCGACTACGCGTACGTCTCGGGCCAGATCCCGCGGGTCGACGGGAAGTCGCTCCATCCCGGGACCGTCGGGAGCACGGTCGCCCTCGCCGACGCCCAGACGGCGGCCGCCCAGGCCGCCCTCCAGGCGGTGAGCGCGCTCGCCGCCGAGCTCGGAACCCTCGACCGGGTCCGCCGCATCGTGCGCGTCGGCGTGTTCGTCGCTGCCACCCCGGACTTCACGCAGCACGCCGACGTCGGCAACGGGGCGACCGAGCTCCTCATCCGGATCTTCGGCGAGGACGGCCGACCGGCCCGGGTCTCGATGGGGGTGGCGTCGCTCCCGCTCGGGGCGTGCGTCGAGGTCGAGCTGCTCGCCCGACTCGGATAGAAGGACCGACCTTGGAGCCGAGCGGGTGGCCCGGCGTCTACCGGATCGGCCGGGACCTCTACACGCGGAACGCGGTCCCGGGGGAGTCGGTGTACGGCGAGGACCTCCGGTCGGAGTCCGGTTCGGAGTTCCGGCGCTGGGACCCGTGGCGGTCGAAGCTCGCGGCGTACCTCGCGAAGGCGCCCCCGGGTCCGCTGTTCGCCGGGGTCCGGACCGTCCTCTACCTCGGGGCGGCCCACGGCACGACCGTGAGCCACCTCTCCGACGCGATGCCCGACGCGACGATCTTCGCGGTCGAGAAGAGCCCTCCGTCGTTCGCTCCGCTCCTCGCGCTCGCCCGCCGCCGGACGAACATCCTCCCGATCCTCGCCGACGCGCAGCTGCCGGAACGGTACGCCGCCGACGTCGGCCCGGTCGACCTCCTCTACCAGGACGTGGCCCAGCGGGACCAGACCCGGATCTACCGGGAGAACGCCACGATCTGCCGGGCCCGGTCCGGGCTCCTGATGCTGAAGATCCGCTCGGTCACCCAACGTCTGCCACCGGGCGAGGTCGCCCGGGGGGCCCGGCGCGAGCTCTCCGCCGCCGGGCACCGAGTCGGGACCGGCGTCGACCTCGGACCGTTCTCACGGGAGCACATCGCCCTCCCGGTGGACGGGTAACGCACCGTTCACGATTCGGCCGGACCTCCGGCCGAAAGTACCGGGCGGCCCGCTCCGTCCCCCGGTGGTTGCTGTGCGAACGCCCTCGACCCGAACCGTGGACCCGTGGCTCGTCGGACCCGTCGCTGCCCTGCTGATCCTGACCGCCGCTCCGGCGTTCGTGCCGGGGTCCTTCGGACCCCCGCTCGCCCACGTGGCCGGAGCTCCGGGGCAGGTGGACGGGTCGCCCCGCGTACTCTTCCACGGACCGGCCGTCCCGGCGATCGACCCGCCCGCGGTGGCGCGAGCTCGATCGTCCCCTCCGCCCTCCTCCTCGACAGGGCCAGCCCCGGTCGTTCGCGCGGCCGAGGGTGCTGCGGTGCGCCCGGGTCCGGGGATCTCGTCGCGACCTTGCTCTCGGTGCCCGCGACGGTCGACGTGGGGGTCACCGTCACCCTCACGGGGAGCGCGTCGGGGGGGACCAGTCCGTACCAGCCCTACTGGAGCTTCGCGACGGGGAACGTGTCGGCCGGCTGGTCGGTCCGTTGGACCGCGCCGAGCACGGAGCGGTCGGTCCTCGTCCTCTTCGGGGTCCGGGACCACAGCGGGACGTTCGCTTCGGCGTCCGCCACGATCCGGGTGGTCGGACCTCCGTTCCTCGAGCTCTCGAGCCCCGGCGTCCTCGGGGACGTGGGCGTCCCGTTCGAGTTCGCGGCGAACCTGACCGGCGGGGATGGGCCGTTCACGGTCGACTGGAGCATTCCGGGCGGGTCGTCGGAAGGGTCGACCGTGGTGCCCTCGGACGGGACCTACGAGCTCGCGGTGGTTCCCGAGACCCCGGGAACCGTCTGGGTGTCCGGCTCGGTCGTCGACGCCTGGAACCGGAGCTCGAATGGACTGACCCCGGTCGGACGCGCCACGCCGCCCCCGCAGCTCGCGCCGGCGAGCGTGCCGTTCGCCGAGGTCGGGTACCCGACCCCCGTCGCCGTGGGCGTCGCCGACGGAACCCCTCCGTTCGCGTGGTCGGTCCCGCCGGTCGTCGGGGTCACGGCGGAATCGCCGGCGCAGGGGTCGATCGCCGCCGACGGGACCATCGCGCTCACCGTCACGTTTGACCGCACCGGGCCGCTCACCCTCCCCGTTTCGGTCGTCGACGGCTCCGGGGTCGCCGTCGCGGCGAACATCACCGTCACCGTCGCGCCCGGCCTGAACCTCTCGGTCGCGCTCGGCACGGCCGACCCGCTCGCGGGCGCGGCGCTTCCGGTCCATGCGACGATCGCCGGTGGCCTTCCCCCGTACCGGTACCGCCTCTCGCTCTCGGACGCCGAGACGAGCGCCGGGAATTCGTCCGATGGGGGGACCCTCACGTGGACCGCGGCCCCGGTCTCCGCCGGGTACCTGACGTTGCGGGGGTCGGTCACCGACGCGACGGGGCGCACGGCGAACGTCACGTTCACGCTCTACGTCTCCGCCGCCGGGGTCGCCCCACCGGTTCCCTCCCTTCCGGGAACGAACTCGGGCGCCGTCGGGGGGTGGATCCTCGGAGGGACGCTCGCGGGGGCCGCGCTCGCCCTCCTCGGCGGGTTCGCGGTCCGTCGCTGGGTCCGATGGCCCCGCCGGCCGGCCGGCCCCGACGGCGGCGGGGCCGCGCGAACCGTCGTGCGGGAACTGCTCGCGGGAGCCGAGGACGGGATCGACCGGACGACCCTCGACCTCCTCGCCGAGGAACGGCACCTGTCGGCCGATGCGGTGGCGGCGAGTCTCGCGGCGTGGCAACGGGCCGGGCGGGTCCGGGTCGACGACGACGGGGAGGGCCGGGAGGTCGTCCGATGGGTCGCCGCCCCGGCGCCCGCCCCTCCGGCGCCGGGCGGGACTCCCCGCCGGACCCGACGGAGGCAGCATGAGCCCGACGGTCGGCGTGCCGGTCGCGGTCGTCGTCGCGCTGGCGGCGCTGTTCGCCCCGCCGGCCGGACCGTCCGAGGTCCCAGGGTTCGCCCATCCCGGGGTCGCGGCCGCCACGAACGGCTCGGCGGTCGCGAACTTCTCCGAGGTCGTCGACCGGATCGTCGTCCTCCTGGGTCTTTCGGGGGGCGGGCTCCTCGCGATCGTCTGGGCCCGGGTCGCGCTCTCGTGGTTCTCGAACGACGTCACCAAGAAGATCCAGGCCAAGGACCGGGCGCGGGACGCGCTCGTCGGGACCCTCCTGTTCGCCGCCGCGCTCTCGGGGCTGATCTGGGGCCTCGCGCAGTGGGTCCTTACCGGCGACCTAGGGGGAACCCGATGGCCGCGAGCGTCTCCGAGGTCGTCCAGGCGGTGCTGTTCGCCCTGTTCGCCGTGATGACGGGGATCCTCTGGGCGGTCACGCTCCCGACGTACAACAACCTCCTCGTCCCGGAGCTCCTTCCCTCCGCCGCCTACCCGTCGCTCTCGGGCCCGGGTCGTCGTCCCCGTCGTTCCTCTCGCTCGCGGCCCAGTTCTCCGGCTACCTCGTCGCGAACGTCGTCGACCCGGCGGTCGTCCTCGTCGTCCTCGCCGTCGGGGCGGTCTACCTGGCCCGGGCGGTCGCGACCCCGACGCGGGCCCGCCTCGAAGCGCTCCTCCCGCGGCTCGTCGTCTCGGTCGTCCTCGCGAACATCACCGTGCCGGTCGCCGCGGCGGTCCTCGACGTCGCCGGCGGCGTGTACCCCGTCGTCACCGGGTTCGACGGCGGCGCGTGGCAGTCGTGGGGGAACCTCACGGGCCTCGCCGGTCTCAAGTTCTCCTGGGACAACGGGCTCCTCGCCTTCGTCCTCTCGTTCACGCTCTTCTCGCTCGTCCTCCTCCTCGCGATCGCCGTCGCCGCGCGGGATGCGTTGCTCGCGGTGCTGCTCGTCCTCCTCCCCGCGTTCAGCCTCCTCGCACCGATCCCCGTCCTCGCCCCGCTCGCCCGCCGGTCGTGGCTCCTGTTCGGGGAGCTCGCGTTCCTGCCGGTCGTCATCGTCGTCCCCCTCGAGCTCGCGGTCGGCGCCCCCTCGGTGCTCCTCCTCGTCGCGTACCTCACCATCGCCCTCGGGGCCCCCTCCCTGCTCAACGTCGCCGGCGCCCAGCTCGGGCGGATCGGGTTCCCCTCGGCCGGCGCGGCGCTCACCGGGGGCGTGGAGCGCGGCCTCGCGGCCGCTTCGGCCGGCGTCTCCTCGATCGTCCGACCCATCGCGAGCTCCGGGCGGTCCCCCTCCCGGAGCCGGGCCGTGCAGAGCGCGTCCGCGGCGGTCGCCCGGGTCCCGATCCCGTACGCGGCCCCGCTCCTCGCCGCGGAGGCGCTCGGCCGCGGCGCCGAGGCGATGTTCCGTCATGTGAAGGGCGCCCGGCTCGCCGCCGCCTCGCGCCGGTTCGCGGGCCTCGACCGCCAGCACCCGGAGAAGCTCTCCGACCTCCGGTAGGTCCGATGACCGAGATCGATGCGGCCTGGACCGTCGGGATCCCCCGCCCGGTCGACCGGCGGCTCCACCTCGGGCCGTTCCCCTCGGCGCGGGACGCGCTCAAGTTCGCCGGGTACGCCGCCGTCGGGCTCGTCGCGGTCCCGGTCGCCGGCCCGGTGGCGGTCGTGCCGTTCGCGCTCGTCGGCTTCGTCGTCGCGATCCACCGCGGGGAGGGCCGGCCGCTCGATGAGCGGGTCGTCGGCTACCTGGCGTGGCGATGGCGCCGCCGGGTCCGCGTGCCCTCCGGAGCGTCGGTCGGGACGCCGGCCCGGGCCGCCGCGCGGACGATGCGGGTGGGGTCGGGACGGGTCGCGGCCGTCCTGATCGCCGGCGGGGTTCCGGTCGCCTACCTTCCCCCGGCCGACGCCCGGGCGCTCTTCGAGGCGACGCGCCGGTGGCTGGCCGCGCTCGACGGGCCGTTGTACCTCGTCGCCCGGTCGGCCGCCCTCGACCCGACCCGTACCGTCCGGCCCCGGACCCTGCCCCCGACGCTCCCGACCGGGCCGCGCGGGCCGGATACGCCGATGTCGTCGACCTCCTCCTGCGCCGGCGCCGGGTCCGGCGGGTCGCGGTCGTCCTCTGGGAGCCGGCCGACCCGGCGGGCGTCGCCCGTCTCGAGGCCCGCCTCGCCGTTGCCCTCGACGCGCTCCGGACGTTCGGGGTGGCCGCCGAACGTCTGACCGGGCGCGCCCTCCGCGCCGAGCTCGACCGGCTCGCGCTCGTTCCCGCGAGGCCCGGATGAACCTCCGGGCGGTCCTCCGCGCGCCCACGGGGGTCGACTCGCTCCGCGCCGCCGGGGCGTTCGGCGCGGTCGCCGGCATCGCCTCGCTCCTCCAGCCGTACTTCGTCGGGCTCGCCGAGGCGCTCGCGGCGATCGCGTTCGTGGCCTGGTTGACCCGGACCGGACGGGGCGCGGGTCGCACGGCGGTCCGGAACTGGGCGGTCGCCGGCTCGGTCGGGGTCGCGGGCGCGTTCGCGATCGTCGCGGTCCCCCCGTGGTCGGAGCTCCGCGGCGCCGTCGTCGGCCTCTCCGCGGCCGCGCTCGCGGCGACCACCGCCCGGGGGCCGGCGTTCGGGGAGGGAGAGCCGTGAGCGTCCCACCGGACCACGAGTCGGCCCGGTTCGTCGTCCGGAAGGGCCGGCTCGACGGCCCGGTCCTCGCCCGGACCCTGCCGAGGGCCGTCCCGTTCGGGTTCCTCTCGCGCGTCCTTCCGACGAGCCGGGCGTTCGAGTTCCGCGCCCAGGTCCACGCCATCCCGAGGGACCGGGCCCTCGCCCTCGTCCGGTCCGCCGGGGCGGTCGCGGACGCCGAGATCGAATCCGGCGGGGAGAACGAGCTCGCCGAGCTCGAGCTCGAGGCGGAGAGCGCGCACGACCTGGAGCGGAAGCTCGCCGCCAACGAGCAGCAGCTGTTCCGCGTGGGACTCTCGTTCCACGCGACCGCGGCGCGGCCGGCGGCGCTCGAGCGGGACCGGTCCGACCTCGTGCGGCGACTCGCCGCGCTCGGGTTCGGCGCGTCGGTCCCCCAGTACGAGGCCGCGCATGCGGCCGCCCCGCCGGCGCTCGACGGGAGCGAGCCCCGCCCCCCGGGGTACTGGCAGACCCTGCCGACCGACGCGGTCGCGGCGTTCTTCCCGTTCGTCGACGAGGCGGTCGCCGAGCCCGGGGGCGTCCTCGTCGGCCTCCTCCTCGACGACGCCGCCCCGGTGTTCCTCGACCGGTGGCGGCACGCGAGCTACTCGTGGGGGGTCTTCGGCGCGACCGGGTCCGGGAAATCGTTCGCCGCGGCGCTCCTCGCGCTCCGGACCCGGTGGATGACGCCGGACCTCGAGGTGTACGTCCTCGACCCCCTCGGCGAGTTCGCGGGGCTCGCCGGCCCGCTCGGGGCGACGGTCGTGGGGGTCGGGCCGTCGGCCCCCGCCCGGTTCCACCCGCTCGACCCGTCGTCGACCGGGGGCGACCTGAGCGAGAAGTCGGCCCGCGTCGTGACCGCGCTGCGCGCCGCGTTCCCCTCGCTCGCCGACGAGGAGGTCGCGGTCCTCGATGCGTCGGTCGCGCGGCTCTACGCCCGGCCGGACCGGCCGACGTTCGCCGCCCTCGCCGAGGTCGTCCGGACTGCCGACCGGCCCGGCCGGCTCCCCGGCCTCCTCGACGTCTTCGTCTCCGGCTCGCTCGCCCACCTCGACCGGGACGCGGCGGAGCCGCCCCCGTCCGGCTCGCTCGTCGTCGACCTCCACGAGGTCCCGGCCGAGCAGCGGGCGTTCCACCTCGCCGTGGTCCTCGACGCGATCTACGGCCGGGTCCGCCGGAACGACCGCCCGAAGCTGGTCGTGATCGACGAGGCCCACCTCCTCGCCCGCGACCCCCGGACCGCCGAGTTCCTCGACCGGCTCGTCCGGCACGTCCGCCACTACCGGACCGGCGTGCTCGTCCTCAGCCAGAACCCGGACGACTTCCTCGGGACCGAGGGCGGCCGGTCGCTCGTCCGGAACCTGCGCGCGACGCTGCTCCTCCACCTCGCCGAGGTCTCGGACGCCACGCGGAGGTTCTTCGCGCTCACCGACGCCGAGGCCGGGTGGCTCCCGCACTGCCGGCTCCCCCGGGAGGCGGGGTACTCCGAGGGGCTCCTGAGATTCGGGCCGTCCCACCTCCCCGTCGCGGTCGTGGCCTCGACCCCGGAGTTCGAGCTCCTCGGCCGGTCCATCCGGCGGTCCTCGGACGCCGACCCGGGGGCGGATGGAACCGCACGTTTATGAGTCGGGCTCGGGGCTCGTCGGCTCCGTGTCCGCGGAGCCGGTCGCCACCCCGGACCGCCCAGGGCGTCGGCGCGACAGCTGGAGCCTGAAGTCGATCGTCGAGGACGTCGGCGGCCGGCCCCTCGCCGACTTCCAGGACCCGGGCCGCCCGGCGCACCCCTACACGCAGTGGCGCCTCGATGCGGCGGCCGCCGCGGCCGCGCGGGCCGCCGCGGCCCCGTTGGAGGAGCCGGTCGACCCGGTCGGCCACGTCTATCCTCCGCTCGTCGGTGCCACAGGGCGCGCGCTCCACGGCGCCCACGCCGAGCACCATGCCGCGACCCTCGCGAGCGTCGCGTCCGACCCCGGGTCGGGCGCCCGCCCGACGGGCCACCTTCCCGGACCTTCGCACCGGCCCGAGCGGATCTACCTGCACTACCTCCTCCTCCATCTCGACCGGCTCAACGACGCCGCGCTCGCCTACCTGAGCCAGGCGGTCGTCGAGGAGATGCGTCACCGCGCCGCGGGCGTGGAGGCCGTGCCGTCGGCCGCCCCGGGCCCCGGCCCGCGGCTCCGGCCGGCGAGGACGACGCCGGCGCGGGCGGGACCCGGCCGCGCGCGACCGTCCAGACCTGAGCGTCGCCCACACCGGCCCCCGCCTCGGCGAGCACGGCCCGGACCCGACGCGCCCGCGCCGCGTCCCCCACGACGAACAGGGCGAACGTACCGCGGGCCCGGGCCTTCGCGAGGTTCCGGCGGATCCGCTCCGGACGCAACGCGCCGCTGACCTCGGCCTCGACGTCGGCGTCCCGGCCGCCGAAGTACCGCCACGCCCACGTTCCGCGGGCCACCGTCAACGCCCGGTCGAGCTCGACGGGCGACCGGTCACCGAGACCCGGCGGCACGAGGTGGACGACGCCGTCCGGGAGCCGTCGGTCGAACCGTCCCTGCCGAACGAGCTCGAGCCGCGCTCCGCGGCGCGCGAGGATCGCGAACGTCTCGTAGAGGAGCGCCCGGTGCTCCGCCCCCTCGCGCGCCGCACCGGTCGGGGCCCCGGAGCCCAGGTACCGGGCGCCGGCGTCGGTGAGCTCGAACGTGCCCACCGACCATCGGACCCAGCCCCGCGCCGCGAGCCGGTGGGCGGTCGCGACGACCGCCGCCGGGTCGAGCGGACGTCCCGTCGCCGCACTGGCCCGCAGGGCGAGCGTCGCCGGATCGCACGGACCCGGGGCGAGGGCGAAGGCGACCGCATCGGTGGGCGACCGCTCGGCCTGCGGCCCCGCGTCCCCGGGCCCGCCGAACTCGTCCGCGCTCTCGGCGCACGCCGATTCCCAGGCGTTGCGGCCGCCGGGCGGCGCGACGCCGACCTCCACGAACCCCCGTCCCCCGGAATCGCCCGACCGGACGGCGACCCCCGTCCCGTCCGGCAGCGCGGGCAGGAGGAGCTCGGCGGAGCGGTCGAGTCCGGCCCAGGCCGCGGTGTCCGCCGCGACGGGGACCGGCACCCGGAACACCACGTGCGTTCCGGCGGCCCCCTCCGCGGCCGCCCGGGCGTCGGGCGCGAGTCGTCCGGGATACTGCGTCGCCACGAGCGCGCCCACCCCGAACTTGCGGCCCTCCGAGAGGAGGTCGGCGAGGAGCCTCGGAGAGATCGCCGACGCCTCGTCGAGGACGAACGCGACCCGGACCCCCTCGCCCCCGGACGGACCGAGCGCGGCGAGGGCGAGGTAGGCGTGCGCGACGAGGAGCGTCGCCGCGAACCCGGCCGACTCCGGCCCGACCTCGGCGAACGGGATCCGCCAGACGACCGACCGGCCGGCCGCGACGAGGGCGACGACGGGGAGGCCGGGCCCCGAGGGGTCGAGCAACCGGGCGAGGCGCGGCGACATCGCCACCTTCGCGACGCGGGCGGTCGCCGGGGCGAGGTACTCGGGGTTCCGGCGGAGGAGCGCCGGGAGCTCGTCGAGGAACCCGGCGAGCGCCGGCGCGCGCGTCGTGAGCCGCGCGGCGTCGCGCCGCCGCGGGTCGGTCAGAAGCTCGTAGACGTCGACGAGCCCACCGCCCTCTTCGCCGGCGAGCCGCACGAACGCCTCGAGCGTCCGCTCGAGCCGGTGTCCCCAGTAGACGTCGCCGGAGTCGCTCGTGAGCCGCTTCAACGCCGCGACGACGTGCCCCGCCCCCCGGTCGTCGCCATCGGCCCCGACCGAGTCGAGGAGCCGCACGCCGGCGATCCGGTCGACCGGACCGGCGGCGTCGACCGCCACGAGCCGTCCGAGCCCGGCGGGGGTGAGCCGCCCGGCGATCGACGGCGCGAGGTCCCCGTGGAGGTCGAACGCGAGCACCGAACCCCCGCGCTCGACCCGCTTCGCGGCGAGGTCGGCGAGCAACGACGTTTTCCCGGCCCCCGAGGCACCGACGACGACGACGTGCCGGGCGAGGGCGGCGTCGTCGAGGACGACCGGCGGGGGAGGGCCGACGGCGACGGCGGCGGCCACCCGCGCCGGGAGCCGCTCGAGGGGCCCGGCGGCGAACGGTCCGACCCGGCCGAGCGACCACGCGCGCCGGCGGCGGGCCGTGTTGGCGAGCTCGCGGAGCTCGACCGGAACGCCGGCCCCGCGGAGCGTCTCGACCGCGTCGTGGGCGAGGCGCGCGAGCGACCCGGGCGCCTCGTCGGCCGACCCCCGCGCCCACAGTCGCACCCGGACGGCGAGCCGACCGGCCCCGGTCGAGAACCAGTGGCACTGCCGACCGCCCGACGGCGCTCCCGACGGTACGGAGAGGTCGAGCCCGGAGCGGGCCGGTTCCGCGGGACGGGTCGGCGGCGCCGGCTCCCCGGGGTCCGGCGACCACCACCCGGCCCCGGGTCGGGCGACGGCGGCGAACCGGTCCCGGTCCGCGGGAACCCCCCACGAAGCGGCGCCGACCGCCGAGAGGCGGCCCGGCAGCGGGCCGGCCGCGGCGACGACGACCTCGTTCGCGACCCGGTCCCCCCCGAGCACGACGACCCCGGAGAGCCCGGTCCGACGGGCCACGAGCCACGCGGTGCCGAACGGAGCGGCGGTCCCGAGCGAGGCGAGCCGGTGGACGAACTCGCCGGACCAGGAGTCGCTCCGCGGCTCGAACCAGAGCGCCGAGGTCACGCGGTCGCGCGGCATTCTCGGACCTCCGGTCCGACGAGGGCGGCGATCTCGGCGAGGAGCCCCGGGAGGCGGGAGCCCCGGGCGTACTGCCGGAGCGTCGCGGTCGAAACGACGGTGCGGACGACCTCGCCGTCCTGGCGGAGGCGCACGCACCAGACGACCCGGTCGTTCGGGAGCCGGTAGGCGGTCGCCCAGGGGCGTTGCCCGATCGCGAGGGGGACCCTCAGCCGGCCGAGCCGCCGAACGCGGTCGGGGGAGCACAAGGCGAGTTCGGGTGCGGGGGAGCGAACGGGTTCTTCGGGGCGCCGTACAGCGCTTCGCGTCGCAGACATTCGAAACCATCCTCCCTCCCGCCGTCGGACGACCGGCCGGAGGGCGCGTCGACGGGTCTCGGCCCGTCCGGTCGGTCGGCGTGGCGACGGACCCACCCGACGTCCGCCGTCCCGAAGGGTCTCGGAACGGGTCGGGAGGGTCCGGGTCCGGTCGGTCTACCGGGAAATCCGCGGACCGCGGGGCCCGCCGACGCTCCGGAGCGCCGCCGACTCCCGGCAGCGTTCCCGCTCAGCGTCTGGCGGAGGTCGGAGCGTCCCCGCGCTCCGGCCCGCCTCGCGGTCCGGTCGTTCGGTCGCGCCCGACGAAGCGGCGGGACGCCGCGTCACCGGGAACGGCCGGGGGGATTCGGAGGGCGAACGGCTCGGTGGCGCTGGGCTGCTTCGGCAGGCCGACGCGACGGGGTCCCGTTCGGTCCTCGTTGGGGTGTTCGACCGAGGACCGGTCGGGCGGTCTCGTTCGTGCCGCTCTCGATGGGTGGTGAACGGTGACGAACGATCGAATCGAACCATCGAGGAACATGGGCGGCGGGGAGGGTTGGAAGGGTCCCCCGCACGCCCGAGACGCGGTGCCGTCTCCTTGGGGATGTAAGGGGACCCTTCCGGGGTGGTTGCAACGACGAGTCCGTTCCCGGGGTATTTGAACCCGGGATGGGAGGGGGCGAAACGGTCCCGACGGGGACCGTTCCCCCCTCGACCGCCGCCTACGACGCCCTGCGCACCGGGCTGTCGGAGACGACGATCCTCGGCAGCTCGCCCTGGATCGCGGGCGTCCGCGGGGTGGGTACCCGCTGACCCGCGGCGCGGGGGAGGAGCCACCGCTCGCCCCACGCCCGGAGCTCGCGGGCGGCGGGGGCGAGGCCGAGGCCCATCTCGGTGAGCGAGTAGACGACCGAGAACGGCCGGGTGCTCACGACGGTCCGCTGGACGACGCCGGAGCTCTCGAGGAACTTCAGCGTCGCGCTCAGCGTCTTCGCGTTGAGGCGGGAGTTCGACCGGAGCAGCTCGCTGAACCGCTGGGGGCCGGCGAGGAGCCGATGAACGATGGCGAGCCGCCACTCGGTCCCGATCACGCCGACCGCGGCGAGGACCGGGCAGAGGGAGGCTTCGCCGGGGGCGCACATGCCGTCCGGGGCTCCGGACGGCGGGACACGTCGGATGGATTCACGATACGACATGGGGAACCTCTGGCCACTTGCAGGCGGCGAGGGAATAAATAGTTACCGTCTGTTATCACATCGTTAGAAAATATCACCTTACGTAAAGTAACTGAGAACGCGAACGATGGCCCGCTCCGGCGCGAACTCCTTTTCCCTCGGACCGCCTCGCTCCGTCGATGCCCGCGGAGCGGACCGAGGTCGTCGTGAGCGTCGAGGTGGACGCGGCCCGGCCGGGCGAAGCGCCCCGCCGCCTCCGGCTCGAGGCCCGGTTCCGGGCGACCGCATCGGACCCCGGCGCCGCCGAACTCGGCGAAGCGGTCGCCGCGCTCGACCGCGACCTCGGGGAGGCGGTCCGGCTCGCCGGGTTCGTGCCGACGGCCCCCGCGCGGGCCGACCGGACCCTTTCGGAGCTCGTCGAGACGTACCGACCCCGGCAGGCCGAGCTCGTCGAACTCCTCCTGGCCGAGGGCGAGGTGACGGCCGCCGAGGCCGACGCCCTCCGGGGTACCTCGCCGGGCCCGTCGCCGCCGGTGCGCCCGTCGCGCCGCCGCGGGACGAGATCCCCGTGACCGACCGGCCGATCGCGGCCGCGCCGCTCGAGAACGACCGGACCCGATCCGGGCCCGCCCCGTCGCGGAACTCCTCTCCCAGGTACCCGGATCGAGTCGCTCCGCCAGGCGGGAGCGGTCCGGGCCCGGCGACAGATCTCGTTCGAGGAGTACATGGCGCTCAAGCGCCACTTCGGCCCGACCGAGGCGCCGACGGCCCCGTCCTAGAAGGCGAGGGTCCGGACCGTCGGGACCACGAGCACCGCGACCCCGGCGACCGCCAGGAAGACGACCCCGCTCGCCACCCCGACCACGAGGAGCGGGGCGACGGCGAGCAGCGCCCCGATGCCGACCGCCCCCGCGGCCCGCCCGGTCCCGCGGAACAGGTAGTGGTTCGTCAGGGTCCGGCCGACCAGGTCGGCCGGTGACGTCGCCTGGAGGAACACCAGGACCGCCTGGTAGAACACCGTGTCCACCGCCCCCACCCCGAACCAGACCGGGGCCGCGAACACGCCGACCGGGGCGAGGACGACCGCGAGGGCGACGAGCACCCCCTCGACGACGGTCGCCCCGAGGAGCGCGGAGCCGAGCCGGTGCCGCGGGTTTGCGGCGCCGAGGACGAGCGAGCCGGCGACGGCGCCGACCGCGAACGCCGTGAACAGGACGCCGTAGGTCGCCGCTTCGGTGGCGAGCCGCGCGTGCGCGGCGGCGAGGATGAGGAGCGGGGGACCGGCGCTCAGGAACGCCTCGGCCGCCGAGAACGTGCTGAGCGCGACGAGGGGGCGCCCTCCCCCCTCGACGAACGCCCGGAGCCCCGCGACCAGGTCCGCGAACCACGCCCGCGCGAGCGTCGCCTGCGGCACCCGGACCGGGACCGCGAACGCGGCGGCCACGAAGTTGGCGACTCCGTAGAGGATCGGCCCCGCCGCCGGGCTGAGGAGGAGGATCACCGCGGCGCCCGCGGCGTACCCGGCGACCTGCGTCGTGTCGGAGACCGCGGAGAGGAGCGCGCTCGCCGGGAACAATTCCTCCGGCGCGACGACCTTGGGGGGGATCGCGTTCGTCGCGGTCCACGTGAAGTTCCACGGGACCGAGAGCGCGACGACGAGGACGAGGAGGACGGGGACGGTGAGCGCCCCGGTGGCCGCGAGGTAGCCGAGGAGGAGCGCCACGACCCCCTGGACGGGATACCCGACGAGGAGGACCGTCCGGAGGTCGGCGACCGCGTCGATCACCGGCCCGACGAGGAACGACAGCGCGTACACGCCGAACTCGACGGCCAGCACGAGCCCGGCGATCGCGAAGCTCCCCGAGATCCGGTAGGCGAGGAACGGGATCGCGATCGTGTAGATCGCGTACCCCGCCTCGCCGGCGGCCTGCGAGAGGAAGAACCATTTGAACCGCCGGTGGCGGAACAGGCCCCGGTACCCGGTGATCCCGGGCGCGGGAACCGGGGCCGGCGGGGCGCCGGGCGGCCCGCTCACGACGTCGGCTCCGTCGGAGCGAACGCGACGAACAGGCAGCCGACGTCGGTGATCCCGGGCCGCATCGCGAGCGGGCGCGGCGTCGCCGGACCGCCGCTCCCCGCCGCGTCGACGACGATCCCGGCCGCCCCCTTCGGCTCGGCGAGGGCGCTCGTCTGGTAGACGCCGACCGTCATCCCGCGGCGGCGGATCCGGTCCGACGCGACCCGGCCGAACTCGGCGAACGCGACCCGCTCGTCGTCCCCCTCCGGCACGTCGAGCGTCCCCGGCGCGAAGGCGACGACCCCCTTCGACTTCGGCGCGCCGCCGGCGAGCGCGGCCGTCACGACCCCGTCGGCCTTGTCCACGAACTCCCCGGCCGCGACGGCGGCGCCGCCGGAGACCGACATCGCCGCGAGCCGGGAGGTGTACCCGCGGGTCGTGATCGCGTCCCCGGCCGAGCGGAGCGCTTCGGCCGGGCCGGCGACCGCGACGGGCCGATGGACCTTCGGGCCGGACCCGAGCGGCAACGACGTGTCGGGGGCGAGGAGGGCCCGGGCGGCGGGAGCGAGCGAGGCGAGCTTCCCGAGCCGCTCGAGGACCGCGCGGGCGGCGACCCGCTCCCGCGGGGCGACGGGGACGGTCGGGCCCCCGCCGACCCGGACGCCCCCTTCGCCCCGGTCGACGACGAGGGGAAGGACCTCCGCCGACCCCGCGGCGGCGGCGAGGCGTCCGCCGACCCCTCCCTGCCCGAGCGCCCGGACGACGTCGGCGACCTCCGCCGACGTCGCGCCGGAGCCGCTCAGGTCGGCGAGCCAGCCCTGCCACGCCGACGGGTCGAAGCCGGGGGGCGGCGCGGCGAGGGACACCACCGCTCCCGGCGTCACGAGGACGATGAGGAGGTCGGTCGGCCCGAGTCCCTGGGCGAGCTCGAGAACATCGGCGAGCGCGGCGTCGGCGCCCGGCTGTCCGGGACGCCCCGGGGGAACGACGGTGCCGCGGAACGGGATCTCCGGCGGGACCGCGTTCGGCCCGGCGAGGTACCCCTGGGTGAGCGCCTTCCCGAGGGCGTCGTGCGCCCCGTAGCCGGCCGAGATCGCGGCGTGGCCGAGGGCGACGAAGGCGATCTCCCGGAACCGGGCGATCGGCGCGAACCGGTTCCCGAGCCGGACCGTCGGCCCTTCCCGACGCAGCGCGGACCGGACCCCTCCGGTACGCGTCGGCTCCCTCGACCGCGGCCCGGAACGCCACCGCGTGGAGGGCGTCCTTCCCCTTCCCCTCGCTCGGGGGCCCGGGGAACGGGTTCGCCGGCGAGCGGTCGAACAGCACGGGGTCCCGACCGGGCGGAGGGGGAAACGGTTTGCCCGACCGGCCGGCAGCCGCGTCGGCCTATCCGGGCTGGAGCCCCTCGGGCTGCGAAGCCCGCCGGGGGTCGAGGAACCGGGCCGGGGAGAACTGGGAGGGGTCGAGGTCGGTCGGTTCGCCCATCACCGCCTTCGCGACCCGCCGCGACGAGGCGGGCGAAAGCATGAACCCGTGGCCGCTGAACCCGTTCGCGTGGACGAACCCCGGGAGCCTCGGGTCCTCGCCGATCACGGGGAACCCGTCGGGGGTGTCATCGTCAGTACCCGGACCACGCCCGCAGCACCCCGACCGGGGCGAGCGCCGGGACGAGCGCGACGAGCGACCGGGACATCGCGCGGAGGAACGCGGGCGAGGTGGGGACGCCGGCCCGCGTCCCAGGGGGGTGCGGGATCGACAGGCCGCCGACGACCTCCCCGCGCATCGTCTGGCTGACGTACAGCCCGTCGGAGAGCCGGATCACCATCGGGTCGAGGAACGGTTTCAGCGGCTCGGTCGCCAGGATCTCGTGGCGGCTCGCGACGTTCGGCACCGCGAGCCCGGCGAGTCGGGAGACGTCGGCCGACCACCCCCCGGCGGCGTTGACGACCGTCGGGGCATCGACCGGTCCGGCGGACGTGGCGAGCCCGGCGACGCGGCCCCCCTCGATCCGGACCCCCGTGACCTCGACGCCCAAGGCGACCTCCCCCCCGAGCGCCCGCACCGCCTCGTACACCCCCCAGATCCCGGGGAACGGGTACAGGGTCCCGTCGGTCCGGAGGAACGTCCCTCCGAGGACCCCCGAGAGCGAAACGGCGGGGGCGTGGCGGGGGATCGCCGACGGGTCGAGGAGGCGGCCGTCGAGCCCCTCGGCGCGGACCGCCTCGGTCACCTGCCGGAGGCGACCGACCTCCTCCGGGGTCGTCGCGAGGAAGAGGTAGCCGCCCTGCCGGAACCACACGTTCGTGCCGAACTCCCGGCCGAATGCCTTCCAGGCGGCGACCGCCTCGCGCATCAATCGGACCGTCGCGCGGGTGTCCCACTGCTGCCGGACCCCGCCCCCGTTCCGTCCGGACGCGCCCGAGGAGAGGAACCCACGCTCGAGGACGACGACCGGCCCGGCGCCGGACCTTAGGAGATGGTACGCGGTGAACAGGCCGACGATGCCGCCGCCGACGATCGCGACCCGGTACGACCGACGGGCGAGCGCCGTCATGGGCCGGCCGCTCCGGGGTCGGGGAGACCGGCGAACGTGCCGAGCGCCGTCGGCACGACCGGCGGCCGCTGCGTGATGTAGCCGACCTCCGGGACCGGCCGATGCTCGCGCATCGCGAGGACGAGGAGCGCATCCGGGAGGCAGTACCGTCCCTGGCAGAGCCCGGTGCCGAGCCCCGTGTACCGCTTGATCACCTCGATCCCCCGGTAGCCGTGGTCGGTCGCCTCGAGGAGTTCCGGGAGGAGGACGTCCTCGCACGGGCAGACGACGACCTTGCCGGGGCCCGGGCCGGTCGCGAGCAGCTCCTGGTAGTACCCTTCGAGCTCGTGCCGTCCGCCGTCGACCGGTCCGGCGACGGGGGAGGTCCAGGGGCCCCCGGCGACGGCGGCGGCGGCCGTGGCCGCCCCGGCGCGCCGCGCCTCGTCCGGACGGGAGGCTCCGGAAGGCTCGCCCGTCGCGTAGAGCCCCGGGACGGTGGTCGCACCGCCCGGCCCGACGACCGGGCCGTACGCCCCGACGTCCGAGTGCCACGCCATCCGGGCCCCGGCCTGGAAGAAGAGCTGCGGATGGGGGAGCCTTCGGTGGGCGAGGATCACGGCGTCGGCGTCGAGCCGGAACGAGGGCGCGGACCCTCCCCGGCGAGCGAGTCGCACCCCGTCGACCCGTCGCCGGCCGGTGGCCGAAAGGAGCAGGGTCCTCGGAAAGAGCGGGACGTCGAGCTCGGACGCCCTCCGGGTGACGTCCGGGTCGACCGGGCCCGGCGCCACGACGGCGTCGACGTGGTCGCCGAACCGCTCGAGCACGTCGAGCGCGCGCGGTCCGCCGCCGAACACGATCGCATGGTGGAACCCGGGCGACTTCGCCGGGCGCGTCCGCTCCGCTCCGTCGGCGGTGAGCACCCCGGGGCGGTCGCTGCCCGCGAACCAGAGCGCCGCGTCGTAGCCGCCCACCGCGACGACCACCCGGTCGGCCCGGACGTCGACGGCGCCGCCCCCGGAACCGCTCGCGATCAGCTGGAACCGCCTCGGCGCCGCATCGTTCGGGGGCGGGAGAAAGACCGCCGTCGTCCCGACCAGCGTTTCCGCCCCGTCCACCGGGGGGGCCGCGGGCTCCCGCTCGAGGACCAAGGGGGCCGTCCCGGCGGCGACGAGGGCGGCGGCGCAGGCCCGGCCCGCGTGCCCCGCTCCGACCACCACCACGTCGGCCTCGACCGTCCGGGCCGGAGCGACCGGCCCCGGGCGGGTCGGGGTGGGGAGCGTACCGGTCCCGGCGAGTCGGCGCACGACCCGTTGGTAGAGTCCCCGGGCGAACGCGGGGCGCCGGAACCCGCGGAGCGTGTCGATTCCGTTCGGGAACACGAGGTCGAACGCGGCAAGAAGGTCGAGGCGGGCCGACGGCCACCCGTTCTCCACCACGACGGTGTCGTTCTCGGAGAACCTCGTCCGGCAGGCCCGGACGTTCGGGACGCCGTTGACCCGGACGAGGCAGTTCGTGCAGTAGCCGACGCCGCAGAACGGGGCCCTCGGACGGTGGTAGCGGGTCGACCGGGTCCGGAGCGACCGCAGGTCCGGACCCGGGGAGCCGTCGCCGGACCGTACCGCGGGCTCGGGGTCCATTGGTCCGGGTCCGCCAGCGTCCGCGTTCCTATTTAGGAAAGCCTCCGGACGCCCGGCCCCCGGCGGCCGGGGTCGCGTTTTCCTCGCCCGGAACGGTTCGCCCGCGCAAATCTATAAAGTATAGAGATGGGTCCTCGCGCCCTCAGATGCGGAGCACCGGAGGGTTCCACGGGCGCCGGATCCAGAAGACCGGGGGGTCGACGTTCATCGTCTCGCTCCCGAAGAACTGGGTGACGAGCCGGGGCCTCCACGAGGGGGACGTCCTCCTGTTCTCGCCCCGCTCGGACGGCTCGCTCACGCTCTACGCCGACGAGGGTCCCCGCGCCGAGGGGGTGAAGCGGTCGGTCGAGGTCACGAACGACATGGACGAGGACCACCTGTTCCGCCGCCTCGTCGCGGAGTACATCGCGGGCGCCCCGCTCCTCGAGGTCCGGACCCGGGCCGGATGAGCCCGAAGACGCGGAACATCGTCCGGGGGTTCGCCCAGCGGATGATCGGCCCCGAGATCCTCGAGGAGACCGCCGACGCGGTCGTCCTCCAGGACGTCGTGGGGGCGAACCCGCTTCCCATCCCGTCGGTGATCCGGCGGATGCACCAGATGGTCCGCGCAATGCAGACCGACGCGATGGCGGCGTTCCACGCCCGGGACCCGTCGATCGCGAAGGACGTCGTCGAACGGGACTGGGAGGTCGACCGGCTCCACTGGTTCGTGGAGAAGCAGGTCACGACCGCCCTCCGGGACGCCCGGACCCTCACGAGCCTCGGCCTCACGCTGCCGGACTGCGCGACGTTCCTCCTCGCCTCCCGCGTCCTCGAGCGGATCGCCGACCACGCGGTGAAGATCGCCGAGACGCTCGACATGCTCGGGAAGGAGGAGCCCCCGTCGAGCGTGGTCGACGTCCTCGACAAGCTCCATGCGCTCGCGGCGAACGGCCTCTCCGAGGCGCTCGACGCGCTCGACACCGGCGACATCGCGCGGGCGAACGCGGTCGTCGACCTGGCCCACCGCGTCACCCGCGACCGCCAGAAGATCCTCCACGAGCTCGCGACGAAGCGGGGCCGCGTCGCCGTCTCGCTCGCCTACGTCCTCGAGAGCGTCGAGCGGTCCGCCTCGTACGCCGCGGACCTCGCCGAGATCGCGATCAACCACGCGGTCGCCCAGCGCGAGACCGAGTCGTCGCAACCGAAGGTCGCCGCCCCGGCGTAGCCCGGGTCGGGGCGCCCGCTAGAACGTCACGGCCGCGCCGTCCCACGCCGCGTCGAGGAGCCGACCGAGCTCCTCCTCCGACGGCACGCGCGGGTTCGCGATCGCCGCGGGGGTCCGCGCCGCGTGGGCGATCGCGGCAGCACGCCCGCCACCGGCGCGAACCCGGTCGACTCCGGCGTCGGCGAGCGTCCGCGGGATCCCGAGGGGGCCGAGCACCGCCCGGAGCCGTTCGGCGAGCGCGCTCCGGTTCGGGGCGAGCGGCGGAGCGAACGGGCCGCCGAGCCGGGCGTACCGGTCGCGCGCGCTCGGGAAGTTGAACTCGGTCGCGTACGGGAGGAGGACCCCGACGAGCCGACCGTGCGAGAGACCGGTCGACGGGCCGAGCGCCCGCGCGAGGGCGTGGGCGACGCCGACCTGGGCGTTCGACGCGGCGAGGCCGGCGAGGGTCGCTGCGTGATGGAGCGCCGCCCGGGCGTCGTCGTCGTCCGGATGGCGGGCGAGCTTCGGGAGGACGGTGAGCGCGGTCGCGAGCGCGTCCCGTCCCACCGCATCGGAGAACGCGTTCCCCCATTCGGAGCCGAGCGCCTCGATCGCGTGGCCGAGGAGGTCGGCGGCGGCGTCGGCCCGGACCTGGGGCGGGGCGGAGTCGGCGAGCGAGGCGTCGAGGAGCGCCCAATCCGGGACGAGCTCGCGGGTCGCGAGGTCGACCGGACGCCCGTCGTCGGCCCGGAGCTCCGAGGTCCACGTCGCCTCGCTGCCGCTGCCGCTCGTCGTGGGGACCGCGACGAACCGGGCCCGGGACCGGAGGTCGAGCTCGACGATCGGCGTGACCGACTCGAGCGCCACGTCGGGCCGGACGTACCGGACCCACAGCGCCTTCGCGGTGTCGATCGTGCTCCCGCCGCCGACGGCAACGAGGAGGTCGGGCGCCGCCCCGCGGACCGCCGGGACCGCCCGCTCGATGTCGGCGAGCGTGGGGCCGACGGTCACGTCGGAAACGGTGGTGACGACGGCCCCCTCGGGCTTTTCGAGCTCCTCGGCGACCCGCCTCGGACCGGTCGCACGGGCGAGTCCGGGGTCGACGACCACGAGCGGACGGAGCGCCCCGAGGCCGCTCAGGGTCTCGATCGCCCCCGCCCCCGCGACGATCCGCGGCGCGGAGAAGACGCCCTGCATCCGGTGGACCTTCCGGGCCGCTAGGCCCGCTGGGTCGAGCCTTCCCGGCAGCGCGGGCACGTCCCGGTCACGGTCAGGCTGACCGCATCGGCCGACCACCCCTCGGGCCGGCGGTCCGCGAAGGCGAGCAGGTTCGGTCCGTCCCCGTCGGACAGCGCGAGCCGCACGATCCGGCCGCACCCCCGGCACACCGCGTGTCCCGTGGGCGGCGCCTCGATCCCCGTGGCTCCAGAACGGGCGGCCGGGGCGGGCGCGACCGGCCGGGGCGGGCGGCGGGCGGCGCGGGACCGGCGGTGGCGCGGCGCGCGGGGCTTCGTCGGCATCGGCGAGGGCCACCTCGGCCGGCTATTTGGGGGTCCCCACGCCCCCGCGCGCGCCACCGATATGGGCGAACGGCCGCTCCCCCCTAGCGGAGGCACGATGGCGGAACCGGTCCGGCTGAGCCTGGTCTACGCGACATGGTGCCCGCACTGCGTGCCGCTCTCGACCGACCCGGCCCCGGTCCTCGCCAAGCGGGTGGGCGTTCCGCTCCGCCTCCTCGACATCGACGTACAGGCGAGTGAGGAGGAGGCCGACCGACTCGTCCGGACGTTCGGCACCTGGGACGACGACTACGTCATTCCCCAGGTGTTCCTCGAGTGGAGCGACGGGACCGCGGACGCGGTCCTCGTCGCCCACCGGGGCTCCCCGCTCAGCGAAACCCGGCTGATGTGGGAGAAGCTCCTCGACGACCCGGCCCGGCTCGTCGCGCGCGCCGCGCGCTGATTCCCGAGGTCCGGACGCACCCGGGCCCTAGGAGGCCGCGGTTTTCCGGCGAGGTCGCGCCTTCGCGGACGGCGCGGGGGCCGAATCGGCGTCGACCCGCTCCATCGCCCGCCGCTCCGCCGGCGTGGGCCGGCGCGACAGGACGATCCAGACCCCGTCCGGGTCGATCGCGCTCGCCATCCAGCCGGCGGTCGTGTCGGAGTGGTACCGGGTCGGTCGCGCCCCGCCGCGGACGAGCCGGCGGTACGCCCGGTCCAGCTCAGCGACCGGCACCGGCCCGAGGTCGAAGTCGATGTGGTCGAGGGCGTCGCCCGACCGGAACGGCCCGTGGAAGATCGAGCCGCGCGGGTACCAGTTCAGCTCGAGCTTCTGCCGGGACTTCCGGTCCTCGAGTTGGACCCAGAGCCCGCCGCCCCACGACCGCGTGTCGCCGCGCCGGACCTCGCGCAGCCCGAGGACCTTCGTGTAGAATCGGACGCTCCGCGGGAGGTTGGTCACGCGCAGCCCCGGCGTCAACAGCTCCATGGCGAGGGGAACGGGAACCCCGACTAATCCGTGACGGGGCCCGCCCACCCCGCCAAATGCGGGATGGGACTGAGGGGGCGTGGTCCGACCTCTCGCGGCGCAGTTGCCGACCGTGACCCTCCGGGACCTGCGGCATTGCTACCGCAACTGGCTCTCGGTGGCCGTCGCGGTCGGGGTCCTGCGACGGGTTCCGCGACGCGTGGTGCTCGCCGCGAACGGCCAGACCCTCGGGGCGCCGGGGACCCTCCGGAGGGTGTTCGCGCTCGCCGACGCCGTCGGCACCGGATGGACCGCCGAGCGGGGAGCGGAGGGGTTTCTGACCGTCCGACCCCCGGGGGGTCCGTCGCTCGATTGCCGGTGGACCCGGGGGTACGACCTCGAGAACGCGGTGGAGGTGTTCCGCGACCGCGTGTACCCCGCCGACGTCGCGGGTTCCCTCGTGGTCGACGTCGGCGCCGGGATCGGCGATTCCCCGCTCTTCTTCGCCGCGAACGGGGCGAGCCGCGTGCTCGCCTTTGAGCCGAACCCGGAATCGCGCGAGATCGCCCGCCGAAACGTGGCGCGCACGCCGTGGGCGTCGCGCATCGAGCTCCGCGGGGAGGCGCTGGCCGCCCACGACGGGACCGGGGTGCTGCGACTTCCCGCGGAGGTCCCGTCGGCCGCCTCGCTCTCGCCCGTCCCCGCCGTGACCGAACGTTGGAGGTTCGACGCGGAGCTCCCGGTCCCCACGATCTCGCTCGACCGCGCGATCCGCGCCGTCCCGGAGCCCCGGGTCGGCCTCCTCAAGGTCGACTGCCAGGGCGCGGAGTACGAGGTGCTCGGAGCGGCGTCGCCCGCGACCCTCGCACGGGTCGACCGGATCGTCGTCGAGTTCGGGAACGGCGTCCAGCACCTCGCGTCCGAGCTGACCGGCGCCGGGTTCCTCGTGGAGTCGCAGGGCGACCCGCGGGGTACCTGACGGCCCGGCGGCCGCCCCCGCGAACGGGCGAGCCGTCGATGCGCTGATGAGTCGGCCCCCCTCGACGGGGGTCGAGGACGGATGACCGACCCCGCCGAGGACCTGACGGTCCTCACGGTCACCCACGGGCGCCCCGAGCGGGTCCGAGCCCTGCTCGGGTCGTTTCGCCAGGACGGGTGCCCCCGACCGGGGCGGTTCGTGATCGTCGACGACTCGGCCACGGCGCCGGACTACGCGGCGGAGTTCCCCGAACTCCCGGTCGACCACCTCCGCCTCCCGGAGCGCGTGTTCATCTCGCGGGCGAAGAACCTCGGACTCGAGCGGGTCAGAACCGAGTTCGTCTACTTCATCGACGACGACAACGTCGTCGAGCCGTCGACCCTCTCGGGCCCGCTCGCCCGGATCCGGGCCGACCCATTGATCGGGGCGCTCCAGGTCGCCGTCGTCTACCACCGGCGGCCGGAGGTCGTCTGGGTGTACGCCACGCCGTTCCGGCCCGGACGCTGGTCGTACGACCTCGTGGGCCGAAACCGCCCCCGCGACGCAAGGCTCGAGCACCGGCTGCTCCCGACCGACGCGCTCCCGAACGCCTCGATGGTCCGGACCCGGGCCGCGAAGGAGGTCGGCGGGTTCGACCTCGAGCTCCCGGTCGTGAGCGCCGGCGAGTTCTGCCAGCGGCTGAAGCGGGCCGGCTGGACCGTTTGGTCGGACACCTCGGCCGTCATCCGGCACGACGTCGACCCACCGGGGACGCAGGCGTTCTGGGCCGAGCACTCGGTCGACACCGAGCGGCTGTTCTTCGAGGTCCACGACTGGTTCGTCTACCAACGGCGGCTCCACGGCGATTCGGTGGCGACCCGGTTTTCGGCGATCCGCCACGCCCTGCCATTCCTGCTCGCTCAGCAGGTCGCCTTCCTCCTCCGGAAGGACCTCCGATGGGCTCCCCGGACCCTCGTCCTCGCCCGCGGACTCGCGGCGGGTCTGCGGGGATCCGTTGCCGCGCCTGCGCCGACCGAACCCCAAGTTCGAGCGGAGTAGGGACCGAGAGCGTCCTTCGGACGCCTAGCGGGAGGCGGTCCAGACCACCGCGCCGAGCCCGGTCGCCTCGCAGAGGCCGATCCCGAACAGGAACGGGGCGAACGAATCGGGGATGATCGGCATCGTGGCGAGGTAGGAGTAGACCGTCAGCGCGCTCTGAACGACGAACGCCCCGGCGAAGACCAGCAGCGCGAGGCCGAACCCGGTCCGGGTCTGGGCATAGATCCGGCGGTAGAGGAGGAACAGGCCGCCGGCGAGGACGATGCTGACGATCCCGAGGGCGACGCTCGCCTCCATCAGGAGATTGCTCATCGATGCGCTCCGGACGGGACAGGGCCCTTGGCATGGGGCGACCGCCGGACCGACGCCGTGCCCGGACGGCCCGGGGCCGGGAGGGGTCCTTCGAGGGTCTCGAGGTACGCTGCCGTGGACGCGGCGATCTCGTAGGGGGTCGCGTAGGCGTCGCCGACCGGACGGGTCACCGCCCCGCTCCGCTCGAGGAGCTTCAGGTGGTGGCGCACGGTCCGATAGTCGAGGGAAAGGGTCCCCGCCAACTGGTGGGCGTTGGCGGGGGAGCGAAGGAGTTCGTCGAGGATCCGGCGGCGGTTCGGCCCGCCGCGGGTGCCGAAGAGGACGTACCGCATGAGGGAGCGGAAGCCGGGACTCATGGCGCGTCCCCGTCCACCGGCCCGCTCCTTATCAGGAGAACCCCCTCCTCGGCGGGAACGCGGGTTCCCTCAGAACGCCGCGAGCCCCTCCACGGCGGACGGGAGGCTCGAGAGGGTGTCGAGCAGGGTCAATCCGCCGGTCGAGCCGATCCGGAACTCCTGGAGCTCCGCCGCACCGGCGTCGACCACGAACAGGTACTGTCCGTGGGTCCCGCCGATCGCGAGGTCGGTGTCGGCCGCGCCGGTCGTGGCCGCGCTCGAGGCGAGCAGCGTCAGCGTCCCACCGCTCCCGACCGTGTACGTCGAGATCGTGTTGCTGTGCGCGTCGGAGGTGATTGCGAGCGTCCCGCGGTGGGTCACCACGACCCAGCACGGAGCGGTCTGGTTGTCCCCGACCGAGCCGCTGACGAGGGTGACCGCGCCGGTGGCGGCGACCGTGTACGACGAGAGGGCGTCCGACGCCGCGTCGGTCACGATGAGCGTGCCCTTCGGGGAGAACGTGAACCCGTAGGGGGTGGTTCCGTTCGACGTCGTGAACGTCGGGCTCTGGGCGATCCCCCAGGCGTTCACCGGGTACGTGTCGATCTCGTTCGTCGTCTTCTCGGTGACGACGAGGACGTTCCCGGCGGGGTTGAAGGCGACCTGGGCGGCCCCGGTCGGGGCGCTCGTGCTGAGGGGCCGGACCGAGTGGGGCAGCGCGAGGAGGAGGCCGTGGTCGGCGAGGAGGAAGCCGGCGATGTTCCCGGCGACGGTGGCGCTCCCGGCGTTGAGGACGTAGACGACCGACCCGTGGACGGCGAGGCTGACGGGGGAGACCCCGCGCGACCCGACCTTGTCCACGAACGTCAGGACCGAGCCGCCCGGGGAGGGGGGGTGGACCTGGAAGACCGAGACGGTGTTGCTCCCGGCGTTGACGACGAGCAGGAACCGGTGGTCCTTGGCGAGGACGACCGAGTTCGCGTCCGCGAGGCTCATGCCGGTCCCCGTCCCGTGGGTCGAGAAGCGGCCCTCGGGGACGAGCGCGCCGCCGGCGGCGATGTGGTAGGCGAGGACGGTGTTCCCGGAAACGGCGTTCGACATCGTGAACACGAGGCCACCCGCCCCCGCGGGGGCGGACAGGGTCACGGTCGGAGGCGAAATCGTCGGTTGGGCAGACGCGGCGACGGGTACCAGCAGCAGCAGAACCGCTGCCACCGGGACCAGCCAAAGGGCGCTCGGTCGCTTCATCGGGTCGGCCACGAGGCCGGTCGGCCATACGGCTAGGCCGAGTTCTCCCCCGACTCGGACCCCAGTTGGGCCCCAGTCTCGCCCGAGTTCCGCCCGATTGGTCGCTCGCGGACGGACGAGGTCCCCGGTCGAGGGCGCCGAACGTGCGGGGAGCGTCGAACGTGGCCTACCGCGGAGACCGGCGTGCCCGCGGCCTCCGGATCGGACGCGGGGCGCGCGTACCCCGCGGCGAGGGAGCGAGTCCCCAGAGCCGGACGATCTCGTCGGCGAGGAACTGCGCTACCACCGGAGGGGGTCGCCGCTCATCGCAGAGCGCATCGAACATCTCGAAGCTGGTCGCCGACGTGAGCAGGTCGACGGGCCATTCCGCGTCGCCGGACCGGTCCGCGGGGCCGGGACCCGGATCTTCGCGACGAGGTTCCGGGCCGCTTCCCGCCGCCACTCGTCGCGCTCGCGGACCTTGCGGTAGAGGCTCGGGACGAGGACTCCCATCGCCCGGAGCCGCCGGAGGACCACCCGGTCCGAGGCCCAGAGGCCGACGAACGTGGCGACGAACTTCCGGACCGCCTCGTCCGGTCGGGGCTCGACGAACGCCTCGCCGATCCGCTGCATCCCGGCTCGCGCGGCGATATGGTCGGCGAGGGCTTCGAGGAGCAGACCCTGGGAGTGGAACTGGTTGTAGACGGTCATCCGCGCGACCCCGGCCTTCCCGGCGACCGCGTCCATCGAGAACCCGTCGAGGTCCCCTTTCCCCCCGAACAGCGACCGGGTCGCCTCGAGGATTTTCTCCCGCGTCGCGTCCGACCCGTCCCGTCGACGACCGAGGTCGTACTTCCGAGGGGACATCCGAACCTCCGACACGGCGGGCGATATGAGAGAACCCGTCAGCCTTATTTAGATTTACAGTATATCCAATACTGATGACCCCACCGTCCCCCCACCCCGAATCGTTCGACCGGACGAGCTTCCGCGGCCAGGTCGCCTGGGTCGTCGGCGCCAGCCGGGGGATCGGCGCCGACTCGGCCCGGGCGTTCGCCCGACGCGGGGCGACCATCGTCCTCTCCGCCCGGGACGCCACCGCCCTCGCCCGGGTCGCCGTCGAGGTCCGCGACCTGGGGGCCGAAGCGGTCGTCGTCCCCGTCGACGTCGCCGACGAGTCGGCGATCGTCCACGCGGCGGAGGAGGTCCGGACCCGGGTCGGGCGGCTCGACGTCGCGCTGAACAACGCCGGGGAGGGGTTTCTCCCGACCGACCTCGCGGAGGTCCCCACCGAGGCGTTCGACCGGGTGCTGCGGGTCCACGTGCGCGGGACGTTCCTCGCGATGAAGCAGGAGATCCCCCTCCTCCTCGCCTCCGGCGGCGGGTCGATCGTCAACATGTCGTCGACCGCCGGGACGTCGGCGTACCGCGGGGGCAGCCCGTACGTCGCGGCGAAGCACGCCATCCTCGGCCTTACCAAGGCGGCGGCGCTCGACTACGCCGCCCGGAACATCCGCGTCAACGCCATCGCCCCGGGTCCCATCGAGACCGACCGGCTCCGGGCCGCCCCGGAACAGTACCGCGAACAGGCCCGCCAGGCGGTGCCGATGCGCCGGCTCGGGACCGGGGACGACGTCGCCGAGGCGGTCGTCTGGCTCGGTTCGCCGTCGTCCGGGTTCGTGACGGGGGCGACGCTCACGGTCGACGGCGGCCGGCTCGCGGGGTGGTCGTGACCGACGCCCCCAGCCCGCGGGCCCCCGCGTGGGCGACCCGCGGTGGAATGTCGCTCGACCGGCTCGCCAACGGGATGTTCCTCCTCCTCGCGATCGAGTTCCTGCTCGGGATGGTCCTCGCCCTGTTCGTGACGCTCCCCACGAACCCGGGCGTCGTGGCCGTCCTGACCTCCACCCCCGTGCTCGACCTCCACATCGTCGTCGCGCTCCTCCTCATCGGAATCTCGGTCCGTGCCGTCGCCCTGGCGCGGGGGGTCCCGGACCGGCTCCCGATGGCCGCGGCGAGCATCGCCCTGCTCTCGTCCATCGTCGCCACCGGGGCCGGTTGGGAGTTCGCGTTCCACGGTCAGAACCCCGACGCGTCGTTCGTGATGGCCGTGGGGTTCCTCGGGGTTCTGGTCGGGGCGTTTCTCCTGCGCGGCGGGGCTTCCCGCGGCCGTGGGGACGACCGGACGGCCGAGCCGGGAGCTCCGGAGCCGGCCCGGAGCTAGTGGGCGCCGCCGATCCCCGACGCGTCGGTCCGCACTCGCCCACTCCGCCGAACGCGGACGGAGCGCGACGGGGCCGGCGGGTCAGTTGAGCTTCTCGCCCCGGCGGATCTTCTGGAGCGCGGCGGCGACGCGCCGGTCGCGGGTCGCCTCCTGCTTGGCCTCGGAGACCCAGCGGACGTACGCGAGGCGCTGCGACGCGGTGAACTTCGCGAACGCCGACTTCGCCGCGGCATCCCCGTCGAGGGCCCGCCGGAGGGCCGGGGTACGTCCACCACGACCGGGCTCGCGTCCAACTCGAGCTCGACCCGCACGGTCTCCCCCTCCGACTTCCCAATCCGCTCGCGAAGCTCGGAGTTCACCACGACAAAGAGTTCGCCTCCCCTCCGGGGGATCAGCGAGCTTCGGAACGGGACGCCGTCGATCGTCCCCTTCACCCGGAGGCGTGCGCGGAACCCGGCCTGGATGGCCTCGCTCTTCGGTACGGGAGCGAACGTCCACGCCCCGGTCACGTTGGGCCGGATCAGCCGGGAGGAGAACGACGCCGGCACCGAAGCGGTGGATCTCCCGCGAGGGATTAGAAGGTTGACCCTGGGAATCCGCGCCGAACCGGCGGCGTTCCGTTTCCTCCCCTGACGGTTTAACTGCAGTCCCGCGGATACCCGGTTCTCGCAGGGAGGGACCGACCGATCACCGACGCGGCGCCGCCGCCCCGAGCCCGCTGGCCCCCCGCGTTCCGGTTCCTGCTCGGCTCGGCCCTCGCCTCCTCCCTGGGGGCCGCGATGTCGAGCCTCGCGGTGACGTGGCTCGTCTACCACGCCACCGGAAGCACGATCGACGTCGCGTACGTCGGACTCACGTCGTTCGCTCCGGGGCTCGTCATCGGCCTCGCCGCGGGCGTGATCGCCGACCGGTACGACCGTCGCCGCCTGATGGTCGCCGCCGACCTCGTCCGAATGGGGCTGATGGCGCTCCTCGCGCTCGCGCTCTCCCTCTTCGGATTCTCCCTCTTCCTCGTCCTGGCCGTCATGACCCTCGTCTTCAGTTTCACTGCGGTGTTCACCCCGGCCAGCCAGGCGATCCTGCCGAGGCTCGTCCCCGTCGAACGGCTGGAGGACGCGAACGGGCTCCTCGCGGTGGCCACCCAAACCACGACCATCCTCGGGGCGGGGCTCGGCGGGGTCGTGGTGGCCGTCGCGGGGGCGTTCGCCGGGCTGGGGATCAACGCCCTCACCTACGGTCTCTCGGGCCTGCTCCTGTTCCAGATCGCCGCCGAGGCCGGTCGCATCCCGCGGCGGGCCGACGCTGCAGTCCGGTCGTTCTGGTTCGACTTCGCCGAGGGGGTCCGGTACATGCGCGACCACCCGCCGGTCCTCGCGATCACGGTCGGACTCCTTCCGTTCAACTTCCTCGCCCTCACCGCCCTGACCTACATCGTCGTCTACGCTGCGTTCCTGTACGGCAGCGGCGCCGCGGTGTTCGGCTACCTCATCGCGGGATTGTCGGTGGGGACCGCGCTCGGGGCGCTCGCGGTCGGCCGGATCCGGGCCGGCCCGTTCGCCGGTCTCCTCGTGGGGCTCAGCACCGTGGTCGGCGGGGCGGGGTTCGGTCTCATGGCCGTCGGGCGGACCTTCCCGGTGTCCCTGGCCGGTGCGGCCCTCATCGGGCTCTCGATCGGACTCACCAATACCGCCTACTTCGCGACGATGCAGACGATCGTGCCGAACGAGCTCCTCGCCCGGGTCCTGAGCATCGACTCGGTCGGGTCGTTCGTCTCGATCCCGGCCGGGGTTGTGGTCGGCGGGGTCCTCGCTGCGAGGTACGGGATCCTCTTCGACTACTCCGTCGCCGCCCTCGGGATCGTCCTCCTCGGGGTCGTCCTCGTCGCACTTCCGGTCGTCCGGGCGTTCCGGACCGAGGGCCGAGCGGCGCTTCCGGGCGGCGAGTCGCCCCCCCCGTGACCCGCTCCGGAGGACCTGCGGCCGGACCTCGCCTCCGAATCCGCAGGGCGCCGGAGGCCGGCGCCACGGGGTCAGAGGACCGGTGTGAGCCGGTACGGCTCGCCGCCGAGCTGCTGCGAGAGTACCAGGGGGGCGAGGTACGGGCGGTGGCCGTTCAGGAACACGCGGCCATGGGGACATCGAACCCGCAAGTGGGTCTCCATCACCGGACTCATCACCTCGAGGCGCGGGTCGCCGGACCGCCCGATCGTCACGACGTGGACCGGGGCGTTGGGAAACACGGCCGCATTGATCCCGGCGAGGGTGGCCGGCGTCATCGCCACACCGGCGATGTCGGCGAGCGCCTGCAGTCCGGAAAGGTAGACGACGATCAGGTTCTGGTGGTCCGAACCCTGCGCCGCATGCAGGAACGCCGGGTCCTCCGGGAGGGGAACGGCCGGACCGACCTTGGTCCAACCGATCCGGTGTACGGGCACGAACATCCGGTCGAGGTCGGCGGGGGGGAGTTCGGGGGAATGGCGCTCAGGACCCGCATCCGCTCGTTCAGGGTCTCCTCGGCGACGTGCTCCTGAAGCGAGAGATACGCGTCCTCCGGATCGATGGACGGCGGTGCGATCAACAGGGCGCGACCCCCGTCCACGAGCGTCTGCAGGAGCATCGGTCCGGCGAGCACCCGGGGAATCTCGCGCGGCACCGCGGAATCGAGCTCGAGGAGGGTCAGCTCTCCGGGGCGGAGACGGCCAACGCCATGGGCATAGTCGGTGCTGCCGGGCCACATCCCCGGGGCTTCCGGGTTCGGGTCCGGCACCGGCGGCTCGAGCCGGTATCGTTCGCCGGGAACCGAGGGGGTGATCGCCGAGAACTTTCCGTGGGCGAGCGTGAACGGGTAGAGGTCGGTCGCGATCGAGACCCCGCGGAGCTTCGGAAGTCCGAGCCAGCGCTCGAGACGACCCTCGACCGTCTGCCGGAACGTCTCGACGATCCCGTTGACGTGGTAGTCGAGCACGGACTGCGTGTCCCGCTCCAGGACGAGGATCAAGAGAATGTTCCCGCGGCTCATCCGCGACAGGAGCTTCCGCTCGATCTCGACCCGGGTCGGAACCGCTTCGCCCGGGCGCAATCCACGCTCGAAGAACTGGTCGACGATCGCGTCCCACGAGTCGAAGATGATCAGCGTGGGGCGATGGGGGTCGGACAGGGCCCACGCCGATTGGACGGCGCTCGGCAACCAGAGGAACTCCTCGTCCTCGCGGGAGAGACGGCCCTCCTCGAGCAGGGGGTGGGACGAGGAGATCGACCGGTCGTGGGTCTGGACGTGGTCGATCTCCGTCGACGCATCCACGACCTCGACCACGCCCGGCGGGAGCCTCCCCAGCCAAGGGATCTGGTCGACGAGCGACTGGCGAGTGGTCCGCAGGCTCACGTAGACCCGGCGACCCTCGAACCCCTCCAGCATGGCGAGCGAGAGCATCGTCTTGCCGGACCCGGGGGGCCCCCGGATCAGGAGCGACTGGGGGGTCGGCATCCGGAGGAACGCATCGAGTTCTGGCGGCACCCGAACGACGCTGCTCATGGGCTCGATTTCCCTCCGCGCGCTCGGTCGTGGCAGCCCGGTGCCCCCCGGCGGCACGGACTGAAGGGTCGGGACGATGCGGTTTGGCCTGATATACTGTAGCAAGGCCCTCCCCCGCCGCCCGAAGTTCGGGACGGGGCCCGCCGGGCTCCCGCCGCCCAGTTCTCCCAAAGTCAAGAGGGTTTGACGGAGCGTAGAAGTTCGCCGGGCTCGGTCGCTCGCAGGATGCGCGCGTTCGTGATGCGGAAGATTGGCGCCGTGGGAGTCATGGAGAAACCCGTCCCCGAGCCCGGTCCGAACGATGCGGTCGTTCGAACGACCGCGGCCCTGATCTGTACCTCCGACAGCCACACCGTGCGGGGCGCCATCGGAGACCGGCACGACCTCACGCTCGGACACGAGTCGGTCGGGGTCGTCCACCGGGTCGGCTCCGCGGTCGAGGGATTCCGCGAGGGCCAGCGGGTGGCGGTGAACGCGATCACTCCTTGCTACGTCTGTGAAAACTGCCTTCGTGGCTTCCCGTCCCAGTGCAGCCAGGCGCTGGGCGGGTGGAAGTTCGCCAACATCAAGGACGGGGCGATGGCCGAGTATTTCCACGTCAACCAGGCGATGGCGAATCTGGCGCCGATCCCGGACAACGTTCCCGATGAGAAGGCGGTCTACGCCTGCGACATGATGTCGACCGGCTTCATGGGCGCGGAGCACGCCAGCATTCCCCTCGGCGGGAGCGTGGCGGTCTTCGGCGCCGGCCCGGTGGGACTGATGGCCATCCAGGGGGCCAAGCTTCTCGGCGCGGGACTCGTGTTCGCGGTGGAGAGCGTGCCGAAGCGGCAGGCGCTGGCGCGGCAGTTCGGCGCGGACGCGGTCGTCGACTTCCGTCAGGGGGACCCGGTGCGCAGCATCCTCGAGGGGACCGAAGGCCATGGGGTCGATTCGGCGATCGAGGCCCTCGGCGCGGAGGAGACATTCATGAACTGCGTCCGCGCGACCCGGCCCGGCGGAACGATCTCGAACGTCGGCTACCACGGCGAAGGGGATTTCGTCCGGATCCCCCGCCTCGATTGGGGGGTCGGGATGAACGACAAGACCATCCGGACCGGGCTCTGCCCGGGCGGACGGGAGCGGATGGGACGCCTCCTTGGGTTTCTTTCGACCGGCCGGGTTGACCCAAGCGCGATGACCACACACCGATTCGCGTTCTCCGACATCGAGAAGGCGTTCGGAGTGATGGACCGCAAGGAAGACGGGATCATCAAGCCCCTCATCCGGTTCGAGGGAGCGGTCCCGAGCTCCGGCTCCGGGCCCCCTGCCGGGCGGCAGGTTCGGACCGGGAAACGAACGGTCGAGGACCGAGCGGCGACCCCGGTCGAGCGAAGTCCCTCTCGGGCCGCCCGCTAGAGGAGCGCGGCGTCGCGAACGAATCCGCCCACCCGGCCTGGTCGGTCGGGCGACCGTCCCTGGGCGGAGTGGGCCGAGCCGATGAGACTCCGCACCAACGCCAGGAACGTCTCCGGGCTCAGGGGTAGAGTGACGACGCGGACTCCGGTGAGCTGGTGGAGAGCGGGGTCTCGCGCTCCGACGGCGACCATGGCAACGTCCGGGATCTCTCCGCGGGCCCATCGCCGGGCCGTCGAGCAGTACGACTCGTTGCAGGCGGCGACGACGACGGTGTACTGGTCGGAGATCCGCGCGAGGGGAGCGGCCGAGTCGACGCTCGAAACGAACCGATTCGGGACACCGCCGCTCTCCAAGAGGTCGACGATCGACTGTCCGAGGCTAGGGGTCTCCCCGACCACGAGCACCGCGCGGTCCGCCATGACAGGGGTTCTAGGGGCCGGCACGGGGATAATCCGCCCGTCTGCTCGAATTGACGAACCGACCGTCCGGCGCTCGGAGCACGACGACGTGGGGGAGGGCCGGGTCCGTGCGACAGGGACATGAGGTCGGTCTTCGCTTCCGCCTCAAGGAGCCACATGGGACTCGTACCCCTGGACCCAGAACTCTCCGCGCGGGTGTTCCGCAGCACCCCGCTCGGGCTCGTCATCATCACGGCCCCGGGAACGATCTCCTGGGCGAATCCATCGGTACTTCGCAGCCACCGGCCGAGCGCCGAGCCTGCTCGGCACCGACTTCCACGGGATCCCCGAAACGGATGGTTCGTGGTCCCCAACGATCCGCGAGGCCGTCGACGCGGCCCTGCGGGACGGAACCGCGTCCACGTTCCGCTCGGTCCGGGCGCGGTGCCGGGACGTGGGCGCCCCGGTCTACCTCGACGTCGACGTTCGGACCCTCGATGCCGGCGAGGGCGAACCCCGCCGCGCCCTCCTGATGATCCGCGATGTCACCGACCGCGTGGCGGAGCATGAGCGGGCCGCGCTGTTCTACGAGTCGTTCCGTTCCTCGACGAACGTGATGCAATTGACGGACGCGAACGGCATCATGGTCGACGTGAACCCCGCGTACGAGAAGGTGTACGGATACTCCCGGGAGGAGTGCATCGGCCGGAAGCCGAGCCTGGTGCGCAGCCGGCACACCGCCCCCGCGGTGTACGAGGCGATGTGGCGCGACCTCGTCGACCCAACGCGGGGCTACTGGTCCGGCGAGATTCTGAACCGAGACCGCCGGGGGCGGGAGCGGCCCGTGCTCCTCAGCATCACGGCGATGCGGGATACGGCCGGTCAGGTCACCCACTATCTCGGGGTCGCCGTCGACCTCTCCGAGCAGCGGAGCTGGGAGCTCCGCGCCGCCCACGCCGACAAGCTCGCCTCGGTCGGCCAGCTCGCCGCCGGCGTCGCGCACGAGATCAACACACCGCTGGCCAACGTCATGCTCGTCGCCGAGAGCCTCCGGCAGAAAACCGAGGACCCGTGGGTGCTCGCCCGGCTCGACCGAATGACCGAGCAGATCGACGTGGCCGCCCGGATCGTGCGGGGCCTCCTCGACTTCGCGCGGCGGGAGGAGCCGCACACGGGGGACCTCGACCTCGTCGAGGTCGCAAAGGCGTCGGTCGGGTTCCTTCGTGGCAAGCAGTCCCCCGACGTCGAAGTGGTGGAGGTGTACCCAACCGCCGGGGAACATGTCCTCGGCGACCGCGGCCAGCTGATGCAGGTGCTCACGAACATCCTCAACAACGCGTACGACGCGATGGGTGGGAAGGGGGTGGTCCGCGTGGAGGTCCGGCACGTCGCCGGCCGTGTGGAGCTCGAGGTCGTCGACCAGGGGCCCGGGATCCCGGCCGAGGCACTCCCGCACATCTTCGAGCCGTTCTTCACGACGAAACCGGAGGGTCAGGGAACGGGGCTCGGGCTTGCCCTCTGCCACGGGATCGTCCAGTCCCACCATGGGACGATCACCGCCCGCAACGTCCCGGGGGCCGGGGCGGGGTTCCTCATCTCCCTCCCGGCCGCCCCGGCCCCCGTGTCCTGAGGGGGTGGCTGCCGGAAGCGGGGCCGGTCCGCGGGAGAACGCTCTAATCCGCGCTCCGTGTTTTCCCGGTCGTGCGAATCCTCGTCGTCGACGATGACGCCGTCTTCCGCGAGGAGCTCTCCGGCCTCCTCCGCGACGAGCAGCACGCGGTCACCGATGCCCCGTCGGTGGCGAAGGCGCTCGAATCGCTCGAGCACGACGCGTTCGACGTCGTCCTCACAGACCTGAAGATGCCCCGGCAGACCGGCCTTGACCTCCTGCGAGAGACCCGCGCGCGGTGGCCGCGGACCCTCGTCGTGATGCTGACGGGGTACGCGACGGTCGAGACCGCGCTCGACGCCATGAAGAGCGGCGCGTTCGACTACATCCGCAAGCCGTTCCGGGTCGACCAGGTGCGCGAGACGCTCCGCCTCGCGGCGCAGGAGCAGGAGTTCGACTCCCCCGCCGAAGCTCGCCGGGACCCGGTCCGCGAGGCGGAGTCGCTCGCGGCCGGAGGCCGGCACGACGTCCTGTTCCTGGGGGACCCCGCGCCGAAGCCCGGACCGCACCTGCACGTCGGCCCCCTCGCGCCGGAGAACCCGGTCGGGATTGCCGAGCGGTCCGAAGCGTTCCTGGCCGAGCACGGGAACGCGGCGGTCGTCCTGTCCGGCGTCGAGGAGCTCCTCGCTCGACACCGGTTGGAGGACGTCGTGAACCTCCTCGACCGGCTCCGCACGGACCTCGCTGGTCACGGCCCGCTCCGGGTCGGCTTCAACCCACGTCGGGTCAGCCCGGCCGCCGCGGTCGCCCTTGGGAGCGCGGTGTCGGCCGGGGAGACCCACGGCACGCTCGAGGCGCTCGCCAACCCGATCCGCCGCCGGTCGCTCCAGCGGCTCGCCGAGGGACCCGCGTCGTTCGGGGCCGTGTTGGAGGCCTCCGGGGTGGACGACTCCCCGAAGCTGTCGTTCCACCTCCGAAAGCTGGTCGACGCAGGCCTCGTTCTCCACGACGGGGACACGTACCGTCTGACCACCCGAGGGGAGGCCGGGGTCCGGCTGCTCCGCGACGCCACGTTCCTTCCCCCCTCGAGCGACTCGGGAAACCTCGCCTTCCCGAAACCCAGCTCGGCTGGGACGCGCTCCGCTCGCCCTCCCTAGTCCGGGTCGGGCCGGTTCGGACGAAGGGGGTCCCCGTCGGACCGCCGGGACGACCGGCTTCCGACCGGTCGACTACGGGGCCCCGGACGAGGGGGACGACCCTCCCGATCCGTTCGGACTCGTCGGCCGGACGAACTCGGCGAGCTTCGCCCACAACGGGAATCGGCGCTCGATGTAGAAGTCGAGGCTGAACCGGTCGGACCGTACGTGGCGTTGATCACGATCAATCCGAGGAAGGCGATCGCGTAGATGATCCCCGTTCCGATGTCCGTGCCTCCGGCCCCGGATTGGGACGGACCCCCGAACCCCTCCGGGACGGCCCAGATCAACAGGCCGAGGACAACCCCGCCCAGGTAGGCGATCTTGCGCATGAAGCCGATCAGGAGCGCGAGTCCGAGGGCGATCTCCAGGACCCCGACGGTGTAGACGATCAGCGTCGCGTTCGAGGTCGCCTGCGTCGTCCAGAAGTCGAACCACCCCGACAGCCAGCTTGGCGCGCTCGCCTGCGACGCCTGGACGGAGGACAGGAAGTCGTTCACGAAACCCGAGGTGAACTTCAGGATCCCATCGGTGAGCCAAGCGATGCCGAGGAGGAGGCGGAAGATTGTCTTCAGGGGACGGGCGTTCCGAACCCACCAGCTGGCGTTCGCCGGTTGGGCCGCACGGATTTCCGGGGTAGAAGTCGCCATCGTTGGCGGAGTGCGAGGTGGAGTATTTGGAGGAACGGTCAACGGGAATCCACGGTGGGAAAGTTCCCCCGCAAAGGAACGTCCCCGCGGTCGCCGATGTCACCGCGTTGATTCCGGGGCCCAACTCAGACGATCGGGAGGAGCCCGGACGGAGATGCGTGTGGTCCGGCCCTCGGACGGGAGGGTCAGGGCGAGGTCCGCCGCGCCCCGCCCGTCGGCCCCGAGGACCTCGCGGGGCGAGCGGTGAGCCGGCGGGCGGACCGGGGGGCCGATTCCCTCAGGGCGGCGTGGTGAGGTGGCCCGGGAGAATGGCTCCGATGTAAAACCACGACGCGACCGCCGCGAGGACCATAAAGATCGGGAACCAGACCACGAGCACGTACACGTACGCGGGAATGTGGTACGGACCGGTGACCGCGCTTTCGTCCTTGGGCTGCTCCGAAGCGGGGCGCAGCCGGATTGCGATGGGCGTGAAGGTCTTCCCCGGATGCTCGAGGTACCAATCGACGGCCAAGGCGGCGGGGAGCGAGAAGACGCCGGCGGCCGCGAAGGCGCCGTACAGGAGGAAGGTCTCGAGCGGGTCCTTCGTCAGGCCGAGGACGCCGGGCGACACGAGGGTCGTGTAGCCCCAGTAGCCATACCAGGCGGTCGTGACCCCGGCGACGAAGCCGAAGAGGCCGGCGTACTCGAGCTTCAGCCCGAAGTAGGCGATGACCGCGTAGACGAGCAGGACCATCCCGAAGAGGCAGACGATGTCGCCGAAGAAGATGTCATACGAGCCCAGCCCGTCGGCGAGCGAGAAGGGCCACGTGAACTCCACGAACAGGCCCACGGCCAGCGATACGCCGCCGATCAGCCCCGCCGGCACCGAGGACGCCTTCAGCGTCGCGCGGAGCTGAGCCGGATCGTTCCGGAGCATGCTCATGAACCCTCGGATCGAGGTGTACCGAGAACACCGCGGCTCCCGCCAAGATCAACGCGACAACGAAGCCCAAGTCATCAATGAACGGTGCGAACGCCATGGTTTTCCTTCCTGTTAGTTGCTGGGAACTCTCATTCCCGAGGTCGCGAATCCTGGCGGCGGGGGATAAATCCTCCGTCGAGAAGAACTGACTCCCTCCTCAGTGCCCACGGGTGCCAACCCCGGTGGGTTGGACCGCCAAAGTCGGGCGCCATTTCCGAGGACGGGCGGTGGGACTCCCGAACGGAACGGGATGGATCGGGAGATTTCCGGGTCTCTCGGCCTATCCACCTCTCGCACCGAGCCGTCTTCGAATCGGCTGAGGCGAGATGCGGCGATCGGGACGGGTTCCTTCTCCGCCGGGCACTGGAGGTTTGATTCCGCGGCGCACGCACGTGCTCCAATTCCGACTCCGTCTCCACCCTCCTCGACCCCGACTCCGGGCCGAGGAGAGGGGTGAAAGCGTCCTACGAGAATCCAGCCGCCGTATCGCGATCCGGGCGAGTTCGAAAGGCGATTGACGGAAGCGAGGTACACAACCTAAGATCCGTGCAGGGAGAGGGATTTGAACCGTCCGGCAGTTCAAATATCGAGGTGGGTGCGTCTCTCACCGTCTAGCCCTGCCAAAGTCTGACGAGGTGAGCCCCAGCCACGCTCGCCCCCCGCGATCCGGTCTCCACGCTGCGCTCGGGCGCTTGAGGCGTGAGTTCGTTGAGAAACGCAACCACCGTGTGCGGACGTGGTGGAGTACCAATACGCATTCACATCCGCGAGCGACCGATGTTTAAGTCGGTGTACGGGCCTGCCTTGGCCGATGAGACGCCACCGCGGCCTTCGCACCGCGAACCGCGCGGCATTGCGGGACATCATCCTGGTGTTCGCGATAAGCGCGCTGGCGGCGTCCACCGCGGGAGCGTCCGCCTCGCGAGAGAGGATGGTAGCGGCGGGAACGAGTCCGCCCTCCGCCCTGAACTCGGCAGGGACGTCGGCGGGGTGCGGTGTCGGCGGATCGGCCGATATCGGAAATCTCACGTTGACCGCGGGGGCGATCTGCGGCGGTTCGGACGACCTCACAGCGGTCTGGTCCCAAGGAGCTGGCGCGCAATACAACTTCACGTTCATGATCTGGGCGGTCGCGGAACTGACCCCCGCGGGAAGAATCGACGAATTGGCCCCCCTCGTCGGTGATTCGCCCACCAACGTGACGGTCAACCGATCCGCACAGGAAGTCAACTTCACCGTGGAGCAAACCGCCCCTGTCGCTCCCACTACGGGACCATGGAATCCCGGAACGACGATTGGCAATCCCGAGCCGGGGGCATGGATTCCCTGGCCGAACGGGGGCGATCCAGGCAACGCCACCACCGGGAACGTAACCATCCAGACGGTTTCCACCTCACAACGAACGGGGCGGGCGCAGGGTCGACGTCTCCCGCCGGGTCCTCCAACTCCAGCGGCTCACCGGCCGGCACGTACCAACTCAAGTTCGATCTGGCGGTCTTTAGCTGGCCTTGGGTAAACCGAAGTGATCACCTGGGCTTCGGATTCAGCTCAATCTCCCCGTACGGAGCCCATTACCAGTTCAATGGGTCGACGGGGAACCTGAGCGACGTCTGAAATCAGTCCGACCAACCGTTCGTCAGTTTGCTGCTTAGCCCGCAAGCAACCGCCGTCGGACTGGACGGCACTACCACCACTGTCGGCGTCAGTTCGGACGCGTACCTTTGGCCCAACGCTTCCACGCCCCGAGATGAGTACGGTCCGATTGCGTACGGGTTCGATGCCTGGGTCTTAGTCAATTTCACGAGCCACTCCGGCGGATATGAGTCTTTGATCTATGATCCGTGGATAGTATTCCACGACGCACCAAGGACGGAGCCCACCGCCTCCTCATCCTTTCCGACAGTCCTGATTGGCGCGTTTGCCGCAACGGCCGCGGTCGCACTGTCGGCGATCATCCCGTACCGAACGATCCGCCAGAGGCGGCTGGGCGCGGCGCTCTCGAATCGTATGTCGAACACCGACTGGGCGACAGACGGTAACGAGGAACCGGCCATCTGGAGACCTCGGTGAGCCCCGCCATCGCCCCGGGCCACCAATGCCGCGCCCGGCCGCTGCCAAAGGCCGCGGAGTGGGGTTGTCCGGGCGCCCGCCCCGAATCCTCCCCAACCCAGAGTTTCGAACGAGCGACTGCCTGACGCGTCTTCAGACATCGTTGACCGACGAAGTGCTTCGCTCGGGGTGACCCTACGTTCGAGCCGTCCGAGGGTGAGTTGAGGATTAGCGCTCGACTCGTCGTCCACATCGCCCGACAGCCCCGTCTGTCGGCGAGCGACCACGGACTCTCACCGTTGACACAGGAGGGCATGGCAGAGGCGTTGAAGAGCACGCCCGCATCCGTCTCGCACGCGCTGGGCCGACTCTCGATCGCGGGATTGATCCGTGATAGTCGGCGGCACGTATCGGGTCGCTCGCGTCGCGTCCGCGTTTACCAGTTGACGGCGGAGGGGGAGACCATGGCCCGGTACATTCTGAATCGGATGGCGCTGCACCCACACGCCTGAGGCAAAACCACGTCGCGACCCTTCGTTGGTTGGTTCGCTCGGGCCCCGGCATTCGGCGCGATCCGGACCGCGGCGAGAGTCGAGAGGGCGCTCGTCCCACGATGGTCAAACGCGCTGATCTCGCAGTAGACCCCAGTGTCGACCGAGGATCCGCGCGATGGCCACGGGGGTCCTCTGGGGCGGATTTTGTGACGCGCTGGTGTGTCCGCAATGGACTCGAGGGAGGTAGAAATGCCTCCACGGGGAACCCAATGGAAAGCGGGGGAACCAGGGGGTCGGAAGGCTCAAATCAATTGATGCCAATTGATTGGCGTGTCCGAAGCTCTGGACCGAGCGACGACCATCACGGTGACGGAGCGCACGCGCCGCCACCTTGAAGCCGTCAAAGGCGAGAACGAGAGCTTTGACGAGTTTCTGGAAAGCCTGCTGGAGGAATCGACCTACGGTGAGGAGTTCTTCCGGGAGATCGACCGGCGCTGGAACGAGGAGAAGCGTGTCCCGGGAACCCGAGTCCTCCGTAGGGTTGGGCTCTCTTGACCCGGTACCGACTTGTTTTCCTCCAGTCCGCAGAACGGGAGTTCCTTGCGCTGCCGCGGCGGCACCAGCGGCTCTTCCAGGAGAAGCTCCCATACCTTCTAGCGAACCCGTTCCGCTCCTACCCGTGGCTGAGGGTGCGAGAAGGCCCTCGCCACCGCGGCGAGTGGCGATTTCATCTCGTCGAATTCAGGGTTTTCTATCGCATCGACGGATTGAACGTCGTGATCACTCGGATCGCTCGACGACCTCGCGCCTACCCAAGGCGGGGAATCCCAACTCGAACTGCCTGATTCGGCCTCACACCGCCTTAGCGCCCCGATCGCCCGGGATTGGAACTGCCCATGGGTCCAAATCCCGCCTGCGGGGAGAGGGATTTGAACCGCCCGGCGGTTCAAATCCACCGAGAGCCCAAAGATACCGACCACTGTAGAACTGACGTCCGTCACGATCCCGAGGTCGAAGGCCGATCTATCCAAAGAGCCGACCCGCAGAGCGGCGTTGATGGAAAAACATTAGAGCAATGGACCATTCCCCCTGGCGTGGCCAGTTCAACGGACCCGATGACGAGCGTGTCCATCCATCGGTCCACTCTGACGGAGCTCCAGAATCTGAAAACTGGCGCCGAGACGTGGGACGACTTCCTCGAGCGCTTGGCCGCGTTCTACGAGAACGCACTTACCCCGGAGCTCCGAGCGGAGCTGGACCGGCGGGCCCGCGGACCACGTGTCTCGGCGCGCGAAGTCTTCCGGCAGCATGAGGAGTTGAAGCGCAAGGGGCGCTGATCGCGGTGCCGGACCCCGGCTCGTCGAACTACCTCGACCTGCTCGACTTCTCGGACGAGGCGAGTCGGGAACTCCTCTCTCTGCCTCTCGAGGTACGAGAACGATTCTTCAACGCCTTTCCGGACCTCGCTGCCCACCCGCACGGGGGTCCGAACAGGCTCGACGTCGAGAACGTGCACGATGAACACGGCCGCAGGACCCGATACTGGCGGTTGAAGGTCCCTGGGGGCTACCGTGCGATCTACCGAGTGGTTCAGGGCCGCGTTAGGATTGATGCGATCCGACCGCGTCCCGGCGTGTACGCCTGGGTCGCCAAGGTTCAGGGCCGTCGCTCCTAGACGAACGCCAGCGGTTCCCCAGGACGGGCGGCGAGCCGTCACTCCGGTTCCCGTCAAACACCTCGATGGGTCGTGGACGCATCGGCCCCTTGTCCTGGCAAGGGCTCTGCGCGTCGGGCGGGATTCGAGTGGCGGTCGGGTGTGGGGGCCGACTCGGGAGCGGATTCCTGCCGAGGATTCGGAATGATCAGCTATGTGCGCGATGAATCGTGTAGAGTGTCCAACCCGTTCTCCCGCTTCGTTCGGACATTGCGTGCCCGTGCGCTCTTGCGGTGGAGACCAACTCCTCGAAGGCGGTGCCCGAAATGAACGTCTCGGAGAAGCCCCCCGCCGGCCCGTAGACAGACCAGACGGGCTGCCCTCGAGGGACCGAGTCGTCTGCGCCCGGGAAGTATCTCTCTCGGATGCTCGTTCGAGCTCGCCCCCCAAAGGCGAACGCCCGGCGAACCGCGTTCGTACGAGAAACGCACCGACTCGGCATCAATCACGAGCTCGATCGCTGGGGGCCCCAGGAGCGCGACCACAATGACAAAGAGCGCCCGGATGAAGAAAATCACCTCCGCGCCTGCCACCTGAGGGGCACCCAACCCACCGGAGACGATCTGCCCGTAGAATCCGTACCCGGTCCCGAAGATGAGGATGGCGACAAACGCACCGAACGCCAACCGACAGGCCGAGCGGAATCGGAACCATCGTGCCGTAAGGTACGGTCGCAGATCGTAGCGCGCCACGAACCCATCCTCCGCCTGAGCCGAAACCGGTAACCCAGACCCGAATCGAATCGGAGCCAATAAATAACAGGAAAATGGGGGGAGAGGGACTTGAACCGCCCGGCGGTTCGAATCCCGAATTTGACGCGAGGGCGCGGGACTTTCGTGTTCCGAGCCAGGGTTCGGCTGCCTGTCACCGGTACACCCGGGATCGGTGGTCCACCCGCTCAATCAGGATGGTGCGGGTCGAATGGTCGAGCAAAGCCAGGAGTCGATAATCCCCGATCCGGAGCTTCGAGTCCTCGGAAGCGACCAAGCGTTTCGCAGGTACCGCTCGGGGTCAGTGGCGGCCCGTTCGAGTTTCCGTATCACCCGTCTTGCGACCGGGAAGTCGAGACCCGAGAGATCACGCGCCGCTGTCTCCGACCAGACGATGGACCAAGCCTTCAGAGGCCCAGCCGTCGCTTGAGCTGAGCATGGGATAGCGTCCGACCATCGCGAATCTCCAACCGAGAGCGAAGCAGGGCGAGGCGGAATGGCTGGGTGTACTTCCCTTCCTCATCCCCTTCGGGGAGAAGGGAGAGAAGTTTGCTGAGGACCTCGTCATAGGACTCACGAGGGCTCTGCTTCAGTTCGGCGAGGCGGGAACGGGTCTGCGGGGTTAGCTGGATGGTCGTGATCACGGTTAAACATTGTCTATGGCACACATATAGCTTGCTATGTGCGTGAAAGGGCTGAGCTGCTTGCTTGGTAACCTCTGTGACAGGCTCAGTTCAGGATTCACCGACTGGAACAGCTAGAAATAATAGGAAACTGCGGGGAGAGGGATTTGAACCCACGAACTCCTACGAGACCAGACCCTGAATCTGGCGCCTTTGACCAAGCTGGGCGATCCCCGCGCGAGCTGGTTCTACCGGCCTCGAGATATGAAACCTTGCGCCCTCGCCGGACTCACGTTGCGACCGGCGGGGTCGCCGGGGACCGGGCCGCCGTCGCTGCGTGGAAGGTGGCGACCGCCTCTCGAACGGTCGCCGCCTCGTGCACGATCGTTCGGAGCGCCTTCAGCATCGCGACCGGGTGCTCGGATTGCCAGATGTTCCGGCCCATGTCAATCCCTTTCGCGCCCTCGGCGATCGCGCTGTGCGCGAGCGTCAGGGCCGCCTCGATCGTGTCGAGCTTCGGGCCGCCCGCCACGACGATCGGGACCGGGCAGGCATCGACGACCTTCGCGAACCCGTCGCAATAGTAGGTCTTGACGAGGTGGGCGCCGAGCTCGGCGGAGACCCGACAGGCCAACGCGAGGTAGCGCGCATCGCGCTTCTCGAGCTCCTTGCCAACGGCCGTGATTGCAAGTACCGGGATGCCGCACTCTTCGCCGTCGTCGACGAGCGCGCCGAGGTTCGCGAGCGACTGATGTTCGTGGGGAGAGCCGACGAAGACCGAGAGCGCCACCGCCGAGACGTTCAACCGGACCGCCTCGTCGATCGACGTCGTGATCGTCTCGTCCGAGAGATCGTCCTTCAGGATAGTCACTCCCCCCGAGACCCGCAGGACAATCGGGGTGGTGGACTCGGACGGGACCGACGTCCGCAAGATGCCGCGGGTCAGCGCGAGGGCGTCGGCGTGCGGGAGGAGCGGGGCGATCGCCGCCTTCGCGTTCTCCAGGTTCCGCGTCGGGCCCATGAAGTAGCCGTGGTCGACGGCGAGCATGACGGAGTTCCCGGAGCGGGCGGGGAACATCCGGGCGACCCGGTTCTGCAGCCCCCAACCCATCGGCGTACCATCGCCGCCATCCGAGAGGCGGCTCTTATGCGTTTCCCGCCGCGCGGTCGGAGGACCGGACGGGGACCGGGACGCGGCGGTCCTCCTTGACGCGGTTGAGGACGACCTGGGTGTTCGTCCGCTCCACCTGGGGGTCCTGCAACGCGTGTTTGACGAACCGGTCGAGGTCGCGGCGGTCGCGGAACCGGCCGATGAGCAGGGCGTCGAAGTCCCCGGTCACGTCGTAGATCGCGTACGCCCGCGGGTCCTTCGCGAGCCGCTCCTCGACCTCGCGGAGCTTGCCCTTGGAGATCCGGATCCCGATCGTCGCCGAGAGCTCCCAGCCGAGCGCCTCATCGTCGAGGAGCGGCACGTACCCCCGGATGATCCCGTCCCGCTCCATCCGCTCGATCCGCATCCCGACCGTGGTCGGCGAGACCTTGAGCCGCTCGGCGATCTCCCGGTGGCTGCGCCGCGCGTCGACGTTCAACTCCTCGAGGATGCCGCGGTCGAGCCCGTCGAGGCTGGACGTTCGTCCCATTAGCTGACCGTATTGCGCGCGGAGTAATTACCCTATCTGCGATTTCTGGACGCTCGTCCACTTTAGGCGGACGAGAGTTCATGTACCGGGGCTCCGTCCCGAGCCCCGGGGAGCGTCGGATGGCGGTAGCGGAACGGTCGGTGAGCTCGCCGGGGGAGTCGCGGGGCGAACACGGGGTGCGGGTGCTCGAGGAGATCCGGGCGCGCAAGCTCCGGTGGGTCGAGCTGTTCTACACCGACCTCCTCGGCGGATTCAATCACATCCACCTCCCGTCCGAGACGCTCGACGAGGACTCGTTCGTTGGCGGGATCCCGAAGCTCGACGGCTCGTCGGTCCGCGGCTTCCGGGAGATCTTCGAGTCGGACATGATCCTCCTCCCCGACCCCTCGACGTTCGGCATCGTCCCGTGGGGCGCCGCGCACGGCGGGACCGCGCGGTTCATCTGCGACATCCTGACCGGCGGCGCGAAGGAGGCGTACAGCCACGACCCGCGCGGCATCGCCCGGCGGACGAACGCCGTCCTCGCCGACGCCGGCTACGACCTCTCCTACTGGGGCCCGGAGATCGAGTTCTTCGTCTTCGATTCGGTCAAGCTCCTCCCCTCGGCCGACTCGGTCCGGGACGCCTGGGGCGGTGCGGGGTACCTCCTGGAGAGCGCCGAAGCCCCCTGGGCGTCGGCCGACGGCCACGGCTCGATCCGGTTCAAGGAGGGGTACCACCGGGGTGGCCCGCACGACATCCTCGAAGGGATGCGGAGCGAGATCTGCAACATCCTCGCCGACGACTTCCACATCCGGATGGACGCCCACCACCATGAGGTGGCGACGGCGGGCCAGGGCGAGATCAATATCCGGTTCGACGAGCTCGTTCCGGCGGCCGACCACGTCCAGGACGTCCGGTACGTGATCAAGAACGTCGCCGCCCAGCACGGGAAGGTCGCCTCGTTCATGCCGAAGCCGGTGTTCGGCGACAACGGCATCGGGATGCACATGAACCAGTCCCTCTGGAGCGGCGGGACGAACACGTTCTACGACCCGAACGACACGTACGCCGAGGTCAGCCAGACGTGCCGGTACTATGTCGGGGGATTGCTCACCCACGCGCGTGCGCTCTGCGCGATCACGAACCCGACGACGAACTCCTACCGGCGGCTCGTGCCGGGGTACGAGGCCCCCGTCTTCATCGCCTGGAGCCGGTCGAACCGGTCCGCGAACGTCCGGATCCCGTTCTACCACAAGGGTCGGATGGCGGCGAAGCGGATCGAGTACCGGACCCCGGACTCGGCGGCGAACATCTACCTCACCGAGGCGGCGCTCTCGATGGCCGGACTCGACGGGATCCGGAGGAAGATCGAGCCTCCCGCCCCGGTCGACGCCGACATCTACAAGCTGTCGCCCGCGCGCCGCAAGGAGCTCGGGATCCGCGAACTCCCCGGCTCGCTCGGCGAGGCGCTCGAGTGCCTGAGCTCCGACGACGCGTTCCTGAAGCCGGTCATCGACTCGGAGGTGCTCGACTCGTTCCGGGAGATCAAGCGGGACGAACAGTTGCAGCTGAACCTGCGCCCGCACCCGTACGAGTTCTACCGGTACCTCGACGTCTAGGACCTCGCCGGGCAATTCCTTAAGGGCGGCCCCCGTTCGGCGGCCGAATGCCCGCCGTCCCGCCCGCCGGTCGGCTCCTCCGGGCGCTCTCGCTCGCCGCGCTCGTGGGGCTCGCCGCGATCCTCCTCGTCCCCGTGGGAGCGGCGGGCCCGGCGTCCTCCGCCGTGGTCCGGCACCCGGGGACGCACGGAGATGCGCTCGCCCCGTGCCGCCCCTGCGAGGCGAGCCGGCTTCCCGGGGCGAGGCCGTCGGCGGCCGTGATCGATTGGCAGAACGTGACCACCGAACAGTTCGGCGACGTCCCGCCGGCGAGCGTCGGCGCCTCGCTGGCGTACGACGTGGCGGACCACGAGGCGGTCTGGTTCGGTGGGTGCGGCGCCGCCGTGTGCGCCGCCAACCAGACGTGGGTCTATCAGAACGCGACCTGGACGAACGAGACGCGGGAGGGGGCGGTGGCGCCGCTTCCCCGGTCGGGAGCGATGATGGATTACGACCCGAACGCCCGGGCGGTCGTCCTATTCGGGGGCCATGTCGAAGGTTCCGACGCGGGGAACCAATTTGCGAACGACACCTGGGAGTTCGCGGGCGGCGGTTGGACGAAGGAACCTTCCCCGTGCGCCGTGAACGCCCCGAGCTGCCTCAATTCCGAGAGCGGGGCGAGCTTCGCGTTCGACGCCAACGCATCGGTCAACGCCTCCGTCCTCTTCGGGGGCTGCTTCGCGTTCCTCTCGTGCACCTCGTTCGACAACCAGACCTGGTGGTTCAACGGAACGTCCGGCCGATGGTCCCTTGAGTCGGCGTTCCCGACCCTCGGTGCCCCGTCGCCCCGGGTCGGCGCTGCGATGGCCTACGACCCCGACCTGCAGGCGCTCGTCCTGTTCGGCGGAACGTCCCGGTGCGGTTCGGTCAACTGCACCGGTTCGGACACGTGGACGTACGGCGGGGGCAGCTGGTCGAACGTCACGGCGATGTTCGGCGGCTCGGAACCGACCCCACGGGTGTTCGGTTCGCTCACGTGGGACCCCGCGCTCGACGCGTTGCTCCTCAGCGGCGGGACCGGGACTCCCGGCGGGCCGCCGGCGAACTCCACGTACGAGCTCCGCTGCGGTGCACCGGGGACGGGGTGCAACTGGACCGGTCCCCTCGCGATCGCTGGGTCCGGGCTGTCGGGCGCAGCGGCCGCCTCGAACGCTTCGGGGCTCGACCCGATGTTCGTCGGCGGTGCCCCGGCCGGGGGGTCGCCGAGCAATGCGACGTGGGTCTTCTCCGCCCTCCCCGACCTCAACGTGGCGGTCGCCCCCGCTCCGCAGGAGGTCGGTCAGCCGGTGTATCTGAACGCCACGGCAACCGGTTCGGTCGACCCGACGTTCCGGTTCCTCTGGGGGGACGGGACCTCGGTGACCTCCCCGCAGGGCGACCTCGTCCACGTCTTCCCAGTCTCCGGGGTCTACAACGCCACGGTCGCCGTGATCGACCCGAACGGGTCGGCAAACGTCCACTACGTGCAGCTGCTCGTCCACGCCGGACCGGCCGCGACCATCGTCGTCAGCTTCCCGTCGGTCGACGTCGGCGTCCGCGACACGTTTACCGCCGCCCCTGTCCTCGGAACGGGGACCACCCCGTACAACGTCACCTGGGACTTCGGGTCCGGACCGGTCGAATACGGCGCTTCGGTCGCCCGTGTGTTCTCCACGCCGGGGAACGTCACGTTCACGGCGAGCATCGTCGACGCCCGCGGGCTCCGGGGGTCCTCGACAGGGAACGTCACGGTCGCTCCGGTGCCGCTGGTGACCATCGTCCCCCAGTTCTCCAGCGGGGGCCGGGGCGTCGCCGATGCCGGGGTCTCGACCACGCTCCTCGCGAACGTGGCCGGGGGAACGAGGCCGTACAACTTCACGTGGCAGTTCGGGGACGGGGACGTCGGGTTCGGTCCCGGTCCGAGCCACACGTTCGCCGACGGGCCGGTCGTGAGGATCGTGACGGTCACCCTCGTCGACGGGGGCGGGGACACCGTCGCGGGAACCGGGAACGTCTCGGTCGCGGCCGCGCCAGTCCTCACCGGCATCACAACCTCCCCCTCGGTCCCCACGGCGGGGACGAACGTGGGGTTCGCCCTCGCCACCTCCGGCGGGGTCGCGGGTGGCTCGTTCGTCTGGACGTTCGGGGACGGGTCGGCGACGACCGGAGCGAACGCGACGCACTCGTACGCCTCCGCCGGTACCTACATGGTGACGGCCTGGTGGAACGACAGCGCGGGCGGGTCGGCGTATCGGTCGGTGAATCTCACGATCGGCCCCTCCATCTCGGCCCTGACCGGCTTCCTGCTGAACCCCATCGTGCTGACCGCGATCCTGGTGCTGGCGGCCGCCGTGACGGCGCTCGTCGTCCGCGCGCGACGCAAGCCCACGTCGTTCGAGGCGCCTTCGGCGGAATCCCCCGACCCCCCGCCGTCCTCCCCGGCAGCGTCCCCCCCTCCCCCGAATCCGTAGCGACGGAGCCGCGCCGATGGGGACGACCGTCCGATGGACCCACGGCCGGGTCTTCACCGGCCGCCGGTACGTCGAAGCGGTCGCCGCCGAGGACGGACGGGTCGTGGCGGCGGGCACCGAGCGGGCCGTCCGAGCGGCCGCGGCGACCGGGTCGGACCGGGTCGACCTCGCCGGCCGCGTCGCCGTCCCAGGACTGACCGACGCCCACCTCCACCTCGCCGCGACCGCCCGGGACCGGGCCGGTGTCGACCTGACCGGGAGCCGGTCGATCGCGGAGATGGGCCGCCGAATCCGGGCGTGGTCGCTGCTCCATCCCGACGGCCCCGTGGTGGGGGCGGGGTGGGACCAGGAGCAGCTCCGGCAGCGTCGCTACCCGACCGCGATCGACCTCCGCCGCTGGCTCGGCGACCGGCCCGCCGTCCTCCAACGGGTGTGCCGGCACGCCGCCGTGGTCAGCGAGTCGGTCCTCGCCGAGGTCGGCATCGACGGCGACACCCCGGATCCGCCGGGCGGCCGGATCGGTCGCGCCCCCGACGGCCGGCCGAACGGCCTCCTCTTCGACAACGCGCTCCGCCCGCTCCGCCCCTGGGACGAGCGGGCGTTCGCCACGCCCCGGCTCGGGCTCGCCGAACTCCTCGACGAGGCGGTCTCGGTCGGGCTCACCACGCTCGCGCCGATGAGCGCGTCCCCGGAGGAGGTGGAGAGTATCGGCCGCCTCGGCCGGCGGCGGCTCCCCGTGCGACTCGCCTGCTATCTGAGGGCCGATGCCCGGTCCGAGTTCGCGCGGCTTCGGGCGGCGGCCGACACTCCGTCGACCCGACTGGTCGGGATCAAGGTCGTCGGCGACGGGGCGTTCGGGCCGCGGACCGCCTGGCTCGGCCGACCCTACCGGGACCGGCCGGCCGAGTCGGGGTTCCCGCTCCTCTCCTCCGAGGAACTGACCGAGGTGGCCCGCGACGCGGAGGCGCTCCACGCCGGGCTCGCGGTCCACGCGATCGGGGACCGGGCGATCGCCGAGACGCTCGCCGTGTTCGCCCGCGTGCGCCCGACGGTCCGTCCGAGGATCGAGCACGTCTCTCTCGCCCCGCCCAACGTCCTCGCCCGCCTCGACGCGGTCCGTCCGCACCTCGTCGTCCAGCCCCGGTTCGTGCCGAGCGACGCGTGGGTCGTCGAGCGGCTCGGGCCCCGCCGGGCCCGCTGGACGTACCCGTTCCGCACGTTCCTCGCCCACGGGCACGCCCCGGCCGCGTCGAGCGACTCGCCCGTCGAACCGCTCGACCCGTGGACCGGGATCGCCGCGGCGGTCGCCCGGCGGCCGGGCGGCGCCCCGGAGTCGGTCGACCCCGAGGCGGCGGTCCGGATGTACACGACCCACGCCGGCCCGGTCGTCGGGTGGCCGGGGCTGGGGAGCCTCGAGGTCGGCGGGGTGGCGGACATCGTCGAATGCGACGGGACGAACCTCCGCACGCTCGCCGCCGTGGGGGCGAGCCGGGTCCGACGAGTCTGGCGGGATGGGGAGCGGGTCCGCCGCAGGACTCCCGCCGGCGAACGATAAGAGCCCCGCAACGTCCCGACCGACGATGGGCGAACCCGGGGACGTGCCGACGTTCAAGGTGTTCTCCCCGACGATGCGCGTCGACGTGCTCGTCTCCGACTGGCGGAACGAGCTCGACCCGGCGCTCCCCCAGGAGGCGAAGGAGGCGGCGCTCTACGGACGCGCCTGGGAGGCGTACCAGGAGGGGGACTACGGCTTCGGACTGTGGCTCTGGCACGAGTCCGACCGGCTCCAGAACGCGTTCAACGGGTCGGTCCGGGAGGTCACCCGGGTCGTCGGGCCGGGCCGGTACTTCGGGTTCTCCCACCGGCGCTCCGTTGCCGAGCGGGTCCCGCTCGAGAAGGTGTACCGGCCGCGCAAGGGCGACATGAGCACGCCCCGGACCGACGCCTACATCCTCCCCCAGTACCAGCTCCTCTGCGTCTACCTCGTCAAGGCCCGGGACGGGGACCCCAAGTCGAAGGCGCTCCTCGAGATTTCGTTGGGCGAGTTCGAGGAGCGGCGACGGGCCGACCGGTTCCTTCCCTATTTCGAGACGTTCCGACGGCTCCTGGAGCGGCCGGCGAGCCCGCCGGCCGCCGGTACGACCGCGGCGACCGCCGCGGTCGCCGCCCCGGACGCCGGAGCGGCGCCCTCGGCCCCCCCGGCGAAGCGGAAGGGCCGGGCCAAGTCGTCTTAGGGTTGGGGGACCGTCGGGCGCCACGGCTCGCTGGCTCCTCCGGTTCGGATACGACGGCCGGCCGTTCGCCGGCTGGGCCCGCCAGCCCGGGCATTGCACCGTCGAGGGGGAGCTCCGGGCGGGGGTCCAGAGGTTCCGGGTCGCGCCGGCCGCCGACGCCGCCCGGATCGACGTCGCGAGCCGGACCGACCGGGGCGTGAGCGCCCGGGCGAACGCCGTCGCGATCTCCTCCGCGCTCCCCGCCCCGGCGCTCCTGCGGGTGATGAACGCGATCCGCCCGGAGGTGTTCTTCTCCGGGGCGACCGAGGTCGACGAGGGGTTCCGACCCGGGCCGCCCGCTCCCGCACGTACCCGGTACTCCGAGGTCGCGCCCGTAGGGTCGCTCGCGGCGTACCGGGCCGCCGCGGCCGCGGTCGTCGGCCGCCTCGACGTCCGCTCGTTCGGCCGGGGGATCCCGCCGACCGGCCCGCGATCCGGTCGGTCGACCGGTTCGATGTCACCGTGGCGCCGCCCGGGTTCCTCCTCGAGGTCGAGGCCCGCTCGTTCGCGTGGGGGATGGTCCGCAAGCTCGTCGCCGCGATCCGGATGGTGGCGTCGGGCGAGCTCCCGCCCGCGACGTTCCGGGCCGCCCTCGCCGGGGAACGCCGGCTCACGGTCGGCCTCGCCGAGCCCCAGCCGCTCGTGCTGTGGGAGGTCGACTACGGCCTCCCGTGGACAACGACGACCGCCCGGTGGACCGAGAACCAGGTCGCCTACTTCGCGGGCGAGCGGCGGGACGCGCGGCTCCGCGACACGCTCCTCGCGACGTTGCGGGACCCCTAGCCGGTGAGGGCTCGCTCGGGCGGCCGACGGCCGTACGAACGATGCGTCTATCGTCCGTTGCGACCCTCGCGCGGGCGAGCGACGGGATGACGGTCGATTTCGCCGGCATCGAGAGCGTCGTCGCGCTCGTCGGGGCCGGCGCGGTCGGGGGGGCGCTCGCTCTCCGGGTCGCCCATCCGAGGCCGCTCCTCGCGGGGAGGTCGCTCCCCGAGCTCGCCCGTTCGGTCGCGCCGCTCGCGGTGGCGGCGGTCGCCGCGCTCGCGCTGGGGGCGTACGTCAGTGGGGCGGCGCGGGGGCTCTCGTTCAACCAGGGGTTCTTGGTCGGCCTCGCCGCCGCCGCCGTCGTCGTCGTCCTCGCCCCGACGTACGAACCGGTGGGTCCGGAGCTCGCGACCTCCGAGCTTCGGGCGGACCGGGCCTGGTCCGGCGTCGGGGCGTCCGGGGTCGCCCTCCTCGCGGTCCTCGCGACCCTCCTCGTCACCGGTTCCGGGCCGGCGGGCCTCTTCGGGCTCGCCGCGGGCGCGGGGGCGATCCTCCTCCTCGGCGAGCCGACGAGCCGGTTCGACACGCGGATCCGGTTCGTGGGGTTCGTAGCGACGCTCGCCGCGGCGACCGCGTTCGTGCCGTCGAACCCGGTGTTCCGCTCGATCGTTCCGGATTCGCTCCTGATGCCGCTCCTCTTCGGCGCCGCCGCCACGTTCGCCGCGGCGACGGGGGTCGCCGTCGACCGGATCCACGGTCCGTACCATTGGGGCGTGGCCGCCGCCGGGATTGCCGCGGTGGTCGCCGCTTCGGCGGCCGTGGGGAACTGGTCGTGGGACCTCGGGCTCGCCCTCGCGGTCACCGCCGGCTGGCTCGGGGCGGGGACGACGCTCTACGCGATCCGGTTCGCGGTGTACGAGACGGGGCAGGCCGACGCGCTCGGGAGGGCCGGCCCCGCGCTCGGGGTCATCGGCTCGATCTCGCGCGGGCTGCAGTCGGCGGGGTTGATGATCCTCGGCGTTGCCGGCGTGGCGCTGATCGCCGACGCCGCGGTCCTCACCTTCGCCCCGGACGGGACGTTCGGGATCCTCCTCGCGGGGGTCGGCGCGACCGGCGCCGCCCTCGGCCTCGGCGGGGTCCAGGTCGGGACCGGGCCCGGCGGGGGTCCTCGCCACATCCCGGAGGCGTTCGATTCGGTCGCCCTCGCCTGGGCCCCCCTGGTGGCCGTGTTCGCCCTCGTCGGCGTGCTGCCGTCGGTCATCGGGGTCCCCGGCCCGGTCCTCGATTCCCGGCTCACCCTCGGCGTCCCCGGAACCCTCGTCGGCCTCGTCCTCGGCGCGATCGTTCCGTTCTACCTCGCTGCCGCCGGGGTCCCGAACGGGGACGCCACGCGGGAGCGACTCCGGCGCGGGGCGGTCGCCGCGGTGCCGGTGGCCGTGGTCGTGTTCGCCGCGGTCGCCCTCGGACCGGCGGCCCTCGTCGGCGCCGTCCTCGGCGCGGCGCTCACCGGAATTCCCCTCGGCGTCTTCTGGGCCGCCGCCCGCGAGGCGACGGCGTCGATGCAGGCCCGGCTCCCCGCGAGTTCCCCGACCCGTCGCGCGCTCGCCGAAGCGCTCGACGAGGCGACCGGCTGGCGACTCGCGGCGGCCGTCCTCGCCGTGGCGGTCGCGGGGCTCGCCGTCGCGGTGCTGTTCGTCCCGACGGCGACGTTCCTCGGGGCGTGACGGTCACCCGGTCGCGGAGGGCCCGGACCGGCGGCGTCCGGCCCACACGGCCATCGGGGGGACGACGACGAGCGCGGCCGCCGCGGCCCAGGTCCAGGGCGGGACCGGCGAAACGGTGACCGTCGGGTTCGGGGGCGGAATCCGCACTCCCCACTGCCACGTGTCCCCGAGCGGGGGGGTGCCGGGGGCGGATCCCACCGCGACCCCCCCGTAGAGGATCACCTGGTCGACCGACGGGTCGAACAAGAGGACCGCGCCGAGGCGGGCCGACGGCCCGGGGCCGGCCCGGGAGGTCTCGTTGGCCCAGCTCCCGTTCGCGAAGGCGTAGAGGTCGGTCGCTCCCCCGACCGGACCGGCGAGGAGGACGTCGCCGATCGTCGCGTCGTAGGTCATCTCCGGTGAGAGCATCGAGGGGAGGCCGCCGGTCTCCTCGAGAGTCCAGTTCCCGCTGCGGTACGCCCAGGTCGTCGGGGGGCCGCCGCTCGCGTTGACGGTGTAGAGGATCGCGAGGTCGCTCCGGGGGTCCTCGAAGAACGACGCGCCGGCGAGGTCGACCGTGGGACCGGCCGACATCGGCACGGTCGTCCAGCGCCGGTGGAGGAACAGCCACGCCTCGTGGCCGGCGCCGTGGACGCCAGCGCCCGGGACCCAGACCGCGCCACCGGTGCCGGGGTCGGTGGCAATCACGCCCGCCACGCCGGCCGGGGGCGAGGGACCCGCCGCCGGGGTCCCGTTCGTCCAGTTGAAGTTCTGCTCGATGTACGTGAGGTTGCTCGGGGCTCCGCCCGGGCCGGTCCCGCCGTACATCACGTCGAGGTCGTCGAACGCGTCGAGCGCGAGGGCGGCGTGGGCGAGCGGGGGCGCATTGCCGACGAAGAACCGGGTCGCGTTCTCCCAGCCCCCATCGTCCTGGATCCACGACTGGTTCGACGGCTGGCCGTTCGCCGTGACGCCGCCGATGACGACCGCCACGCCGTCGTACGCGTCGTAGGCGGTCGCGGCGTACGCGCGCGGCGTCGGGTACTCGTGGATGTTGACGCCGGAAATGTTCCGCCATTGCGTCAGCGACGGCAGCGGGGCCGGCCCCGCCGCGACCGCGAACGGCGGGAGGACGGTCAGGAGGACGACGGCCACGACGGCGGCGACCGGGACGACCGTTCCCCGCACGGGGAGACGATGGGAGCCGGCGCTACTTACGGGGTCGGTTCGAGCGGGCCGGGACGTCTTGGCGGCGGCCGCGCCGGTGCGCCGGGCCCCGAGGGTTCATACCCCGGGAACGGTTGCCGCGCGTACCCACCTCGCCGTGGGAGGATTCTATGAACCGAACCTTGTGGACCGTCGGCCTCGTCCTCGCCCTTGTCGCCCTCCCCGGCTCCCTCGCGGTCACCGCGGTGGTCACGCCGGTCGGGGGCCCGTCGTATGCGTTCCTCCAGTCCGGACCGCACACGGCCGGACTCGTGGCCTCGACGAACTGGGCCGGCTTCGCCGTCACCGGTCCGAACGGCTCGGTCTCGTTCGTCCAGGGCTCCTGGATCCAGCCGAAGGCCCACTGCACCTCCGCCACCCGGTATGCCTCGTTCTGGGTCGGGATTGACGGGTACTCCTCGCGGACCGTCGAGCAGACCGGCACCGACAGCGACTGCTCCGGCGGATCCCCCGTCTACTACGCCTGGTACGAGTTCTACCCCGCGTACCCGGTCACGATCACCTCGGTGCCGATCCACCCGGGCAACACGATCGAGGCGTCGGTCACGTACGTCAGCGCGGCCGTCGGGTTCAAGATCGTCCTCACGGACGTCACCACGGGCCACTCCTACTCGCACTCGAAGAAGGTCGCGACCGCCCAGCGCACGTCGGCGGAGTGGATCGCCGAGGCCCCCTCGAGCTCGAGCGGGGTCCTCCCGCTCGCCAACTTCACGATGGTCCACTTCGGGACCGACGCCACCAGCGTCGCGAACACCTGCACCGCGACGGTCTCCGGAACGACGGGCGCGATCGGCTCGTTCGGGGCGTCGTCGATCCACCGGATCAACATGGTGAACCTCGCCGGCACGGTGACCAAGGCGCTGACGTCGACGCTGACGCCGGACGGCACCAGCTTCAACGTGACCTGGAAGCACCCCGGGCCGTAGGGGCGCCGCGCGCCCCCGGCCGACGGACGGCCGCCGGGGTCCCGCCGGCCCGCGGGCGGTGGAACGCGTCGAGGAACCCCCACCACGCGTCGACCGTCTCCTCGACCGCCCGCTCGACCCGGTCGGGCGAACCCCGGGCGAGCTCGGCCGCGATGAGCCGGCGCTCGGCGTCGGAGTGTTCCACGTCGGCGGCGGTGTGGACGCGGAAGAACTCGAGCGCCCGGTCGCCCGTCACGCCGTAGAACTTCGCGAGCCCGCGCGCCTTTTCCGCGGCGACCTCCGGAAAGATCGACTCGTACGCGTAGAGGGCGCCGAGGGCCGACCCGGCCGTACCGCGGACCGCCTGGCGCTCGTACGTGGCGAGGAGCCGGCGGGTCGCCGGCGCGGCGGGGGCCTGCTCGACGTCGGCCCGGGAGACCCCGAGCCCCTCGGCGAACCGGAGCCACAGCTCCGGGTGGGTCGGGTCGCGGCCCTCCTCGTCGACGAGGTTGCCGAGGAGCGCGCGGCGGCCGGCCGGGTCGTCGACCCGGGCGTAGGCGGCCGCGACGTACTTCGGGAAGTTCCGCTCGAACCGGTAGTACTGCCCGGCGTACGAGCGGAGCGTGTCGAGCGACACCTCTCCGTGGGACCACGCCTGGTAGAACGGGTGCTTCAGCAGGTGGCGGCGGGCGATCCGGCGGTCGATCCCTCGGATGGTCGTCACGGGTCGGTCTAGACGGCATGGGTAGTAGAATCTTGCCGACCCCCGCTCCCGGCCCCTCCGCGTTCGTACCCGCACGATTTGAGCCGCGTCCGGCTCGTCGGAGCGACCCGTGCCGGCGCTCCTCGTCCTCAACCTCGACCTCGCCGCCGACGTCTTCGTCGCGCTTGGGATGGTCGTCGCCGAGGTGTTCATCCTAACCCAGATCGTTCCCCGCTCCGGTCCGGCGCCTCCGATCACGCGGATGATCATCGGCACGAGCGCGCTCCTCGGCAGCTCGGGGGTCCTGATGGCGCTCCTCGGCGCGTTCTTCCAGCCGAACCTGAACAGCTACACGATCGTCCTGATGATGTTCAACGGGATGATGCTCGTCCCGCCGGGACTCTGGTTCATCTCGCTCATCGTCTTCGAGGACCGGACGATTCGGCGGACGAACTGGTTCTGGCCGGTCGCCATCACGGCGATGGCGACGTCGGCCGAGGTCCTCATGGGACTGTTCTTCACGGTCGCGGGCGGAAGCCCGCTCGGCCTCGGGTCGGTGGTCACGGGGACCCTCACGTCGCCGTGGTTCCTCTGGTCGATGGCGGCGGCGATGATCGCTCTCCTCCTCTGGGTCCCGATGCCGCGGGCGGTGCGCGACCCGCTGCTCGGCCTCGCCGCCGCGGGGGTCGTCGCCCCGCTCGTTCCGGTCGACCCGCCGGTCGGGGCGCTCCTCATGGGGGCGGTGATGGCCACCACGATCGTTGTCGCCCTCCAGCTGGTCCGCTCGGGCCGGGGGGCGGGGGTCGACCGGGTCCTCCCTCCCGTCGTCGTCGCGTTCCTCGCGATGAACCTCACCGGGGGCGCGATCGCCGTCTTCCCGAACGCCCTCGCGCCGACCCTCGCGTTCGGCACCGTGATGGCGGTGACGATGACCGCGGAGTTCCTGTTCCTCGTGCGGGAGGGACTCGTTCCGCACGGAACAGGCGCCTCGCCCGCGCCGATGGCGCCGGCGGCCGCCCCGACGAGCGCCGGCGGCGCCCGCCCCGCCGCCCCCGCGCGACCGTAACGGGATTCCGTTCGCCGACCGGGTCGCCCGAGCGTACTCTATATCTCTTAGAGACATAGAGGGTCGGATGGCGCCCTCCCCGCCGGCGGCGTTCCTCATCGGTCTCCGGCGCGAGCTCCGGCATGGGGTCCTGCCGGTCTGGGTCCTCGAGTCGCTCGCGGACGGCCCCTGGTACGGCTATGCCCTGCTCGAGCGGCTCCGGGCCCGGCACGGCGTGGAGGTCGCAGCGACCCCGTCCCGCCTCTACCCGGCCCTCGCCCGGCTCCGAGCCCACGGCCTCGTCCGAGTCTATCACGGCACCGAGAGCCGGGGACCGATCCGGAAGTACTACGAGCTCACCCCGCGGGGCCGGGAGATCCTCCCCGAGGTCCGCGCCCTCGCCGAGACGCTCCGCGCGCTCTCGGTCGTGGCGCCATCGGCCCCCCCGGCCGTGCCGCTCGGCGCCGCGGCCCGGAGTGCCGGTTGACCGCCCTCCCCGACGGGGCCGGGCGGGTCGCCCCGGTCCCTCCGGGGGGCGTCGGTCGCCCCTGGCGTTGGGTCGTCGCCGCCGGAGCGGCCGGTGCCGTCGTCCAGCTCCTCACCTTCCTCGCCGTCCGGACCCGCCTTCCGGCCGAGATCCCGAGCCATTACGGGCTGGCGGGCCAGGCCAACGCCACGACGTCCCCGGAGCTGTTCGTCCTCGTCGCCGTCGTCACCGAGGTCGTGACCGCCCTCGTCCTCGCCGCGGTACTGTACTTCGCGCTCCGCAGCGGCGTCATCGAGCACCAGCACGGGCCCGGGTTCGCCCCCGCGCTCGGGGCCCTGCTCTCCCTGCTCGCCCTGGTCGTGTCCGTCCCCCCGACGCTCCTCCTCGTGGGCGACGCGGGATACGGCCCGTCGGGAGGGACGTTCGACGTCGCGGTCGGGGTCGCCCTGCTCCTCGTCCCGGTCGTCGCCGTCCAGATGTGGTTCGGCCGGCTGCGCCGGGGGACGTCGGGCGCGCCGACCCGGACCGGACCGATCGAGTTCCGGTGCTCGTCGTGCGGGGAGTCGTTCGCCCCGTCGACGGGAGCGTTGGTGTTCTCCCCGCACATCGGGGGGTCGCTCTACCTCGCGTGCCCGGTGTGCGGCGAGCGCGGGTGGGATGTCCGGGTCGGGTCGCCGTACCTTCCGCGGGGGTCCCGCACGGACCCTCCCGGGCGGACCGGCTGAGACCGGTGTGCCTCAGACCTGCGACGGGCCACCGGTCTCGACCGGCCCGACCAGGGGGCGCGGGCCGGTGTCGCGTGGGACCGCGACGACGCCAGCCGAGGGGACCGTCACCCCTCCGGTCCCGTCGTTCGATCGGGACCCGAGCGCCGGCCGGGGGCCGGTCGTCCACTGGAGCGGGAGGAACGCCGTCTCCGGAGAGACCGCGGCGACGATCGCGAACGCGCCGAGCAGGCCGAACTGGACGAGCCACCGGAGCGCGAGGGAGAGCGGTCCGACCGAGGGAGGCGCGACCGCCCCCCAGGCGGCCGGAACGCCGGCGGCGCCGAAGATCTCGTTGACCAGGCCGAACGTCCCCGCGGATGCGAGGACCGGAGGCGTCCAGGCGAGGAGGGACGCGCCGCCGACGAGGAGGACCCCGCGGACGACGAGCGAGGCGGTCGGGTGGGCGGGATTCCGAAGGAACCCGTACGTCCCGAGGACGAACAGTCCGGACCCGATGGCGAATCCGGCGAGCAGCTCGTGCTGGACGGCCCACTGGAAGACGAGGACGGGGGTGGGGCTCGGGGGGCTCGGCGTGGTCCAGACCGCGACCGCGGCGAGCGCCCACGTGACTCCGCCGACGAGGAGACCCAGTCGGAGCAGCGACCCGGCGGCGAACCGTCGGTCGAGCGGCGCGTGGACCGGCGCCGCGACCCCCGGAGCGGTGCCGCCGAGGAGACGGCCGTAGACCGAGAGGAGCTGTTCCTGCGCGACGAGGGCGACCCAGAGGACGCCGACCTGGAACACGTTCAGGTACCAGGTGTTGGCGAGGACGTTCTGGATCGTGGTGCCGCTCGCCTGGGCCACGACGCCGATCCCGGCGGTGGCCGCGGCGGTCGTGGAGCAGCAGGCCCCGAGCGTGACGAGCGCGATCATCGCCGGGGTCAACCCGGAGATCGAGCCGACGGTCGCGGGCCGCGCCGACCCTGCCCGGTTCCGCCGGAGGAGCCGGTAGGCGAGGACGAGCCCGACCGACATCCCGATCCCGACCCCGAGCGACACGAGGACCATCGTGACGGTCGCGAAGAACGGGAGGATCAGCACGCCGCCGGGGGCGGTCACGACGAGCGCGGGGTAGTTCCACCACGCCGACGCCCCCTGGCCGTTGAGGACGGTGACCTGGAGCGACGTGTACTCCGTCCGGTCGATGACGAGCATCTGCCCGACGAGGAGCGAGACGAACCCGTAGAGGATCGCGACGAACGCGACCATCAGGACGCCGACCCGGGTTCTCAGCAGCGCGCGGCTGCGAGCGAGGACGAGCGAGCCGAGGATTCCTGCGGTGGGGGGGTCGTCCGACATCCGGCGGGGCCGTCGTCCTCGACGAGCGGGGCCGGCTTAAGGCGGCGGGGTACGAACCGGGTCCGGGGACCCTCGGGCCGCCGGCGGGGCCGCCGGGCCTCCCTCGGGCGGCGCGAAGACGACGAGGAGGAGGAGCTCGACCTCGACGGCGAGGAACCGATGCGGTATGTGCCCGGGAACGAAGAGGACGTCGCCCGGGCCGACCGGTCGTTCGTCCGCCCCGCACCGGAATCGACCCCGACCCCGCGCGACATGGTACACCTCATCCTCCCCGTGGGGGGACTGCCGGTCCTCCGTGCCCACGGGAACGACGTACACCCCCGCGCTCAGGGAAGCGACCCGCAGGAACTCCGTGTACACCGGCTCCGACCGACGCGCGGCGGCGGCCACCGCCTCGACCGAGGCAACGGGGATCGCGGCCATCGACCGGCCATCCGCAAGCGCTAGAAATCTCCCCGGTGGGGCCGAGCCATCGTTCCGCGGCCTCGGTATCCTTTGGTGCCGCTCCCGTTCAAGTAGCCCGGCGCTCGTCCACCCCCATGGTCCACATCGAGGATTTGGGAAGCGAGTTCGACGCGCCGATCGAGACGGTCTGGCAGTACCTCGACTCGCCGGCCGACCACGGCCCGTCCCATTCCGACCGGCGAAACGTCCAGGGAGCCCCCGACCCGAAGGGCGGGATGCGTCTCTCGTGGGAGCAGAACGTGCAGGGGAACTGGGTCAAGGTCGTCAACCACGTGACGATGTTCCCGCCGGTCGCGATGATGGTCCACTCGCTCGAGGGCCCGCTCGCCGGCTCGAAGTTCCTGATGTACTACAAGCCGAACGGGGCGACGACCGGCGTCAACGTCGTCGGCGAGTTCCAATCGGCGATGATGCCGGCGGCCCAGCTCGAGCCGATGGTGCGCGCGTCGCTCGAGACGGCGTACAACGAGGACAACGCCTCGCTCCGCCGGATGGCCCACAAGTAGGCCCCGCCCCGGCTCTCCGTTCGTCCACGATGGGGCGGGGAAACGTCGAGAGCGACCCTTTATCGGGGTTCTCCCGACTCGGGACGGCGATGGCCGACGCCGCGCCCGGATACCCGTCCCCCCCCGCCGTCCCGTTCCAGGCGTGCCCCATCGAGACCACGCTGGGTTCGCTCGGCCGGAAGTGGGCGATCACGATCCTCCGGGAGGTCGCCTTCGTCCCCAACGCCACGTTCGGCGTGATCCGGAAGGGGAACCCCGGACTCCGGCAACGGACGCTCTCGAACCGGCTCCGCCAGCTCTGCGCGGAGGGACTGATCCGCCGGGTCGTCCCCCCGGGGGACCCCCGCCACCCGTACTACGTGCTCACGACCAAGGGGCTCGATATCTGGCCGATCCTCACCTCGCTCTTCCAGTTCGGGACCCGGCACCACGCCGACGAGGTGTTCGCCGACGGACGGCCCCGCAGCCTTCCGGACGTGTATCCGAACGACGCCGCGCTCCTCCTGGGTCCCGTCGCCGAGTACGCCCGAGGCGCCGACCCAACCGCGGCTACCGCGGGCCCCCGCCCCTCCCGGCGCGCGAGTCCCGGGCCACGCGGCTCGCGGAGCTAGGGCGACGGCCGATCCGGATCGGCAGCGGACCCGCGCGAGCGCCTCGCCCCATGGGGGTGCGACCGAAGGTCTTGAATTCGGTCCCGCGACCCCGGTCCCCGCCGTGCGCCACCGACGGTCGCACCGAGGTCGGATAGTCGCACGTTAAGCCGCTCGGGAAAGTTCGGTACCCCATGCCGAGGAAGAAGAGCGCCACGACCGGCACCTCGAAGTCGGAAGGCGGGTTCACGACAGCGGAAATGGCCGCGATGAAGGAGCGCGTCCGGGAGATCCGGGCGCGCCCCCGCGCCGGTACGGCCGACGGAGAACGGGACGTGCTCGCGAAGATCGCGGGGATGCAGCCGTCGGATCGCGCGATGGCGAAGCGGATCCACGCCATCATCCACACCCATGCGCCGACCCTCACGTCGAGGACCTGGTATGGGATGCCCGCCTACGTCAAGGACGGCCAGGTCCTGTGTTTCTTCCGTGCCGCCGAGAAATTCGGGACACGGTACGCGACCTTGGGATTCAGCGACGAGGCGAACCTCGACGACGGCCACATGTGGCCTACGGACTTCGCGCTCACGGAACTGACGGCTCCCGAATTGGCGCGAATCGCCGCGCTCGTCAAGAAGGCGGTCCGCGGAAGTTCGGCGTCGCCCTAAGACCTCGCGGAATCGGCGGAGGACCGCCCGGCCGATAGGCCGAGGTCGAGCGACCTTCGCCGGATCGGTGGCCGCCGACGGCGTTCCGCCCGATCCTCGGCGACGGCGGACCGGAGCGCGGTGGCAGAGTCGTGGCTCAGTACCCCCGCGAAATCCGAAAGTGGCTTCTGACGGGTCAGTCGGAGAACGACGTCGGAAAAGCTCTCGGCGTCTCCTTTGTCGGCCCGAAGTCGACGGTAGGCTTCGTCGGTCAGGGTGATCGTCCGGACGCCCATGTGTGTGTCAACCTACCCAGGGTAGTGGAGCCCACCCGCACCCCCGAACCTTGGGGTTCGACGCGCCGTCACGGGTCGGTCCTCGTGAGGGTCCTCCCGAGTGAGTTCCTGCTCCCGGCGGGATTCGAACCCGCGTTGTCGGGTCGAAGGCCCGATATCCTTGACCGGACTAGACTACGGGAGCGTCGACCGCTCGAGGGACCGCGTCGTAAAGCGTTTCGCGCGGGCCCCGCGGGGTCATCCGACGCGTTCCCACCGCTCGAGTTTCTGGACGGCGCTCAGCGTCGAGCCGCGCCGGATCTCCTCGCGCACCCGGTTCTCGTGCTCGAGGACGTCGAGCGCCCGGTTCGCGATCTCCGCCGCCCGCTCCCGCGGCACGACGACGACCCCGGAGAGGTCGCCGACGATCCAGTCGCCCGGGCGGACCCGCTCGCCCCCGACCACGACCTCCACGCCGATCTCGCCATGGCCCTTCGGCTCCCCCGCGTTCGGTGAGACGCTCCGGCTGAACACGGGAAACCCGAGCTCGAGGATCGCATCGATGTCCCGGGCGGCCCCGTCGATCACGACCCCCGCGACGCCGCGTCCGTGGGCGCTCCAACTGGCGAGCTCGCCCCAGATCGCCGTCGTGCCGCCGCCGGCGTCGACCACGATCACGTCGCCGGCGCCGGCCCGGTCGATCGCCTCGACCGGCTTCGCCCAGTCGCCGTCGCGGGTGACGACCGTCACGGCGGGGCCGACGACCTTCGTCGTCGGGAGCGGAAGGTGCGGGTGGATCCCGTGCATCGCCCCGTGGCGCTGCATCGCATCGGAGAGGTTCGGCGAGGAGACCTTGGCGAACGCGGTCCGGACGTCGGCGTCGACGAACCGACGGAAATGCTCGCTCGCGACCTCCGTCTTCGTGTCGATCGCGCGCCGGATCGCCTCGGTGGCGGCCTGGATGTTCGGGCTCTTCGTGATCGCCCCGCCGACGATGAGGATCCCGGCCCCGCCCGGGTCGCAGCCGCGACCGTCTCGGACGTGAGTCCCCCGGCGACCGCGACGGGAATCGTCGCCGCCTTCGCCAACCCCTCGAGCTCCTCGAACGGGGTCCGGCCGGCCATCTGCATGTCGATCCCGATGTGCCAGCAAACGGCGGCCGCGCCGAGTCCGGCGACGGTCTTCGTCCGCGCGACCGGATCCGCGACGTTCAGGAGGTCGACGACGACCTCGGCCCCGTACTGGTGGCCGCCCCGGACCGCTTCCGCGACGGTGTCGTCGTCGGCGGTGCCGAGGACCGTGACAAGGTCGGCGCCGGCCTTGGCCGCGATCTCCACCTCGAACGCGCCGGTGTCCATCACCTTCATGTCGGCGACGATCCGGTGCGCGGGGAACGCCTTCTTCAGGGCCCGGACGGCGTCGAGCCCCTCGCTCTTGATGAGCGGGGTCCCGGCCTCGACCCAGTCGGCCCCGCCGGCGACCGCCTCGGTCGCCGCCTGAACGGCGCGCGAGAGGTTCTCGAAGTCGAGCGCCACCTGGAGGACCGGGCGCTCGAGCCGCATGGCCCGTCGAGGGTCACGGAGTATAAACGACCGGGCCGGCTCGCCGGGCGGTGGACCCCGCTCCGGCGACGACGATCCGCGCCGTCGAGGGAGACGCCCGCGACCTTCCGGGGGTCGCCCCGGGGTCCGTCCACCTCGTGGTCACGTCGCCGCCGTACCCGATGATCCCGCAGTGGGACGAGTCGTTCCGTCGCTGGGGCGCGACGACGTACCGAGGCGATGCACGAGCGGCTCGCCGAGGTCTGGGTGGCCTGCTATCGATCCCTCGTGCCGGGCGGGATCCTCGCCATCAACGTCGGCGATGCGCTCCGTTCCGGGGCCGACGGCTTCCGCCTCTGGCCGAACCATGTCGACGTCGTCCGGACGTGCACCGTCGCCGGCTTCCGGCCGCTCCCGTACATCCTCTGGAAGAAGCCGACAAACAAGCCGAACGCGTTCCTGGGCTCGGGGTTCTTCCCTCCGAACGCGTACGTGACCCTCGACTGCGAGTTCCTCCTGCTGTTCCGAAGGGGAGCCCTGCCGGGCGTTCCCGCGGAACGACGCGCGGCGGGCGGACGAGCCGGTACACGAAGGCGGAGCGGGACCAGTGGTTCTCGCAGGTGTGGGACGACGCGCGCGGCGTTCGCCAGGGCGCGGTCGGCCATCGGACCGGCGCCTTCCCTGCGGAGATCCCGCGTCGGCTGATCCGGATGTTCTCGGTCGTCGGCGACACGGTCCTCGACCCGTTCGCCGGGACCGGCACGACGCTCTGGGCGGCCCACGAACTCGGCCGGAACTCGGTCGGGGTCGAGGTGGAGCCGTCGTTGGCCGCCGCCCTCCGGGACGGAGCGGCCGCCCGAGTTCGCGGGACCGGCCCGGGGTAGCGCCATGCGGGCGTTCGTTGCGATCGACGTTCCCGACCCGCGTGCCCCCACGGAGCCGGCCGCCTCCGCCCACCTAACCCTGAAGTTTCTCGGCGAGATCCCACCCGAAGTGGTGGAACCTCTGGGAACCGCGCTCCGCCCGGCGGTCGCGTCGCACCCGCCGTTCTCCGTCGAGCTCCGCGGGGTCGGTGCGTTCCCCGCGCCAGGCGATCCGCGGGTGGTGTGGGCCGGTGTCGGGGAGGGAGCGCCCGGGGTCGTGTCCCTCGCGAGCCTCGTCGAGGAGGCCGCCGTTTCCGTCGGGATCCGGCGCGAGCCTCGCCCGTTCCAGCCCCACGTGACGATCCTGCGCGTGCGGGGAGCGCGCGACCTCGACCGGGCCCGAATCTGGCTCGCCCACGGACCGGACCACGCGTTCGGCCGCGCGGACGTCGCGGAGGTGGTCCTCTACGCGAGCGAGCTCCGCCGCGAGGGGGCGGTCCATCGCGCGGTCGACCGCTATCCGCTGCGGGGCGAACGGCCCGGCTGACGGCGAGCGCGGGGCGTGGGCCCCAAGGGCTCGCTTCGCGCGCCGTCCGTGACCCACTTGCGCCAAAGGTAGAGGGTGGCGTAGCTGCCCCACCCCGGATAGTGGCGATCGGCCCACGCGCGGGCCTTCGACTCGTCCGCGCTCCGGGGAACAGCGCCGTACGCCGCCAGGGCGACCCGGACGCCGAGGTCGCCCGCCACGAACGCATCGGGCCGGCCGAGGCCCCGGAGCGCGGCGTTCTCCGCGGTCCACCGTCCGACCCCTGGGGCCGCATCCAGGGCCACGACGACCTCGGGAGTCCCGAGCCGGTCGAGCGCTTCCGGAGACCACCGACCCGCCTGTTCGTCCGCCGCGAGGGCGAGGAGACTCCGCGCCTTTGCCCCGCTCGTCCCGTTCGACCGGAGGCCGTCGGCCCCGAGCGCGAGGATCTCGGCGGGGGACGGGACCCGCGGAACGGACACCCCGCGAACGTCGAGGTGGGCGTCCACCGCATCGATTAGCCGCTGCTTGATCGCGTTCGCCGACGCGACCGACACCTGCTGGCCGAGGATCGAGTGGAAGAGCGCCTCGAACACGCTCGCGTCCCTCGGCAGCCGCAGGCCGCGGAACGTCCGCTCGGTCCCCGCGAGGACCGGCTCGGCGCGGACCTGGCGGTAGAACTGCTCGATCGGGTGGTCGAGGGAGAACAACGAGCGGACCGCGGCGAGGGTCTCGGCGGGCCCCGGTCCGTAGCCCGTCGCGCGCCACCGGGATCCGACCTCCTCGACCGCGAGGGCCCACGGCCGGCCGGGGCGGCCCCAGACCCGCAGGACCCTGCCTCCGTCCGAGGCGAACACCAGGGAGCGGCTCGAGTACTCGAGTTGCTCCCGCTCCTGGGGGAACGAGCTCAGGCGCGGTGGTTCGAGCTCCACGATCGCGGTCGGATGGCGGGTCGGGGCCTCCGGGCGGGGCCGACCCGTCGGACCGACCCGGCGTCTCATCGTTCGGGCCCGGACGGACAACGACACGATTAAGCCCCGTGGACCGCCTCGTGCCGGGGCCGCCCCGGTCCACTCCGGGTCGGCGGGGTGGCCATGCCGATCCGCCGTCGCTGGGGGGCCGTGGGCCTCCTCGCCATCGGCACTCTCCTCCTGTCCGCGACGCTCGCGACCATGGGGTCGAGTGCCCCGACGCACTCCGCCCCTGCGCCCTTCGTCCCGAACGCCCTCCCGGCGTCCGCGTGCACGGGGGTCAAGGTCCCCACGATCCTTTCCGGGACCCTCGCCGACGAGGGAACGCTGGTCCCGCGGCCGGACGTGGCGAACGCCACGATTGCTGCGACGTTCGAGGTCGAGACGAAGGAGACGACGAACCTCAACACGACCACCATCACCTGCACCCCATCGACCGTCCGCGAGGTCACGAACGCGTCCGGCGGCTTCGTCCTGAACCTGACACTTCCCGGACCCTCGTGCGGGCCGACGGACTGCCTGTCGTACTTCGGCCCGTACACGCCAACGAGCTACCGGGCGTCCGGTGGAACCGCGGGCTATTTCCTGACGACGACGCGAAACGGCTCGAACGTCGCGCTCGGCTGGGTCGCGGCGTTGAGCGCGGCCACGACGTCCCCGGACGAGTTCGGCACGGTCAGCGTCGACGCCGCCACGTCCCTCTCGGCGTACGCCTGGGACGGCGCGGGCGACCCGTCCACGGCGAACGTGACGTACGCCTGGCAGCTCGCGGGCACCGGCTCGGATTGCCTCCGGGCCGGCCAACCTCGCCACGTTCACGGTCAACGGCACGTCCGCGGGCCCGGCGGGAACGGCCACGCTCTGGGTGAACGGGTCGTACAATGGCACCCCGATCGCGCTCGCTCCGCTCCACCTCTACCTCGCGGCCGTCACGACCAACGTCACCGGCGCGAACTTCCTCCCGACGGACCTCGACGTGGGAGTGCCGGCGGAGGTCACGGTCAACGCGACCGGCGCCGGCGGATACCGGTACACCGCGACCCTGACCCCCGGGCTCGACGCACCGAACCAGACCGCGACGTGTCGGACGACGGCGTCCCCCGGCGGAACGGTCAGCGTCCTGTGCGCATTCACCGTCGTCTACGGGATCGCGAGCACGGTCCAGCCGAGCGTGACGGTCACGAACGGATACTCCCGGGCGTCGCACGCGTACCCGCCGGTCACGGTCGCGAGCCCGCTCGAGGTGGCGGTCGGACCGGACCCGGCCGAGGGATACGTCGGGACCCCTGTCGACGTCTCCGTCTCCGTCGTAGCGCAGACCGGGACCGGGCCGTGGCCAGGCGTGCCTCGTCACGGGCGACGGCCGGTTCTTCTGCGACCTCGCCCCCGGCCCGAAGTGGACCCTCCCGGTTTCGTACGGAGCGGTCGGAACGTACTCTGCGGTCGTCACGGTCGCCGACTCGGCCGGCGTCAACCGGACCGTCCCGCTCGATATCGCGGTCGTCTCCCAACCGTCGCCGCCGGTCGTCTCCCTCAGCCGCTCGCCCGTAGAACCGTCGACGACGGTCACCGCATCGGCCACGATCGCGGGCGGGGCCGTCCCGCTCGCCTACTGGTGGAACACGACCGACCCGCGCGGGACGCTGTATGCGGGGGTCGTCACCTCCGACGCGATTCCAAGCGTCACGTTCACCCCCGGGTCCCCGGGCTCCGAGCTCGTGACCCTGACGGTCGTCGACGCCCTCGGCACGGTCGTCTCCGGGAGCGCGAACTTGACGGTCGACCGCCCGGTCGTGGGCCTGTTCGCGAACGTCCCGCAGGCGAACGGCACCACCCCCGCGGGGTCTCCCGTGGCGATCCCCGTCATCGGGGAGGACTCGCTCGGTCACCCGGTCGTCTCGTACTCCGCCCCGGTCACCCTCCGGGTCAACGAGTCGTGCGGGCCGAGTTGGCTGAACGATTCCGGGGTCCCCGTACCCCTCGCCTCGAACGGGTCCGCCAACGTCCCCGCGTCCAGCTGGAGCGGCGGCGTCCTCGACCTCTCCCTCAGCGCCTCTCGGGCCGGGCTCTGCTCGCTCGCGATCTCGACCGGTCAGTTTCCCGTACCGCTCGACGTGGCGTTCCAGGTCTCGGCCAATACCTCGGACCTTCCGGTTGTTCGGGCCGGTATACGTCGAGACCGGGAGCGTCGACAACGCGACCCGGTACTCCATCGCCGACGAGTTCGGAAACCCCGACCTCTCCGGGTACGTGATCGTCGAGACGACGTTCGGCACCGTCCGGACCACGACCGACTCGCCAATCCAGGACGCGGGGGGCCGTCCGACGGTCTGGGTGAACTACTCGGCGGCCGGGGAGGGCGCGGGGACCCTGACGGTCCTGAGCGAGCGGAACGTCGCCCTCCTCGCGGTCCGGATCCTCGGAACCCCGGCGGCCTCCGGCGTTCCGGAGCTCGACGGGGTGCTCCTCGGGGCCCTCGTCGTCGGAGCCGGCGCGGTCTTGGGGGTCGTCGCGACCCGCCGGCGCCGGGCCGACGCGGCCCCGACTGAATCCGCTCCGGAGGACCCGGATGAGCCACTCCGTCGGCTCGCCGAAGGCCGGTCCCACGTCCTCTCCCGCCTCGCGTACGACCGGGAGACCGACCTCGAGGGGGTCGCCGCCGGGTTCCCCGGCGCCCCGCCGGACGCGGCCGAGCTCGCCGAATGGGTTGGGACGCTCGTCACCGAGGGGCTCGTCCGGCCGTCGGTCGGTTCGGACGGCCGGCCCAGGTTCCGTCTCGCTCACCCGGAGGACCGGTCGGTCGGCCCCCGCGTCGAGGTCGACCCGCTCGCGCTCGACGCCGCGCTCGCCCGGCGGGACCTCGATGCGGCCCGGGCCGACGACGACGCGCCGCCCCCCGCGCCGTAGCGGACTACGGGTCGCGGCCGACGAGGTCGTAGTACCGGTACGCGGCCTCGCCGGCGCCGAAGCAGGTACCTGGATCGTCGCGTGGTCCCGCTTCAGCTCCGCGACACCGGCCCGGACCGTCTCGGTCGGCCGACCCTTGTGGAGCAGGTCGTCGAACAGTTCCGCGATCCGGTCCATGTCCGGTTCGGTCATCCCGACCCGCGTCACTTCCGGGGTCCCGAGACGGACCCCGCTCGGGTGCTTTGGGCTCGCGTCGCCGGGGAGGAGGTTCTTGTTCGCGATGAGGCCGGCGTCGGCGAGCCGCTGGGCGGTGGCCTCGCCACCTCCCTCCTCCGCCATCCGGACGGCGAGCGTGTGGGAGCGGGTGAACCCGAGGTCGGCCGCGAGGACGTCGAACCCCCGCCGGTGGAGCGCCTCGCCGAGCGCCCGGGCGTTCGCGATCGTCTGGCGGGCATAGGCGGCCCCGAACGCGACCTGTTCGGCGAGGGCGACGGCGAGCGCGGCCATCGTGTGGAGGTGGTGGTTGCTCGTCACGCCGGGGAACGCCGCCGATTCGAGCTTCTGGACGAGGGCGGGGTCGTCGGTCTGCCCGAGCAGGATTCCGTGCTGGGGACCGGGAAGGGTCTTGTGCGTGGAGGCGGAGATCACGGTGATTCCCTCGCGGAACGGGTCCTGGAACTCGCCCCCGGCGATGAGCCCCAGGACGTGGGCGGCGTCGTACCACCCGATGGCACCGATTTCCGCGAGGGTCGGGGCGATCTCGGCGAGCGGCATCGGGAACAGGAACAGCGAGAGGCCGAACAGCGCGAGCTTCGGCCGCGACTCGCGGAGGACCCGGCACGTCCCCTCCGCGTCGATCGTCATCTTCGCGGCGTCCCACGGATAGTACACCGGCTTGACGCCGCGGAGGCCGAACGCCCCGAACGCCGCGCTCGAGATGTGAGCCCCGTCGGCGAGCCGCGTCGTCCCGACGAGGTCGCCGGGGGCGGCGAGCGCCTTCAGGACCGCGAGGTTGGCGACGGTGCCGGAGATCGGCCGGACGTCGGCGAACGAGCACCGGAACACCCGGCGCGCGAGGGCGAGGCAGAGGTTCTCCACCACGTCGACCTGCTCGTTCCCCTCGTAGTACCGCTCCCCGGGTTTCCCCTCCGCGTACCGCGAGTGGAAGTCGCTGACCATCAGCTCCTTCGCGTACGGGCTCAGCAGGTTCTCGCTCGCGATGAGCGGGATCGAGGTCTCGAACCGGGTCGAGTGGGCCCGCACCGCGGCCCGGATCGATTGGACCGTGGCGGCCATCTCTTCCTGGGTCGCGTCCCGCCCGCTCGTCAAACCCCCCCACCCCTCCATTTCCAGTGGAGATTCCGGGGGGAAAAGGGTTGGCCGGCGCGCGCTACGCCCGCGCGGGGCGATCGGGGCCCAAACGGACCGGGAAACCGGTGCCAGGCCCGCGAACGGCCCCATATACCCATCCGAACTCGACTCGAACGCATGGAGTCCTCCACCCCACCCTCATCCCCAGTCCCAGCCTGGCCGACGCAACGCCGGTTCACGGTCTTCTACCACGACCTCGACGTGCTCGGACACCTCAACCACGCGGTCTACTTTCCCTACATGGAGACGCTTCGCTGCGACTACTACCTGCAGACGATGGGATCGCTCGACCCATCCCGCCTCGACATCATCCTCGCCGAAGCGAGCTGCCGCTATCTCGCTCCTGCGTTCTACGGTACCGAGATGATCGGAGAGGTCGCTCCCGCCTCTCCGCTCGGGCGTACGAGCTTCTCTCTCCTCTACCGATTCCGAGATCCGAACGACACTGCGAAGGTCTACGCACGAGGACGTACCGTGGTCGTCTGCTACGACTACGCCACGAACCGGAAGAAGGAAATTCCAGCGGATCGGAGACCGAAGCTCGAGCGGGATGCGGTCGACCCCGCATCCGAGGGGTGGTAGCCTCGGGGCGTGCGCGGGGCGGTGTCCCCGGAGGAAAAGTTCCAGTGGAAATAGGGGGGTGGGGGGGTCCGGCAGACGACCGGACCGGTGCTAGGCCGGCAGGATGGGTGCCCGGAACAGCCGCACGTGATTCCCGGTCGCTCCTCGGCCCCGTTGCCCCATCAGCGTCGACGGGTCACGGTAAGGCTGCTCCCGTCAGGACCTAACCCGGTTCCCGTGATGGATACCCGCTAGGGCGCTCCTCCGAGCGCTCGTCGCGGGACCCGCGGCCCGATGGAACAGAGCGTCTACAGAGACGACCGAGACGTGCTGCCCTTCCGAACGTCGCTCCTGCCTGTCACCCCCGCTGAGGACGGTTTCGGTGTAAAAGGGGACGCCCAACCCCCCGGTCTAGCCTAGCTGCCAAACGACCGTCCGACGCTATTTTAGGGTGCCTCCCGAGAGTGGGGTCGTCCGGCAGGTGTAAATTCGGCGCGGGGCTCCCCGGCCCGTGTCGGGCGCGGGCCGGCCCGGCCGGTGCGGTCCCGGTCGCCTCGTCGTTGCGACGTTCGCCCTGGTCGCCGTGGCGACCCTCCTGGTCCCGGGCGGGTCGGGGACCGGCGGGAGCCCGGACGCGGTCCCACACGGGGCGGCGTCCCCCGCCCTCACCGCCGCCCTCGGGTACGACTCGATCGGGGGATGGGTGAGCGCGGGAGGCTCTGCGAACCGGTCCGGATTCACGCCGCTCGGCGGCCCCCTCTCCTCCCAGACGGGGAACACGTACTGCCCCTCCCAGTTCCCGATCCAGGCCGGACCGGTGGCGGCCGGTGCGTTCGTCTTCGTCGCCGACGTCCTCGGGAACGTGTTCGCGATCAACCGGACCGACCTCGACCGGGGGGGTGGGAACGGGACGGTGGTCTGGACCGCCTCGGTCGGGGGCGCGCCGACGACCCCCGACGTGAGCTCCGGACTCCTCGTCATCGGCGACGATTCCGGGGCGATCTCGACGTTCGACCCCACGACCGGGGAGCGGGACTGGACCCACACGTTCCCGTACGGGGGCATTGCCGACGGGGTCGCGGTGGTCCGGGGGACGATCTACTCCGGAACCCTCGGGGGGTCGGTCTTCGCGGCCGGCCTCTCCACGGGGACCGTCAACTGGACGGCGTCGCTCGACGCGCCGGTCTCCGGCGCCGTCGCGGTCTCAGGCGGGCTCGTGTACGCCGCGACCATCCGGGGGGACCTGTACGCCCTCTCCGCCGCGACCGGCGCGGTCGTCTGGACCGCGTCGATCGGCGGGGCGCTCGGGACGGGCCGGCGGTCCTCGGGGACCGGGTCGTCCTCGCCGACAACGATTCCGCGGTCGCGGTGTGGAACGCCCAGAACGGCTCGCTCCTCTGGCGGTGGAATGGCTCGGCCGCGTTCCCCGGCGACCGGATCGAGGCGTCGCCGGTGATCACGCCGACGACCGTGTTCGTCCAGACCCACGAGGCGAACCTCTACGCGTTCAACGCGTCGAACGGCGCCCTCCGGTGGAACCAGTCGAACGTCGTGTACGCGAGCGGGTACCCGGCGCTCTCCGCCCCGGCGGCGACGCCGACCGTCGTGTACGTCTTCGACGCGACCGAGCAACTGAAGGCGATCTCGCTCGAGACCGGCCGGGTCCTCTGGCGGGCGTCGTACTTCACGCCGTCGTACGGGCCGGTCGCGATCGACTCCGGGGAGGCGATGGTCGCCGACGAGACCGGCTGCCTGCACGTGGTCGGGAGCGCGAGCTCCGGGATCTCCTGGCCGGTCCGGGGCACCGTCGCCGACCCGAACGGGACGCCGCTCGCGGGGGTGCAGATCTACACCGGGGTCACGACGAACACGACGAACCTCTCCGGCGGGTTCTTCTTCGTGCTGCCGAACGGGACGTACACCGTCGCCTTCGCCTTGAACGGGTACGCCGAGCTCTCGCTGCCCCTCGTCGTGACCGGGCCCGTCCCGTCCCTCCCGGTCGTCCTCGACCCGCTCGCCCTCTACCCGCTCGTCGCGACCGTCGAGGACGCCGATTCCGGCCACGGCGTAGCGAACGTCACCGTCGACGTCTACGGCGTCGACGAGTTCCTCGCCGTCCGGGTCAGCGGCCCGGGCGGGACGCTCGCCCTCGGGGTCCCCGCCGGTCCGGTCACGTTGAACGCGCAGTCGTCGGGGACCCACGCGGCCGCGGCGACGACGTTCGTGATGCCCGCCGGTCCGTTCGGCGGGGTCATCGTCGCCGTGGCGCCGACCGACCTCGCGGTCCCGGCGAGCGACCCGTACGATGCGTACCTTCTCGCGCCGATCGCCCTCCTCGGGGTGGTCGGCACCGGGTTCTGGGCGGTCGCCGCCCGGTCGCGCCGCGTGACGCTCGGCCTCCCGCCGGGCTCCTCTCGCCGTTCGCCCGATACGTCGCACAACGGGCGCTCCTCCTCCCGGTCCAGATGGTCGTCCTCCTGACGGTCCTCTACATCTTCGGCACGTTCCTCCCGGCGGCCGCAACGAACTCGCCGGTGTGCGTCGCCTCCGGCGCCGCCGGGTGCGGGTACTGCAGCTGGTCGGACCCGGTGTGCGTCGCGCAGGCGTTCGGGAGCGGGTACTGGACCTTCATCGCGAACCTGTTCACCGGGGCGTGGGGGAACAGCCAGTACGGCCACCTCACCGAGCCGGCGTGGACGTTCCTCCACTGGTACCTGCCGGACTCCCTCGAGCTCGCCGCGGTCGCCCTCACGATCTCCGCGGTGAGCGCCTACGTCCTCGGCCTCTCGGCCGGGTGGAACCGGGACGGCTACGTCGACACCGGGGTGCGGGGCGCGTCCGCGCTCGGCGTCCTGCTCCCGTCGTTCCTCGTCGCCCTCGTGATCTTCACGATCGTGTACGACCCGTTCGTCCGGACGTACGGGGACACTCCGTTCGGGATCCTCCCCGGTCCCGGCTGGTTCGAGGCGACAGGCGGTAACGTCCCCGGGTGGATCGGCCTCGCCTACAATACGAGCCCGACCGGGTTCCCGATCGTCGATGCGGTCCTCCACGGGGCGTGGCAGGCGGCGCTGATTACGGCGACGAAGACGATCCTCCAGGCGCTCCTGATCGCGGCGATCTACGTCCCGCTCTACCTGAGGTTCGCGCGCCACGCCGTCGCCCAGGCGGCCGAGGAGCCGAGCGTCGTGGCGGCCCGGGCCCGCGGGATCCCCGAGAGCACGATCCGCTGGCACCACACCGGGCGACGGGTGGTCCCGATCTTCCTCCTCGCGTTCGCCGCCACGCTCCCCCTCTACATCGGCACCCAGTCGCTCGTCGAGGCGCTCGCGAACGACCCCGGGGTCGGGAGCCTCCTCCTGTCGGAGATGACCGGGTACCTGTCGACCGGCTTCGGGTTCCACTCGGCGGCGGGGACGGTAAAGCCGGGGAACTTCTACCAGGTCACAATCTTCCTCGTCGTCGCGGTCGTCCTCGTCGCCTCGCTGATGAGCGAGGTCCTCTCGCGGTACCTCGACCCGCGGGCCGGCGGGAGCTGACGTGAGCGGGGGGCCCGGGCTCCCGCTCGCCCCGACGATCGACGAGCTCGACGCCGAGGTCGCGCGCTGGGTCCGGCCGGGCCAGGAGCTCCGGTTCTTCGTCCGGCGGTTCGCGGGGAACCCGACCCTCGCCGCCGGGCTCGGGGTCCTCCTCGGCTACCTCGCGGTCTCGGTCGCGGCGGTCGTCTATTTCGGCGGCAACTTGACGAACCCGCCCTTCCACGCGACGTGGGCGGAGGACCTCCCACCCCCGGGCCCGTCGTACGCCCACCCGTTCGGGATCATGAGCGGCCTCGGCGTCGACGTGTTCACCGAGGTCGTCCGCGCGTTCCCGATCGACCTCGGCCTCGTCGCGGTCGCGGTCGGGATCGCGGGAACCGTCGGCGTCGTCCTCGGCGCCTACGCCGCGGTGCGCGGCGGGGCCCCCGACTTCTGGATCACGTTCGCCGCCGACGTCGAGGCCGGCATGCCGCCGTTCTTCTTCGTCATCGTCCTCTACCTCGGCACCGAGCTCTTCCTCCCGCCCGCGTCGCGGCTCTACGCGTTCCCGGTCCTGTTCGGGGCGGTCCTGTGGCCGTACTACGCCCGGCCGGTCCGGGCGGTGGCGAAGCAGGTCGCGACCGAGCCGTACGTCGAGTCGTCGCGGGCCGCCGGCGGGACCCGCGCCCACATCCTGTGGCGGCACATCATCCCGAACGCCCTCTATCCGGCGCTCGCGCAGGTGCCGGTCGACCTCTACAGCATCTTCTTCGTCCTCACGATCTTCCCGTACCTGACCTGCTCGAGCGGCGGGCTCTACGGCCTCCTCACCCCGCTGCCGAACCCGTTCTTCCCGGAGTGGGGGAGCCTCCTCGCCCAGGGGACGTGCTACGGGTTCTCGATCGCCACGCCACCCGGGTACTGGTGGATGTACGCCTTCCCGGCGGCCGCCATCGTCGGCCTCGGGTTCGGCGTGACCCTCACGTGCGACGGGGTCGACCGGTGGCTCTCGACGAAGCGTCGCGCCTAGCGGATGTGGTCGAGCGAGAACGAGCCGAGGCTGAACGACTTCTTGCTGAACGTGTAGCCGACCCACGCCCGCGACTGGACCTCGCCGAGGCCCCGGATCGAGAGGAACGTCTTCAGCTGGTCGAGCTTCAGGTTCACCGACCCGTCGGTCATGTGCTCCAGCGTCTGCAGGTCCGACTCGGTGTGCATCCCGGTCTCGAGGACGTAGTAGGAGGCGGCGCCGTCCATCCGCCGGCGGCCGGAGAACGGCTGGAGGAACCGGAACGTCGCGGAGGTGTCGAGGTACGCGGCGAGGGTCGAGACCGTCTCGAAGACGAGCCGGTACGACTTCCCGGGGAACTTGTCGCGGAACTCCTGGCCGAAGCCGTTGACGACCTGGGTGAGCTGCTCGAGCATCGCCTTGTCGGTCGGGGCGAGGAGCTTCACGCCGGGCTCGGCCTGGGTGACGCCGAGCGTCCGGGAGTAGATGTCGGCGTACCGGACGAGCCCCTTCGCCTCCGCATCGCCGTACTGGGGGAACACCGCGAGCATCTCGTCGCGGATCTGGGTGTACGTCTTGTCGGTCACGACCCAGATCGCGGGGGTCCCGCCCTTCAGCCCCTCGGCGACGAACAGCCGGGCGAGGACGTCCTTCCCGGTGTGGACCGGACCGTTGATCAGAGCCTGCGCCGCCGGCGGGAGGCCGCCGAACATCAGGTCGTCGAGCCGCCGCACCCGGACCGGACCTTGGCGGTCTTCGCCTCCTGGACGATATCGAGGTGCATCTCCTCCGCTTCGCCCGCCGCCGCCTTCCGCTGGAGCGTCTCGATCTCCTGCATCTGCTGGTGGACGAACGTCTCGCGGGCGCGGAGCTCCTGGTCCTTCTTCGCGAGCTCGCTGCGGAGGTCCTCGAGCTTCTTCGCCTCCTCCGGACGGATCCCGCCGCCGCTCGACTCGAGCTCGGCCCGGCCGGCCTCGATCCGCCGGGCCTCGAGCTCGAGCGCCTGCTTCGTGGTCTGCAGCTGGCGCTCCCAGGCGGCGAGCTCGTTCTCCTTGAACTGGAGGGGTCCGCGCTGCCGCTCGACCTCCTCCGACGTGATCCGGATCTCCTCGAACTTGGTGCGGAGCTCGTTCTCCCGGACGACGAGGTCCCGCTCCCGGTTTTCGAGGTGCCGCAGCCGGTCGGTGATCTCCTGCGGGAGCTCGTTCCCCTTGGTGAGGAGCGTGGCGTGCTCCCGCCGGGCGTCCCCCTCGGCGCGGAGCGCGCGGACCTCCCCCTCGAGCTGGACGATCCGGCGGCGGAACTCCGATTCCCGCTCGACGAACGCCTGCTCCCGGGCCTGGAGCTCCTCGCGGTGCTGGAGGTCGGCGAGCGGGTTGACCCCGGCGGGAGCCGATGGCGCGGAGGGCGATCCGTCCGGCCCGGGCTCCCCGTCGGCGGAGGGGGCCGCGTCGGCGGAGGGAATGGTGAGGAGCTTCAGCTTCAGCTCGGCGATCTCGGCGTCCTTCTGCTGGACCGCCTGCTCGCGGGCCTTTGCCTCTCGCCCGCGGACGTACTTGATCACGGCGATGGAGCCGCGCTTGACGTGCTCGACCTCGTCCTCGAGCTGCTTGCGCTTCGCCCGCTCCTCGTAGAGGGTCCGGTTGAGCTCCTGGACCTCCTGGAGGAGCGACTGGGGGTCGAACTGGTCGCCCTTCACCCGGTCGAGGAGGTCGGTGAGCCACCGGACGACCGTCTCCTCCCGCTCGAGGACCTGCGAGGGGGCGGGCGGGGCCGGCGCGGGCCGGACCCCGGACGGTTCGGACTGGGTCACCTCGGGACCCGGGGCCGCCGGGGCGGGCGCGGGTACGGGCGTGGGAACGGGAGCGCTCGGGGGCAGCCGACGGTTCGTGACGTCGGACGACTGGATCCACGCCTCCATCGCGTGGTCGTCGCCGTCGACCCACTTGCGGAGGACGTCGGTGGAGCTCTTCCCGGCGGGCGCCGCACGCCGTCGGGCGCGGTCGCCGGTCCGGCCGCTCCCGATCATCCGGGCCATCATCCGGTCGTCGGCCTCCTTCGTCGCGCGCGACGGAGCGACGGGGTCGGAGGGTCCCCGGATCCGGTCCGCGTCGGCCGGGTCCACGCCGAGCTCGACGAGGGCGTCCCGTCCGAGCTGGCGGACCGCGTCGGCCGACACGTGGCCCGCGTCCGCCAGACGCTGGGCCGTCGGCACCGGGATCCCGAGCGTGCGGGCCATCTCCTCGGCCGTTTCCGGGCCGCTCCGCTCGGGCTCGGTCGCCGCTTCGGCTGGCGCGTCGTTCATGGAACTGGCATCGTTCTAGCTCGTCGTGGGGGTATAATTCTTCGGACGGACGGGGGTCGCCACCGAGGGGCGACCGGACCGTCCGGGCCCGGCCCGCAATCGACCGCGTGCGGTCCGGTCAGAGGGCGGCGCCGCAGCTGGGGCACCGGTCCTGCCGCTCGTCGGAGAGGGTGCCGCAGTGCCGGCACCGGATCTTGACCACGTGCCGCTCGATCGTGTGGGTGACCGTCGCGGGGGCCGCGGAGGCGTGGGCGACGCCGGCCCGCGCGGCGGCGATCGCCGCCAGCCACTTCGGGGGGTCGACGACGTCGAGCCGGACCTCGCCGAGCGACGTCTCGAGCGAGACGAACCGGGCCCGACGGAGCACCGCCCCCAGGGAGGCGTTCGTGACGTTCCGCAGCGGGACGTCGAGCACCGTGGCGGCGACGCGGGAGGAGAGGAGCCCGCCGCGGGGGGGCCGCTCGAGGACGACCCGCAGCGTCGTGAGGTGGACCGTGACCCGTCCGCTCTGCTCGCCCCACCGGTAGGGGACGACGTGCTCGCGGAGGACGACCGACTCCCCTACGCTCAGCAGCATCCCGCGGCCCGGGACGACGGAGGCAGGCGCGGGGCCCGCCGGGTCGCCGTCCCGCTCGCTAGCCCCCGGGTGGGGGATAGAGTTTGTCGCGGGCCGTCCGTCGGCCCCGGAGCGGCTCCGATGCGGTCCTAAATAGGGAGGTCGTTCCCCGGAGGACGATGGACCGGGAGGAGCGGGTCGAGCGGGTCGCGCGCCACACCGAGGAGGTGGTCACTCGCGAGGAGCTCGCCGGACTGTTCGAGCGGACCGAGCGCCCGCGGGCGTACATCGGCTTCGAGCCGTCCGGACGGCTCACCGTCGGCCACCTGGTCTGCGCGCGGAAGATGGTCGACCTCCAGGAGGCCGGCTGCGAGCTCACCGTGTTCCTCGCCGACTGGCACGCGTGGATCAACGACAAGCTCGACGGCTCGCTCGACCGGATCGCTGCCGCGGGGCAGTACATGCGGTCGGCGTTCCAGGCGCTCGGGGTCTCGGAGGACGCGACCCGGTGGCGGTGGGCGCACGAATTGACCGGGTCGTCGGAGTACTGGTCCCGGGTCGTGCGGGTCGCGAAGACGACCTCCCTCGCCCGGACGAAGCGGGCGATGACGATCCTCGGCCGGACGGAGGAGGAGGAGGGGCTCGACACGGCGAAGCTGTTCTACCCGTCGATGCAGGCGGCCGACATCTTCGAGCTCCCCGTCGACCTCGCGTACGCCGGCCTCGACCAGCGGCGGGCGCACGTCCTCGCCCGGGAGGTCGCGCACCACTACCGTTGGCCGGTCCCGGTCGCGGTCCACACGCCCCTCGTCTCCTCGTTGAAGGGAGGGGGTCGGATGGACGCCGCGAACGCCCCCGAGCGCAAGATGTCGAAGTCCGACCCCACCGGGGCGATCACGCTGCCGTCGACCCCCGAGGAGGTCGCGGCCCGGTTGAAGGGCGCGTTCTGCCCGGCGAAAGAGGTCGAGGGGAATCCGGTCGTCGAGCTTGCGCTCCACGTCGTGTTCCCGTGGCGGGGACGGCTCACCGTACACCGCGCCCCCCAGCACGGGGGGGACCGGACGTTCGAGGGCCGGTCCCAGTTCCACGCCGCCTGGACGGCGGGCGAGATCCACCCCGCCGACCTCAAGGCGGCGGTCGCCGCCGACCTCGCCGAGATCCTGGCCCCGGTCGGGGCGTACTTCGCCCACCACCCCACCGAAGCGCCGGCGGCGTTCTGAGGGCGGCCCGATGGCGAAGGACGCAGGGACGAAACGGCTCGAGGAGGTGCTGAACGCGCTCGACCCCGAGCGGAAGGCGGTCGCCGCCGCGCTCCGCGCCGCGATCCTGGCCGCGGGCCCGGACCTTGCGGAGGACGTGAAGTGGGCCGCCCCGGTCTGGACCGGTCGCAAGCTCGTCTTCTGCCTCATGGTCTACGATTCCCACATCAACCTCGGCTTCTGGCAGGGGGCGCAGCTCACGGCGGCGCACCCGGCGATCGTTGGCACGGGGAAGTCGCTCCGCCATATCCGGATCCCGACGCCGAAGGACGCGAAGTCGGCGGCCGTCCGCGCGGCGATCCGCGACGCCGTCCGGCTCGACGCGAAGGCGGTCCCCGCGCCCCGCGCGCCACCGAAGCGATAAGTCGGGTGGCCCGCTCGACTCCGCGTGCCGCCAACGGTCCGCCTCTTCTGGGCCCCCTGGAGCCACTACTGCGTCTGCGCCGAGCTCCAGCTCGCGATGAAGGGGGTCGCCGCGACGCTCGTTCGCGTCCCGTACCACGACAAGACCGAGCTGATCGCCGCGACCGGCCAGGACTACATCCCGGCGCTCGACTGGGGCGGGACGACGGTCGCGTGGGGCGACATCCCCGACTTCCTCGAGTCGGCGCAGCCGGCGCCGACCCTCTACCCGGGAAACCAGCGCGGGGTCGCCACGATCCTGGAGCGGTGGGGACACGACGTCCTCGAGTCGAAGGCGTGGTGGTACGCCCTCGCCAAACTGCCGGCGACGTTCTCCGACCCGCGGGAGGAGTGGGTGTTCGAGGAGATGCAGCGGCGGCTCCGTGGTCCCTGGCACCTGATCGAATCGCGCCGGGCCGAGTTCCGGAACGACCTCCTCGCCGAACTCGCCTGGGTCGAGTCGGCGCTGACCGGCCGCGACTGGCTCCTCGGTGCGCCGAGCCTCGCCGACGCCGGCGTCTACGGTGGCCTCTCCCCGATCCGGACCGTCGGCGAGGAGGTCCCGGAGACGCTCCCGAACGTCCGCGCCTGGGTGGCCCGCGTCGAGGCGCTCCGTCTCCGGGCCCCGACGGGGCCATCGTCCGCGTCCCTTAAATAGCGAGCCGAGTACCCGCGCCCTACCCGTGAGCCGAGGACCCCCGCGAGGGGTTCCGCTGACGCGAGGACACGAGAATGGCACGACCGATTTACGTACGCTTTGACACGCCGAGCGAACTCGCCGACAAGGCCCTCCAGCTCGTCCAGATCGCGAGCGAGACCGGCAAGGTCCGGGTCGGCACGAACGAGGTCACGAAGTCGAGCGAGCGCGCCGAGGCGAAGCTCGTCGTGATGGCGGAGGACGTCGACCCGGTCGAGATCCTGGTCCACATCCCGATGCTCTGCGAGGAGAAGCGGATCCCCTACCTCTACGTCCCGAAGCGCCAGCGGCTCGGCCAGTCGGCCGGCCTGACGAAGTCGGCCGCCTCGGTCGCCATCGTGGAGGCCGGCGAGGCGAAGGTCCTCCTCGACGAACTGACCCAGGCGTACCCGACGCTGAAGAAGTAGAGCCCCGCCCGAAACCGATCACGAACCGACCATGGCAGATGACAAGGGCTCGCCGGCAGAGGTCGTCGAGCTGATCGGCCGCACCGGCATGGCCGGGGAGGCGACCCAGGTGAAGGTCCGCGTCCTCGCCGGACGCGACCGGGGCAAGATCATCACCCGCAACGTCGCCGGTCCGATCCGGATCGGGGACGTCCTGATCCTCCGCGAGACGGCGCGCGAAGCGCGCAAGCTCTCGGTCCGGTAGGGGTTCCGATGGTCGTCAAGCGTTCGTGCTCGTTCTGCGCCGGGGAGATCGAGCCGGGGACCGGCATGATGTTCGTCAAGCGGGATGGCACGATCTTCCACTTCTGCTCCTCCTCGTGCCGCAAGCAGCAGCTCCATCTCGGCCGCGTCGGCCACCGGCTCGAAGTGGACGCGGGCCCACCTGATCAAGCGCCAGACCGAGCAGAGCTCGGCCGCCGGAAAGGGCGGCAAGCACAAGCCGGCGCCCGACCGGATCACGGGGAAGTCCCCGTCCGCGTCGGCGGCCAAGGCGCCCGCGGCCGGACCCGCGGCCGCCCCGCCCGCACCCGCGGCCCCGACCGACGAGAAACCTGCCGGGACCCCGGTGACGTCCGAGGCCCCCGCCGCTCCGCCGGCCCGGAAGCCGCGCGCGAAGAAGCCGAAGGAACCCGCCGCCCCGGCGTGAGTTCGCCCCCGCCCCGCCCGCTGGTTCCAGTCGAACGCTCGGGTTGATGGGTCCGGACGTTCCGGACCTTCGGTGAACCCGACCGGGCAGTCACCCCCGCCGACGGGTACGTTTCGGCCGGCGAGCTCGCGGACTACGCGTTCTGCCCGCGGTCCCACTACTACCGGCTCCACCCGGAAGGACGGACCCCGGCCGCCGGGTCCGTCGCGCGTGAGCGGGCCGGGGTCTGGTACCACGCGCGCACGATCGGCGCCGACCGTCGGTGGGCCGACGCGTCGCCGTTCCCTTGGTTGGCCGTGCTCACCGCCGGCGCGGTGCTCCTCGCCGTCGTCGTTGTTGTCCTCCGGGGGTCCCTGTGACGCCGTCGGTCACGGTGGTCGGGATTCTCGCCCTCGCCGGGGTGATTCTCCTCGGGGTCGGCGGGTGGGCCCTGGCGCGGTGGTGGTCCGCCCGGTGGTCCGGGACCCTCCTCGCCGCCGACGACGGCCGGTCGGTGCCGCACGACCTGGTCGCGGAGGAGTACGCGCTCGTGGGACGTCCGGACGAGGTGTGGCGGCTCCGGGACGGGAGACTTGTGCCGGTCGAGATCAAGAGCCGGACCGCTCCCGCGTCGGGGACGTTCCCGTCCCACCGGGTCCAGGTGGAGGCGTACTGCCTTCTCGTAGAATCGACCTCCGGGCGGCCGCCGCCCTATGGGGTCGTCGTTTACGCGGGTGGGGTGCGACGCACCGTTCGATGGGACCCCGAGCGACGGCGGGCCCTCCTTGGTCTGCTGGCCGAGCTCCGCCGGCCGTACGACGGAGCGGCGACCCCGAGTCCGGGGAAATGCCGCGGGTGCCGATGGCGCGACGGGTGCGACGCGCGGGCGGGGTGATTGTTCCGACGGGTTCGAGTCCGGACGCGGATTATCTCGGGGGAGATCGCGGCGCCGGGCTTCGGGTGGGCCGGACTCCCCGTCGGGAGACCGAACCCAACTTCCCAGGGTGGGAGCCGGGCATCGCAGCGCGGGAGAGCTTCGTCTCCCCGACCGGGACGGCTTCCGCCAGGACGCGGGGCCGAAGGAGCCAATGCAAGTTCGCCTCGGTCGCGAGGTCGACCCGGCGCCCGAGGAGCCCCTCGAGCCGTTCCTCGAACTCCATCCGCCGCAGCACGCCCGGCGGGTCCGCAAACTCGACGAGCAGGTCGAGGTCGCTCCGGGGTCCGGCTTCGCCGCGGGCGACAGATCCGAACACGCGGAGTTGGGTCGCTCCGAATTCGCCCGTCAGCGCGAGGAGTCGATCCCGGTGGGGGACCTAGGACCTCCTCGATCCCCGCTCCTCGGGGGCGCCGAGACCGCCGGGGAGCGATGGGTCGCGGAACGTCCCACTGGGTCGACTTGCATCGAGGGCATGTCCTCCTCCGGGCCGTCCGAGGCCGCCACACGTAGGCGCACTGGTAGCATCCGGCGAGTCCCCCTCCCAGGTCCGGCATCGCTCGACCTACGCCGTCCCGCCGGATAGCCGCTGCGTTCCGCCGGACGTCTCGCCCCTGCTCGCCGTTCCCCGAGATCGGCGTGGGACGGTCGCGCCGGGGGACGAGTCAGCGGCTCGGGGAGTTGTCGTTCCGGGTCACGTCGCCGGCAGGAACGAAACGTGTGGGGCGCCGAGGCGGGGGTCGACGACGGCGAGGTGCGTCGGGAACGCCGGTCGGATCCCCCGGACCGTGACGCCCAGCTCGGTGCGGCCGAGTCCGACGATCACGTCCGCCATCGAGCGGACCGCGTCGGCGCATCCCACGCCGGGGCGCAGGATCCCAAGGGCGAGGTTGCCGACGGCCCGGGACCGCTTGATCCCGTGAAAGAACATCCGACTCGCCGTGTCGGCCCCGAAGAGCATGTCGCAGATCTCGAACGCGACGGCCTCCACGTACGGTTTCGTCCGGGCGCCCCGAACCGCGACCTCGGCCCTCACCATCTTCGCCATGCCGTCGGTGCGGGCCTTCTTCGCGGCCGGGGTCCGAGGGGCCGGGCCATGGGCGGGCACCTGTCTCGTGCTCTCTTTCAGCGTGACGACGTACGGCCACTCGTCGTCCTCGCCGATGTAATCGACGATCCGCACGCGGGTGTCGAACCGGCGCCGGCTCACCCACTGGGTCAGCCGGGCCCGGAACTCGTGGGGGGACTCGCGGACGGGAAGCACCGCGAGGACCCCGCGCGACTGGTAGAGGAAGTTGAGGAACGTCGGCGACATCAGGAGCGCCCGGTCCGCCGGCTCGACCGAGCCGTCGACCTCGAACAGGGTCATCGCCCCGCGCCGGTACCCCCCGCCGAGCAGTCGGTCAAAATCCGGGATTCCGCTCGAGAATCGTTCCGTCGTGTCGGGGAGCGGCGTCCAGCTCCCGTTCGTCTTCTTCGCGCCCCGCGTCCCGGCCATGGACGTACGATGCGAGGTCCGGGTTCTTAGCGTCGGCAGATTCCCGACGACAGCGGGCCGCTGGTACACGGTTCGCAAGTCCCGGTGCGGTTCGTGGAACTGCCCGAACGCGACGTACGCTTCCCGGTCGGCCGGGCGCTGAATCCGGAATCCGGATGGTTCTCATCGAATTGTCCGTACCGAGACAAATCGTGGTCATCCCACGCCCGGAAGGCGAAGGGACGAGCGTCGTTGCGAGGTCCCAGCGTGGGGGGCGTGGACCGCGCGCTGAAAGGTTGATGTACCTATTCGCCCCCTCGGGGTACTGGATGCCTCCCGCCCCGCCGGCCGAAGAAGTCGTCCCCGGTGGGGACTCGGTCGGGTGGCTCTTCGCCTACTTCTTCACGCTGTTCGGGATTCTTTGGGGCACGGAGGTCGCGTCGACGTTCCTCCTCCGCGCGCTCGGCGTCGGGTCGGCGCCGACCCTCCTCGGTCTCGTCACTCAAGTGGCGATCGTGGTCCCGATCGCGGGCCTGTGCGCGTACTTCTTCGTGACGTACATACCGGCGCCCCTTCCGCGGGCGGCGATCTCGCCGACGGGAGTCCGGCTCTACTTCCCGCTCCGGTCCGTCGAGCTTCCGTGGTCCCGGGTCCGTCTCGTCGGGGACCACGTCTATGCGTTCACCCGCCGCGGCGATGTTTCGCAGGTCTACCGGGCGAACGACTACCAGCTGAGCCGACTCGCCGAGTTCGCGCCCAACATGCGCTAGCCCCCGGTCCTGCCCCGCGGGGCCTCGGGTCCGGCGCGCGGCGGCGCGTCCAGTGGACGTGGGTCCGGTACGGCATCCGGAACCGGTCGCTCCCCTTCGTGTCCGGGTGCTCCGCGAGGAGTCGGCGGACCGCCTCCGCGACGGAGGCCCGGACCTCCGGGGGTTGCGAGGCGATGAAGCTGACCGAGAGCGCCCGGTCGACGAACGTCGCGGCGTCGCCCTCCTGGGTCCACTCGAACACCGTCGACTCCGGCGGGGCGAAGTTCGGATGGACCTCGAACGCCGCCTTCCAGGCGCCCTTGTGGGTCCGGGGCACGTGGCCCGCGTCGTAGGTGTCGAGGATCGCCCCGAACGCGGCCACCCAGGGCACGGTCGCGTCCCGCCGGTTCCAGACGAGGCCGAGGCCGCCGTTCGGGCGGAGCACGCGGGCGATCTCGTCGAGGGATCGGGGCTGGCGGAACCAGTGGAACGCCTGCGCGACGACGACGGCGTCGGCCGACCCGTCGGGGAGCGGGATCGCCTCGGCGCTGCCGTCGACGACCTCCACCTCCGGGAGCTGGGCCCGGAACACCGCCCGCATCCCCGCCGAGGGCTCGACGGCGACCAGGCGGCCCCCGAGCGGCCGGAGCGCCCGGGTGAACTTGCCGGTCCCGCTCCCCAGCTCGACGATGGTCCGGTCCGGTCCGAGCGCGAGGACCTCGGCGAGGTACCGGACCGCTTCGGGCGGGTAGTCGGGCCGGCCCCGCTCGTACTCGGGACCCACGGTGTCGAACGCCCGCGCGAGCGGGTGCACGTCGGAGGAGCCGACCATCGCTGTCCCCCGGTCGAGCGTCCCGCGCGGTCATGGCCGTTGCGGCGACCTCGGCAGCCAAGGCTTTTCATGGGGCCGCGACTCGCCGCGCCGATGGCCGAAGGGACCGTCGAGCGGACGCTCGTGCTCGTCAAGCCGGACGGAGTCCGGCGCGGGCTCGTCGGCGAGATCGTCGGACGTCTGGAGCGCAAGCAGCTGCGCATCGTCGCGGCCAAGCTGACGGCGGTCTCGTCGTCGACCGCCGAGACCCATTACGGGGAGCACAAGGGAAAGCCGTTCTACCCGGGGCTCGTCGCCCACATCTCCTCCGCGCCCGTCTTCGCGATGGTCCTCGAGGGCCGGTCGGCGATCTCGGTCGTCCGCCTCCTGACCGGCGCCACCAACCCGCAGGCGGCCGCCCCCGGGACGGTCCGGGGCGACCTCGCCCTCGGCGTCACGCCGAACCTGATCCACGCGTCCGACTCGCCGGCGTCCGCCGAACGGGAGATCGGACTGTTCTTCCAGCCCGCGGAGTTCCACGAGTATACCCGAACCGGCGCGGAGTACGCCTGAACCCATGACCGGCGACATCGAGAAGGCCGTGCGGGCGCTCCGCGACGGGAAGCTCGTCGTGTATCCGACCGACACCCTCCTCGGGCTCGCCGCCCGGGCCGACGACGCGGCCGCCGTCGACCGGCTCGTCCAGGCGAAGGCGCGCCCGCCGGGGTCGCCGCTCTCCGTCGCCGTCTCGAGCTACGACGAGGTCGAGCCGCTCGCTGACCTCGACGGGCCGCGTCGCGCGTGGCTCCGGCGCAACCTCCCCGGACCGTACACCGCGCTCCTTCCCGCCTCCGCCGCGGCGAAGCTCTCGCTCGCCCCCGGGATCGTCGGCGCCGACGGCACGATCGGGATCCGGATCCCGGCCCATCCGCTCGCCCGCTCCCTGGCCGAGCTCGTCGGACCGGTCACGTCGACGAGCGCGAACCGGCACGGCGAACCGCCGGCCCGCTCGGTCGCCGAGGCACGCCGGGTGTTCGGGCGCGAGGTCGCGGTCTACCTCGACGGCGAGCCCGCCCCGTCCGGCCGGCCGTCGGAGCTCGTCGACCTCACCGGAGCCCGGCCCCGGCCCGTCCGCCGCGGGTGAGCGCCGGATGGCCCGGTACCCGGACGACCTCGACCGGTGGCGCCGCGCGGCGCGGATCAGCGCCGCGGCGCGGGAGATTGGCCGGACCGCCGCCGTCCCGGGGGCCCGGCGGCGCGATGTCGCCGAGGCCGTCGAGTCGTACATCCGTTCCCAGGGGGCCGAGCCGGCGTTCCCGGCGAACCTTTCCCGGAACGTCGAGGCGGCCCACTTCACGCCCCCGCCGGACGACGAGGAGCGGCTCGTCGCCGGGGACCTCCTGAAGGTCGACGTCGGGGCGCACCTCGACGGCGCGATCGCCGACACCGCCGTCACGGTGGAGGTCGGGGGGACCGCCCGTCACGAGAACCTCCGGCGGGCCGCGCACGACGCAGTCGAGGCGGCGATCGCGAAGGTCCGGGCCGGGGCGCCGGTCGACGACCTGAGCCGCGCGATCGAGTCCGCGATCCATGCGCGGGGGCTGAAGCCGGTCGGCAACCTCTCGGGCCACTCGATCCAGCGGTACCTCCTCCACGCGGGAAAGTCGATCCCGAACGTGTCGGGGATGTCGACCGACGTCCTCGAGGAGGGCGAGGTGATCGCGATCGAGCCGTTCGCCACGAACGGCGAGGGGGCGATCGAGAACGGGCCGTTCGGCCACATCGTCCGGTTCCGGCGCGACCCCGGTCCGTCGGACCCGGTCGTCGCGCGCCTCTTCGACCGGTTCCGCACCCTCCCGTTCACCGCGCGATGGGTCGACGGGGCGGACCGGCCGGCGCTCGCCAAGGCCCGCCGGTTCCTCCAGACGTACCCGGTGTTCGTCGAGGCGGGTGGGGGGCTCGTCGCCCAGGCCGAGCACACCGTGCTCGTCACCGCCGACGGGGTCGACGTGCTGACCCGCGCCGAGACCTAGGCCGCCCGCTCGAAGTCGGCCCGGGCGATCCGCGCGCCCTCGACGACGCTCCGGAGCTTCTGCCAGGAGACCTCGAGGGTCCGCGTCCGCAGCCCGCAGTCCGGGTTCACCCAGATCCGCGACGGGTCGCCGAGGATCTTCGCGGCCCGGCGGATCCGGTCGGCGACCCGCTCGGCGCTCTCGACCTCGGGGCGGTGGACGTCGACGACCCCGAGCCCGATCTCGCGGGTGTCGCCGTACTCGGCGAACATCCGGAGGATCTCGTACCCGTCCCGCTCCTCGGTGTCCCGGTTCGCGAACTCCCACGCCCACTGCTGGCACCGCTTCGCCTCGAGGAGCGCGGGAAAGAGCGACCGGTAGTCGGAGAAGCAGATGTGCATCGAGAACGTCGCGTCGAGCCCCTCGGTCGCGGCGTTGAACCCCTCGGCGACGAGGTCCGCCTCGTCCGGGTGGGTGCCGGCGGCCGGCTCGTCGATCTGGATCACCCGGCACCCGTGCTCGATCAGGGCCGCGAGCGTCGGGCGGATCGCCCGGCCGCGCGATCTCCACGACGAACTCCCGCTGGGCGCGCCGCCGGGCCGCCCGCCCTTTCCAGCCGGATTCCTTGCCGAGGTAGAACTCGTTGTACGACCAGTCGGCGAGGGTGTACGGCCCCGTGATCGGGAGCTTCGGGATCCCCGCCGCGTGGGTCCGGACGAAGTCGAACTCCTCCACGTGGTACGGCTGCTCGAGCCGGACCTCGGAGGTGTTCGCGGCCTTCCGGTAGTACTTGCTGTCGAACGACCGGACGTGGCCGAGAAACTGGAACCCGCCCATCTGGCGGATCGGGTACTCGTACATCTCGATCCGGCGCGCCTCGCCGTCGTAGACCCGGGTCGAGGCCGGCGCCCTCGAAGTACCGAAGCGCGAACAGCGCGCCAAGGTCCCGGACCGCGGCGGGGTCGACGTCGCCCGGGCGGCCCTCCAAGAGGGCGCGGACCTCGGGCCGGGCCACGTCGGCGAAGTGGAGTCGGTCGTTCCACGACCGGAACTCCCCGACGGCCGCGGCGTCGAGCGGCTCGCCCCGCTGGCCCAGGAGTTGCCACCGCGGCTTCGCGAGGCTCCCGATCTCCTGGGAGGGGAACAATGGGCCGGTCATGCGGCCGCCCCCTGGGAGAGCCGCTCCTTCGTCGCCGGGAGGACGAGGAGCTTCCGCGCCGCCGCCTCGGTGGGGAGGAGGTCGAGCGGCCCCCCGGGCCCGAGCCACAGCTCGCTCGGGGCGCCCCGCTCGCGGAGCGACGCCGCGATCCGGGCCACCTCGACCGGGTCCTCGGCGAGCGTGGTGCGCGGGTCGATGCAGCCGAGGCCGATCCCCCGGTGGTCCGGAGGGGGGACGATCCGGTCCGGCTCGGTCTCGGCGAGGTCGATGCCGATGACGCCGACGTGGAGCCGGTGGAGGAGCGGTTGGACCGGGGCGGCGTCGCCGAAGTACGTCCAGACGATCGTCGTGGCGCCGGCGGCCGCCTCGCCGAGGCTCCGGTAGGCGACGACCGCCGCCTCGGCGAGCGGGCCGGTCGGAGGAGCGACCACGAGGAGCGGCTCCTGGAACTGGAACGTCCGGTAGCCGGCGGCGCGGAGCTCGCGGACGTCGTCCGCGATCAGGCGTCCGAGCCGGTGGGTGAGGGCCTCGCGCGTCTCGCCCGAGCGGTTGTCGAGGAGCCCGGCGAACGTGAACGGCCCGGGAAGGATGACCTTCGCCTGCTCCGGCGGGACGACCCCCGCGCCCGGGAGGGCGGCGCGCACCACACCGGCGACCCGCTCCGGGGGCGCGTGGAGGATCGGCTGGCGGTAGAACGTGTTCGTCTCGAACCAGCGGGTCACGGGCCCGACCGTGAACCCCCGCCATCCCTCCGCGAACGGACGGAAGAGGTCGGCCCACCGGACGTACCCGCCGGTCGACGCGTCGAAGCCGAGCTTCGCCTCGAGGGCGACGACCGCGCGCTCGTCGTCAGCGTACCGCTCCGCGACCGACTCCGCGCTCGCCCGCCCGCGGTCGAGGTCGCGCGTCGCGGCGACGAGCGCCTCCGAGCGGGGATAGGGGCCGGTGAGGGCGGTGCGGACGTGCATCGGAGCGGCGCCGAGCCGGGTCGGTTTTTTAACGGTTGTCGCCGGCAGGCCGCACAAGGGCGTTGCGCCGGTGGAAACCCCGGCCCGGCGCCCCGAGGAGCCGGGGCCCCCCGAGGGGTCCCGACCCACCCGGTCGGTCACTCGCGGAGATTCTCCGCGACGATCCGGTCGAAGTCGGCCGGCTTCGGCGGCCAACCTTCCGTCATGTACGCAAGGAACGTCGCCCGGTCGGCCTGGTTGAGCGCCTCGTTGGTCGCGCGCTCGAACCCGACGGTCGAGCAGTACCGCTCGGGGAGCGCGTGCCGCCTCCCGAAGTGGGCCGGGTACACCTCGGTCGTGTCCGGCAACCGGAGGATCTTGCCGGTCAGGCTCTCGTAGAGCATCTCCGGACTCCCGTCCCCGAGGTCGGTCCGGCCGCACGCGCCGATGAGGAGCGTGTCGCCGGTGAAGATCTTGTCGCGGACCCGGAGGGTCAGGTGGTCGCGCGTGTGCCCGGGGGTCTCGAGGACGCCGACGGCGTCGGCGCCGAACGGCACGCTGTCCCCCTCGGAGAGGGAGCGGTGGGAGTACCTGGGCCGGCGACCGGCGGCTCACGAAGATCGGCGCGCCGGTCTTCGCGTGCAGCGCCGCGTGGCCGGCGAGATGGTCGGCGTGGGTATGGGTCTCGACGATCCCGGCGAGCGACCAGTCCCCCTCCGAGAGGGCACGGAGGTACGGGGCGGGGTCGTGGCCCGGGTCGATCACGACCGCCGTACCCGATTCCCGGTCGCCGACGAGGTAGGCAAGGCATCCGGTCTCCGGGCGGGGGAACTGGCGGAGCCAGAGCGTCCCGTCGCGCACGTCGGAGCCGTAGCGCGGGATCTCCGGGTCGGCGAGTCGGGCGTACTCGTCGATCCCTCCTTCGAGGGCCGCCGCGAGGGGGAACCCCCGCGCGCGGAGGAAATCGACCGCGCGGCGCGCGTCGGAGCCGTACTGGCAATAGGCGACGAGCGGTCGGTCCCTCGGCAGCTCGCTCAGATGCGTGGCGATCTCGGCGAGCGGGACCGGATGGTCGTGCGGAAGGTGGCCGAGCCGGCGCTCGACCGGAGGTCGAAGGTCGACGACGAACGGCGGGTCGGGCCCCTCGAGGAGCGCCTTCAACTCGACGGGGCCGACCAGGGGAACGGCGCCGGCCCGCTCGGGCCGGACGTACGGGTGGGGGAGGTCGGTCGGCGCGGCGCCCATCGGAGGGTGGAATTCCGGCGCGCGCATATCTAACCGACGACCGCGCGCCGGGCCGGCGCGGCCACGTCGTTTTCTCGTCCCCGGGGGGCCGCCCCGCAGAAGGGGCGATCCCCGTGCCGCCGGTCGGACGTTCGCGGTCGGAACGGATCTCGACCTCGAAGGAGTACGGCGGGGCGACGGGGGCTCGAGCCGACCGGGGTCCCGTCGGGCCGCCCCGCCCGTCCCGTTCGCACGGCAATTGACGAACTCCCCCTACGTCTAGACCGAAGCGTTCAAATCGTCCGACGCCCGGCCGGGAAGCGATGGTCCAGTCCGAGGCGCCCGGGTCCGAATCCGACCCGCCGGGGCGCCGCAAGGCCCCCGCCCCGGCCGAGGACGCGGAGACCGAGCGGACCGACGAGCTGAGCGCCCGGTCGCTGCGGCTCGCCCGGTTCTACCAGGGGAAGATCGAGACGGTCGCGAAGGTCCCGGTCCGGAGCCTCGCGGACTTCGGACTGTGGTACACGCCCGGGATCGCGGCCGTCAGCACGGCGATCCAGGCCGACCCGGACTCGTCGTTCGACCTGACGGGCCGCTGGAACACGATCGCGATCGTCACCGATGGCAGCCGCGTCCTCGGCCTCGGGAACATCGGCCCCGAGGCCGCGCTCCCCGTGATGGAGGGGAAGGCGCTCTTGTTCCGATACCTCGGCGGGGTCGACGCGATCCCGCTGCCGATCCGGGTCGACAGCCAGGAGGCGCTCGTCGAAACGGTCGAGCGGATCGCGCCGGCGGTCGGCGGCGTCAACCTGGAGGACATCGCCTCCCCGAAGTGCTTCTTCGTCCTCGAGCAGCTCCAGAAGCGGCTCCCGGTCCCGGTCTGGCACGACGACCAGCTCGGCACCGCGGCGTCCACGGTCGCGGGGCTCCTGAACGCGCTCGAGCTGACCGGTCGGTCGATCGGCCACGTCCGGACCGTCCTCCTCGGGGCGGGGGCGGCGAACCTCGTGACCGCCCGGCTCCTCATCGCGCTCGGCCACGACCCGTCCGAGCTCACGCTCGTCGACAGCAAGGGGGTCCTGCACGCCGAACGGGAGGACCTCGACGAGATGATGCTCCACAACCCGTGGAAGTACCGGATCGCCCTCGCGACCGATGGCGGGGGCCGGAAGGGGGGCTCGCCGAGGCGACCGAGGGGGCCGACGTCCTCCTCGCCGCCTCGACCCCGGGACCCCACACGGTCCCGCCGGACGCGATCCGGACGATGGCGAAGGGGCCGATCGTCTTTGCCCTCGCGAACCCGGTGCCGGAGATCTACCCGAGCGCGGCCCGCGACGCCGGGGCCGCGATCGTCGCGACGGGCCGGTCCGATTTCCCCAACCAGGTGAACAACTCGCTGATCTTCCCGGCGGTGTTCCGCGGCGTCCTCGACGCCCGGGCCCGGTCGATCCCGGACGAGCTCGTCCTCGCTGCGGCCCGCGAGCTCGCCGCCCGCGCCGCCGACGTCGGCCTGACACCGACCCACATCCTCCCGACGATGGCGGAGACCGACGCGTTCCCGCACGTCGCCGCTGCGGTCGCGATGAAGGCGGTGGACCTCGGTCTCGCCCGCCGGACCTACTCGCGCGCGGAGTTCCTCGCGCGGGCGCGGAGCCGGATGGCCCGGCCCTCGCAACTCGCGAAAGCGCTCCAGGACGCCGGTCTCATCCCCCCGATGCCCGACGAACCGAAGAGGAAACCATGACGCAGGAGAAGCCGCACCCGGGCACGACGACCCCGATCCACCTCCGACCGGCGACGGCGAAGGACGTGCCGGCGCTCGTGCCGCTCCTCCTCCGGTTGAAGCGCCTCAACGAGGAGTTCGACCCGCTGCTCAAGGTCCGCGCCGACGCGGAGGCCCGCGCGGAGGAGGTCCTCCGGCGCGACATCGCGAACCCCGACGCGGTCGTCCTCGCGGCCGAGGGGATCGGGCCGGATATCGACAAAGTAGTCGGGCTCGTCCGGGCCCACGTCCGGGAGCGGCCGTTCTACAGCCCGGAAAAGGAGGGCGTGATCCTCGACATCTACCTCCTCCCGATCTACCGTCGGAAGGGCGTCGGGGAGTTCCTGCTCCACGAGGTCACCGAGCGGCTCAAGGAGAAGGGCGCCGGCGTGGTGACCGCCGAGTTCCCGACGCAGAACGAGATCGCGGTCCGGTTCTACGCGAAGCGGGGGTTCCGCCCGATCACCTCGCTCCACGCGCGCTCGGTGTAGGGGCCGGTCCCGGGCGCCGCAGAGCCTTTGTAACCGGCCGCGGTCGGCGCGACGTGCCGACCTCCGCCAAGGCCCCCAACGCCCCGCCGGCCGCGCCGAAGTTCCTCCGCCGCGGGAAGGTCAAGGAGGTGTTCGAGGTCTCCCCGAAGGAGCTCGAGTTCCGGTTCACCGACGACATCTCGGTGTTCGACAAGCACATCCCGTCGGAGATCCCCCACAAGGGCGAGACGCTCAACCGGACCGCCGCCCACTGGTTCGGGCTGTGCGGCCGCCTCGGCATCCCCCACCACTTCCTCGCGCTCTCCGGCCCGACGTCGATGCGGGTCAAGCGGGTGCAGGTCGTACCGAAGCCGAAGACCCTCGGCCCCCACCCGAAGAACTACCTCGTTCCGCTCGAGTTCATCGTCCGGTACTACGTCGCCGGGTCGCTCTGGGACCGGGTGAAGGCGGGCTCGGTCGGGCCCGCCGAGCTCGGGCTCCCCGCCGGGAAGGCGATCGCGAAGGGCGACCGGCTCCCGGAGCCGTTCTTCGAGATGACCACCAAGCTCGAGCCGGTCGACCGCCTGCTGACGGCGGCCGAGGCGCGGGAATTGAGCCAGCTCGACGCGAGGCAGGTCGACGGGGTCAAGGAGATGATCCTGAAGATCGACGCCGCGATGGAGACGGAGATCGCTCCGCGCGGGCTCCTCCACGTCGACGGGAAAAAGGAATTCGGCGTCGACGACACCGGGAAGTTGATGGTCGTCGACACGTTCGGGACCGCCGACGAGGACCGGTTCTGGGACCGGGCGGCGTTCGAGCGGGGCCGCCAGGTCGAGTTCTCCAAGGAGTTCGTCCGCCAGCACTACCGGTCGACCGGCTACTTCGACCAGTTGACCAGCGCTCGCGACGCGAACCTCGCCGAGCCCCCGATCCCCCCGCTGCCGCCGCTCCTCGTCGACGAGGTCAGCCGGCTCTACACGACCGTCTTCCAGCGGCTCACCGGGGAGCCGTTCGCCCCGGTCGCCTGACCCGCCCGCGCCCCCCGGGGGAGGCATCGTTCGCCGTTTCACGACGTCTCCGCACGCCTTATCCCCCGCGCCCTCGTTCACGACGACGTGCCGCCGAAACCCTCCGCGAAGTCCTCCCCGCCCTCCGAAGAACCGCCCAAGAAGGAGGTCGCGCTCGAGGACCTCGCCGGCGTCGGCCCGACGACCGCGGACAAGCTTCGCGAGGCCGGGTACACCGACCTGATGGAACTCGCGGTCGCCTCCCCCGGCGATATCGCCGAGGCGGCCGAGATCGGCACCGCGATCGCGCAGAAGATCATCGGCGAGGCCCGGAGACAGGCCGACGTTGGAAGCTTCGAGGTCGGGACCGTCCTCCTGGAGCGCCGCAAGAAGCTCGGCCGGATCACCACGATGGCCCGGTCGCTCGACGAGCTCCTCGGCGGGGGGATCGAGACCCAGGCGATCACCGAGTTCGCCGGCGAGTTCGGGACGGGGAAGACCCAGATCGCCCACCAGGCGGCGGTCGACGTCCAGCTCCCGGTCGACCAGGGAGGGCTCTCCGGCGAGGTCGTCTACATCGACACGGAGAGCACGTTCCGCCCCGAGCGGATCGTCGACATGGCGAAGGCGCTCTCCCTCGACCCGACCGAGGCGCTCACGCGGATCCACGTCGCGCGGGCGTTCAACTCGAACCACCAGATGCTCCTCGTCGCGAAGGCCCAGGAGCTCGCCCGGGAGAAGCCGATCCGGCTCCTCGTCGTCGACTCGCTCACCGCCCACTTCCGGTCGGAGTACGCGGGCCGCGGCGAGCTCGCCCCCCGCCAGCAGCTCCTCAACAAGCACCTCCACGAGCTCCTCAAGTTCGGCGACACGTACAACGCCGCGGTCATCGTGACGAACCAGGTCTCCTCGCGACCGGACATCCTGTTCGGGGACCCGACCCGGCCGATCGGCGGCAACATCGTCGCCCACGCCTCCACGTACCGGCTCTACCTGCGGCGGTCGAAGCCGCCGAAGCGGATCGCCCGCCTGATCGACTCGCCGAACCTCCCCGAGGGGGAGGCGGTGTACTCGCTCACCCCGGACGGGATCCGCGAGTAGCGCCGACCGGACGGAGCGCGGTCGCCTTCGCGAGGAGGGTGACCCGCCGGCCCGGCTTCAGGCCGAGCGACCGGACCGACCGCTCGGTGACGGCGACCGTCAGCCGGTGCCGTCCGACACGGACCGAGAGCTCCCTCCGCCCCGTCGGTGCTCCGCCCTTGGGGGTCCGGACCCGCTCGACGACCCCGGACCAGGCGTTCCGGGCGCTCGAGCGGACCGGCCCGAGGGCGACGACGATCGCCTCCGGGTCGATCGCGACCGTGACCCGCTCGCCATCCACCGCTCGGAAGGCGACGGCGGCGGAGAACCCGTCCGATGCGAAGAGCCGGGGTTCCGGGTCGCTCCGGTAGATCCCCGTCAGGCTCTGATGCTTCGGTGGACGGGCCCGTTCCGGCCACGCGGCCGCTTCCGCCCCCCCGGAGAGCACCGCGCGGCCGCGCGCGGTGAGGCCGCTCCCCCCACCCGTCGGGCCCCCGTGCCGGGCCGCGATCAGAGGACCGCCGGCGCGGGTGCGGAGCCGGGCGAGCCGGTACACGGCCCGGTCGCGGGAGACGCCGACGGTTCGGGCGGCCGCGACGACCGACCCGTCCCGGTCGATGGCCGCCAAGAGGGCGATGTCGAGCGGTGTGACGACGAACTCGCGCGGGGTCATCGGGGCGCCACCGGAATCCGATCGGGGAGTGGCGGCGGCGCGATGACCTTGTCGATGCGCGACCTCATGGGCCCGCCCGCTCCGGAACGAGCCCGACCCGTCCCGGGGGGCCGTAGCGCCACCAGGCGCGACCGACCAAGCGGCCCCGCGGGATCGGCCCGAACGCCCGGCTGTCCCGTCCTCGGGCTCCGCCATCGGAGAGAACGAACACCGACTCGGCAGGAACCGGGATCTCGTCGATCGCGTCGGCGGGCGGAGGTTCCGCGTCCGCGGCCGACCGGACCGCAACCCCATCGCGAACGACGAAGACCCGGGCCGGTCCGACCGCAGCGACCCGCTTGACGAGCCACCGTTCGCTTCCGTCCGGGTCCCGTACGACCACGACGTCCCCGGGATCGACCCCCGGGGAGTCCGGGCGGAGCCGGTCGACGAGGAGCCGGTCCCCCGGGACGAGCGTGGGCCGCATGCTGTCGTCGGAAACCACGACGCGGAGACTTCGCCAGCGCCGGAGGAACCGGACCGGCGGACCGTCGTTCGCCGGCACCTTTATGCGACTCTCCGGGTTCGACCGGCCATGTCCGCCCTGCGAACCCTCCACGAGAAGATCGTCGACGCCGTCCGTCCCCCCCACGTCGTCCACGCCCACTGCGACATCCCTTGTGGGATTTACGACCCTCACGAGGCCCAGATCGCGGCGCTCACGGTCGTCCGAATGACGCAACTGATCGGCGAGCTCCCGAAGCCCGGCGCGGGCGCCAAGCCCGAAGACGTCGAGGCGTACCAGGCCAAGCTCGCCCGGTACGTCGCCGTCAAGGAGACGCACTCGGAGCGGGTCAAGGCCGAGCTGCGAATCCTCTGGGCCGACTACTTCACCCCGGACCACCTGAAGCAGTACCCGACGCTCCACGAAACGTTCTGGAGCGCGATGAAGGCGGCCTCGAAGGCCCGGCAGGGGACGAACCCGGCCGACGCCCTCGAGCTGTCGAAGAAGGTCCAGGAGATCGCCGAGCTCTTCTGGACGTCGAAGGGCGCGAAGACCCACCGGGTGCCGTCGATGCAGAAGTCCGGCGGCGAGATGGTCTACCCGGCGCCGGCGTAGCGCGGGAACCGGGACCCGGGACGCGCGGGACGGGGACCGGGCCGCACGTGTCCGGGACCCGATGACCGAGAGCGTCCCCATTGACGGCCGCTCGCTCGCGCTCGAGACGTTCCTCTCGGTCGTCCGGGGCCACTCGGCCGTTTCCCTCGCCGGCGATGCCCGGACCGCGATGGCGGCGAGCCGGGCCGTCGTCGAGGGGGCGGTCCGAAGGGGCCGGGCGATCTACGGGGTGACGACCGGCTTCGGCCAGCTCTCCGACAAGATCGTCCCGCCCGACCAGGCGAAGGCGCTCCAGCTCGGCCTCGTCCGCAGCCACGCGAGCGGGGCGGGCGAACCGCTCTCGGAGGAGGTCGTGCGCGGGGTCGTGCTCGTCCGAGCGAACTCGCTCGCCCGCGGTCACTCCGGGGTTCGCCCGGTCGTCGTCGAGACCCTCCTCGCCGTCCTCAACCGCCGGCTCGTCCCGTACGTCCCCTCGCAGGGGTCGGTGGGCGCCTCCGGCGACCTCGCCCCGCTCGCGCACGTCGCGCTCGCGCTCATCGGCGAGGGGGAGTTCGTCGCCCCCGACGGCCGCCGGGTCCCGGCGGCCGCGGCGCTCGTCGACCACGGGATCGCCCCGCTCGAGCTCGCCGAGAAAGAAGGGGTCGCGCTCGTCAACGGGACGTCGCTGATGGCGTCTGTACCTCGCGCTCGCCGTCGCGGACGCCGCCGAGCTCCTCGACGCCGCCACGGTGGCGGCCGCCGTCTCGTTCGACGCGCTCGAGGGGAACCCGGAGTCGCTCGACGACCGGCTCGGGGAGGTGCGGAACTTCCCGGAGCAGCGCGCCGTGGCGACCGCGATGCGGAGCCTCACGAAGGGGAGCGGCCTCTCGGGCCCGCGCGCCGAATACCGGGGGCAGGACCCGTACACGCTCCGGTGCATCCCGCAGGTCCTCGCCCCGGCCCGGCTCGCCATCGACCTCGCCCGGCGGGTCGTCGAGGCGGAGCTCAACGCCGTCAGCGACAACCCGGTCGTCTTTCCCCCGGACGAGTTCGTGAGCGGGGGGAACTTCCACGGGGAGAACCTCGCCTTCGCCCTCGACGCGCTCGCCGTCGGGCTCGCTCCGGTCGCCGGATTCTCCGAGCGACGCACCGCCCGCCTCCTCCATCCCGCGCACAACCGGGGGCTGCCGGCGTTCCTCGCCCCGACCCCGGGGCTCTCTTCCGGGCTCATGATCCCGCAGTACCTCGCCGCGGCGCTCGTCAACGAGAACGTCTCGCTCGCCCACCCGGCGAGCGCGGCCAGCTTCTCGACGTCCGCCGACCAGGAGGACTTCGTCAGCATGGGCGCGTGGGCGGGCGCGAAGCTCCATCGGCTCCTCGCGAACTGCCGGACCGTCGTCGCCGTCGAGCTCCTCGTCGGGGCGCAGGCGCTCGAGCTGCGCCGGCCGAGGTCGGGCGGGGCGGGGTCGGAGGCGGCGCTCCGGGCCGTCCGGGAGCTCGTGGCCCCGTGGGCCGCCGACCGGCCGCCGGCGCCGGAGATCGACCGGATCGCCCGCGCCGTCGCCGACGGCTCGCTCGTCCGGAAGGTCCGGTCCGCCGTCCCGTTCTGACCTACGCGGCCGGCGGGGCGAGCGGCGGAGTCGAGACCCTCGGGGCCCCTCCCTCGCCGACGAACCGGGCCGTCTCGCCGCAGCCGGGACACTTGGTACTGGCCGACGCCGTTGTGCCGCAGCGGCACCCGGCAGCGGGGGCACGGGATCGGCTGGGCGGTCGCCCAGGCCGCGAACATCTCCTGGGCCTTCCGGTCGGAGACCGCGTGGCCGGTCCCCGTCGTGATCGCCGGAGCTCCCGAAGGAGCCGGGCCCGGTGCGGCCGCCGGTTTCGGCGGTGCCGGGGCGGCGACCGGGAGCGGTGGCGGGGCCGTCGCGTGGTGGCCCGAGGCGAGCCGACCGCACCCGGGGCAGAACAGTCCCGAGCCGGTCCCGGTCGGTTCCATCGCCGTGCCGCACGACCGACAGTTGACCCCGCCTCCCCAGGCGCGGGGAAGGACCGCCGCGGGAGGAGGGGAGGGAGCCGTCACGACCGGCGCGGTCACCGTCGCGGCCACGCCGGGAGCCGCCGGCGCCGCCGTTGGCCCGAGGAGCCGCACGGAGCGCGAGAGGGGGTCGTAGGCGACCCGCATCGGCTCGAGCCGCTCCCACTCCCGCACCGTCCGCTCGACGCGCCGCTCGTTCCAGGAGAGCGCCGCGGCGATCCCGGGGACGGTGGAGGACGTCCCGAGGTGGGGGAGGGTCTGTCGGAGCTGGTCGAGGTCGCGCGATCGGCTGCCGAAGGGGAACTGCATCGGTGGAGCGCCGGCGCGCGGTAGAAAAATCCTATCGTTCGATGGGAACGGGGGAGGAGCGGGAAGGCACCGACGCTCCGGACGAGCCTAGTGGACGGTGCCGCTCGCCCTCGTCGTCGGTGCCCGAGGCCAGCCTCCATAATCCCTCGACCGCCTATATAGTTTCGGAGTAACCGAACGGTGGGAGAAGCCGACGTGGGGGCCGCCCCACCGTCTCGGGGGGCCGCCCGCGCGTGCGACTCGACCCACGGGATTCAAGAGGGGTGGCCCGGCATGGTCGCACCAAGGAACGGGATCGACCTTCGTTTCGTCGCCTGCCGGGACGGCACCTGCCGTCGCGAGTCCCCACCGGGTGGGGAGGGGTGCCGGGGCGGCGGTCCGTTCGCGTTTCGCCGGGGCCATGGCCAACACAGCCGTAGTGGGCGGTAGCCGCGAAGTCCGATTGCTGATCAAGGGTCTCCTGAGGCTCCACCACCACGTGGTGGTGGCCGAGGGTCCGACCTTCGACGTGCTGGACGGACTTCCCGCCGATTCGCAGCCCGAAGTCGTGGTCGTCGATTTTGACCTCGAGGAGCCGGGGCGGCTCGAGGCGATCAAGGTCGCCCGGAAGGCGCGGGCGAAGGTCCGGTTCGTTCTCCTGACCCCCGGAGGCGGCAAGCCGCTGCGGGAAGCCGGCCGGGCGGTCGGCGCCGACGCCGTGATCGGACGCCCGTTCGCCGTGCGGGACCTGATCGAGGCGGTCGCCCCGACCGCGAAGCCGTAGACCGGCGCTCCTGGAACGTTGGCGCGACATCGGTAAACCCGGCGGTGCCCTCCGCCAGCGTGGACGACGGCGCGCTGGCGGCCCTACGAAGGTCCCTCGCGGGCGAACTCCTCACGAGTGACTCCGCTCGGACCGCGGCGAGTCGGGACGCCTCGTTCGTCGTGGGAGTTCCCGTGGCCGTGGTGCGCCCGGTCGGGCCCGACGACGTCGTCGCCCTCGTCCGGTGGGCTCGAACGCACCGGACCCCCCTGACCGCGCGGGGGGGAGGGACCTCTCTCGACGGAGAATCGGTCCCGCTCCACGGAGGGCTGGTCGTGGACTTCTCGGGCTGGACCGACATCGGCGAGGTCGACCCGGTCGGCCGCACGGTCCGGGTGGGACCCGGGGTCGTCAACCGCGACCTCGCGCTCCGGCTCGCCCCCCACGGGCTGTTCTTTCCTCCCAACCCGGGGTCGTGGCGGACCTCGACGATCGGTGGAAACCTCGCGACGAACGCCTCCGGCCCCCGGTCGTTCCGGTACGGTCCGACCCGGCGGTGGGTACGGTCGGCGGACGTCGTCCTCGGGACGGGCGAGCGGGTCGTCCTCGGAACGACCCTGCCGAAACGGGCGGTCGGGCCCGAGCTGCTCGACCTCGTCGTCGGTTCGGAAGGAACGCTCGGGCTCGTGACCTCCGTGACGCTCGGACTGGCGGCGATCCCCGCCCGGCGGTGCGCGGTCGTCGTCCCGGTTCCGGGGACCGCCCCGCTCGGTCCGCTCGTCGCGGCCCTCGCCGGCCGCCCGTCGCTCCGCCTTTCCGCCATCGAGTACGTGGACGAGCGGGTCGCCGCGGTCCTGAGAGGGCGTCCGGGGGCACGGCTCCCCGGGGAAGGACCTCTCGTGCTCCTCGAAGTGGAGAGCGACGGGGTCGAGTCGGAGACCCACGGGCTCGACGACCTCGCGCGGCTCCTCCGGGACGGTGGGGTCGTCGTCGACCCTTCGGTCGTCCCCGACGCCGACCAGCTGTGGACGCTCCGCGGGGAGGCGGGGGCGGTGCTCGACGCCGGCACCGGCCCGAGGGTCCGGGAGGACATCGCGGTCCCGGTCGCCCGGCTCGACGAGGCGCTCCAGGCGTTCCGGACGATCGCGGACCGGGCGGGCCGCGAGCTGTACGTGTACGGCCACCTCGGCCAGGGGAACCTCCATCCGAACGTCGCGGTCGACCCCGCGACCGAGGAAGGGGCCCGCGTCCGCTCCGAGATCCTCGCCCTCGCCCGTCGGCTCGGCGGGACCGTCAGCGGCGAGCACGGCGTCGGGTCGGTGAAGCGCGGGTACGTCTCGGAGGAGCTCGGGGACGTCGGCGTCCGGCTGCTGCAGGGATGGAAGCCGCTCTGCGACCCGGACGGGATCCTGAACCCGGGGAAGCTCCTCCCCGAGCCTGCTCCACGAGCGCCATCGCCCGGACCGTAGCCGCCGGCCGGGGGAGCCGCTCGAACTCTGCGCGCGTGACCCAACGAAGCGGCGCGTCGCCTCGGAGATCCCCCGCCCGGTCCCAGGGCCCGCCAAAGAGGTGGAGGGAGACGGAGAAGTGGGAGTAGGCGTGGCGAACGATTCCGAGCGGCACCAGCGACGACGCCGCGAGCCCGGTCTCTTCCCAGAGTTCTCGCCGGGCGGCGGACGCGAACGATTCTCCCGGCGCGACCCGGCCTCCGGGAAGCTCCCAGAGCCCGCCGAGGAGCCCCTCGACCGGCCGCTGGCGGACGAGCCACCGGTTCCCGGACTCGAGGGCGACGATGGAGGCGACCACGTGCGGACGTTCGGGGAGGCGGGACCGCACGGGCAGACCCCCCGGGTCGGGCCGTTCCTGACGAGCCCGGCAATCGGAGGCGACCGGGCACTCCGGACACCGCGGGTCCCGCGGGAGGCAGACGGTCTCTCCGAGCTCCATGACCGCCTCGTTGAACGCTCCGGCGGAATCCCGGGGAAGCTCGTGCTCGAGCGCCGCCCGCAGGCGGGCCCGGACCTCCTCACGACGGACGTCCCCCTCCTCGAGCGTCCAACGGGCGGCGACCCGGAGCCCGTTCGCCTCGAGCGCGACGACCGGCTCGTCATAGGCGAGGCTCGCGACCGCCGCGCTGATGTACGGTCCGCACCCGGGGAGCTCCGCGAGCTCGCGCGCGGTCCGCGGGAAGACCCCGTGCCGGGCGCCGACGATCTCGCGGGCGGCGGCACGCAGGTTCCGCGCCCGGGCGTAGTATCCGGCCCCCTCCCACGCCTTCAGGACGTCGTGCTCCGACGCGCGCGCGAGCGCCGCGACGGTCGGGTACTTCGCGAGGAACGCGAGGTACCGCGGGACGACGGCGGCGACCCGCGTCTGCTGGAGGAGCACCTCGGCGACCCAGATCCGGTACGGGTCGCGGTCGGCGCGCCACGGGAGGGGCCGACGGTGGAGGGAGAACCAGGCGAGGAGCCGGTCCGCGCGCCCGGGCCCCGACCGGCTCCGAACCGTCGCCGGACGGGCCATCGCGGTGCGGGACGAAACGAAGGGTTAAAGCCCGCATGCGGGTCGAAGCGCGAGGGGAGCCACGCATGTCGGAGGATCCGGAGCTCGTCGAAGTGACCGACGAGACGTTCGAGCACGAGGTCATCCGGTCGGCCTTCCCGGTCGTCGTCGACTTCTACGCCGACTGGTGCGCCCCGTGCCGGGTCGCCGAGCCGATCCTCCGCGAGCTCCAGGAGTCGCTCGTCGGTCGCGTCAAGTTCGCCAAGGTCAACGTCGACGAATCCGGCCACGTCACCCAGTCGTACGGAATCCACTCGATCCCGACGTACGTGTTCCTCGACCAGGGCCGCGAGCGCGGCCGCGAGGTCGGTCCTGTCGGCCCGACGGAGTTTCGCACGATCCTGCGGCGGTACTTCACCTTCGCCTGAGGGGCGCCGACCCTCGCCGGCCTAGTGCCGGAAGACCCGCCACCCGGTGAAGTACATCGCGACGCCGTGCTTCTCCGCGGCCGCGATCACCTCGGGGTCCCGGACGCTGCCGCCCGGCTGGAGGATCGCCTTCACCCCGGCCGATGCCGCCACCTCGACGCCGTCCGCGAACGGGAAGAACGCGTCGGAGGCGAGGACGGCGCCGGCGGCCCGGGGCCGGCGACGCCGAGGGCCAGCTCGACCGCCTTCACGCGGGTCGGCTGGCCGGCGCCGATCCCGACGGTCTTCGAGCCGTCGGCGAGGACGATCGCGTTCGATTTCACGTGCCGCACGACCCGCCAGGCGAAGTCGAGCGCGCACGCCTGGTGCGGGGTCGCCTTCGCGGTCGTGACGAGCCGGAACTCCGACGGCGCGAGCTCGCGCCGGTCGGTCTCCTGCAGGAGGAGCCGTCCGAGGGCGGAGTGGGCCTCCCACCGGGGCCGGTCGAGGGCGGGAGGGTCGACCCGGACAACCTTCACCTTGGGGCGGCGCCCGAGCGCCTCCTCGGCGGCCGGGTCGAACGACGGGGCGGCGACGGCGTCGACGAACACGCCCTTCAGCGCCTCCGGCGCGTCCGCGGCGAACGGGCGGTTCACCGCGAGCACGCAGCCGTACCGCGCGACCGGGTCGGTCGCGACGGCCCGCTCGAGCGCCTCCCGGACGGTCGTTCCCGAGGCGACGCCGCACGGACTCGCGTGCTTGACGACGGCCGCCGTGGGGGTGGGGAACTCGCTCACCGTGGCGAGCGCGGTGTCGAGGTCGAGGAGGTTGGTGAACGAGAGCGGAGCCCCCTTCCGGAGCTCGAGGAGCCACGGGGCGAGGAGCCCCTCCGGGGCCTCGAGTCCGTAGGCGGCGGTCGCCTGGTGGGGGTTCTCGCCGTACCGGAGCGGGATCGGGTCGCGCAGGAACGTTGCCACCTCGGGGAACTCCGCCGGCATGGGAGCGTCCCCCGCCTCCTCGGGGACGAGGTGCTCGGCGATGACCCGGTCGTAGTGGCTCGTGCGGGCGAAGGCGAGGCGGGCGAGCCGGGCCCGGGTCGCGCGGCCGAGCCCGCCGTGGTCCCGGTCGAGCTCGGCGGCGACCGCCCCGTAGTCGGACGGGTCGCTCAGCACGGCCACCCACCGGTGGTTCTTCGCGGCGGCCCGGGCGAGGGTGACGCCGCCGACGTCGACGAGCTCCTCCCGGTCGGTCCGCTCCGGGTGGTCCCGGATCGTCGGCTCGAACGGGTAGAAGTTGACGACGACGAGGTCGATCGGGACGAGCCCTCGCCGCTGGAGCTCCGCGGCCCCCTCCTCGGTCCGAGGGGCGAGGATGCCGCCGAGGAGCCCGGGGTGGAGCGTCTTGATCCGGCCGCCGAACCAGCCGCCGACCCCGGTGAGCTCCTCGGCGGCCCGGACGCGGAGGCCGAGCGGGTCCAGGACGGCCCGCGTGCCGGAGGTGGCCACGAGCTCGACCGAGTGCCGGTCGAGGGCGCGGGCGAGCTCGGGAAGCCCCGTCCGGTCCGAAACGGAGAGGAGGGCGCGCCGGAGGGCGACCCGCCCTTCGGAGCCCGGCAGCACGACCCGTACCCTCCCGTCAGAGGGTGGTCGGTGGATAAGCGTGACGCGGAGGCCGTCCCAACGTCACGGAATCCAGACTTGCGCCGTGATGTCGGTGACGGAGATCGACTGGACGATCATGGGGGCGACGATCTCCTCCACGGTCCCCTGGGGTGGGGAGAGGCAGGAGTAGGGGGCGCTCAGGGGGGTGACGGTGACGCACGTGGAGCCGTCCGGGAAGGCGCTCGGGAGGGAGTTGAAGTACGCCCACCAGGCGTCCGGGAAGAGGGTCGTGATCGTGAAGTTGAACGGGGAGGTGAGCGACCGGTTCGAGTTCGCGAGCACGCTGAAGTGGCTGACCGACAAGACCTGCGACATGATCGCCGCGGTCGAGAGACCGGCCTGGAGCGACGGCGCCATCTGGAGGTTGACGAGGGTCACGAACCCGACCGTCCCCGCGGGGCGGTCGGTCACCGAGATCGACGGCTGGTCGATGACGATCGAGCCGCCACCGGCTTCCTGGCTCACCACGGCGCCCTGGTCGTACGCGACGAGCGTCTGGGCGATGTAGTGGTTGTAGATGTTCACGAGCAGGCCGCCACTCTCCTGGGCGGTGAACGACGACGGGAAGTCCTTCGTGAAGGCGCATTGCGCGAAGCCGGTGGAGTTCTGGTACGATTCGGTGCCGCTCGCGTACGTGTGGAAGTGCTGCGGGGACACGTACCCGACCCCGTTCCACCAGGTGGTGGTGACGTTGACGAACGTCCCCCCGGTCCCGAACGTTCCCAGCTTGTCGGTCGCCGAGAGGTTCCCCCACGGGCAGATCCCGTTGATGCTCCCGAAGAACTGGACCGAGAGGACGGTCCCGCCGGCCCCGGAATGGGAGCCGCTCGGGGTCAGGGTGAACTTGTCCGTCGCCCCGTAGAAGAGGAACGTCCCGTGGGGACTCCCCACGTCGGTCGCGGTCTTCTTGAACGTCACGGAGTCGTTCGAGCCGTTCACGACCAGGTGGAGGGCGTTCATGTTCGGGCCGCTCCACGTGATCGTGAGGGTGTCGTTCGACCCGGTCAGGTTGTAGTACAGGCTCGCCCCGCTGCCGCTGATCGTGACCGCCTTCGCCGCGCCGCTGACGGCCTCGTTGTACGTGTTCACCGCACCGGCGGTGCTGCACGTGCCCGCGCCGCCGGCGAGGCAGGCGCTCCCGGCGGCCCAGGTCATGGGAAGGTAGTGGATCGTCGAGATCTGGTAGTTGGCGACGGTCCCGACCGAGGCGAACTCGGTCTGGATCGTCGACTCGGCCGCGAGGCCGAACGGCGGCTCCGCCTGGGAGCCGAGGGTCACGGGGCTCACGAGGGCCACGTGGATCCCGGGGTTCTGGGCCTCGGCGAGGATCGTCGCCTGCAGGCGGGCCAGCTGGTCCTCGACGAGGAGGATGTGGGAGGTCTCGTTCTGCTGCATCTCGGCGGGGAGCTCGGCGATGATGAAGTTCGCGATGAACGCCACGAACAGGAGGAGTCCGAGGATCGTCGCGACGGCGCTCACCTGGCCCTTCCGGGCCCGGTAGCGGCGCTGGTGGATGGTCGTCCAGGATCGCATGAGGGAGAACCGGCCGAGGGTACGAGTACGCCGGGGTGACGTATTTATACATCCCGCCGGCGCGGACCGTTGTGTCAGAACCGGTCGAACGATTCGGACCCCGGCGGGGGGTTTCCACCTCCTCCGGGCGAGGGCGACGGGCGGTCGCGGGCCGGGTGGAAGTTCGCGCCGACCCCGGCCTCGGTCCCGAGGGGAGCCCCGGGGGGTCCGTTACTTCGGGAGCCGCGAGGTCAACTCGACGAGGTTCTCATCCGGGTCGAACAACTGGAAGTTCCGGAGGCCCATCATCGGCCGGTCGGCGGGGGGGGCGGCGATCGCCACGCCCTTCGAGCGGATCCGCTCGAACTCCCGGTCGACGTCCTCGACCTGGATTGCGAGCACGAGCCCGTCCCGTGTCCCCGCGTTCGGCGAGGTCCCGGCGAGTCCCCCGACCGTCTTCCAGAACGCCCGGTCGAGGAGGACCAGCTTTCAGGAGCCCGAAATGAACTCGGCGTACGGGCTCGCCCCCTCCCCTTCGAGTCCGATCACGTCGCGGTAGAACGTCAGCGACGCGTCGAAGTCCCGCACGATCAGCATCGGCCCGAAGAACGCGGGCCGGGGGCCTGGCATGCCCCGGGCGAGCCGGTCGCGATATTTCTACCGGCCGGACCCCGCGCGCCGACGCGCGGGGCGCGCGATTCGCCCGGCAGGGGCGTTCGAGCGCTACCGGGGGTGCCCGCGCGGATCCCGGAGCCACGCCTTCGCCCCCCGAAGGGTTCCCCAGGAGCGGGCCGTGCGCAGCTGGACGGTCCGGCCGCTCGGGGTGACCAGCGCGACGTTCCAGGCCGCGCGGGCGGCGGCGACGGCCCGATGGTCGACCTCGACGACCGCGCGGGTCCCTTCCCGGCGGATCCACCGGATCCGGGCCGGGATCTCCTTCGGGATCAGAAGTCGCAGGCGGTCGACGAGAACGCCTTCCCACCAGAGCGAAGGGAGGGTCGAATCCCCCGCCACCTCGAGGCCGAGGTAGCGGGGGCGAGGGGAATGGTTAGCGGACGAGGTCGATGACTTCCTCGGACTCACCAGCGGCGTAGCCTCCCTTCTGGCCGAGCAGGCTCGTTGCCCGCACGCCGGTGATGATGAGGAGCACCTTGATGGTGTTCTCCATCTCGGGAGAGTTCTCGACCGAGCAGCCCCAGATGATCCGGGCCCGCTTGGAGATCTTGCCGCCGACGAGTGCCGCGGCCTTCTCGGCCTCGCTGACGGTCATCGTCGGGCCGCCAATCACGCGGACGAGCGCGCCGGTCGCGTCCTTCAGCTCGACCGAGCCGAGGAGCGGGCTCGTGAGCGCCTCGGTGACCGCCTCGGTCACGCGGTCGGTGGCGCTCTCGCTCTCGCCGAGGCCGATGAGGGCGACCCCGCCGTCCTTCATGACGGTCATGATGTCGGCGTAGTCGAGGTTGACGAGGCCCGGGCGGGTCACGATCTCCGTAATCCCCTTGATCCCCGTCATCAGGACCGCGTCGGCGAGCTTGAACGCCGCATCGAGCGGCATCCGGGGGACGAGTTCGAGGAGCTTGTCGTTCTGGATGACGATCGTCGTATCGCAGACGCGCCGGAGCCGCTCGAGGCCGTCGCGGGCCTGCTCCATCCGCGCCGCGCCCTCACCGGAGAACGGGAGGGTGACGACGCCCATTGTCAGGGCGCCGGCTTCCTTGGCGAGTCGGGCCACGAGGTGCGCGGAGCCGGTCCCAGTTCCGCCGCCCATTCCGGCCGTGACGAAGACGATGTGCGCGCCGTTGACGAACGCGCGGAGTTCCTCCTCGTTCTCGCGGGCCGCCTCTTCCCCGATCTCGGGGCGGGCGCCGGCGCCGAGCCCCTTCGTGGCCCGGCGGCCAATGAGGATCTTGCGCGGGGAGTGGACCGTCAGGAGGTGCTTCGCGTCGGTGTTGATGGCGCACATCTCAGCGCCCTGGATCCCTTCCTCGACGCAGCGGTTGATCGTGTTCGACCCGCCGCCGCCGCACCCGACGATCCGGATGTTGACCTTCAGCGTCTCCGCGAGCTTCGCCAGCTCCGCGTCGTCCGAGCTCGTGTACCGCCGGGGCGGTCGTCTTCTTGTCGTCGACGAGCGCCTGGTTCTCTTGGTGCTTTGCGATGGCTTCCTGAATGATGGACTTCATCGTTCGATTCCCCTGCCGTGTTTGTCAGACGAGCGTCATACGCTCTTCCGCCCCGTCCATTTTGGGATTCGCTACTTAAACATTAGCTTAGACCGGAAGGTGTCGAAGAATCTTCCTGACGAGGTCAATAAACCGACAGGCATGCTGCAGGCTCGGGAATAAACCGACAGCATGGTCACTCCCGGCGGACTCGCGACATGACTCGGATGGGCCATTCCCTCCCCATTAGGCTGCGGGACGCTCTGAACGATGCCCAAGCAGCGTTCCGCGCGAGCGGCGCCGTCGGCGAGAGGGGTGCTTTGCGCGGTAGGCTAGGTCCTAACCCTTTTTCGCCGCTTGGAGGTTGGGAAATCGACCCTTCCATTAAGGCTCGGAGAAAGTCGGCCGACCCTTTATTGTCCAGGTGGCCACCGGCCAGCTCCCGCCTGCGACAGCGTTGGCGACTTCGAATCCCACGTGGCAGTACCACGGTGTGGGCTTCCCGTCGAATACGTCCACCGCTGTCAGCGTAAGCACGTAATCGATCGGGAGCTCGGAAGGAGGGGGCGACTCCAATTTCCATACGGACCCGGTTGCCGCGTCTAGAAATGGATAGCATTGGGCATAAGTTAGGCCCGCTCACCTCGAGAACTCCTCCCGGAATCGGTGGCGGCTGATGTGTGGGTCCAACGACTCATGCACGAGGTAGAGGTTCAGCGCGAACTGGTTCACGGGTTCCTTCGAGAGGCCCTCACGCTTCATCATCGCGGCGAGAATGTGCCTCGCCCCGCGTCGGAAGTTGGCCGCAAACCGTAGGGGCGTGTAGCGGCTGCGCAGCTCCTCGGGGGCCCGGGCCCTCACCAGCGTGTGCAACCGTCGGCTGACGACCAGCGTGAGCAGAGCCGACCAGATCAGCGCCTCAATCACCGCCGGCTTGGTCGTCCGGAACTCGTCAAGGGCGTACTGGCTCTTCAGTTCCTTGAAGACCAGCTCGATCTCCCAGCGCATCGCATAGAGCCGCGCCACTTCTTCCGCGCTCAGGGTCTCCGGACCCACGTTTGTCAGGTAGAGGTGGTACTCCCGGTGGCTCTCGTCCCACACGGCCACCAATCGGCATCGGAAGGTGTCCCCGGAGCGATGACCATCGTAGATGCGCCGCTGGAAGGCGAGCTCAACCTCGGCATCGAGGGTTTGGCGCTGGAGGCGGGGGAGCACCTCGCTGAGCCGCTTCCCCTCCAACTCGATGGCCCTCCCCCGGTGAACGGTCAGCGAGCGGACGAAGAGCGGATCGGCGCTCTTCTTCCAGCGGCTGACGAACGAGCCTCCGTTCTCCACGATCTTCGCGAAGAGTCGATGGGAATAGTAACCCAGGTCGGCGAGCAGGAGGCGGTCCTTGACCCAAGGGCCGATCCGCAGGAGCTTGACGTCGTGGGTGCGTTCACCGACCAGGGCCACGCTCTTCGGACCGTTCGCCCGAACGCTCACCAGCATGTCGACCTTGACGCCGGCGGCCACCTTCCGGGAGCGCGTGGCCGGCCACTTCTTGGCGAGGCTCGCGTGGAGTCGGACGACCGAGGAGTCCTTGAGGAGGAGATCCTCGAATCGGGCCAGCTTCGGATCGAGCTCGCGCCCGGGCTCGTGGGCGAGCTCGCCCAGAGCGTGGGCCAGACAAAGCTGGAGGAACTTCGAGAGCTCTGGGGTGAAGCGGAGGTAGAAGCCGGGGTAGCTCAGCGTGAGGTGGGCTCGCTCGGTGTAGCCGGCCCGAAGTTCCTCGAGATGACGATGGAGTTCGACCCCGAAATCGAGGACGAGAGTCCAGAGGAAGGCAACGGAGTTGACCTTCCGCTCGCGGCGGACGAACCCGCTCTCACGGGCGAACCGGTCGATCCGCTCGGCGGGAAGGAGTTGGCCCAGGGTCTCCTCAACTTCGCCCGATCGAAGGGGCCGCGGCTTGCTCGGGGGATGCTTCGGCATCCCATAGAGGTCGCCGAGGCCGGAAAAAGACCACCGTCTCGAGAGGAAACGGTCAGCCTGGAGGCCCCGCTTCGAGGCTTAACTTATGCCGCATGGAACGCCACCAATGCGAGTGGAGTCATCACCAGGGTCAATTGGTCCGGGTTCGAATTCTACTACCCAGGGACCGTGCCCCTTACCCAAACCTACACCGACACCCGTGTACAAAAAAATGAACCCACCAAATGTCGGTCCATGCTGCACCCCATGGTGGGCCCCGCCGGTGCAGTCTGTCGTCAGTACTTGGCTTGGCATCTCTGAGACCCCTGGCGGAGGAGGAGGGCTATGGCAGACTGGCTATACCTTTGACACGACAAACGGCGGATCCAGTTCGTGCTACCAGCTTTGGTACGAGTTCTATCCGAGGATGCCGGTGTCGAGCTATTATCCAGGCTACCCGTGTGTCAATGTCGGCGATTGGGTCCAGTTCGACCTCGGGGCCAATAACGCAAACTCAACGTGGTGGGCAAGTGTCTATGATTTCTCAACTGGAAGCTTCGCACAGACCTATCGTAACCTTGGTTCCACTTACTGCGTCACCATCTTTTGGTGGCAGTGGTGCTACACGTTTTCATACACCCCCTTCTATGCCCAAAACATCGTTGAGGCCCCCACGATATATGGGCAAGTCCAACAAATACCGAAGTATCAGCCCGTCAATTTCACGGACACCTACGTCCTTGGATCTGGATCGTCGGGACTGCAGATACAGGTCGGAAATTGGTTCTATAGTCACTCATACTTCAACATCTACAACATGGACCAGAACTGCGGTACCAGCAACACCAATCAGAATTGGATTAACGGCAATGGTTACGGCGGCTCGTACGGTTATTCTCAGGAATCATGGGTGACTTCATCATACAATTGGTGGTGCGTCTGAATACCCTTCCGGCGCGCCCGCAATCAATGACTCGACTTCTATCCCTGCGCTGGGTCTCACAGGGGCACGCACTCGCGGAGCGGCAGTGGAGTGTAGAGAAGTGACGATGGAATTTGGATGCCGCGTGGGACGCCTAGTCCGAAATGGTCCGCGGCGAGAAGAAAACGTTGTCTCAGCCGCTTTCTAGGATTGTCGGGGGAAGCGCAAGTACGCCTATGCACCGATGTTATCACGGAGAATCGTCGCACGTCGGAGGGTGAAAGAATTGGCGAGCCGAGCCCAAGCAATAGCCATCTGCGGCATTCTGCTCGTGGTCATCCCATTCTTTTTCCTAGTCGTTCCATTGGGACTGAGCTTCGAGGTTGTCGAGTCGATTTGGGCCGCGATGTGGGTGGCTGGGTACTTGCTTGTTCTCGCGGGAGTCGCATTACTCGGCGGGCTCGCCTCTCCGGTGCCAAGGCCGTTCATGACGCTGGCCGGTAGTCGCCTTGCCGTCGTTTCGGGGTTTTTCCTCCTCGCCGGCTTCCTGATTCTCGTCGCAGTCATCGCCTCGATTTCGGCCTGCGAGTCAACTTGCCCCAATAGCGGCGCGACCTCGCCGGGCGACGCGGCGGCGAGTTCAGGGTGTGGAAATGACTGCGCTACTACCGATGGCGCGGCAGTCAGCATCGGCCCAGCGCAGTTACTGATCGGCTCGTTCATCTGCGACGGGATCGGCGTCCTCTTGCTGACCGCAGCGTGTCGGTCCGCGGGACTTTCGGCATCGAAGCGGACGGGCATTGAAGGTGCGACCCTAACCAGCTAAAGCTTGCTCGAATCCGGCTCAGCCTTCGACCGGGGCCGGAAACCCGGCAAATAGTAGGTCTTGATCAGGTGGCGAGCCGACATGGGGCTGAGCAGGAGAGCCTCGCTGAGGCTCCCTGCGTCGGGCCTGCGGACGACGCGAACTTCCTGGCGCGCTGCTCGTCGAGATCGTCGTCTCGCTCGCGGATTGTCGCCCTGGTTTCTGAACCGGGGGTCGGGGTCGGACCTGGCCGCTGCCGAAGCTGGGCCTGAGTAATCCCGAATCGGGCAAGGAACGTGGCCTTGACGTCGGGACGACCGGGTCCGCTCCGGTACCGACTTTTGCACCGACCAGATCGCTTCCATCGGCCAGCCGCGGGCCCAGGGAGCGTCCTTACGGTCGACGTAGGAGCTGCGGGCGCCCAGTTCCGGGCGGGTCTCCAGGAGACGTTCGACCGAGAGGCCCGAGCGCGCGAAGAGGCCGATCCACTCGCCATACGGCAATTGGAATTCCACCGTGTCGCCGAGGACCACGCGGCGGAGGTCGAAGTACGAGCGCTCGAGCCGGCGCGATTGCCCATCGCGCTTCGCGTCGAACGCCACGTACCGGAGCGGGCTCGCGGTCGAGAACACGAGCCGACCGCCGGGCCGGAGGACCCGGGCGCACTCGGGGACGGTCCGGGCCGGGTCGCAGAACGTCATCGCCCCCCAGTCGCAGAACACGGTATCGAACGTGGCGTCCCGGAACGGGATCCGCTCGGCGTTGGCCTGCAGGAGGGGGACGCGAGCCTTCGACTCCCGGACGAGCCGGCGGGCCTTGTCCAGCTGCGACCGGGTCGCATCCAACCCGATCGGCCGAGCCCCTTTCTCGGCCAGCGCAATCGACCACCGGGCCGCTCCGCACCCGAGCTCCAGCATCCTCGTTCCGCGCACCGCTCCCAGCAGCCGGAGCGAGGATTCGGGGATTCGCCAGAGTCCCCAGGCGGCCGCGTTGGCACCGGCGATCGATGCGGTGTGCCGCCGGTCGTAGGCGTCGCTCCCCGCCTCCCAGAATCGACGGTTCGTCCGTACGTGGGAATCCGACTTCGGGCGGGGTGCAGGGGAGCGGCCGGGCATAGAGGAGTGCGGAAATGACGTCGGCTCGGGGATAACGGCTCGTTCCGGCCACCGCGAAGGCCGGTCATACCCCCGGGGCAGGTCGAGTCGAAGGTACCGGGTTCCCGCGTGGGACGGGGGTCCAAACGGGGGGACGTCGCGGAAGCCGAGGTGAAGGTAGAGCCGGTAGGCGGCGTCCATTTCGGGGAGCGTATCGAGGACAAGCGCGCGATAGCCCCCCTTCGCCGCGAACTCGATCGCGCGGTCGACCAGGGTTCGACCGAGTCCGCTCCGACGGAACCGGGGGCGAACGTAGAGCCGCTTCAGTTCGGCCGAGTCTCCCGGGCCGGGACGAACGGCCGCACAGCCGGCGACGACGCCGCGGACCCGAGCGAGGAAGAGAGCCCCGCCGGGGGCGCCGTACTTCCCCGGGAGCGCACGCCACTCCTCCTCGAACCCCTGGTAACTGAGGTCGACGCCGATCGCCCGTTCGTACTCCCGAAACAAGCGTCGGACCGTGGTCACGTCGCGGGTCGAGTCGACTCGGACGACCGAGAGGTCGGGCCCCGACGACGCCGGCATTCGAGGGTCGAGGGCATCCGGGAAAAAGAGCGGGGCGGTGGGGCGAAGCCGATGCAGTTAGGAAGGCTAACTATTTATGTCCCTGATGAATTGCTCATCGAACGAACATGCCCGCTCTTCGCGCTTCCGCCTCGCTGGTCGCCCCCGAACACGTCCTCATGGATGCGATGCGGTCGGTGACGTTCGCCTTCAAGGGCTGGCTCTCCGAGATCCTGCCGCGGCACAGCCTCGGGATGGCCCAGTTCTGGACGCTGAGCGATATCGCCGAGCACGGTCCGCTCAACGCGGCCCACCTCGCGAGCTTCCGGTGCGTCACCCCTCCGACCGTGAGCGTGATCGTGGATGACCTCGTCCGCGCCGGCTGGGTCGAGCGCCACCGGTCGGAGGAGGACCGCCGCGTCGTGGTCCTCTCGCTGACGCGCTCCGGGCGCTCGCTCATCTCCGGGGTCTGGGAGGAGATCGGACGACGGACCTCGGTCGCGACCCGCGAGATCCCCCGGACCGAGATCGAGACCACGGCCCGCGTCCTCTCGGCTATCGGCGGCCGGACCGAATCGGCCCTCGCGACCGGAGGTTCCGCATGAGCACCCCCGAGAAACTGATGGACGGACGCCCGTACGACCCCGCGTACGGCCGGACGCTCCTCGGGATCCTCGCCGTGATGGCGCTGATGGTCACGTACGTCGAGACGATGGTCCTCCCGGCGTTCAAGCAGTTCTACATCTTCTTCGACCAGACGAACGGCAACTTCTCCACGATCGCCTGGATCCTCTCCGCGTACCTCCTCGTGGGCGTCGTCGTGACGCCGATCTTCGGCAAGCTCGGGGACCTCTACGGCAAGAAGCGGATGCTCGTCCTCGTGATGACGGTCTACGCCATCGCGGTGACCCTCGCCGGCTTTACTCCGAACATCGGGGCCGCGTTCGGACTCTCCCGGCCGGACCAGATCTACGTCCTGATCGCGGTCCGGGCCGTGCAGGGCGTCGGAATTGCGATGTTCCCGCTCGCGTTCTCGATGATCCCCGAAGTATTCCCGGCCCGTCGGGTCGGTCAGGCCCAGGGGATCGTCAGCGCGATGTTCGCCGCCGGCGCCTCCGGCGGGCTCGTGGGCGGTGGCTACCTCGCCCAGACCTACGGCTGGCAGGCCACTTATCACACGATCATCCCGGTCGCGATCCTCGTCGTCATCCTCGCGGTTCTGTTCCTCAAGGAATCGAACCGCCACGCGAACCCCTCGATCGATGTCCCGGGGATCGCCTCGCTGGGGTTCGGCCTCGCGATGCTGATGTTCGGCATCAGCCAGGGGTCCGCCTGGGGATGGACGAGTTGGACCGGCGGCTCGATCGGGTCGGTCGCGTTCGGGGTCCCCGAGTTCTTCGTCCTCGCCGTCCTCGGTTTCGTGGCGTTCATCGCGTGGGAGCCGCACGCCAAGAATCCGGTCGTGAACTTCGCCGGCCTCCGGCCCCGGAACATCTGGGTGTCGGACGTCAACGCGGTGATCGCGGGGCTGCTGATGTTCCTCACGTTCACCACGATGACGGTCCTCATCGAGTTCCCGTACGGCCCCGGGTTCCACCAGACCGAGCTCGAGATGGGGCTCATCGCCCTCCCGTCCACGATCTCGATGTTGATCTTCGGACCGTTCCTCGGCCGGGCCGTGGGCACGCGGGGCCCGAAGCCGATCATGGTCCTCGGGTTCGCGCTGTCGACGATCGGGGGGCTCGCGCTTGTGTTCGTCCACGGCCAGCTGGTCGACCTCGCTGTGTTCCCGATCTTCCTGCTCGTCGGGAACGTCGGTGTCCTGATCGCGATGACCAATGCGATCGTCCTGACCGCCGACCGGAGCGAGTTCGGGATGCAGACCGGGATGAACCAGACGTTCCGGAACCTGGGCAGCGCGATCGCGCCGGTCCTGGTGACGTCGACGCTCGGAAGCTTCCTCGTCACGTACTACGTTTCGACCCCGGTCGGGGCCGTGCCGTTCCAGGGGTACGGCGGGACGGGGTTCGATGTCGTCTTCGCCATCATCGCGGCCCTTTCGGTCGCCGGGCTGCTCTGCACGCTCGCGATGCGGAACTTCCGATACCTCGCGGACGGGACGCGGCAGACCGGGCAGGCGCCCGCCCCGAGCGCCTCGACCGCGGGACCCGAGCCGGTTCCCAGCAGCGCCGCCCCGTCCCCCTGACGGTACCGGGGGGTCCGGAGGGCCCCCGCGTCGCATCCGGTGCTTCCCACGCGCGACGGCCGACCGAGGCGTATATCTGGCCGCCAGCCGTCGCGCCGCCGCCATGGTCGCCGTTCGACATCTCGTGCTGGGCGCCGCCGCTCTCTTCGTGACCGTCCTGATGCTGTCGCCGGTGGGGGGACTCACCCCGGCTACGTCGTCGGTCCACGCCGATTCCCCCGCGGGGGTGAGCGTCGCGAGCGCCGACGCGACGCGGGTCGCCTCGGAGATCCGGCAGTCGCACGTGCCGACCTCCGACGTGTTCCTGCCGAACTTTCACCCCCAGCTCACGGTCCAGAACGGGACGATCACCCCGACCTACGCCCAGGCCCCCGCCCCGATGGGGATCGGCGACCTCGGCATCCAGAAGGTCAATGGGAAGGACGTCGGCACCGTGTCGTACACCCCGAGCGTCGAGGCGACGGTCACGGTCAACACCCTCAACTCGAGCTACGTCGACGGGTTCGGCCCGGACTCCGTCTCGATGCAGCTGAACACGGTCCTGACCAACGTGGACCTGTTCAACACGACCGGCAACCAGTTCTGGATCCAGAACGTGCCGGTGTACGTCGAGTCGACCCACAAGCTGTACATCGTCGACAACATCTGGAACTTCTCCAACCCGGCGTTCGACCTGACCCAGAACTCGTTCTGGTCGGACCGCGGGTTCCCCGTCCCCCCGGTCTTCTACTACGCCGAGGGCCCGACGTGGACGACGGGACTTCCGTTCACCGTCCACGTGTACAACAATGCGACGGTCCTCAACGACCGGCCGACGGTGTTCCTGAACTATTCGATCACGCTGTCGAGCGGGCGGACGGTCACGGGCTCGTACGACAAGGTGGAGTTCAACTCGACCGGGTACGCCCGACCGACCCACCCGGCCCCGTCCCCGACATTCCAGATCGACGGCCAGCAGTTCGGTGCGAACGGGTACCTGCCGAACGACGCCGAAATCATGCTGGGCGGTTCGGACGACGGGTGCACGACCTCCGTCTACGACATCAACGCCACCATGGAGCTCGCCACGCTCGCGAACGGGACGTCGACCTACTCCCCGGTCCCCGCGGCGCTCGACTTCGGGTTTGACACGGGCGAAACCTCCGAGGGGATCTCGGAGTGGGCGAGCACCACCCCGACCCCGGTCGCCCACCTCGTGTCGGGCCCCTCGCTCCTCCACCCGCTGTGGGGGATGACCGGAGCGGTCGCTGGCTCCATCTCGGTGACGCTCCACGTCACCCCGGCGAACGCGTTCGTCTTTGCGTCCACCGGCGGAAAGTTCAACCCATCCACGGCCGCCTGGAGCCCGCTCCTTGCGACCGGGCTCGGCAGCTACCAGCTGGCGCCCGGGACCTACACGTTCGAGGTCCTGCTGAGCGACCACGCCACCCGGGTCGTCCACGTCGGGAGCGCGATCTCGACGTCGGTCAACCTCGGGGCGAGCCCCGGGGTCGGGATCGACACGCCGCTCTACGCCTGGGGGAACGCGGAGGTCGCCAACATCTCCCAGCCAGGGGGTGCCGGGACCGTCGGCAACCCGTACGTCCTGCTGAACGGGGGGTCGGCGACCCTCAACCCGCTGTTCGGCGAGTTCAACGACTTCTTCTTCCCGGTGTTCTCGGGGATTGCCCTCACCAACACGACCGACTACGTGACGATCGAGAACGCCCCGTCGTTCGCGATCACCTACAGTCTCCCGGTGGAGGCGGCGGCGGTCGCCCTCAACGGGGTGCCGAGCACGAACTTCCTCCAGCAGGTGTTCCTGAACGACCGGCACGTCTCGGTCGTCGACAACCCCGTCATCTCGGGCTGGTTCTCCTCCTACGACGCCGGCACGTTGCTCGCGAACGTGATCTTCTGGAACTCGTCGGACAACCTGGTCGCCGGGAATACGTTCGAGGACATGGGCGTCGCGATCAACATCTACGGCGGGTCGAACACCGTCGTCTGGGGAAACACGATCTCGGTGTCGTACCCCGTCTGCCCGGACCCCGCGGCCGTGGAGAACGACCCCGGCAACGAGACCGGGCTCCTCCTCTCGGCGAACCACGACCTCGTCTACAACAACATCTTCGACGTGCCGGTCCCGGCGATCACGCCGACCACGAACCTTCTGACGTTCGTGCCCTCGTCTGTACGTCGACACCTGGAACGTCACCTCCGCCCCCGCGAGCACCGTGCTCAAGGTGAACGGGTTCGGGCTCTCGGGGAACATCCTCGGCGGCGCGCGGGAGGGCGGGAACTACTGGTCGACGTACGGGACCCCGTCGAACCCGTACGGGACCGTTCCGTTCGATGCGAGCGGCGGGATCTCCACCGGGGGCGACTCCCTCCCGCTCGTGCCGTTCGTCCTCTACCATGTGAACTTCACGGAGACCGGCCTTCCCGCCGGCACGCTCTGGTCGGTGACGCTCGGCGGAGTGGTCCGCTCGAGCACCACCCCGACGATCACGTTCTTCGACCCGGCCGGGGCGTACGGCTACGCGGTCGGCCCGGTGGCCGGCTTCACGACGGTCCACTCCCAGGGAGCGGTCCTCGTGCACGGCGGTCCGGCGAACGTGAAGGTACCCTGGACGTAACCCCGGTCGCTCGCCGGGGCCCTCCGGAACGGTTCGCCGGAGTCGCGCCGGCCGACGCCCGAGGGGTCCGGCGACCGAGCCCTTAATCCGCCGACCCCCGTCCGGCGGCCGTGGACTCGTACGCCGCGACGATCGAGTCCCTCGTCGACCGCGCGTACGCCTCCGCGGAGGGGGCCCGGCGGCAAGGGCTGGACCCGGAGCTCGTCCCGGAGATCCCCCGCGCCCAGGACATGGCGATGCGGGTCGAGAAGCTCCTCTCCCACCTCCATCTGGACGGCATCGCCGTCGAGATCCGGGCGCTCTGCCAGAAGATGCCCCGCGAAGACGTCGCCGTCGCGATCGCCCGGCGCCTCGCGAACGACCCGGCGCGGGGCCGGACCTCGAGTCCCGCCTCGACGCCGCGCTCCGGGTCGGCCTCGCGGTCCTGACCGAGGGGATCCTCGTCGCCCCCCTCGAGGGGCTCGCCGAGGTCCACCTGCGACCGGGGCGGAACGGGCCGTACGTCGAGCTGTACTACGCGGGGCCGATCCGCGCCGCCGGCGGGACGGCGCAGGCGCTCTCGGTCCTCCTCGCCGACCTGATCCGCCGCGACCTCGGCCTCGCCGCGTACGAGCCGACCGACCTCGAGGTCGGGCGGTACCAGGAGGAGATCCCGCTCTACAAGCATCTCCAGCACCTCCAGTACGTCCCGAGCGCCGCCGAGATCGAGGCGGTCGTCCGGCACGTCCCGGTGTGCATCTCCGGCGAGTCGACCGAAGGCGACGCCGAGGTGAGCGCGTTCCGCAACGTCCCGCGGATCCCGACGAACGGGGTCCGTGGGGGGGCGTGCCTCGTCATCGCCGAAGGGCTGTGCCAGAAATCGGCGAAGCTTAGGAAGGTCGTCGAGAAGCTGAACGTCCCGGGGTGGGAGTTCTTGGGGGAGCTCGGCCACCACGGGACGACCGACGCGGCCGATGGGCCGCCGAAGTACCTCCGGGAGGCGCTCGGGGGTCGCCCCGTGCTCGCCTACCCCGGCCGGCCCGGCGGGTTCCGGCTCGCGTACGGACGGGCCCGCACCTCGGGGCTCGCCTCGTGCGCCGTCAACCCGGCGACGATGGTCCTCCTCCGGGACTTCGTCGCGATCGGCACCCAGCTGAAGGTCGAGTACCCCGGGAAGGCGTCGGCGATGTCGGTCTGCGACACCGTCGAGGGCCCGATCGTCGAGCTCACCGACGGGACCCTCACGGCAGTGAACGAGGCGGCCCGGGCCCGCGAGCTCCTGCCCCGGGTCCGGCGGCTCGTTGACCTCGGGGAGATCCTCGTCCCGTTCGGTGAGTTCCTCGAGAACAACCGGGCGCTCGTCCCCGGCGCCTACACGCTCGCCTGGCACCTCGAGGAGCTCGCCGCGGCGGGGGCGCCGACCGAGCGGGCGTACCATCCGTCGTACGCGGAGGCGGTCGAGGTCGCGGCCGGTGACGGCGTCCCGCTCCACCCCCGCTTCTCGCTGTTCTGGCACGACCTCACCGCGGGCGCGGTCGCGGAGCTCTCGGCGTGGGTCGAGACCGAGGGGCGCGTCGTCGACGGCCGGCTCGACCTCCCCTGGTCGCCGGAGCGGAAGGAGCAGCTCGTCTGGCTCGGGGCGTTGCACGGACCGGCCGGCGAGGGGCGGCTCCGTCTCGAGCCGACCGACACCGAGGCGCTCCTCGGGGGGCTCGGCCTCGGCGTCCTCGGCGAACACCTCGTCCGCCGCGTCGCGGTGGGCCGGCCGGAGCCGGAGGTCCTCGCGCTCGTCTCCCGACTCGCGGGATGCACCGTCCGGGCCAAAGCGCCGTCCCGGGTGGGCGCCCGGGTCGGCCGCCCGGAGAAGGCGCGGCAACGCCAGATGAGCCCGAACGTCCACGTCCTCTTCCCGGTCGGGGCGGCCGGGGGCCCCCACCGGTCCGTCTCCGAGGCGGCGCGGGCCACGATCAACGACCCGATCCCGATCGCCCTCGGGCTCCGCGCGTGCCCGGCGTGCCAGCGCTCGACCGTTTGGCTCCGGTGCCCGTGCGGCACCCACACCGAACCGACCGGGAAGGTCGTCCAGCAGCCGCTCCCGGTCGGCGCCGATCTGGGCCGACGCGGTCCAGCGGCTCGGCCTCCGCCGTCCTCCGGACGTGAAGGGCGTCAAGGGGCTCACGTCCCGGGGCAAGGTGCCGGAGATGCTCGAGAAGGGGCTCCTGAGGGCCCGGCACGGGATCTCGGTCTACCAGGACGGCACCGCCCGGTTCGACCTCACCGACCTCCCCCTCACGCACTTCCGGCCGGCCGAGGTCGGCCTGCCGGTCCCCTCGGCGATCGCCCTCGGCTACACGACCGACTGGTCGGGCGAACCGCTGGTCACCGACGACCAGCTCGTCGAGCTCCGCCCGCAGGACCTCATCGTCTCCCGCAGTTGCGGGACGTACCTTTGGCAGCTGTCGAAGTTCGTCGACGAGGAGCTCGTCGCCCTCTACAACCTCGAACCGTTCTACGGGGCGACCCGCGCGACCGACCTCGTCGGGGCGCTCGTCATCGCGCTCGCCCCGCACACGTCCGGCGGGGTGGTCGGCCGGGTGATCGGGTTCACCGACGCCGAGGCGTGTTTCGCGCACCCGGTGTTCCACGCGGCGAAGCGGCGGAACTGCGACGGCGACGAGGACTCGGTCACGCTGCTCCTCGACGGTCTCCTCAACTTTTCCCGCTCCTACCTCCCGGAGAACCGGGGCGCTCTGATGGACAAGCCGCTCGTCCTGACGACCCGCCTCGATGCGACGGAGGTCGACAAGGAGGCCCACAACCTCGACGTCGTCGCGCGCTACCCGCTCGCGCTCTACCGGGCCGCCGCCGAGGGACGAACCGCGAAGGAGGTCGAGTCGCTCGTCGAGACCCTCGGACGGAGGCTCGGAAGGGCCGACCCGATGGCCGGGTCCGCGTTCACCCACGACACGACGGACATCGCGGGCGGCCCGGTCCGCTCCGCGTACCGGCAGTCGGAGTCGATGGAGCGGATCGTCGAGCAGTCGCTCGTGCTGACGTCGCAGATCCGCGCGGTCGACGTCGCCGACGCGGTGACGCTCGTCCTCAACTCCCACTTCCTCCCCGACCTGATGGGGAACCTGAAGAGCTACGCGACGCAGAAGTTCCGCTGCAAGGTCTGCAACACCTCGTACCGACGCCCGCCGCTCTCCGGGCGGTGCTCGACGCCCGGCGCCCGCGGCGCCCCGTGCGGAGGGTCGCTCACGCCGACCGTCTTCGAGGGGGCGGTCCGCAGGTACCTCGGCCTCTCGCAGCGGCTCGCGGCGACTCCGGGCGTGACCCCCTACGTGCGGCAGCGGGTCGAGCTCCTCGAGTCGTCGCTCGCGACCCTCTTTCCCGGGACCCCCCAGCAGGCGACGCTCGACCGGTTCTCCCCGACGCCGCCGGCGAAGCCGGCCGCCGCGGCAACCCCCTTATAGCGCGACCCCCCTCGGTCCGAGAGCGGGCTTGTGGGGTAGTCTGGACTATCCTGTTGGCCTTCGAAGCCAACGACCCGGGTTCGAAGGACCGGCGCGACCGGAGCGGCCGCGCCGGTGCGAAACTCCCGGCAAGCCCGTCCGAGTTCCCGGTCGACCCCCGACGTTCCGGGCGATCCCGGGAGCCTCGCCGGGTCGGTGGGCGGTTTCCTCGAACGACGCGCTCGCATCGGCCGGCAGGTCCGACGTCCGAACTTAGTACTCTAAAATTTGACATCTGTTAGAATTTAGAATACTAAAATTACCATCGGTTAAGTACCCCGCCGGCTCTCGTCCCTCTCATGTGCGCCACCGAGCGAACCCCGATCGGGCCCGAGATGGCCCTCCTGAGCCAACGAACTCCCCTCTCCCTCGAGGACGCGAGGGTCCGGGGAGTCCTCTACGACGAACTCGACGGCGCTTCCGCGGAGTGGACCTTCGCCGAGGAGGACGCGGGGGGCACGGCCGTCCCGGCCGCACGGGGGCACCGGACCGGCCTGTGGAGCCGTCTCTTCGGCCGCGCCGTTCGCCCCTCGGGACCTTGGACCGTCGCTCCCGACGTGGTCGGGCGCCCGGGCCCCTGCCCGGTCCCGATGCGGGGAGGGTCGCGGTGAGGAACCGGGCGACCGGCCGTCGGAGCGCCCGGTCAGCGTCGGGCGACGCTCTTGCTCTGGACCCCTTCCTCGAGAGCGCTGGCCGGCCGCCCGTGGCGGGCGGGCTGGCGGTGGAACGCGGGGCTGATCGAAAGGACGGACCCGCGGACGGTCGCCTCGAGGTCCTGGCCATCCACCCAGCCAAGTTCCCGCACGTCGCGCGGCGCGACGGAGAGGACCCAGCGATAGTAGGTCGTACCCTCGTAGACTCGGTTCACGACCTTGTGGATTCGCACCGGCTCTCCCTCCTCGTGCCCCATCCCCGGGGGCGGATTAGATTACTAACGCGCGCACGAGTTAAATAGGCATCCTCGCGATGCCGCCGTCGATGCTCCCGACGTACCCGGAGTCCCAGCGGCGGGACCTCGCCCGGAACGTCCTCCGCCATACCTTGCGGATGAAGCGGGGGGAGAACCTCCTCATCGAGACGTGGAGCGCGACCCTTCCGTGGGCCGAGAGCTTCGTCGTCGAGGCACGGATCCTGGGGGCTCGGCCGATGCTTCTCCTCGAACCGGAGGAGGCGTACTGGACGAGCGTCGCGGAGGCGCCGCCCGCCAACGTCGGCCAGGTGGGCAGCCACGACTGGGCCGCCCTCAAGGCCGCGGACGCGTACATGTACCTCTACGGCCCGTTCGACACCGCTCGGGAGGAGGCGCTCCCCGCCCCGGTGGTCGGGCGGATCGACGCGACCGACCACGAGTGGTTCCGGCTCATCCAGAAGAGCGGGGTCCGCTCGGCCCGGTGGGACCTCGGCCGGACGAGCGAGGCCTCGGCCAAACGGTACGGGGTTGACCTCGCCCGGTGGCGAGCCGAGCTGGTCGACGCCGCCACGATCGACCCCCGGCCGCTCCAGAAGGACGGGGCCCGGATCGGAGACCTCCTCCGGCGGGGGCGGGAGGTGCGGGTCACCCACCCGAACGGGACCGACCTCACCCTGCACCTCGCCGGGCGACGGCCCAAGGTCGACGATGGGGTGATCGACGACGCCGACGTCAAGTCGGGGAACGTTTTCGCGGTCCTCCCGAGCGGCGTGACCTCGGTCGCGGTCGACGAGACGTTCGCCGAGGGGACGTTCGTCGCCAACATCACGGGGGTCATCCTGGCGCGCGGCGCGGAGACCCCGCTCCGCGGCGGGGTCCTGACGTTCCGACGGGGCCGCCTCGCCGAGTCGTCGTTCGAGTCCGGAGGAGAGGAGTTCCGGCGGGTGTACGCCAAGTTCGGCGCCGGAAAGGACCGGCCCGGTATCTTCTCGGTGGGGCTCAACCCCCAGATCACGTCGATCCCGCTCTTGTTCGACCAGGAGCGGGGCGTGATCACCGTCTCCATCGGCCGGAACTCGTGGGCCGGGGGGGCAACGCGCACCCCCCACTTCACCGCCTACCAGGGGCTCCGGGGCGCGACGCTCGAGGTCGACGGGGCGATGGTGGTCGACGCCGGCAAGATCGCCTGACGTCGGACCCGAGGCCGCCCTCCCGGGCCGCGCGGGGCGGTCGTTCCCGCGGGTCTACCGGAAGTAGGCGGAGGCGCCGGAGTCGGCGGCCGCCCGCTTCTCCTCTTCGGGCTTCGCCGCCTCGAGGACGTCGAGGGCGAGCATCGCGTTGAGCGGGATGAGCCGGATCCGGCCGACCTCCTCGGGGACCGTGTTGTCGAGCTCGATGGCGAGGGAGTTGTCCCCCCCGACCGAGACCAGGCCGCGGTACACCCCGGCGGAGACGAGCGCCTCGTCGCGGGTGCCGGCCGAACGGATCCGGACGCGGGAGCCGACCGTGAGGGTGATGGTCGGCTTCTTCGCCGGTGCCGGGCCCTCGGTGCTCACCGGTTCCCTCCCTTCGGCTTCGCGGGTTTCGTCGGCGTCGGGGGCGTTTCCTGGAGCTGCGCGGCGCTCCACTTCTCGGCGAGTGCTTGCACGTGATTCACCGTCTCCCGGTATCTCTTGAGGGCGTTCTGGGCGTTGGCTTCCGTGAAGTCCCAGGCGCGCGCGAGGTTCCCGTAGCGGATCCGGTACCCCTTGCGCCCCTTGCCGTCCTGTGCGCCCCCGACCTCCTCCAAAAGGTCGAGGGTTTTGAGTTTGTTGATGTGCCGGTAGACCGACGATTTCGGCGTCTTCAGCACCGTCGCGAGCTCCTCCGCGTACCAGGCCCTCGCCGGGTCCCGGAGCAGACAGTCCTTCACCAGCCGGTACGCGATCGATTCGCCGACCGGTCCGTCGCCCCCGCGGCCGTCGTCGCTGGGCGGCAGGTAGCCGACGAGGCGGAGGAACTCGACGAGCACCTCGTCGAAATCGGTGACCGGGGTCAGGGGAGTGGCGTAGCGCAGCTGGAGCTCGAACGGCATCCGGTTCGACCGTGGGCAGCGCTTCCCCCCAAAAAAGGCGACACCCCGCCGCGAAGGGCCGCGCCAAACGATTTGATGCGCCCGCCGGTGACCGTGTCGTGCCGTTCTCCCTGGAACGTCCGGCGACCGTGGCGGAGGCGCTTCGGCTCCTGTCGGACCCCTCGACCGGGCCGTCGGTCGCGCTCGCCGGCGGGACCGACCTCCTTCTCGACCTCGACGATGGCCGGGTCGCGGCGCGGACGGTCGTCTCCCTCGCTCGTCTCCCCTGGAAGACCCTCGGCTGGCGGGGAAACGACCTCGTGGTCGGGGCGACGCTGCCGTTCGCCCGCCTCACGGCCGACCTGCGCGTCCGGTCCCAGCTCCCCGGGCTCGTCGACGCGGTCGACGCCGTCGGAAGCCTCGCGCTCCGCCATCGGGCCACGCTCGGCGGCAACCTCGGACGCGCCGCCCCCGCGTCCGACGTCCTCCCGATCCTCCTCGCGACCGGGGCGACGGTCCGGGTCGTCTCCGCGGCGGGTGCCCGCGACGTGCCCGTCGGCCAGTTCGTGCGGGGGTCCCGGGAGACGAACCTCGGGCCGGGGGAGCTGATCGAGTCGGTCTCGATCCCCTCCGCCCCCCGGTCCTCGTACGTCTGGCAGCGGGTCCGCCCGGCGAACGACGTGAGCCAGGTCGGGGTCGCCGTCGCCTGGACCGGGTCCCCGCCGGTCTGGCAAGTAGCCCTGGGCGGCGTCCTCCCGGCGCCGATGCGGGTGGTGGAGGCGGAGTCGTTCCTGACGCGGGAGCGCCCGACCCCCGCGGAGGTCGAGCTCGCCAGCCAGGCGGCGGCGTCGCGCGCCCCGTTCGCCACCGACAAGCGGGCCTCCGAGTCGTACCGCCGTCGCCTCGTCTCCACCCTCGTCCGACGGGCGATCGCCCGCGGCCTCGCCGGCCCGGGGGACCCATGAGCGGCACCGTTGCGCTGACCGTCAACGGGGCGAAGCTCCGGGCCCCGGAGGTCCCCGACGACGAGCGGCTCCTCGACACGCTGCGGTGGCGGCTCGGGCTGAAGGGAACGAAAGAGGGGTGCCGGACCGGCGACTGCGGCGCGTGCACCGTCCTCGTCGACCGGGAAACGACGCTCTCGTGCCTGACGTTGACCCACGAGGTCGTCGGCGCCGAGGTCACCACGATCGAGGGGGTCGGGGACGACCCCCTCGGGAAGCGGGTCCAGGCGGCGTTCACCGCCGAGGAGGCGTTGCAGTGCGGCTACTGCACCCCCGGGTTCATCGTCGCGCTGACGGGCGCGCTCCGGGAGCTCGGCCCGGACGCCCCGGAAGGGGCGGTCCTCGATGCCCTCCAGGGGAACCTCTGCCGGTGCACCGGGTATCTCGCGATCCGCCGCGCGGTCGAACGGGTCCGGAGGGAGGGACGTTGACGCGGAGCGACGCGGCGCTGAAGACCCGGGGCGGCGCGGAGTACGGCCTCGACCTCGAGACCCCCGGGATGCTCCACGGGGTCCTCGTGCCGTCGCCGGTCGCGGCCGGGACGATCCGGTCGGTCGACCTCTCCGCGGCCCGGCGGGCGCCGGGGGTCGTGGTCGCGGTCGGGGCGGCGGAGCTTCCGGCGCTGCTTCCCCACGGCGGGGACCGGGACCGGCCCGTGTTCCCCGAGGCACGGGTGGTGTACCGGAACCAACCGGTCGCCGCGATCGCCGCCACCACGCTCGCCGGGGCGCGGGCCGCGGCCCGTCTCGTCCGGATCGAGGTCGCCGCGGAGACGCCCCTCCTCGACATCGAGGACCGGTACCCCGAGTGGCCGGCCGGTCTCGCGACCGACGCGCCCGGGGTCGTCGCCCACGTCTCCGCCCGGCACGGCGACCTCGCCCGCGCGTTCCGCGCGGCCGACCTCGTCCATAGCGAGACGTACCGGACGAGCGGCGTGCAACACGTCGCCCTCGAGCCCCACGCGTGCGTCGCCGAGGTGGGGGACGGAACGTGGCGCGTCAAGACCACGACCCAGACGCCGTTCGGTGTCCGGGAGGACGCGGCGGAGATCCTCGGGATCCCGGCCGATTCCCTCGTCGTCGAAGGGACGTGGGTCGGCGGCGGGTTCGGCTCCAAGGGGGCGGCGTTCCTCGAGCCGTACGCCCTCGTCCTCGCCGCCGCGTCCGGCCGGCCCGTCCGGCTCGCCTTCGGCTACCGCGAGGAGTTCCTCCTCGGACGCACGACGCTTCCGGCGGTGATCCGCCTCGACACCGCGGTCGCGAACGGGACGATCACCGCCCGGCGGGTCCGGATGATGCTCGACACCGGTTCCTCGCTCCCCGGCCGCGATTTCGCCACCGGCTACGCGATCGGGTTCCTGCTCGGTCCGTACCGGATCCCCGTGTTCGAGATGGAGGGGTACGCGATCCGGACGAACAAGCCGCCGTTCGGCCCCCACCGGGCGCCGTTCGCCCCGCAGTGCGTGTTCGCCATCGATTCCCACACCGACAGCCTCGCCCGCCGGCTCGGCGTCGACCCGGTCGAGTTCCGCCTCCGGCACGTGTGGAGGGAGGGGGACCGGACCGCGCTCGGCCAGGAGGTCGGGCCGTTCGGGGGGGTCGAAGGGCTCGAGCGGGCGCGCGCGACCGTGGCCGACTGGCGGCGGGCCCTCCCCCCGGACACCGGTATCGGGGTCGGGATCGGGTTCTGGTCGACGTCGACCGGCGCCGGCGGCGAGGTCCGGCTGCGACTCACCCCGACCGAGCTCGTCATCGAGCAGGCCGAGCACGAGATCGGGAGCGGCAGCATCGTGCGGGGGCTCGTGGCCGTCGCCGAACGGTACCTCGGCCTCCCGACGGAGCGGATCCGGGTCACCGATTCCTCCACGTCGACCGCGCCGTTCGACTCCGGCGTGTTCGGCAGCCGGACCGCCGGCGCGCTCGGCCGGGCGATCGTGGCCGCCGGCGAGACGTTGCAGAAGGAGCTCGCGGGCCGCGCGCAGGTCCCGGGCCCGGTGCGGCTCGAGTCCGGCCCCCGTGGCCTGGTCGTCGTGGCGGGAGCGATCCGGCGCCCCGTCGCCGAGCTCCTCACCCCGGAGGAGCGTGCGACCGGGTTGGTCGCGGAGGGGCGCCACTACGGCCGGTCCGGCGCCATCGACACCTCCCGGGTCGTCGAGGGGACGTTCTACCCGTACACCGATTTCACCGCCTCGGTCCACGTCGCGGCGGTCCGGGTCGACCGCGAGACCGGGAGCGTGAAGGTCGTCCGGTACGCCGCGTTCCAGGACGTCGGCACGAGCCTCGACCCCGGGATGGTCCGGGGCCAGGTCGAGGGGGGCGTGGCGATGGGGCTCGGCACCGCCCTCACCGAGGAGACCCTCTGGGGCGCCGACGGACGGATGGGGAACGCCGGGCTCCTCGACTACCGGATCCCGACGATCCTCGAGATGCCCCCGACCGAGGTCGTGGCGATCGAGGGGTTCCTCGGCGCGGGACCGTTCGGGGCGAAGGGGCTCGGCGAGCCGCCGATCATCCCCGTACCGGCCGCGGTGGCGAACGCCGTCGCCGATGCGACGGGAGCGCGGGTCGCGGAGCTCCCCTTGACGCCGGAACGGGTCGCCCGAGCGCTTAAGGTGGTCTGAACCCACCGCCCCCCGATGCTCGACCGGTCGGAGATCGTCGACCTGCTGGCCGCGTATCCGAAGACGCCGGTCGTCGCCGCCGTCGGCTCCCACTCCGCGCTCGACATCGCCGACGGCGCGGTGACCGAGGGGTTCCGGACGCTGGTCCTCGCCCAGGCCGGCCGCGAAGGGACGTACGCGCAGTACTACCGGGCCCGCCGGGACGCCTCGGGCCGGGTGGTCCGGGGATGCGTCGACGAGGTGTGGACGTACCCGCGGTTCGCCGACCTCGCGAAGTCCGCGACGCAGGAGCGGCTCCGGTCCATCGGGGCGCTCGTGGTCCCGAACCGGGCGCTCAGCTCGTACGTTCCGCTCGACGTGATCGAGTCGGAGTTCAAGGTCCCGATCGTCGGGTCCCGGTCGCTCCTGCGGATCGAGGAGCGGACCGAGCGGGAGAACTACTACACCCTCCTCGAGGCGGCGGGGATCCCGACGCCGACGCGGATCCCGGAGCCGAAGGGGATCGACGGCCTCGCCATCGTCAAGCTCCCCCACGCGCAGAAGCGGCTCGAGCGGGGGTTCTTCACCGTCGCGAGCCCCGAGGAGTACGAGCGGAAGAGCCGGTATCTCCTCGAGCAGGGGACGATCCGGTCGGACGACCTCGCGGCCGCGCGGATCGAGCGGTACGTGATCGGTCCGGTGTTCAACTTCAATTTCTTCTTCTCCCCGCTCTTCCCCCGGGCCGAGGGGCTCGAGCTCCTCGGCGTCGACGAGCGGCGGGAGAGCTCGCTCGACGGCCTCGTCCGGCTCCCCGCGGCCCAGCAGCTCGAGCTCGCGGAGGCCGGGCGGGTCCCGGAGTACTCGGTCGTCGGGCACGGGACCCTCACGGTCCGCGAGTCGATCCTCGAGGACGTGTTCCGGCTCGGCGAGAAGTTCGTGAACGCGACCCGCGGCCGGTATCCCCCGGGATTCTCGGGCCGTTCTGCCTCCAGACGTGCCTCGACAAGGACGGCCGCCCGACCGTCTTCGACGTCGCCGCGCGGATCGGCGGCGGGACGAACATCCACCTCGGGCTCGGCCACCCGTACGGCAACGCGCTCTGGCGGGAGCCGATGAGCTCGGGGCGTCGGCTCGCCCGCGAGATCCGCCTCGCCCTCGACGATGGTCGCCTCGCGGAGATCGTGACGTGAGCGCGCCGTCCGCGACCCCCGCCCCGGCGCTCCGCGAGAGCCCCCTCGCCCCGTACCACCGGGCCCACGGCGGCCATCTCGTCCCGTTCGCCGGGTGGGAGCTGCCGCTGTACTACTCGGGGATCCTCGCCGAGCACGCGGCCGTCCGGTCCTCCGTGGGCCTGTTCGACGTCTCCCACATGGGGATCGTGACGGTCGACGGCGCGAGCGCTCCGGCGCTCCTCTCGCGCCGCACGACCGCCGACGTGAGCCGCCTCGCCCCCGGCCAATGCCGGTACACGTTCCTCCTCGACGCCACCGGCCGGATCGTCGACGACCTCCTCGTCACCCGCCTCGACGATGGGGGGGCGGAGGGCCCCCGGCTCCTCGCCGTCCCGAACGCCGCGAGGTCGGACCGGATCGTCGAGCTCCTCCGGCAGCACCGGAAGCCGGACACCTCGATCACCGTCCACAACGGGTCGGTCGCGATCCTCGCCGTCCAGGGGCCCCGGGCGGCCGCGACCCTCGAGCGGCAGTTCGGCTGGTCGCTGGGGGCGCTCGGTTCGTACCACGGAGCGTGGTTCCCGTTCGAGCGCCGCGGGACCGCCCCCGCCGAGGGGCGGGTCGGGCCGTCGTTCCCGGACGGGCTCGCCGAGGGGGCCTGGGTGAGCCGCACGGGGTACACCGGCGAACCCGGGTTCGAGCTGTTCGTTCCGGCCGCCCGCGCCGTCGCGGTCGCTGACGCGCTCGTCGCGGCGGGCGTCACGCCGTGCGGGCTCGGGGCGCGCGACACGCTCCGGCTCGAGAAGGGATACCTCCTCTCCGGGCAGGATTTCGACGGCGACCGGACCCCGCTCGAGGCCCGCCAGGACCGGTTCGTCGAGCTCGACCACCCGTTCGTCGGCCGGGACGCCCTCGTCCAGCAGAAGGCCGCCGGCACGTACGCGCGGCTCGCCGGGCTCTCGGTCGCCGACCCCGCGGCGATCCCTCGGCACGGGACCCAGGTCCGGTCCGGCGATGCGGTCGTGGCGACCGTGACGAGCGGCGGGAAGTCGCCGACGCTCGGGCACGGGATCGCGCTCGCCTACCTTCCCGAGGCGCTCGCGACCCCCGGGACCTCGCTCACGATCGTGGTCCGGGACCGCACGGCGCCCGCCGAGGTCGTCCGGCTGCCGTTCCTCGCCTCCGGGGCGGCGCGACGGGAATATACGGCTCCCCCGACCTAGGGAGGGGGGATGAGTACCCCCGGAGTCGCCCGACCACTCGTCGGTCGACTGGAGGTCCTCGACTCGCTCCGGCGGCGCCGCGACCTCGCGCGGGACGGCCGGGGCGGCCTCACCCTCGTGGAGGGGAACGCCGGGGTCGGCAAGTCGACCCTCATCGAGCAGTTGTCCGCCGAGGCCCGTGCGAAGGGGCTCCGGGTCCTCGTGACCCGGACGCTCGCGCTCGAGAACCCGCCCCCGCTCCACCTCCTGCGGGAGACGCTCGCGCAGGCGAAGGCGCTCCCCGAGGCGTCGGCCGACGACGACGAGGGAGAGGCGTCCGGGTTCCTCAGCGTCGTCGCGGTCCCGACCTCCGAGAACGTCCTCCTCGGGTTCGCCCCGGGGAAGGACCTGCGGGGCCACGAGATGCGCGACCGGCTCCTCGACGTCGTGAGCCAGCCGGTCGAGTCGGCCGACCAGGGGAAGGTCCGGCTCTTCGCGCAGCTCGCGGACGAGTTCCTCGACCTCGCGCGGGACCGCCCGATGCTCGTCATCCTCGAGGACCTCCACCTCGCCGACGAGGCGTCGCTCGACGCGTTCGCGGCGATCGCCCCGCGGCTCGCCGACCGCCCCCTCTGGCTCGTGGTCACCTCGCTTCCGGTCGCGACCCTCCGCGAGCCCCAGCGGGGGCTGCTCGAGCGGGTGCTGCGCAGCGGCGAGGGCGAATCGGTGACCCTCCGCCCGTTCACCGCCGGCGAGACGCTCGACTTCGTCCGGAGCCTCGCCATCGGGCAGGGGGCGGCGGTCGAGGACGTCACCCGGTGGCACTCCCAATCCGGGGGGAACCCGCAGTTCCTCGAGCAGCTGATCCGGACCCGGGCCCCGGCGCCGACCGGCGCCGCCGAACCCGGGGCCCCCCCGGCGAGCTCGCGGAGTACCTCGCCCGGAGGCTCCCCGAGCTCGACGACGAGGCCCGCCGGGTCCTGACGGTGGCGAGCGTCCTCGGCCGGGAGTTCTCGTTCGACCTCCTCCTGCGGGCGTCCGAGGAGGACGAGGAGCACCTTACCGAGGTCGTCGAGCGGCTCGTCCGGATGGGGGCGCTCCGGGAGCGGGAGGGCGAGCACCTCGAGTTCGTCCGGGACGACCTCCGCGCCCACATCTACACCGGTCTCACCGAGACCCACCGGAGGGTCCTCCACAAGCGGGCCGGCGAGGCGCTGGAGGCGACCGGCCCCGCCGACACCCCGACGGTGTTCGCGCTCGCCCGGCACTTCTCCCTCGGCCGGGTCGAGGACCGGGCGGAGCTGTACAACCGGTTCGCCGCCGACTTCGCGATCCGCTCGTCGAGCGCGAGCGTCGCCCGCCAGCACCTCGAGCGGGCGGTCGAGGCGCACCGGCGGGCCCGCCCGAACGACCACGCCGGGGAGATCGAGCTCCTCCTCGACCTCGCGGTCCAGCTCGACCGGCTCGGGGAGCTGAAGCCGGCGGAGCAGATGCTCCGCAACCTCGGCGACAAGCCCCACCTGATGGAGTCGGCGTCGCCGGTCCAGCGGGCGCTCCTGAAGATCTACCTCGCGCGCATCCTCACCGACCAGGGCCGGTGGGACGAGGCGGACCGCTCGACCGCCGAGCTCCTCGGGTCGGCCGACGTCGCGGCCGCCCCCGAGACCCGGATCGCCGTCCACCGGCTGCGGGGCGAGGTCCTGTACTACCGCGGCGAGTACACCGAATCGCTCCAGCACCACGACACCGCCCTCGCCATCGCCCGCGAGCTCGGCCGCCGGCGGGAGGTCGCGCTCGAGATGGTCCGGCGGGCGAACGTCCTCGGCATGATCCCCGGCCGGCTCGACGAGGCGGTCCGGGACTACCGGTCGAGCGTCGCGGAGCTCCGGCAGCTCGGCGACGACGCCGAGGCGGCGTACGCCCTCGTCTACCTCGGGGTCGTCGTGGCCCAGCACGGCCGGCTCGACGAGTCGATCGCGGCGCTCCGCGAGTCGGTGACGCTCGCCGAACGGGCCCACGACCTCCGCCGGGTCGGGTGGGCGCTGTTCAACATCGGCGACGTCGAGCGGGAGCGCGGGAACCTCGAGGAGGCGGCGGCCTCGAACGACCGGGCCCGGGAGATCCTCGGACGGATCGGCGACCGGTTCGGCCTCGTCCAGACGTACATCACCGAGGCGAAGATCGCCCGCGACCGGAAGCAGTTCGTCGAGGCCGAGCTTCCGCTCCTCGAGGCGTACCGGATCGTCCGCGAGCTTCGGCTCCGGGCGGACGAGCTCGAGGTCGTCCTCCGGCTCGCCGAGGTCGCGCTCGGACGGGGCGACCGGGCGACCGCGAAGGCCCGGGCCGACCAGCTCGAGCAGGAGGAGGTCGGCCGGTACCGCCCGGACCTCGCGGACGACTTCCGCAAGCTGCGGGACGCCGTCCGGGAGGGCGGAGGCGACGCCGCGTAGCGGGCGGACGCCCGTTCGGTCCGGCCCGCTCCGGAGGACGGCGCGGGCGGCGCTCTCGGAGGACCGGTGGCGGCGGGACATCACCTCGGAGGCGGTGGTCCCCCGTTCGACCCGCGCGCGGGCCCGCGTGATGGCGCAGGCGCCGGGGGTCGTCTCCGGGGTCGGGCTCGCGACGGCGATCGCGCGGGAGGCGGGGCTGTCGGTCCGGGCCACCGCCGCCGACGGGGACCGGGTCCGGCCCGGGACCGTCGTGCTCGAGCTCGCGGGGCCGGCCCGCTCGGTCCTGGCGGTGGAACGGACGCTCCTCAACGTCCTGATGCATCTCTCGGGGGTCGCCACGGCGACCGCCCGGGCCCGCCGGGCGGTCGGCCCCTCCGGCCCGGAGATCTGGGCGACCCGGAAGACCCTCCCCGGGTTGCGCGACCTGGAGAAGACCGCCGTCGTCCACGGCGGGGGCCGTCCGCACCGCCGGGACCTTTCCGACGGGATCCTCGTGAAGAACAACCACCTCGCGCTCGTCCCGCTCCCGGTGGCGGTGCGGAGGGCGGTGGGCCGGTCGCGGGGACGGAGGGTCCAGGTCGAGGTCCGCTCGGCCGCCGACGCCGTGGCGGCGCTCGACGCCGGGGCCGGCGCCCTCCTCATCGACAACGCCTCGCCGTCCGAAGCCCGCGCCATCGTGCGCGGCCTCGCGAAGGTCGGCCGACGCCGCGGGGTCCACGTGGAGGTCTCGGGCGGGATCACCCCCGAGAACGCCGGCGCGTACCGGGCCACGGGCGCCGACACGCTCAGCCTCGGGGCGCTGACGCACTCCGCCCCCGCCCTGCCGTTCCACCTCGTCGTCGTGCCGGCCCGACGGTAGCGGGGGCGCCAGCGTCCGCTTATCCGCGCCCGCCGCCTCCTTAGGTCGGGGGGAGGGACACGACGCTCGAGGAGGAGATCCGGGCGCTCCGGGACGAGCGCGGGGCGGTGATCCTCGCCCACAACTACCAGCGGCCGGAGGTCCAGGAGGTCGCCGATTTCGTCGGCGACTCGCTCTACCTGTCGCGGAAGGCGGTCGAGTCGGACCGCTCGGTCCTCGTCTTCGCGGGGGTCCGGTTCATGGCCGAGACGGCGAAGATCCTGAACCCGACGAAGACGGTCCTCCTTCCCGACCCGCGGGCCGGCTGCGGCCTCGCCGATTCGATCACCGCCGAGCAGCTCCGGACCTGGAAATCCGACCACCCGGGGGCGGTCGTCGTCGCGTACATCAACACCTCCGCCGAGGTCAAGGCCGAGGCCGATTACTGCTGCACGAGCTCGAACGCCGAGGCGATCGTCCGGAGGGTCCCGGAGGACAAGGAGATCCTGTTCCTCCCCGACGTCTTCCTCGGGGAGTACGTCCGCAAGCGGACCGGCCGGAAGATCCACCTGTGGATGGGCGACTGCCCGGTCCACGCGAAGCTCCGCCCGGAGGACCTCGCGGCCGCCCGGGACGCGCACCCGGGGGCCCCGATCCTCGCCCACCCGGAGTGCGGCTGCTCGACGCAGGCGATGGAGCACGTCGACCGGGTCCTCTCGACCGACGGGATGGTCCGGTTCGCCGAGGAGACCCGGGCCCCCGAGGTGATCGTCGCGACCGAGGTCGGGATCCTCCACCGGATGCGGAAGCTCAACCCGACGACGAAGTTCACGCCGCTCAGCGAGGGGGCGATCTGCCCGTTCATGAAGGAGATCGACCTCACCGACGTGCGGGACTCGCTCGCCCAGAACCGGTACGTCATCGATGTCCCTCCCGAGACGGCCGCGAAGGCCCGGCGGGCCCTCGAGCGGATGATCGCGTCGTAGGCGCCGAGGCTACGGCCGGGGACCCGGACCCCCGGGACCACGTCGCCCGTCCCATGGATCCAGGCGAGGTACACGGCGGCGAACAGCACGACGGCCCCGAGCGCGACGACCCCGATCGCCGTCCACGACGGCTTCACCGTCAGGTAGAACCCGACCGAGAATGGGTTGATCCGGGCGGAGAGGAACGACCCGGCGACCCCAAGGAGGAGGACCCCCAGAAGCGCGGCGAGGACGAGCGAGTACGAGGCGAGGACGAGCCCGACCGCCACGACCACGAGGGCGACCGGGATGGCCGCGTGGGAGCGTCGCCGGGCCGGGGCCGTCTCGACCGCCCGCCGCGGGGGTCGCAGGACCGTCCGGGGGGCGTACCCGGGTCGGGTCGCCACGCGCACGCCGGTCCGGCCCGGACTAAAGAGCCGACCGTTCCACTCGCATCGGTGCGCCCCGGCGCGACCTCGGAGGCCCGTCCGAGAGTAGTTACTTACGTCGGAACGGGCTCCGCCGCCCATTGGCTCGATGCGTGCTTCCGACGGCCGCGCAACGCCCCTCGCCCCGGCCGCGGTCGCCGGCATCGTCCTCCTGGTGGTCGCGGCGCTGCTCCTCGGAACCGGGGGGGCCGTCTCCCTCGGGAACGCCGCCCAGTTCGACCTGTGGCTCGTGGGCGTCGGCGTGATCCTCGTCCTCGGTGCCCTCCTCGCCACGCTGCTCCTGGGCGACGGAGCCCCGGCCGGCCTTCCCCGGGGGGCCCCGTCGGGCGCCTCCCCGGCCCGCCGGGCCGGACCGATGGCCTCCCCTGCCGGTTCGGCCGACGCGGACGCGTCGGCTCGCCCGGCGTCCGGGAACGCGGGCCCGTTCCCCCGCCCCCGGGCGTCGTTCTCGGTCGCCTCGTCGATCCCGGCCCAGTTCGACCGACCGCTCCCGACTCCCGCGGTCGGCGCGATGGGCCTCGCCCCGTGGGAGGAGGACGCCGACGCCGGGATCTCCCTGCCGTTTTCGGCCGTTCCTCCGGCGCGAGGGCCGGACCGGGCTCGGTACGGAGAGGTCGGGGACGAGACCCCGTACGGTCCGGTCGCGTACCTCGAGCAGGAGGTGGACCGGTTGCGGGAGAAGGTGCGAGAGCTCGAACAGCCCGACCCCGGTCGATGGGCCCGGGTCGAGTCGGCCCCGTCGCCGGTCGCGCGGTCGGTGGCGACCGGTCCCCGACCCCCGGAACCGCCGAGCCTCGACGGTCGGAACGGCCGACGGTCGTGCGCGGGGTGCGGCCACGGGCTTCCCGGGGGCGCGACCGACCCGCTCTGCTGGGGATGCGGTCGGCCGCTCTGTGCCACGTGCTACTGGCGGACGACGGCGGGCGCTTCCCCGCACACCTGCCCCTCGTGCTACGCCCGCGCGAACGGCGCGGCCGTCTCCGGCGGACGGGCCACCCCGGCCGAGGTCAGCCGGTCGGCCGGTGCCGCGGCGGCCACGCCCCCGCGTTGAGGACGCTCGCCTTCGTGATCCACGCCCTCCGGGCAGTCCCGACCGCGAGCGCCCGCGTCCGTTCCGGGCCGACCCCGAGCTCCGAGACGACCACCGACCCCCCGCCCTCGACGAGCCGGCGGGCCGAGACCGCATCGAGTCCGTCGAACCCCGGGGAGGGCGTGAGCTCGAGCGGAACCTTCGCGGCGACCGCCCAACGAACCCATCCGGAGAGTCGCTCGGGTCCCGCCGACGTTTCGGGGTCGCTCCCGAAGTGCCCGACCCAGCCGACAGGACGCCCGGCCTTCGCGGTCTCGGCGGTGGGCGGGTCGATCCCCTTCGCAGAGCCGATGCGGAAGGCGGGCGCGCCCGGGAGTTCCGGCACCGGGGCACCGACCGGCGATTCCCAGCCGACCAGGACCGTCGGGTGGGTGCGTCCGTGGGCCCACTTCGCGAGGCGCCCGAACTCCTCCGTGGTTTCGGCGACGACCCCGACGGTCGCGAGTCCGGCGGTCCGCGCCCCCTCGGCGAGGGCGGCGAGCCGCTCCGACCCGTCGGACGGGGCCACGTGGAGGTGGAGTTCGGCGACGAGGTCGCGGGGCTCGAGGAGGACCGGAAGCGTCCCGTTCCGCGCCGCCTCGACCTCGCCGCGGGCCTCCCGGATCTCCGGCGGGATCCACGGGAGCCCGATCGACCGGTAGATGTCGGCCTCGGTCGCGCTCGGGAGCCGCTCCTCGCCGCGGACGACGAAGTACTCGTTGATCTTCAGTCCGAGGTCGCGGGCGAGCGACCGGGTCGCGACGTTGTGGTCCTTCGAGCCGGTAAAGTACTGGAGCGCCGCGCCGAACGATTCCGGGGCGAGGACCCGGAGGTCGACCTGGAGCCCGTCGGCGGTCCGGATCGTCTCCTTCGTCGGCCCGCGCAGGACGACCTTCGCCCCCTCGAGCCCGGCGAACGCGTCGAGGACCCGCTCCGGCTCGGAGGTCGTGACGAGGATGTCGAGGTCCCCGACCGTTTCCCGCCGCCGCCGGAAGCTCCCGGCGACCTCGATCTGGGTCACGGGCGCCTGGGCCTGCAGCGCCGCCACGATCCGCTCCGCGACGAGCGCCGCCGCGAGGATCGGACGGCGCCCGGTCCCCGCGGCGGCCGCGCCGACCGCGGCCCGGACCTTGGCGATCTTCGTCGGCCCGAACCCCTTGACCCCCGCGAGCCGGCCCGCATCGATCGCCTCGCGGAGCGCGTCGGGGGTCTCGACCCCGAGGTCGGTCCAGAACTTGCGGGCGGTCTTCGGCCCGATCCCCTCGAGTCGCATCATCGCGACCACGCCCGCGGGCACGTCGTGCCGGAGCCGCTCGAGGTAGGGGATCGTCCCGTCCCGGAGGAACTCCCGGATCTTCTCCTCGATCGCGTCCCCGACGCCGGGGATCGCGCGCAACTGGTCCCGGGCCGCCACCGCGGAGAGGTCCTCGGTCAGCGACTCGATCGAACGGGCGGCCCGCCGGTACGCCTCGGGCTTGAACTTCTCCCCGAGGACGTCGAGGAGGTCCGCGATCTCCTGGAACGCGGCGGCGGCCGCGGCGTTGCTCTTCATCCCGTCCCCCCCCGAAGCGGGCCCCGTCGAAAAGGCGTTGGGGTGGCTGGAACGACCCGCCTCGGGCTCGGAGTGGTCGGACGCACCGACCGCCGGTCCCGAGCGCCGATGGGCCGGGGGCGCCCGGTTCGGTACTCCGCCCGGGGCTCCGATGCTACGCCACTGCCGTTCCGAGCTGCTCGAACCAGTACTTGCGCCCGACTCCCACGAACCCCAGTTTCTCGTACGCCCGCACCGCCGGCGCGTTCTCCTCGCGGACGAACAGCGTGGCGACCGCGCCGACCCCCTCGGCGGCCCGGCAGACCCCGGCCGTGACCGCCTGGGCGATGCCCCGCCCGCGGTACTCGGGCCGGGTGTAGACCCCCGCGACCACCCAGGCGAACGGGAGGGTGACGGAGGCGTGCGCGACGCCGACGAGCCGCTCGCCGTCGAAGGCGCCCCACACCGGCTCGATGTCCGGGTCGAGGCGGGCGTACCCCGGGTGGAACGGGGAGGTCGCTTCGACGACGTTGGGGAGCAACCCCCGGTCGCGGCCCGTCAGCCGTCGGACCCCGCGGCTCTCGGGGGGGAACGGTTGGCCCGGAGGCCGCAGCATCATCCGGGTGGGAAACCCGGCGACCCCGGGACGGGCCGTTCGCACGAGCTCGGCGGCCGACTCGGGGACGAGGAGGATGCACGGCGGAGCCGGGAGTGCCGGGACGAGCTCGGGGTCGGCGTCGCCGACCCAGTGGGTGATCACGGACGCGGGGTTCCCGTGCCAGAAGAGGAGGTACGCCCGGGTGACCCCCCCGCGGACGAGGGAGACGAACCGGGTCCGGTCCGGGGCCTGGACGAGGTCCCAGAGCGCGTAGGCGTGCTCGACGGGGGCGGCGCGCGCCACTTCGGCGAGCCACCGGGCGTCGACCCCGGGACGGAGTCCGTCCGGAGGCATGCGTCCCCGAGCGCGGCCGCCTACATACCCAAGTGCCCGGGACGCCGACAAGCCTATCCCCCGCGCTCCGGTCCGAACGCCGTGGCCGCGGCCCACCGGCCGACGCCGGAACTTCCCGAGCACCTGCGGGCCTTGTACGACGGGTTCCCGTTCGCCCGGTCGGTGCCGGAGGACCCGGTCTCGTGTCTCCAACCGTTCCGGGCGGACCCGAGGGCCGCCGAGGTCGGGGGGATCTTCGCCGCGACCCTCGCGATCGGCAACACGACGGCGATTCGCGGCGCGTTCGCGGACCTCCTGCGACGGGCCGACGGGGACCTCGTCACTCACCTGGTCGACGCGCCGGACCCCGAGCGGCTCCGCCGGCTCGACGGGTTCCGCCACCGGTGGATCCGGGGCGACCAGATGGCGTACCTCGCGGCGCGGCTCCACGACCGGTACGCGGCCGGCGAGACGCTCGAGACCGCGTTCGCGGCCGGGCACCGCGCGGGCGGGTTCGCCTCCGGCCTCGATGCGCTCGCGACCGCGCTCCGCGGCGACGGCCGGGGCGACGCCCCGCCGGGGTACCGCGTGCTGTTCCCGAGCCCCCTCGATGGTCCGGAGGGACCGTGCAAGCGGATGACCCTCTTCGTCCGTTGGATGGTCCGCACCCAACCGCCGGACCTCGGGGTCTGGACGAAGGTCCCCCCCTCGGAGCTGCGGATCCCGCTCGACCAGCACACCTACTGGATCGCGTACCACCTCGGGCTCACGTCGCGGCGGACCCGGAGCTGGCGGACCGTCGAGGAGGTCACGGCCGCTCTCCGCCTCGTCGACGCGCTCGACCCGGTGAAGTACGACTTCGTCCTCTGTCACACGGGGATCTCCGGGGACTGCCCGAAGCACCGGGACCTCGCGGTCTGCGGCCCGTGCGTGGTGCGGCCGGATTGCCGGCTCTGGCGGGGTCGGAAGGCCGCATGACCCCGGGGGCGCTGGCCATCGATTCGGGCCTCCTCGGCCGATTCCGGGCCGCGGGGGGGCAGATCGCGTGGCGGGAGGCAAAGGCGCCGGCGGGAACGCGGCCGGCGAAGGGGACCGCCCGGATCGCGCACTTGAACGACGAGGAGGCCCGCGTCGAGGAACGTCGCGAGGGGGCGACCTCGGTGCTCACGGTCGAGAGCGGCCCGCTCGGGGCGCTCGTCCTGCTCCTCCGCTGGGAGGAGTTCGGCGAGCCGAACCGGCTCGTCGCGCGCGAGGGCGGCGAGCTCCGGTCGTTCCCGTCCGGCGCCCTCGAGGCGACCTGGTCGGGGACGGCGGACGGCCACGCGCTCGCGGTCCCGCTCGCGGACGTGGTCGGGCTCGCCCGCTATGCGCTCGCCTGATCGCCCGGTCGCGGGCCGACGACGCGGCGACCCAGACCGCGTCGAACCGGTCGGAGAGCTCGGCCCAGCTCCCGACCGCCGGGTACCGGACCCGGGGGAACCGGATCGGCACCGCCGACGGCGGCGGGTGGGGTCGGCCGGTGAACCGGACGAAAGCGACCCCGGCCCGGTGGGCCGCGAGGAGGTCGACCGGGCTGTCGCCGATGTGGAGGAGCCGGGAGGTCGGGACCCCGAGCTCCCGGGCGGCCCGCCGGAGGATCGCGGGCGACGGCTTCGCGTCCGGTCCGTCGGCGGACAAGACGATCGCGTCGAAGAACCGGGGGCCGCCGAGCCTCCGGAGGAGTCCCCGCGCCGCCTCGGGGGGCTCGTAGAGGATGTTCGAGACGATGCCGACCTTGAGGCCGCGGCGCCGGAGCCGCCGCAGCGTGCGGTGGATCCCGGGGTGCCACCGGAGGTTCGCGGAAGCGATCGCGAAGGCGATCGCGTGGCCGACCCGCCCGGGGTCCGGCCGGACGCGGGTGAGCCGGGCGAGCTCGGTCGCCTGGGCGGCGAGCGAGACCGAGTGGCCCATCGCTTCCCGCCGGCTCGCCCACTCCTCCATCGCGCGGACCGCAGTCTCGGCGGTCCGGAGCGGAAGCCCACCGGCGACGAGCGGCTCGACCCACGCCGCGCGGCGGGTCCGCTCGTACGCCTTCGGGCCGGACCGGCTGAACGCGAGGAGGGTGAACCAGAGGTCGATGGTGACCGCGAGCGGCTCCGGGGGCGCCCCGCCCCGCGACGGCCGCGTCACGGCCGCCGCCCCCCGAACGCCCGTCGGCGGGGCCGCGGGCGCCGTTCGTAGAGCTCCACGGTCCGCCCGAAGATCTCCTTCAGCCGGGGGGCGGCCCGGTCGACGTGGCATCGACGGGCGGTGAGGGCGCCGTTCGCGCCGATCCGCTCGGCCTCCGGGGTCCGGTCGAGGAGCGTCGTGAGCTTCTGCGCGATGTCGGCGACCGACCCGGGCCGGGTGAGGAATCCGTTGACGCCGTCGTCGACGAGCTCGCCGGCGCCCGCGCCCCGGCTGACGACGACCGGGATCCCGTGGGTCCACGCCTCGACGATCACGAGCCCGAACCCCTCCCAGGGGGCCGGATGGACGAACGCGTCGGCGAGGCCGTACATCGCACGGAGCTCCTCGTCCGGGAGCGACCCGGTGAGGACGACCCGGTGCTGGAGCCGGCGCGCGCGGATCCGGGTCTCGACCTTCCGGCGCCACGCCGACGCCTTCCCGCCGCCGAGCCCGGTCTGGCTCGTCGAGAAGCTCTCTCCGCCCACGAGGACGAGCTTCGCCCCGGGGAATCGCCGGGCGACCCGGACGAACGCGTCGACGGCGAGGTCCTGGCGCTTCACCGGGTCCATCCTCCCGACCGACATCACGATCGGCCCATCCCCGAGCCGGAACTTCGCCCGGACCCGCTCCCGGACCGCCGCCGGGGCCGAGCGCTGCTCGCGCGGGTCGAAGTAGGGGTAGACCTGGAACGCCCGACCCTGGAAGCCGGCCTGGATGAGGTCCTCGAGGCCGGACCGCGTGCTGACGACGATCCCGTCGAACCCCTCCATCGCCTTGAGGAAGAACCGACGGACCGGCTCGGGGTACCCGCGGAAGTCGAGCGGGATGTGCCACCGGAGCAGCGCCGGCGCCGCCGAGCCGACCAACCCCCCGACGAGGACCTGCTGGAAGTCGTTGACGTAGAGGAGGTCGTGGTCGGCGACCTTGGGGAGGAGGGCGAGGGCGGTCCGCGCGCTGTAGTCGACGAACCCGGGGTAGTCGGAGAGCGACGGACGGAACCCGCGGGGGCCGTGGAACGACCGCCAGATCGTCTCCTTGAACCGGATGTACCGGGCGCGGGTCTCGGCGGGAACGTCGAACGTCTCGAGGGCGAACCCCTCGTTCGTGCGGACCTTCAGCGGGAGCCCGGCACCGCCGAGGGCGACCCATGTCGTCTCCCCGGAGAGCCCCGCGGCCCGCCCCGACCGGATGAGCGCCCGCATCATCGGGACCACGCCCCCGACGTTCGGCTCGTACTCCTCGCGGAGCCGCCAGACCGCGCGGTCCCGGTCCGCTTGCGGGAGCGGCCGGATCGGCGGGGTCTGGGTGTTCACGCACAGCCGGATCCCCATCGTGCCCCCGTTCGACCGCTTCGTTACCCGAGCCGGCGGCCCGACCGGGGAGCTCGTCGTCCGAGACCCGGTCCGGCGGGTCCGCGTCGACCCGGCCGACTCGACCGGGGGGTAGCCGGCGGGGTCGAAAACCCCTCCGGTCAGGCGCCCCGCATCTCCGTCGGATCCTGGAGCCCGGGGAGGTAGGGGGCGACCGACGCGAGCCGCCTCCGTTCGGCCCGCGGGGTCGTCGCGAGGCCGAGGGCGAGGGCCGCCCGGAGGACCGCGACGTGGGTGAACGCCTGCGGATAGTTGCCGAGGGGTCGGGACGCGGCGGGGTCCCACTCCTCGCTGAACAGCCCGTGGGGGCTCGCCGCGTTGAGGAGGGCGGTGAACGACCGCAGCGCCTCGGCGACCCGGCCGGCCCGGGCGCGGCACTCGACCAGCCAGAACGCGCACGGGAGGAACGAGCCGTCCCGGCCCCCGACCCCGTCCTCGGAGCGGTACCGCCAGACGAACGGTCCCTTGGCGAGCTCCCGCTCGACCGCGTCGACGGTCGCAACGACCCGCGGGTCGTCGAACGGGAGGAACCCGACGAGCGGGATCCGCAGGTTGGCCGCGTCGACGTCCCGGTCGCCGAACGCCCGGACGAACGTCTGGCGGGACTCGTCCCAGCCGCTCGTCAGGATCGCCGTCCGCATCGCGGCGGCGGTCGTCCGCCACCGCGACACCCGCCGGTCGCCGCCGTACCGTTCCGCGAGGAGGATCGCCCGGTCGATGGCGACCCACGCCATCAGCTTCGAGTGAACGAAGTGGCGCGGGGTGCCCCGGACCTCCCAGATCCCGCGGTCGGGCGCGGTCCACCGGAGCTCGACCTCGTCGGCGAGGTCGAGGATCGCGCGGAGCGACGACCGCGGCACGAAGCTCGGGTCGATCGTGGCGAGGAGGTTCGCCGCATCGAGGAGCTCGCCATAGATGTCGAGCTGGAACTGGGAGTGCGCCCCGTTGCCGACCCGGACCGGGCGGGAGCCGAGGAACCCGGCAAGGTGCGGCAGCGTCCGCTCGGTGAGGTCGACCTCTCCGTGGACGCCGTAGAGGACGTGGAGGTCCGGCCGATGCCCCCGACGGGCGGAGCCGAACCGGTCGACGACCCACCCCAGGAACGCCCGCGCCTCGGGGAAGTGGCCGAGGAGGAGCATCTCCTGCGCGGTGAACGCCGCGTCCCGGATCCACGAGTACCGATAGTCCCAGTTCCGTCGGCCGCCGGGCCACTCCGGGAGCGACGTCGTCGGAGCGGCGACGAACGCGCCCGTCGACGAGTCGGACAGGAGCTTCAGGACGAGCTCGGAGCGCTCGATCGCGTCGTGCCAACCGGCGGCGAGCCGGTGGAGCGGCGCCTCGGGGCCGTGGACCCACCCGCGCCAGAACCGCTCGGTCTCCCGGAGGAGCGCGCGGACGCCGGAGCCGCGGCGCGGGGGGGCGCCCCACGAGAGGTCGAACGCGGCGGTCGCATCCGCCGCGAGGGAAACGACCGCGGTGGCCCGGCCGTGGCCGACCTCGAACGGCCCGGGGGCCCGCAGTTCGAGCGAGGTCGGCCCGGACAGGGCGGCGACCCCGCCCGGGGTCAACGCGAGCTGGGCCGGCGAACGACCGTAGTTGAACCGCGGCTCGAACCAGACCTCGAGGTCGGCGGGCGCCCCTTCGGACGAGACGACCCGGACGATCCGGGCGGTGTCCTCCAGGGGTCCCCCCTCCGGGACCGGCATGAAGTCGACGACGGTGACCGTCCCCCCGACCCCGACGGCGAACACCGTCTCGAGGATGTTCGTCGACGGCCGGTACCGCTGGACCCCGGGCGCGGCGCCGACCGGGCGGACGAGGAACGTCCCTCCCCGGGTCGGGTCGAGGATCCGCCCGAAGACGCTCGGGCTCGCGAACCTCGGCAGGCACGCCCAATCGATCGCGCCGGACCGGTGGACGAGGGCAGCGGTCCGGAGGTTCCCGATCACCCCGTAGTCGTAGAGGGCGTCCGGGGGCGGGAGCGGGAAGCGCTCGGGCGGGCCGGGCAAGGCCGGCGGCGCCCCGGCCCGGCGGCGACGGGCCATCCGGGGCCTACGAGCACCCGCTCGTCGCGCCGCAGACCGTGCACGCGTAGCACGTTCCCGACCGGACCATGATCCCACCGCAGATGTGGCACGACGGGGCGTCCTCGCTCACGCCGCGGGAGATGGTCGGGTCGAACGTGTCGAGCGACTTCGCGGCGAACGTCTGGGACTTCGGGCCGGAGGAGGGGCTCGCGACGCCGTGCCCGTTCCCCTCGGCCGGGGCCTCGAGGCCAATCGCGCGGCGGTCGTCCTCGGTGAGGAATTCGATGGCGAGCCACCGGGCCACGTAGTCGGGGATCGACTTCGCGAACCGGACCTTCGGGTTGTTCGTCGCCCCCGCCGGCTCGAACCGGAGGTGGGCGAGCTTCCGCACGAGATCCTTGAGGGGCACCCCGTGCTGGAGCGCCATCGACATCGAGATCCCGAGGGAATCCATGAGCCCGTTGACCGTCGACCCTTCCTTCGTGACCCGGAAGAACACCTCGCCGGGTCGGCCGTCCGGATAGAGGCCGACCGTGACGTAGCCGTCGTGGCCGCCGACGGAGAAGTGGTGGGTGATCGCCTTCCGCTCGTCCGGGAGCCGCTCGCGGACCGGCCCGCGGGGTCCGGTGACCCCGGCCTTCCCCTTCCCGGTCTCGTACGGCTGGGACGCCTTACAGCCGTCCCGGTAGAGCGCCACCGACTTGATCCCGAGCTTCCACGCCTCGAGGTAGATCGCCTCGATCTCCTCGACGGTCGCATCGCTCGGGAGGTTGATCGTCTTCGACGCCCCCCCGGAGAGGAACGGCTGGACGGCGCCGAGCATGTGGAGGTGGCCCATCGCCGAGATCGTCCGCTTTCCCTGGCCGGGGGCGAGGGCACAGTCGAACACGGGGAGGTGCTCCGCCTTGAGGTCCGGAGCTCCCTCGATCGTCCCGTTCGCCTCGATGTAGGCGGTGATCCGTCCGATCGCGTCCTTCGCGTAGCCGAGGCTCCGGAGCGCGTCCTCGGCGGTGTGGTTGACCATCCGCATCGCGCCGCCCCCGACGAGGTTCTTGACCTTGACGAGGGAGAGCTCGGGCTCGAGGCCGAGCGTGTCGCAGCCCATCAGGAGCCCGATCGTCCCCGTCGGGGCGATGACCGAGATCTGGGCGTTCCGATACCCCCACATCTCGCCGGCCCGGACCGTCTCGCGCCACGCTTCGGCAGCGGCCCGGACGAGCTCGGAGAGTCGGGGGTCCGCGTTCGGGATCTTCTCCGACGCGGCCCGGTGCTTCTCCATCACGTGGAGCATCGGCGCCCGGTTCTTGTCGAACCCGGGGAACGGACCGACCCGCCGGGACACCTCGGCCGACATCCGGTATCCCTCGGCGGAGAGGACCGCGGAGATCGACGCGGCGAGCGACCGGCCGGAGTCGGAGTCGTACGCGAGGCCGTAGTGCATGAGGAGCGAGCCGAGGTTGGCGTACCCGAGCCCGAGCGGCCGGAAGTCGTGGGAGTTCTGGGCGATCGACGGCGTCGGGTAGCTCGACGCGTCGACGAGGATCTCCATCGCGAAGACCATCGTGCGGACCGCCTCGCGGAACAGCGGGAGGTCGAACCCGCCGCTGTCGTCGAGGAACTTCATCAGGTTGATCGACGCGAGGTTGCAGGCCGTGTCGTCGAGGAAGAGGTACTCCGAGCACGGGTTCGAGGCGTTGATCCGGCCGGACATCGGGGAGGTGTGCCAGTCGTTCGTGACGTCGTCGAACTGGACGCCCGGGTCGCCGCACCGCCACGCGGCGTAGGCGAGCTTCCGCCACAGGTCCTTCGCCTTGTACGTCGTCGCAACGGAGTGGTCGGTCCGGTTGTACGTCTTCCAGTCGCCGTCCTTGACGACGGCGTCGATGAACGCGTTCGGGATCCGGACCGAGTGGTTCGCGTTCTGGTAGGCGATCGAGGCGTAGGCGGAATCGGGGTCGGTCCCGTCGAAGTTCGACGAGTACCCCTCCCGGATGAGCGCGAGCGCCTTGTCCTCCTCGCGGACCTTGCAGTCGATGAAATCGAGGATGTCCGGGTGGTCCATGTTGAGGATTACCATCTTCGCGGCGCGGCGCGTGGTCCCGCCGGACTTGATCACCCCGGCGAGCGCGTCGAACGCCCGCATGAACGAGACCGGCCCGCTCGCGATGCCGCCCCCGCTCAGCCGCTCGTGGCTGCCCCGCAGCGACGAGAGATTCGAGCCGGTGCCGCTGCCGCCCTTGAAGAGGCGTCCCTCGCTGGTCGCGAGGGCGAGGATTGAATCCATGTCGTCGGTGACGGCCTGGATGAAGCACGCCGAGCACTGCGGCGGCTCCCGGACTCCGACGTTGAACCAGACGGGGCTGTTGAACGCCGCCATCCGGTGGACCATCAGGTAGGAGAGGCTCTCCTCGAGGCGGGTTGCCTCCTCCGCGGTGTCAAGGTAGCCGAGGTCGAGGCCCCGCTGGGCGATCCAGTGGGTCACGCGCCGGATCATCCCGTCGACGGAGTTCTCGCGCCGTCCCTGGAGGACGCGGAAGTACTTCGACGCCGCGATGTTGATCGACGTCTCCGACCAGCTCGACGGCGCCTTGATCCCCTTCTGCTCGAAGATGACCTTCCCGTCGGCGGCCTTAATCACCGCGTCGTGGGTCTTCCACTCGACGGTGTCGAACGCCGTCTTTCCCCGCGGGACGAGGCGCGGGACCGTGATCGGCTCTCGGACAGACCGGCTCGGGGGTCGGGTGACCGTCTCCTCGGAGACGGCGGGCGCGCGGCGCTTTGGAACAGCCATCGGATTTACTCCTCGGAGAGCGAGCGACCCACGTGGGTCTCGGGGACGACGGATAGGCGCAACGGTGCCGTAGCCACGGCGGTCAGCCCGAGGAACGCCCTCGATGGGCGCCCGTTCCACGGGAGAACCGGATGCACGGAACCTGCGCCGCGTCCCCGAGACGCGTGGTGCAGACCCTCCGAACGCGGCGTAGTCTGTAGGTCTATAAGTCCGCTAGCTCGAACTCGCGAACATCGTTCGTTCCGGGGGTCCAAATCGACGTCCGAACGCGACCGGATTCGGCGAACCCGCACCGGGGGGCCGCAGGCCCCGCCGCCGAGCCCGTCCTCGAAGGCCCCGGAGACTTCCCGGCATCGCTCGAAGTTCCGAAGGCCAAGAAGGGCGTACCGGTAGGCCCTCGGCCGAGGGTAGGGCGGCCCCTCTCGATTCCTCCCTGGAGGGGAGGAGTCGTACGTCCCGTCGAGGTGGATCGTCCTCAGCAGCTTCCCCGGGCGACCACCGGTTCGCCGTGGGACGCCGGGGAGACCTGGAGAGTGTCGAGCTGGCCGAACGGCGCAAAGTACGTTCGGACCGCTTCCGGATTCGGGCCGTCCAGGATGAGATAGAGGTGGTGTCCGCCGTTCGAGACGGCGTCGCCGTGGATCGTCAAGCCGGCCGTGGCGGCGTTCGCCATGGAGACGATCTGCAGGAGCGCCGGGGCGACCTGGGGATTCTGGGCGGGGCAGGGGGCGGCGGCATGCATGTGCTCGACGACGCACAGGGGCATGGGGATTCCTTCCCGCGACCCAATATTTGGGAGGTGATTCCCGCGCGGGAACCGCCGCGCGACCCGAGAACCGCCACCGTCTCGAGGCGGAGCCATTCGCTCCGCCTCCTCCGAGGCCAGGAGGACTCCCCGCGCCCTTGTCACCGGCAACGTTCGGGGCCACTCCTCGTCCGAGAGGGCCAATCGGCGCGAGGCGCCGAGTTGGGCTCAGCCTCCCCACGCGCGGCGAACTGGTCCGAGACCCGCGGGAACTTCTCACTCCGGGCGACGCCACGCGCGCTCGGAGCCGGTCCCTCGGTACGGCCCGGGACGACGAGCGGGGCGATCGCGATCGGCAGGACGCGCATCGTGCACGGCATCGTCGCTCCGCACTCTCCGCAGTACAGCCCTTCCTCGGCGACCCAGAGGAATTGGCCGCACCGCTCGCATTTCCGGGGGTCGTCCGGGTCGTTGCGGCAGCTCATCGGCCCGTCGAGGAGGTCGTCGTATTTCTCCCTCGCGCTCGAACGGGCGATCCGGAGTTGTTCCGACGATGGCTCGGGGAAAAAATCGTGGGACCGAACCCCTCCGAGGAGGGGTTCGGGAAAGGGTGGACGAAGTGGCGCCGTTCAGGCGTTCTTCATCTTGGCGCGGGAAACGAACCCCTTCTTGTCCAGGAAGTACATGAATCCATCCTGGCGGGTGATCTTTTCCGTGCCAACCTTCGCTTTCTTGCCCGACTTGTTCAGCTTTGTGGGGGTCTTCCACAGATACCCGTCCTTCCCGAGGTAGTACAGGTAACCCTTCTCCCGCTTGATCTGCTCCTTGCCGACCTTCTCCGCCATTTGAGGCGACCTCGTCGGCGACATGGAAATCGCTCCTACTTGAATGTTGGGTCCGACTCACGCCGAAGAAACGTACTTTCCCCGTCGAAAAACGGAGGTCGGAATCGACCCGATCCGGTACGCGATCCGGTCGGCCGAAGGTACATCGAACAGCACGAAATCGGCGCTCCGGCCGGCGGCGATCGTCCCGGCCCGCTCGGCGGCCCCGACGGCGTGGGCGGCGTTGACGGTCGCTCCGGTGAGCGCCTCCGCCGGCGTGAGACGCGAGGAGTAGACGGCGTGGGAGATCACGAGCGGCATCGATTCGACGGGAGAGTTCGCCGACACGTCGGTCCCGAGCGCCACGGGGACGCCGGCGTCGACCATCTCCCGGCCCGGGCTTGCGAGCGGCGAGAACGAGGCGAACGGCGTCACCGGCAGCAGGACGGCGGTCACGCCGGCCCGGGCCAACTTCGCGCGGTCGTCGGCCGGCGCCGTCAACAGATGCTCCGCCGACCGCGTGCCCAGGTGGGCAGCGAGGGCCGCGCCGCCGGAGTAGACGAACTCGTCGGCGTGGATCTTCGTCCCGAGCCCGAACGCCGACGCGGCCCGGAGGAGCCGCTCCGATTGCGATGGAGTGAAGAACCCCGGCTCGCAGAACACGTCCACGAATTCCGCGAGCCGGCGTCGCGCGACCTCGGGGATCGTGCGGCGCACCATCTCCTCGACGTACCCGTCCGGATTGTTCGCGCGCTCCGGGGGAATGGCGTGCGCGCCGAGGTACGTCGGTACGAGGTCGACGCCGGTCGCGGCCGCGAGCGCGGGGATCGTCCCGAGGAGCCGGAACTCGCCGGCGTGGGTGAGCGCGTACCCGCTCTTCACCTCGGCCGTCGTCGTTCCGGCGCGGAGCATCCGGGCGAGGCGGGCCCCGGTTTCGCGGAGGAGGGTCGGCGTCGTCGCACGCCGGGTGAGCCGGTACCGTGCGGAACAACCCGCCGCCGGCGGCGGCGATCTCGAGATAGCTCTCGCCGCGGATCTTCTGCTCGAGCTCGCCGGCCCGGTCGCCTGCGTAGAGGACATGGGTGTGGGCGTCGACGAACCCCGGGACCACGGTCCCTCCCGCGGCGTCGACCTCGGTGCCTCCCTTCCGAAGGTGGACCGAGCGCCGGACGAGCCGCTCGGGGCCGACGCTCACGAACGCTCCACCGCGAACGGCCAACGCCGCATGCTCGATCCGGCCGAGCTCGCTCGCTGCCGACCCGACCCTTGGGATCCGCCCGGGGCGGAGCGTCGCGAGCTCGCCGATGCCCGTGACCAGGAGGTCGACCCCGGTCATGGCTGGCGGATCGGGTGGTCGAGAAGGTCCCGGGCCGCGTGCGACTCGGAGAACCGTGTCTTCGCCTCGACCTCGAGCGGTTCGACCTCCTTGTACCGACTGGAGAAGTGGGTCAGGAACAATTCCTGGACCTCGGCGGCGCGCGCGAGCTCCGCCGCCTGCCGGGCGGAGGAGTGCCCCCACTTGTTCGCCTCCTCCTCCAGCTCAGCGCCGACGGTCGCTTCGTGGATGAGGAGGGTCGCCCGATGGGCGAGCTTCTCGATCTCGTGGGTGGGGGCTGTATCGCCGGAGTAGACGACCGCCCGCCCGGGCCGCGGGGGGCCCATCACCTCGTCCGGCCGGATGAGACGGTCGCCCACCCGCACCGACTCCCCGGCCTCGAGCGTGGCGAAGTCGGCCCCGCGGAGGCCGAGCGACCGCGCGAGCGCGCCGTCGAACCGGCCCCGCTTCGGCCCCTCCTCGAGCCGGTAGGCGAGCGTGGGGACGGGATGGTCCGCGGCCGCCGACCGGACCGTGTAGCCATCGAGTTCGACAGAGTGTCCCGGGGCGAGGGCGTGGACCTCGACGGGAAACCGGAGCGTGAAGTACCCGAGCTTCAGCACCTGGCCGAAGATCTCCTTCGCGTCCGGCGGCCCGTACAGGTCGAGGGGCTCGGTCCGGTTGTTGAGGCACATGCTCTGGATGAGCCCGGGGAGCCCGAGGAAGTGGTCGCCGTGGAAGTGGGTGATGAAGACCCGGCGGACGCGCATGAACGACGCGCTCGATTGGAAGAATTGCCGTTGGGTCCCCTCCCCGCAGTCGAACAGGACGAGTTCGCGCTCGGTGTCGAGCGCAATGGCGCTCGCCGAACGCTCCTTGGTCGGCCAGGAGCCGGCCGTGCCAAGGAACGTGAGACGCATCGGGGAACGGAGGGTCGGAGCCGCTTAACGGCACCGTCGGCGGCCCCTCCCTCGATGGAACCGGGGAGGGAGACCGAGGGTCAAGGAGAAGTACCTCCCGGCCCCTCGGAAGTCGGGCATGGTGGACTGGGACCTCGTAGAACGCCGCCGCTCGAAGGGCTGGGACTGGGAGCGGATCGCGGAGGACCCGAAAGTTGGGTTCCAGGCCGATGCCGCCGCCGGTGACCCGGCCGGGCGCTCCGGGCCCTCTACTACCAGCGCAAGTCGAAGTCGAAGCGCCGTTCCTCGTCCAGCTCGACGGACGACGACGCAGCGGACCCGGAAAAGCGGTGGACCCTCGAGCGGGTCGCGGCCATCCTTGCCCCGCTGTTCGCCATCTGGTTCGTGCTCGCCCTCGTCATTCCCTCCCCGGTCGGGACGTTCTTTCCGGCGATCCCCTGGCTGATCATCCTCCTGCTCGGGGCGATCGCCGTGCTGGCCTTCGCCCTGCTCCGGTCGTCGTACCGGTGGAACACCGCCATCCGGAACAGCCTCGTCATCGGCGTTGTACTCGGGTTCGTATTCGCGGGAGCGTTCGGGGTGTTCGCGCTCGTGAGCGGCTGCCCGACGCTCACGGCCGTCACCTCGGGGGAGCCGAGTTCGTTCCAGAGGGCCGACAACGCCCTCTGGCAGCAGAATGGGGCGTCGGTGTTCTTCTTCATGGGGTCCGCGGCGTGCCCGTACTGCTCGGCGTCGAGCTGGGCGATGGCGATGGCCCTCGAGGCGTTCGGCTCGTTATCAGGCACCTATTTCGATCGGTCGAATCCGGGCGACATCTACCCGCAAACGCCCGAGATTGTGCTGGCCAACGCCATCCTACAGAGCAAGTACGTCAGCCTCCAGGTCGCCGAAGCGACCGACGACAATGCGATTCCGCCGAGCATCCCGACCACCGGGTGCTATGAGTCGTCCTACGTGAGCAGCTACGACTCGGTCGGCAGCATCCCGTTCGTCGTGATCGGCGGCCAGTACTTCCACGTCGGGACGATGGTCAACCCGGCGAGCCTCCAGGGCCTCACCGCCCAGAACGTGTCGGCGCAGATGTCGAGCGAGTCGGGCCCCGCGTGGAACGCGATCAGCCCGACCGGGTATCTGCTGGAGGCGTTCCTCGTCAAGACCGACGGCGGTCAGCCGACCAGCGTGGCGACGAACCCGTCGGTGGTCCCACTCCTCGCACAGATCCACTAGGGCGATTCGGGGGCCCCGTGAAGGCGCAATCGGTCCACGCGGCGCTGCTGCTGCTCGTCATCGTCGGACTCGGGCTCGCCCTGTTCGCTTCCGTGGAGACCTACATTCCCAGCCTGCGGAGCGCCTGCTCCGTCTCCGCGTTCTTCTCGTGCTCGAAGGTCGACTCCAGCAATCACACGACCACCCTCAATGTCCCGGACTGGTCGATCGGAGTCGCGGGGTTCGTCGTCCTCCTCGGCATCGAGATTCCTCTTTACCGTACGTGGAGGCGGGATCTTCTGACCGCCCTGGTGGTCGTCTCGGGGCTCGGCGTGGCCATCTCCGTGTACCTGGCCTATGTGGAGCTCGACGTCATCCACGCGCTGTGCCCGGTGTGCTTCTCCACCTACGTCGCGAACGGGCTCGTGTTCCTGCTCGCGCTGTACCTGTTCCTCGCGGGTCGTGGCAGCGCCGCGCCGGCGGACTCGACGGCCGATGCCGACGACGCGGAGCCCGCGCCGGCCGGCGGTTGACGAGCCCGACCCGGCCTACTTGACGAACGGGTGCTTCGACTCGTCCCGCCGCCGCTGGTCCTCCGCGCCGACGAGCTGGTTCGCGCGGACGATCTTCTTCACCGACGCATGGAACGCGTCGAGGTGGTCGCCCCGGACGCCGACGAGCATCCGGTCGTCGGCCATCTGCGTGAACACCCGGGACCCGACGCATCCCATCGAGACGGCCACCCCCGCGCCCTGGTTCAGGGTCGGGACGATCGCGCACATCGGCCGTCCGTTCATGGGCACCGGGCCCGGGGCCGCCTCCATCGCGAGCATCGCGGACTTCGGGCGGGCGAAGAACAGGACGTTCGTGGGGGCCACCGGGAGCGAGCCGAGCGGCCCGTAGGCCACGTACTTCGGCGCCGTCGCGTTCCGTGGGATCTTCCCCTCGTCGCCGGGTTGGAGGTACCCCTCCTTCTGCATCATCCCGACCGTCGCCATCAGCCGGGCGCCGAGCTCCCCCTCGGGAGGCGCTCCGAGCACGAACGCCCCGATCTCGCACGCCTCGTGCGCGGGGAGGGCCGCGTAGAACGCGTGCTTCTGCCCCTCGGCGAAGAACGTGCACACCGAGGGGACGCCGCCGGGGTGCTCCGCGACCCCGTGCGGGGGGGCATCGAGGTAGGTCACCTGGACCGGCGCCTGGTCGAGTTCGAGGTCGTGGGAGAGGTCGGTTGCGATCTGGCGGAGGTGGTCGGTCATGGATTGTCGCCCGACCCTACCCCGCGAAGGGTCAATATGGTTTCCAAATGGAAACCGACCAGGGACGGGGGCCGGAGGAGGTTCCGGGCGTGCGCCCCCCGCTCCGTTCGGCGTCGGGCCGGACCCCGGTCTCCCCGTCGGCGGCGCGGGGGCTTCGTCTTAAATAGGGCTCGTTTTTCGGCGCCCCCGGGACGCTCACATGGTGGCAGACCCGTACGCGACGCTCGCCGCTGGAATCGCCATCGCCGGAGGACTCATCGGCACGGGGATGGCGCAGTCCGGGATCGGCGCTGCCGGGATGGGCATCATCGCCGAGAAGCCGGAGAAGTTCGGCAACGTCCTGTTCTTCTTCGTCATTCCCGAGACGCTCTGGATCATCGGGTTCGTCCTGGGGATCGTCCTCCTGCTGGGCGTCATCTCCTAAGCCCGCCCTCGAACCATGAGCCTGGACCGCCTCGTCGAGGAAATCCGCCACCGCGCCGAGGAGGACCTGCGGACGCAGGCCGCCCAGCAAGCGGCGGACGAGGCCGCGGTCGCGGCCGACCGGGACGCCCGGATCACCGGCGTCGCCGAGCAGAGCCGGCGCGCCGGGGAGCTGGAGATCGCCCGGGAACGGGCGCAGAAGCTCGCGAGCGCGAAGCTCCAGTCCCGCAAGCTCGTCTACGAGGCCGAGGAGTCCCGGATGTCCCAGGCGCTCGGCGAGACCCGCGAACTCCTCTCCGATTACACCGAATCCGACGAGTATCCGAAGGTTGTCAAGCGGATGGTCGGGTACGCGACCGACGTCCTCGGGAAGTCGACGAAGGTGATGGGCCGCGCCGCCGACGCCGCGCTGCTGAAGAAGCTGGGCGGCGCCGGGTTCGACCCGTCGCCCCAGCCGATCCTCGGGGGGATCGTCGCCGAGAGCGCCGACGGCTCGCGCCGGCTGAACCTTTCCTTCGACGAGCTCCTGCGGTTGCGCGAGGACCGGGTCCGCCAACTGCTCAGCTCGTAGGCGCGGGACGTCGTGGCCGGCTCTCCGTACGCGAGCGCGCTCGGCCGCCTGAAGTCGCACCTGCCGTCGTTCCTCCCGAAGGAGTCGTACGGGCCGCTCGTGGCCGCGAAGGACATCCTCGAGGTCACGAAGCTCCTCGAGACGACCCCGTACGGCCCCGAGATCGCCCAGTCGGCGGCGAGCTACCAGGGAGCCCCGCTGCTCGAACTCGCCGTCAACCACGTCCTCGTGGCCCGGAACCGGCTCGCCTACGAGTCGACCCCGTTCGCGGGGCGCGCCCTCGTCGGGGCGTACCTCCGGCGCTGGGACATCCAGAACATCGGGATCATCCTGTCCGCGAAGGCCCAGGGCCGCACGGTCGGGGAGACCGAGACCGCGCTGATCTCGACCCGCGACATCCCCGCCGGGCTCGTGGCCGGGACGATGTCGCTCGACGATTTCCGGCTCGTTCTCCAGCAACCGACCCTCGACGCGGTCGCCCAGGCGCTCGTCAAGTTCGGCTACGGCGGGGCGCTCCTCCCCCGGATGGAGGCGTACAACCGGACCCACGACATCTTCCCGCTCCTCTCGGCGCTCGACCGGTTCTACTACGAGGACCTCCTCGCCTCGGCCCGGTTCTACCAGGGCGACGAGTGGGTCGTCCGGCTCCTGATCCAGAGCGAGATCGACGTCCGCAACGCGCTCCTCCTCCTGAAGGGGAAGGACGCCGGGCTCCCAGTCGAGGCGGTGCAGGAGCGGTTCCTCGACGGGGGCACCGTGCTGCGGGCGAGCGTCCCCGAGCTGTTCGGCGGCCGGACCGTCGGCGAGGTCGTCGCCGCCCTGGAGCCCCGGTTCCCCGCGCTCCCGGAGGGGAACGAGCTCTACGCGTCGTCCCGCAGCCTCGCCGGCTACGAGGCCGCCCTCGGCCGGGAGCGGGCGATCCGGGAGCTGAAGCGGCTCCGCGCGTACCCGCTGAGCGTTGGGATCGTGTTCACGTTCCTCCTCCTCGCCGAGCTCGAGCGGGCCGACCTCCGCCACATCGTCTACGGCAAGCTCTACGGCGTGGCGCCCCCGGACATCGAGCGGGAACTGATCGTCGCGCGGCTGTGAGCTCGGATGCCTCGGCGGTTCCCTACGGGGGCGGGGCGGCGGGCCGGTAGAGCGGAGCGGTGTACACCCGCTTCGTCTTCAGCGGGTGGAACTCCTTCCCGTTCCCGTCGTAGAACTTCGAGAAGTACTCGACGAAGATCAGCCGCGCCCCTTGGATCCCCGGCTCGAAGACGCCGAGGATGAGGTTGAACACCTGGCCGACCACGAGGATGACGAGCCCGAGGATCAGGAACAGGACCGCCTTCAGGGCGACCGACGCCTGACCGCTCGTGATCATCCCAGCGGCCCCGCCGATGAGGCCGGAGTGGCCGTCCGGTCCGATCGTGACCGTGTTGATCACGGTCGCGAGGATGATCGACGCGAGGAGGATGCCGATCAGCCGCGTGTAGGAGAGGACGTGGCTCAGCATCTCCATCACGCCCATGAGGCCGTTCTGGGCCCCCTCCCCGTACGCCACGAGGAGCGCCCCCGCGACGATCAGGGAGACCGGTCCGAAGAACGACGGGGACGTCGGGCCCCCGAGCGTTTTACCCAGGAGGCTGAGGCCGAATGCGGCGAGGCCGAGGGTCGCAACGATCCCGCCGACCTTCGCGAGCGCGTGGCGGATCCGGTGGTGGAAGTACTCCTTGAGCGCTCCGAGGGCGAACCCGAAGACGACCATCGCGATGCCGATGAATCCCGCGACCTTCAGGTAGGTCCCGACGTGGTGCAGGGGGTCGACCGGGGAGGTGTATCCCGGGATCACCTGGGCGCCGAAGAACGAGTTGAACGCGAGGCCGAGGCCGATGGCGATGACGCAGCCGGGGACGAGGGCGAACGCGAGCGAGCGCATGCCGTTCGGGCCGACGATGCTCGTGAGGAACTTCTTCAGCCCTTTCGGGAGGTGCTGGCGACCGGGGAAGCCGGCGATCATCCAGAGGCAGATCCCGAGGATGACCAGGCCGTACCCCCAGTCCGCGAGCATGAGGCCGTAGAAGATCGGGAACACGAACGCGAACACCCAGGTCGGGTCGAACTCGGTCGCCTGCGGAAGCGAGTAGAACCGGACGAGGAACTCGAACCTTCGCACCCCGTGCGGGTTTTCGATGTACGTCGGGGGCTCCTCGTGCGTCGGGACCGGGTAGATCTCGACCCGGTCGTGGACGGCCGCGACGAGCGTGGTCCGGAGGGCGGCGACGTCGCGGGTCGGCACCCATCCCTGGAGGACGAACCCCCGGTCGCTCGAGCCGAGGCGGCTGTAGACGTCGAACTTCCGGTTCTCGATCTCGAGCGCCTCGGCGGTCGCGGCGAGCCTCGGGTACCAGGCGGCGGAGATGGCGGCGAGCCGGGCGGCGATCTCCGTCTGTCGGCGGTCGATCTCGGCCTCCCGAGCGAGCAGCCTGGGGAGCTCCTCGGACGCCGACCCCGAGACCCCGGTCGGGACCCCGGACAACTGGACCCGATGGACCGCCGCGAGCCGGGTCACCGACTCCGCGTCGGCGACCGGGACGGCGAAGAGGAAGCGGACCCGGTCCTTCCCGGCGGCTGGAGGTCGAACGGGAGGTCGCGGACCGCGGGCACCTGCGCCTTCCAGTCGGCAACGTCGTCCTTGTCCCCCTCGCCGAACAGCGCGACGCCGTTGCGGGCGCGGAGGTCGTCGTATCGTCCGCCGAAGTGCGCGTACTCCTGGAGCAACTTCACGGTCTGCTCGAGCCCCTTCCGCTCGGTGGTGAGCTGGTCGTCCTCCCGCTTCAACCGGCCGACCTCGTCGTCGATCGTGACCGTGTCGGTCGCGCGGAGGATCTGCTCGAGGTCCTGGAACGCGATCGGAGCGGGCGGGGCACCTCCCGTCTTCGGGAGAGCCGCGAGGAGCCCGCGGAATCGGACGAGCCGGTCGGCGACCTCCCGCTGCTGCTCGTTCATCCGCCCGGGGCCGAGCTGGGCGAGCGACTCCTTGTCGACGGGCTCGACCTGGATGGTCCCAAGGTCGTGGAGGACGGAGAGGATCGTGTCCTTGTCGTCGTTGAGGCCGACGATCGCGACCTTCGAGAACGGCAGCGGTCGCAGGAACGGCACGCGAACGCCCCCGGTCAGTCCGATCGGAACTGGCCCACGACGGCGTCGATCAGCTTCGGCTTGAGCGCCGCGACGGCGACCTTCGAGCCGCTTGCGACCTTCGCCGCCTCGGTCTCGCCGGCCTTGACGAGCGAGGCGACCTCGACGGCGAGGACGGCGCGGGCCGCCTCGACCGCGGCCGCCGACTTCCGCTCGGCGTCGTCCTTCGCCGCGCGGAACGCCGCGTCGGCCGCCGCGCGGGCGTCCTTGAGGCGCTCGGCCCCGGCGGCCGCGGCCGATTGGAGCTGCTTCGCGGCCGCGTCCTCGGTCGCCTTCAGGCGGCGGAGCGCCTCGATCGACTCGCCGGCGACGGGCCCGGGGTTCGGTGCATCGGACATCGGTTACGCTCCCTTCACGTAGGTCAGGACCAGGTAGGCCGCGACGAGCAGGATCGAGAGCCGCACCATCAGGGCGAGCGACATGATCCGGCGGAACCGGACGACCGCCGGGTTCGCGCTAAGCCAGGGCGACATTCGCGGCCGCCTCCTCGGCTTCCATCTTCCGCTTGACGGTCTTCAGCATGCTGAACGCGTCCCGCTCGAGCTCGTCGAATCGGAACTTGATGTACCGGACCGTCCCCTGGAGGCGCGGGATCAGGACGTTCTCGATCGCGCTCGCCCGCCGCTTGGTCTTCTCGATCTCCCGGAGGAGCCGGCGCAGCGCGTTCTCCTTCTCGGCGATGTCGAGGACGACCTGGTAGATCCCCTGGAACTGGCCGATCGATTCCATGATCGACGTCGGCAGGTCGAGGAGGGCGGCCGTCCCGACGGCGTCGTAGCCGCCCGCGTCGACGCGGGGGGTCTTGACGCCCATGACGTTCTTCGTGCTGACCGCCACGGGGAGGACCTCCGGGAGCAGCATCGAGATCGACTCGAGGCGGGTCGGTCCCTCCATCATGTCGGCCTGCCGGATCGACTCGTAGCCGCGGGCGATCTTCGTCTGGAGGTCGCCGCGGAGCGCGAGCGCCTGCTGGGAGAGCTTGAAGAACTCGGCGATGAGCGCCGACCGCTTCAGCTTCAGGAGGTTGAGCCCCTTCTTCGCGAGGACGATCCGGCGCCGGGTCCGGAGCAGCTCGAGGCGGGTCGGGCGGATGTTCTCCTGGGCCATCGGTCGGTCCTCGGGCTCCCGTTCGCCTACGCCGCCTTCTTCGACCGGTACTTCGCGATGAACTCCGGCTTGATCCGCTTCAGCTCCGCCTCGGGAAGCTCGGAGAGGATGTCCCAGGCGATCGCGAGGCTGTCGTCGATCGAGCGGTCCTCGTCGGGGCGCTGGTTGACGAACTCGTTCTCGAACCGCTCGGCGATCTTCAGGTAGATCCGGTCGACGGCGCTGAGCGAGTCCTCGCCGACGATCGCCGAGAGGGCCCGCTGGTCCTTCCCGGTCGCGTAGCTCGCGTAGAGCTGGTCGGCGACCCCCCGGTGGTCCTCGCGGGTCCGGCCCTTGCCGATCCCCTGGTTCATGAGGCGCGAGAGCGAGGTGAGCACGTCGATCGGTGGATAGACACCGCGGCGCTGGAGGTCGCGGCTCGCGACGATCTGGCCCTCGGTGATGTACCCCGTCAGGTCCGGGATCGGGTGGGTGATGTCGTCGGCCGGCATCGTCAGGATCGGCAGCTGGGTGATCGACCCCTTCCGACCCTTGATCTTCCCGGCGCGCTCGTAGAGCGTCGCGAGGTCGGTGTAGAGATACCCGGGGTATCCCCGGCGGCCGGGGACCTCTTCCCGCGCGCTCGCGATCTCCCGGAGCGCCTCGCAATAGTTCGTCATGTCGGTCATGACGACCAGGATGTGCATGTCCCGCTCGTAGGCGAGGAACTCGGCGGTCGTCAGCGCCATCCGCGGCGTGATCACCCGCTCCATCGACGGGTCGCTCGACAGGTTGAGGAACACGACGGTCCGTTCGAGGGCGCCCGTCGACTCGAACTCCTTCAGGAAGAAGTTCGCCTCTTCGCTCGTGATCCCCATCGCGGCGAAGACGACCGCGAAGCTCTCGGTGGAGTCGCGGAGCTTCGCCTGCCGGACGATCTGGGCCGCGAGCTGGTTGTGCGGAAGGCCCGCGCCCGAGAAGATCGGAAGCTTCTGGCCGCGCACCAGCGTGTTCATCACGTCGATGTTCGACAGGCCCGTCTGGATGAACTCGCTCGGCTCCTCGCGGCTGTACGGGTTCATCGCGTTCCCGACGATCTCGAGCTTCTGGTCGGAGACGATCTTGGGGCCGCCATCGCGCGGTTCGCCGAGTCCGGTGAAAACGCGGCCGAGCATCGCATCGGAGACGGGGAGCTGGGCGACCTCGCCGAGGAACTTGACGCTCGTCTCGTTGACGTTCATGCCCATCGTGGGGCCGAACACCTGGACGATCGCGAGCCCTTTCCGGGAATCGAGAACCTGCCCCTGCCGACGGGTCCCGTCGGGGAGGGCGATCTCCACGATCTCGCCGTAGGCCGCGTTGGCGACATCCTGGACGAAGAGCAGCGGGCCGGAGATCCGGTCGATGGTCCGGTACGCGACGGGGATCATCGGCGCCGGAGTCTTCGCGGGGGCCTTGGTGCTCGCCATGGCCTACGCTCCTCCCGCGGTGGCCGCGACGGAGCTCACCATCTCGGTCTCCATCGCATCGAATTGGGCCTTCAGCTCGGCCTCGGGGATCCACTTCATCCGGCTCAGCTTCTGGCGGACCGGGAGCTTCTGGATGTCGCCCACGAGGGCGCCCTTGCCGATCGCTTCCTGCTCGCGGTCGCCGAAGTTGAGGATGGCGCGCAGCATCCGGTACTGCTTGCCGATCGAAGTGTAGGTGTCCACGTCGTCGTACGCCGACTGCTGAAGGTAGTCCTCTCGCAGCATCCGGGCGACGTCGAGGATCCCCTTCTCCCGCTCGGGGAGAGCGTCGACGCCGACGAGTTGCACGATCTCCTGGAGCTCGGACTCCTTCTGGAGCGTCTCGAGCGCCCGCTGCCGGAGTTGGACGAAATCGCCGGCCAGCTCCGCCTTGTACCACGGCTCGAGGTCCCCGACGTAGAGCGAGTAGCTCTGCAGCCAGTTGATTGACGGGAAGTGGCGGCGAGAGGCGAGGTTCGCATCGAGCGCCCAGAAGACCCGGGCGACACGGAGCGTGTTCTGGCTGACGGGTTCGGAGAAATCTCCTCCCGGCGGGCTCACGGCCCCAACGACGGTGACCGAGCCGGTGCGGCCCTCTGGGGAAATCGTGACCACCCGGCCGGCGCGCTCATAGAACTCGGCGACCCGTCGACCAAGGTACGCCGGGTAGCCTTCTTCCCCGGGCATCTCCTCGAGTCGGCCGGAGATCTCCCGCATCGCCTCAGCCCACCGGCTCGTCGAGTCGGCCATCAAGGCGACGTCGTAGCCCATGTCCCGATAGTACTCGGCGATCGTGATTCCCGTGTAGACACTGGCCTCACGCGCGGCGACCGGCATGTTCGAGGTGTTCGCGATGAGGATCGTCCGCTCCATGAGCGGGCGCTTCGTCTTCGGGTCCTGGAGGTTCGGGAACGTGGCGAGAACCTCCGTCATCTCGTTGCCGCGCTCGCCGCAACCGACGTAGACCACGATGTCGGAGTCCGCCCACTTGGCGAGCTGTTGCTGGGCGACGGTGTTGTGGAGGAGGAGGGCCCCGTGGCCGCCGACAAAGTTGGCCCCGTACTCCGGCACGGCCACGTCGAAGACGTCGTACGGTCCGTTCGTTTCCTCGGTGACCTCGACGATCTCGTCGCAATAGAGCGACTCCAGAAGACCTGCGAGGTCCGTGGCGACCGGCTCGAGCGCCTCGAGGCTCGGCCCTCCGCCGAGCTGCGGGGCCGCCATGAACGCAAGGAAGGTCGATGCGCCCATCCGCTCCCGGTTCCCGATGTAGTTGTGGATCTCGATTCCGGCGTTCCGGAGGGTCGAATAGCGGAAGTGGTCGCGGTAGATTCGTTCGACGACCTCAGGGATCAGGGGCACCACGTCGACGGCCGAGTACGTCGTCTGGGAGGCGGAGGCGTACGCGGAGAGCTTCGCGACCTTGGGCCAGCGGGCATCGAGGGTGGCGGCCAGCCGGACCAAGTTCGGTCGGCCCCGCACATAGATCCGGTAGTAGGTCGTCCCGTCGACCTGACGGGACGCCATCGTCGACAGGATCCCGAATCGGGAGAGCGCGTAGACGAGTTCGAGGCGGAGCGCGCGGCTCGCGGTACAGAGTTCGACGTCGCCTCCGCTGAATCCCCCGTCTCCGAGGTAGTAGCCGAGGAGGAATCCCCCGAGCACGTCGTTGGTTGAGGCGAGGACCGCGGACGGGATCCGCTTCTCGGCCGAGCTACGCCCCGTTCCGAGCTGGTCGAGCGTCGCGACGAGCTGGATGCTGTGCAGGAGCACATTCGGCGTCTTGTTCGGTTGCCGCTCGATGGTCCCCTCGAGACCGAAGAGGGTGCGAGCGAGAGCGACGAATCGCTGGAGCATCGCCGGGTCTTCGTTGGTGAAGACGACCGTACGCTTCCCACGAACGTACCCTTCCGCGACGAACAGTCCGAGCCACTCTCCCAGTTCCGGGCTCATTCGCTCCGGGAGATGGATCTGGTGTCCACGGCGCTGCAGCTTCGGCACGGTGACGGCGAGCCGCGGATTCCGGTTCGGGGCCGGTAGCGCCCGGACCGACGCCAGGTATGCCCCGGGGCGCAGGCTGCCGGCCCGGACGGTGCGAAGGTCTCCGGCGGGTCCGAACGTAAAGAGGCGGTGAATGGGAGTGACGCGCACCGAGCGGCCGCTTCGCGTTCGCACCCGGATGAGGGTGTCGCTCTTGCCCTTGTAGAACGTCCGCGCCTCGCTCCGCACGATCCGGTTCCCAACGAGCGAGCGGAGCCCAATCGGCTCCCGGAGCTGGTACCACTCATCCGGACCGTCGTTGGTCCGAATCCCGTCCCGCTGGGCGTGGTCGTACAGATGCTCCATCGTCGTGAGAGTTCCGTCGTCCAGCTGGACCGGAGTGTCTCCGGCGACGCACTTCCCCGAGCCGAACGGACCCGGGATGCAGGCCGTGCCACCTTTGGCCACCGGGTAGAACGTGTCGATTACGCGCTGGCCGGTGATCAGCGGGATTGCGGGCGCCAGCTTTTGCTGGACCGGGCGGGGGATCCGGACGACCCACTTCTGGGTCAACGTGAGCGGCTGCTTGCCCGCGGCCGTGCGGATCGAGCCGATCTGCTCGCGAATCGTGAACGTACCGGCCTTCAGGTCCTCGAGTGTTCCGGAGACTCCCGGAGGAACCATGATCTTGTGGAGGATGAGCGGGGTCTCCTGGACGGTCCCGAGGATCGTGCCCGGGGTGACCTCCGATCCGACCTTCGCGACCGGGGTGAACTCCCACTTCGCCGACTCGTCGAGCGGGGGCGCGACGAAGCCTCGTGTGATGAAGTCCCCGAGGTTCCGCTGGAGGACGTCGAGCGGCCGTTGGACACCGTCGTAGATCGACTTGAGGAGCCCCGGCCCGAGTTCGACCGAAAGCGCCTGTCCCGTCGTCTCGACCTTGTCGCCGGGCCGAACGCCCGTCGTGTCCTCGTAGACCTGGACGGTCGCCGTGTCGCCTACGAGCCGGATGATCTCGCCGACAAGACCGAGGTCGCCGACGCGGACGACGTCGAACATCTTGGCGCCCGTGAGCCCTTCGGCAACGACGACCGGACCGGATACCCGTGCGACTGTTCCCATCGGTTCCTCTACTTCGGCATCGCGAGCGTGACGCCGAGCACCCGTTTCGCGAGCGCTTCGACGCTCTCGACCTCGTACTCCCCGGTCGGTCCGGGGACGAAGACGACGAGCGGAGTAAGGGAAGATTCGGCCGCGTTGCGCTGACTGTCGGTCAGCGATTTCCGGACCGATTGGCTGGCGACGACCAGGCTGTAGTGCCCGTCGTTCATCGCCTTCTGGAACTCGTGGGAGGCCGTTTCGGGGGTGACCTCGACCACGTCCTTCATGCCGATCAATCGGAACCCGATCGCGAGTTCGCGCTCGCCGAGGACGACGGTCCCACCGTCGCCCGGTGGCGCTTCCGGCATAGGCGGCCCCGGCGGGGACTCGGCCTATTTAACGGCTCCCCCGGCGGAGTGAGTTTACCGTCGGAGAGTGTCCCGAATTCGGCCCCGGAGGCGGTCCGCGCGCGCTACTTGTACGTGGAGTTGTGGACGTGCCCTTCGTCGTCTGTGATCGTGATGCATTCCCCTTCGCACTCGAAGAGGCACGCCTCGCACACGATGCACTCGGGGCCATTGACCGCGAGCGATTTCTCCCCGCGGAACTGGAACTTCGCGCCGATTGTCGCGTCGTCCACGAGCTCCGGAAACTGGTCGCGCGGCTTGAGCTCGAACACGTTCACGGGGCAGACGTCCCGGCAGTGCGCGCACCCCGTGCACTTCTCGAGGACGATATCGACCTGAACCATCTCGCGCTCCCGCGGGCGATTGACGGGAGGGTGGATATTTAGAGTTTCGTGAACCGGCCCGACGGGCGCGGACGCCTCAGACGGCGGAGGGGTCGGTTCGCGGCGTCGTCGTGCGAACGGGGGGGGACCCGGTCGACCTCGAGAGCTCCGCGGACGGCAGCGAGTTCTCGGGGTGTACGCGGAGCCGGCGGAGGGTCGGGTCCGGGAGGTATTTCCGTTCCCTTTACCGTCGGCGCATCGTGGGGAGGATCTTCCTTGGCACGAGCGGCTGGGACTATCCGGAGTGGACCGGCCGGGTCTACCCTCCCCATGGAGTCCGCGACCGGCTGCGGTACTACGCCACCCGGTTTGCGACCGTCGAGGTGAACTCGACGTTCTACCGGCTCCCGACCGTCGCGGTCGCAGAGTCGTGGGTCCGTCGAACCCCGGCGGGGTTCCGGTTCGCCGCGAAATTTCCCCAGGCGATCACCCACGACCGTCGGCTCGTCGGGACGGCGGAAGAACTGCGGCGGTTTCTCGCTGTCCTCCAGCCGATCCGCGCGGCGGGCAAGTTCGCGGCGGCCCTCCTGCAGCTTCCCCCGTCGCTCAAGTTCGAGCCCGCGACCGTCCGAGCATTCTACGAGAGCCTGCCCCCCGACCTCCCGGTCGCGGTCGAGTTCCGCGAGCCGTCGTGGCTCGAGCCGGCGTCGTTCGACCTGTTGCGGGAGTTCCACTTGGCCTCCACCGTCGTCGACGAACCGATGCTGCCGATCCGCCTCGAAACGACGGCGCCGTTCGCCTACGTCCGGTGGCACGGGCACGGGCGCGAGGTTTGGTACGACTACACCTACTCCGCCGAGGAGCTTGCCGCCTGGGTGCCGAGGGTCCGGGAACTCTCCGACCGCGTCGCGGACGTGTACGGATTCTTCAACAACCATTTCCGGGGCGACGCGGCGCTGAACGCGGAGGCGCTCCGCGATGGCCTGGGGGTTGGACCTCCTGCGTGGTCGCCGAGGCTTGGGTAAGCGGTTCCCGGCCGCCGCGTGCGTCGCCGTCGCACGAAGTGGCCTCGAGGTTCGCGAAACCTAATACGGCCCGGGCCGGCACCCGCGTCCGAGTGGAACCGCGTGGCCGAACCGACGCTCGCTGACGGGTCGGTCCGTCCCGGCAGTTCCGATGGGACCGCCGCACCGGGCGGGATCTCGACCCCGGCCGCACTGACCGGGACGCTGATCGTACTCGGTATCCTCGCGGCCCTGCTGATGGGAGCGCTCGACAACTTCGTCGTGCTGACGGCGCTCCCCCAGATCGTCAGCGACCTCGGCCAGCCGAACGGGGTGACGTTCGTCGTCAGCGCCTACCTGATCAGCTCGACCGTCGCCATCCCAATCTTCGGGAAGTTGTCGGACCTGTTCAGCCGGCGGAACGTCTTCCTCCTCGGCCTCGTGATCTTCATCGGCGGCTCGCTCCTCTCCGGGATCAGCCAGAACCTCAACGAACTGATCGTCTTCCGGGCGATCCAGGGGTTCGGCAGCGGCGACTTCTTCCCGGTCGGCATCTCGATCGTGGCCGTCCTATTCCCGCCCGAGACGCGGGCCCGGCTCATCGGTCTGCTCTCCGGCGTGTTCGGGATCGCCACTGTGGCAGGGCCGCTCCTGGGGAGCTACATCGTCGACAACCTCAGCTGGCGGTGGGTGTTCTACGTGAACATCCCGGTCGGGATCCTCGGGATCGTCCTCCTCCTCGCCACCCTCGGACCGTTGCGTCCGACGGTGAAGCGGACATTCGACCTTCCCGGCACCGCCCTCCTCGCCGGATGGGTGGGGACGCTCATGTACGCCCTGATCCAGGTCTCCGAGTCCGGGTGGGCATGGACCGACCCGCGGGTCCTCGGCCTCCTCGTGGCGACGGTGGTCCTGTTCGCGGGGTTCGTCGCCTGGGAGCTGCGGGCCGAGCAGCCGCTCGTGCCGCTCCGCCTCTTCGGCCGACGGGTGGTCGCCGGCTCCGGAGGGACCGCGTTCTTCGTCGGCTTTTCGGTGTTCTCCCTCGCGACGTTCGTCTCGATCCTCGTCGGGATCGTCCTCGTCGCCCCGGGGACCTCGGCGGCGAACGTCGTCCGGGACGTCCTCTACGCCCTCATCGGCCCGCTCGTCATCGGGGCAGCACTCGGCGGCCAGCTGCTCACCCGGCTCTCCTACCGGAACCTCACCGCCGCGGGCGCCCTCATCTCCGCGTTCGGGTTCGCCTTCCTCGCTGCCACCACGGTCTCCACTCCCGTGTGGATCCTCTCCTACGGGTTCCTTCCGGTGGGAGGGATCATCCTCCCATTGATCCCGATCGGGTTCGGCGCGGGACTCACGCTCCCCGTCTTCATCCTCGCCGTCCAGAACGAGGTCCCCACCGCGGACGTGGGAGCCGCGAGCGGCCTCGTCCAGTTCCTCCAGTCGCTCGGCGCGTCGATGGGCGTCTCGCTCCTCGCCGTTTTCCAGCAGTGGCGATACCAGGCCGCGGCCCCCGCCGTGCCGGCGGGAGGATGCCCTACCGGGGCCGTCCCCACTCCCACCTGTCTCGCCTACGACAACGCGACGCTGGCGGCGATCGTCCACTCGTACGACCAGCTGTTCACCCTGATGCTCGTGCTGATGCTCGTCACGTTCGTCCTCTCGTTCCTGCTCATCGGGCGGATGCCGACCGGGAAGCCGCCCGTGACGGCGCCCGTTGCGGCGTAACCTGGTTCATCGTACCGAGTCCGCCGGAGCGCTTGGGGGGCGTTCGAGGGAGGGTGCTGCGGTACTCCCGTTCCATCGCACGCGCCCGCCGTCCCCCGAGGTGCCGAACCCGGCCCTCGACCGCGCGGCGGGACGCCCGGCGCCCCCGGAACAGCGCGTTGGGGGACGCCGACCACTCCATCGTGAACCGGGTCCGGTCGCCCGCGAGCACTGTCAGCCGGTAGTCGAGATTCATGTCGAAGTAGCTCCCGTGGCCGTCGCCGTGCCAGCGGTCCGGTGGCCGGAGCGTGACCACGTGCCGCTCCCTCGCCCACCCGCGGCCTTCGTCGTACAGGTTCTCGAACACCACCCGTCGGGCCGTCCGATCGATGACGCGCCGCTGGAGGTGGATCGACCGGTCCTCGCCGGCATACTTCGGGTCGTCCTCGGAGGAGTCGGTGCACCAGGCGAAGGCGAACGGGAGCGGTGCCCGGAATACCACGGTCACGTGGTACGAACGGACCGGGCGCCGGGCCATCGACCGCGGAGGCGGTCCGCGTAGAAAACGGCCGAACTCAGGGAGGCGGGGCGCTCGTCAGGTACCTGCAGCACGAGGGTCTTGCAGTCTCGGCACCGGAAGCCGCCGATGTAGACCATCCCGTAGGTGTTCGGCTTCGCGATCTCGTCCCCGCCGAAGGCGAGGCGGGTCCGCTCGAGGAACCACTTCGAGCCGCCGATGAAGCTCTCCGAGCCGAGGAACCCGGGCGCCATCGGCTTCGAGCAGTTCGGACAGTTCGGCATCGCGGCGGCAACTGTTGAGATGCGTCGAGGGGGGAAAGAGTTTGTCGGTGGGCTCGCACCGCAGGGCGATCCGTGGGGGCCCCGAGCCGGTGGGGGCGACCGAGGAGGGACGGCAGGGCACGGGGGGATGACGCGCCCGTGGGGTTCCGTAGAGCGATCTAGGCCGGCCCGATTCGATTCCCTTCCCGTCACGGAACTTCGGCCGCACCGGAGAACCCGAACGTTGACCGTACCTCAATTGCTTCCCTCGGCTCACCGGAATCCCATCCCCGGGAGGAAGCAGATGCCGACACGCGGGCCCACCGCACGCTACGAAGTTCGGGCGACGTTCCAAGCTCCCCTCGAGTTCGTGTACCGATGGTGCACGGACTACACCCCCACGGATGCCCGAATTTCCGGGGAGGGGTTCGATCGGCGGGTCGTCCGTCGAACTCGGAACGCGGTCGTCCTCGAGGACCTCTACGACACGGGGCAGGGCTGGATCTGGCTCCGACGAGTCGTGCGCCTCTTCCCTCCCGCTCGTTGGCGAGCCGATTCCGTTGGCAGCGACCGCGCGATCTCGGTCGAGTATCGTCTCACGGAGGTTTCCGGAAACCGGACCCAGCTCACTATCCGGGCCCGTCGTCGTCCGTACGGAATCGGGACCAAGAACCCCGGAAAGTCGACGTGGGAACGGTCGGTCGCCGCGAACTGGGCGAACTTCGGCCGAGCGTTGGAACGGGAATATCGGCGGACGCCCCCGGGCCGGAAACCCACGAATCGCAAGCGTGGGTAAGCGACCCGAAGAACGCGACCTTCCGAGGGAGCGGGAGCGGCTGCGGGCGGCGGGCGTCGAGGCGGCCGAGATCCAGACGCTCCCGAACGTCATCCGGTATTTCGGGATCCGCGACCCGGACCTGAACGAGCTGATGTTCTTCGAGGTCCTCACCGCCGACCCGAAGGTCACGGGCAAGCGGACGTAGCGGGCGGATCTTCCAGGTCGCGTCAGAAGTGACCGCGGCCGGTTCCGGTCGGACCCATGGCCGTCTCCCGAGGTTCGGGATCCCGCCAGCGTCCGGATCCTTGGACACCGCTCGCGCCCGCGGATCGCGGGATGGTCGGGGAGTCCAGCGAACCTCGGCGAGCCGGCGCGGGCTCCCCGGTCGGCCGACCGGGTCACGGGACGACGGACGGATTCCACCCGCTGACGCGGCCGCCGTCGCTCAACGCGTCGAGCTTCCGGACCTCGTCCTCGGAGAGCGAGAAGTCGAAGATCGCCGCGTTCTCCGCGATCCGCTCCCGGTGGACCGACTTCGGGATCTCGACGAACCCGTGCTCGATCCCCCACCGGAGCAGGACCTGCGCGGAGGTCCGATGGTGGGCCGACGCGACCGCGCGGACCGTCGCGTCCTCGAACCGGCGGCCCCGCGTGAGCGGGGCCCACGCCTCGATCCGGATCCCGCGCCGGTCGCAGTAGGCGACGAGCTCCGGGTCGAAGACGAACGGGTGGAACTCGACCTGGTTGACCGCGGGGACGACGTCCGCCTCCCCGTTCAGTTCCTCCAGGTGCCGGATCCCGTAGTTGCTGACCCCGATCGCCCGGCAGAGCCCGTCGCGGTGGAGCTTCTCGAGCCCCCGCCACGACGCCCGCCGGTCCTCGGGGGAGTTGGCCCGGGGTGAGTGGATCAGGTAGAGGTCGACGTACGAGAGCCCGAGACGCCGGAGGCTCGCCTGCGCCGCCCGTTGCGACTTCTCGAACCCGTGCTCGGTCTGCCAGAGCTTGGTCGTGACGAAGAGGTCCTCGCGGGGGATCCCGCTCGCCCGGATCGCGGCTCCGACGTCGGCCTCGTTCTCGTAGAGGGCCGCGGTGTCGATGTGGCGGTACCCGAGCTCGAGGGCCCATGCCACCGCCTGCTGGGTCTCGGCTCCCGGTCGGGATTGGTAGACCCCGAGGCCGAGGAGCGGGATCGAGTTCCCCTGGTTGAGGCGGACGCGGGTCGAGCCGATCGGGTCCGGGGCGGGCGGCATGCGAGGGACACGCTCCGTCGGCCTTATCTCCGTTCGCCGACGAAAACCGCGGCCCGTTCCGACGCGCGGGAAACGCTCTGTCCGAGGCCGTTTCCGTTCCTCCGACCCGCCGCTTAACGGACGGCGCCGCGGTTCCGACGCTCCCATGGCGTCCGCCGCGATCCCTCCCCTCTCGATCGACCGGTGGCGGTCGACCCGGTTCGGCCCGGCCGCGCCGGTCCGGACCCGTCGGCCGGCCCGGCCGCGCGCCCCCCCGCGTCCGGCCCCGCTCCCGCTCCCGGACGCCCCGGCGATCTTCCCGTGGCTCGCGCCGACGCTCGCCCCGGGCGAGGCGACCGTCTGGGCCGGGGACGCCCGGGTCGTCGAGTCGATGCTCGAGCTGCTCTACGCGGGCGTGGCGGCCCGCGGGGGCCGGATCTCGCTCCTCGAGGGGTCGAACCGGTTCCTGCCGTACCGGATCGGGGAGCTCGGCCGCGCGCTCGGCGCCGACCCGGGCGAGCTCCTCGAGCGGATCCGGCTCGCCCGGGCGTTCACGGCGTACCAGATGGTCGCGATGGTCGACGGCTGGTCGGCCGAGGTCCGGGCACATCGGCCGCACCTGCTCGTCGCCCACGAGGTCCCGGAACTGTTCCACGACGCGGAAGAGCTCCCTATCGAGGAGCGTCGGCCGCTGCTCGCCCACGTGGCCCGGACCTTGGGCGGGCTCGCCCACCGGAGCGGCGTCCCGATGCTGGTCGTCCTCGCCGACGGGCTCGGTCGGTTCCCCGGGCTCACCGACGGTGGCCCCCGGCTCTACGACCTCGTCCGCGCCCGGTCCGGCGACGGCGGGGCGGTCCTCGAGGCGTACCGCGACGGCCGCCGCCTCACGACCGTCCGGCGCCCGCCGGGCCAGCTCGGGCTCGAGGCGTTCGGCGCCCCGACCGACCGGGAGGTGATCGCATGGGACGGACCGTCCCGACCTACCGGCAGGCGCTCGAGGAGCGGATGAAGCGGTGGGACGCCTTCGGGCGTCTCCTCACGACTCCCGAGGAGCGGGAGGCGTTCCATTCGCTCGTCACCGCGGCCCGGCGGTACGCCGCGCAGGCGACGTACGTCGGCAGCCCCGACCTCCTCGAGTCGATCGTCCTCGCGATCCTCCTCGACCTCGCGGTGCGGATGCCGAAACCCGCGGCGTCGTCGGTCCCCTCCTCCCGTCGGCCGGCGTGAGCGCTCCCGGAGCGCGTGCGTGCCGGACGGCTGGCTCCTCGATGCGACCGAGGCGCCGGACGGCGCCCACCTCCACCTGTGGGTGAAGGACGACCGGACCGGGCGGCCGGCCGGTCGAGGTCCCGTTCCGTCCCCCGTTCCTGGTCGACGGCCCCCGACGGCTCCTCGACGAGCTCGCCCACGACCTCGACGACGACCCGTCGGTCGCCCGGCTCGCCTGGACGAGGGAGGTGCCGACGTTCTACGAGACGAAGCCCCGGCGCGTCCTCGCCGTCACCGCGGCGCGGAACGACGGGCGGCGCCGGCTCGCCGGCGAGATCGACCGGCGCGGCGAGTACCGCCGGTTCCTCCTCTACGACGTCGACATGACGCCGGGGCAGATGTACCACCTCGCGCACGGGACCTACCCGTTCGCCCCGGTCGACCGGGACGGCGACCGGTTCGTCGCGACGATGCCGGCGGAGGCGACCGACGTGCCGCCCCCCCCGCTGAGGGTCGTGCCGTTCGAGGTCGTCCTCGCGGGCCACCGCCGCGGGACCGTGGTCCCCCCGGACCCCCGGATCGCCTCGGTCCGGCTCGGTGACGCGCGGATCGAGGGGGAGGAGGCCGGGGTGTTCCGGGCGCTCGCCGACGAGCTCGCCCGGGTCGACCCGGACGTCCTCCTCTCCGACGACGGCGACGGGTTCGACCTGCCGTGGCTGTACGACCGGGCCCGGGCGACCGGCCTCACCCCGCGGACGTTCTCCCTGGGGCGGCTCCCCGCGCCGCTCGTCGCCATGGGCGGGGCCCGGACGTTCGTCAGCTACGGGCGGATCTACCATCGGCCCGCCTCGTTCCCGCTCCCCGGCCGGTTCCACGTCGACCGGGAGAGCTCGTTCGTCTACGACGACGCCGGCATCGACGGGCTCGTCGACGCGGCCCGGCTCTCGCGGATCTCCCTCCAGGCGGTCGCCCGGCAGTCGCCGGGGACGGCGTTCACCGCGATGGAGATCGCGCAGGCGCTCCGCCTCGGCGTCCACGTCCCGTGGAAGAAGAACCGCCCGGAGGCGTTCAAGTCGGCCCGCCGGCTCGTCGACGCCGACCGGGGCGGCGTGATCCTCGTCCCGCCCCCCGGCGTCTTCGACGCCGTCGACGAGTTCGATTTCGCGAGCCTCTACCCGCACATCATGGTCCGGCACAACCTTTCGGCCGAGACCCTCGACTGCGCGTGCTGCCCGGAGAGCCCCGAGCGGGCCCCGGGGCTCGGGTACCGGTCGTGCCAGAAGCGGGTCGGCCTGATCCCGAAGACCCTCGCGCCGATCCTCGCCCGCCGGTTCGCCTGGAAGCGGGACGCCGCCCGGGCCGACCTCCCCGACGTCGAGCGCCGCAAGGCCGCGCAGCGGGCGAAGATGCTGAAGTGGGTGCTCGTCACCGCGTTCGGCTACCAGGGGTACCGGAACGCCCGGTTCGGCCGGATCGAGTGCCACGAGGCGATCAACGCCTACGCCCGCGACCTGATCGCCCGGCTCGTCCCGGTCGCCGAGGCCGCCGGCTACCGGGTGCGCCACGGCCTCGTCGATTCGCTGTGGCTGACGCCGCTCGACCCGGACCATCCCCCGGACGCCCCGGCGTTCGCCGAAGCGGTGAGCCGCCGGTTCGACCTGCCGCTGAACTACGAGGGCCGGTACCGGTGGATCGTCTTCCTGCCGACGGTCGCGGGGGACGTCGGTGTCCCGAACCGGTACTACGGCCGGTACGAGTCCGGTGAGTTCAAGCTCCGCGGGATCGGGCTCCGGCGGCACGACACCCCGGGACTCGTCCGGCGGTTCGAGACCGAGCTCCTCGCGATGCTCGGCCGCGCCGGCTCGGCCGCGGAGGTCCGGGCGCTCGTCCCCCGGCTCCTCGCCCGGGCCGACGCGTTCGCCGCCGCGGTCCGGACGGGGGAGTGGCCGCGGGAGGAGCTCCTCGTCGCCCACCGGGTCGCTCGCCGGGCCGAGGAGTTCGTCACGTTCACCGACACGGCGGCCGCGCTCCGCCAGCTGAACGACGTCGGGGTCGACCGGGGCCCGGGCGAGACGGTCCGGTACCTCGTCGCCGACCGGCGGTCCCGCTCCTGGCGGGACCGGGTCCGCGTCGCCGAGCGGCTGACGGGGGAGGAGCGGTACGACGTCGACGCCTACCTCGAGCTCCTCGCCCGCTCCGCCGAGACGCTCCTCGTCCCGCTCGGGGTCGACCGGGCGCTCCTCGCGGAGCGGTGGGGGCTCCCCGAAGCGCCCGCCCGGGACCGGTACCGGTCCGTCGCGGCGGCCGGCCAGCTCGCGCTCGCCGAGGCACCGGCCCGGCCCCATCCCAGTAAAGAACGCCCGCGCCCTCGGACCGCTTCGTGGGAACGCGGGCGCGCCGCCCGAAAAACTTCGCTGAGCCGTTGGGTGCGGGAGAGCGGGCGGGGCTCGAGGCCCGTCTCGCCCAGCTGAAGGCGATCTCCGAGAACGCCGCCACCCCGGGGGGGTTCGACACGACCGTCCACGCCCTCGGCGACTCCGACCCGCGGATCCGGCGGGCCGCGGCGTGGACGCTCGGGGCGCTCCGGGACCTCCGCGGCCGCGCGCTCCTCGAGACCGCGCTCCAGGACCCGGACGGGCCGGTGCGCGGGACCGCCGCCGAATCGCTCGGGGCGATGGCGCTCCCACGGAGCCGGGAACCGCTCGAAGCGGCGCTCCGCGACCCCGAACCCCGCGTCCGGGCCCAGGCGTGCTGGGCGCTCTGGGCGATCCACGACCCGGCGTCCCGGGTCGCCCTCGTTCCGCTGCTCGGCGACCCCGACCCGTCGGTCCGGTGGAGCGCTGTCTCGGCGATCGGCCGGTTCCCGACCGAGGCGGCGTTCCCGGCGCTCGCCGACGCCCTCACCGACGCGAACGACCGGGTCCGCCGCGAGGCGATCCTCGGTCTCGGCCGCCTCGACGACCCCCGGATCCCGCTGATGGTCCGGCCGTTCCTCTCCGACCCCGCGCGGCGGGTCCGCGTCGCCGCCGCCGTCACCCTCGGCCGCCGGCGCGACCTCGGCAGCGTCCCCGCGCTCCTCGAGCGGCTCCAGCGGGACGAGAGCTGGGTCCTCCCGGGGGTCCTCGTGGCGCTCGGCCGGATCGGCGACCGGTCGGTCGGCCCGCAGCTCGTCACCGCGTCCCAGCGGGCCGAGGCGTGGGTCCGGGTCTGCGCGATCCACGCCCTCGGCCTCCTCGCGGTCCCGGAGGCAATCCCCGTCGCCCGGGAAGCGCTCGGCGACCCCGCGTGGGCGGTCCGCGGGGCGGCGGCCGACTGCCTCGCCCGTGTCGGCGGTCCGGACGACCTCAACCGGCTCCTCGAGCGGCTCGAGGACCCGCACCCGTGGCCCCGGCGCGGCGCCCTCCACGCGATCGGCCAGCTCGGCCTCACCGCCGCCGCGCCCCGCGTGCGGGAGGAGCTGAAGCACCCGGTCCCCGAGGTCCGGCTCGCGGCGGTCTGGGCGCTCGGGTGCCTGCGCGACGACGGCGCCAAGGAGGCGCTCGTCCAGATGCTCCGGTCGCTCGGCCCGACTCCGAACGAATCCCGCCCGATCGCGGAAGGTGACGGCGGCGTCCAGCTCCTCTCCGACGCCGAGGGGCGCCTGTTCGACGCGACCGTCCAGGCGCTCTCGCGGCTCTCGCAGGGCGAGGGGGACCCGGTGGTCCTGCGCGCCGTCGCCGACGCCCGGGCCCGGGTCCGCGACGAGGAGCTCGACCGGCCCGTCCGGCTGCCGACGTTCGAGGAGACCCTGGCCGCCGGGTTGACGCTCCGCCAGTTGTTCGACGGCGTGCTCGCCGCCGCCGACGACGACGAGCTCGGATGCTGAGGACGTTCCGGCGCGGGGACATCCCCGCGTACTACGCCCTGATGACCCGGGAGTTCCCGGAGGAGGCGGAAGTGTTCGGCTGGCACGAGGAGGCGTTCCTCCGGATCGTCGGGAAGTTCCAGCGGCCGTGGTACCGGTTCGTCCTCGGGGTTCTCGCCGCGGTCGGGTCGCCGGTGTTCCGGTTCTTCGTCCTCGAGGTCGACGGGGCGTTCGCGGCGTCGGCGATCGAGTCGTTCGGCCCGGACCTCTCCTACGTCAGCAGCGTGGTCGTCGCCCCCCCGTTCCGCCGCCGGGGGTACGCGAAGCGGATCCTCGCGGCGTGCCACGACGCCGCGGCGAAGCGCCGGAGCCGGTACGTCGCCCTCGACGTCCTCGACACGAAGACCGGGGCCGCGGCCCTGTACGACTCGCTCGGCTACCGGCCGGTGAGCCACGCGTCCCACCTGGTCCGCCGGACCGTCGGCGACGTGGGGTTCGCCCCCTCGGACCGGGCGGTCCGGCCGTTCGACCGGAACGACGGCGAGCCGCTCGCGGGGATCGCCCGGTCGTTCGTCCCGCCGGCCCGCCAGGAGGTCCAACCGGTCTCGGCCGCGCAGTTCCACGTCCCCGGCGCGGTCGTCCAGGCGCTCGACTCGCGGACGATGGCGTGGGTCGTCGACCGGGGGACGGGACCGCTCGCGTGGGTCCGGGCGAGCGTGAGCCCAGTCATGGACGCCGGCCACTTCACCGCCCCCGTGATCCGGGCCGACGCGACCCCGTCGGACGTCGCGGCGCTGCTCGGGACCGCGCTCGCGTGGTCGAAATCGAACGGGGCGACGCGGGTCGTCGCGGAGGTCCTCGACGAGAACGTGCGGGCGGCCGCGGGGCTCCGGGCCGCCGGCTTCGAGGTGGCGTACGGCTCGCGGACCCTCGCGCGGCCGACCGGCGTCCGTTGACGGGACCCCCGCCGTCGGCGGGGTCGACGTCTACCTGATGCCGGCGGTCGTCGGTGGCGGCCTCGGCGACATCGCCGAGGTCCTCGACGCCGGTCGGGGCCTCGCGCGGGCCGGGTTCCGGACGATCCTATTCCGTCTTCCCGGTCGGCCCCTCCCCCCCTCGGTCGACGGCCCGTGGGACCTCGGGGGAGTGGAACGCGTCTCGGCGATCGGCCCGCGCGCGACGAACGCGATCACGGTCACGCCGAACTGGGGGGTCAGCGCGGCCCCGGACCGCCCGGGTCCGCTCGGGCGCGGCGGGGTCTGGGCGAAGGAGGCCGAGAAGGTCGAACGACGCTACGGCCCGGAACGGACCCTCCACGTCAGCCTCGAAGAGTTCGCCCGGACGCTCACCTCGACCGAGGAGAACGTCGAGCGGTGGAGGGAGGGCGGCGCGACGGCCCGGGCGATCGCCGCCCGCCGGAAGACGAGGGCGTTCCGGGAGGACGTCGACCTGTTCCACCGGGAGTATCGCCGATTCCGCGGGTTCGACCGGTCGAACGTGCTCCATCGTGTTCCAGACGTTCCATCCGACGCCCCGGTTCGCCCGGGAGTTTCCGGAGGCGGTCCAGGTCGGGCCGGTGTGGCCGCACGCGCCGGATGGGGCCCGACCGGCGGTCCGACCGGGCGAGTGGGTCTGGTATGCGAGCCCGGGGTCGTCGGAGCGGATCGTCGGGGCCATCGACCGGGGGCTCCGCGGAACCCGGGTCCGCCGGGTCCTCGTCCGGTCCCCCGCCCACTCCCGCTTCCCGTGGACTCGCCGGTTGCGTGGCGCTCCGCCGGTCCGATGGGCGCCGGCGAGTGGCGGGCGGCGTTCGTTGCCGCCGGACTCCGGGTCGTGACGGGGAGCCGCACCCTCCTCGAGGCCGTCCAGCTCGGCCGGCCGTTCCTCTACTTCAACGGCGTCCTGGGCGACGGACCCCGGCGGCGGCGGCACCGGCCGGAGAAGGTCCGGGCGCTCGTCCGCGGATGGCGCGCGCGAGGGGTCTCGCGAACGATTGTCCGGGACATCGACGACTTCTCCCGGGGCCGGCGCGTTGCGGAGGTCGTTCGGGCCGCGGCCTCCGAGCCGGGATGGTCGAGGGCGTTCCCGCGGACCGCCCCGTCCGGGGAGTTCCCGCCCGGTCTCGGAGACGGGGTCGCGTACCTCGTCGCCGTGGCCACCGAGCTCGCGCGCGGCACGACGACCGCACCGGACCTCGTCCGGCGGCTCCGGGCGCCGGGACGTGTCCGCCGCAGACGAGAAGTCTAAGTCGGAGGAGACCCATCGCATGCCGATGGCCACGGACGGTGCGGCCACCACGTCGCTCGCGAAGGCCCTGGTCGGGGGAGCGCTCCACGTCCGCTCCGGCGAGAATGTGATCATCGAGACGTGGAACCACACGCTCGATTACGCCCGGGCGTGCGTCGTGGAGGCCCGGCGCCTCGGGGCGCACCCGATCCTCTGGCTGGAGGACGAGCCGGCGTACTGGCGGAGCATCGAGGAGACCCCGGCGGTCAAGGGGTGGGCGAAGCCGGGCGACCACGAGTGGGCCGCCCTCGAGAACGCCCACGCCTACGTGTTCTTCCCCGGGCCGGCGGACCGGCCGAGGCTCAACCAGCAGCCGTCGAAGCAAACGCAGGAGCTCCTTGCCTACAACGCCGACTGGTACCGCCGGGCGAAGAAGTCCCGGCTCCGCGGGGTCCGGTCGGTCCTCGGCTACGCCTCCGACGCCCAGGCGGAGCGTTGGGGGGTCTCGGGCGTGGCGTGGCGCGACCAGTTGCTCCGCGCGGCGACCCAGGTCGACCTCGAGGCGATCCACGCCGACGCGAAGAAGGCGGCGGCGAAGCTGAAGGCGGGAACCGACCTCCGGATCACCGCCCCGAACGGGACCGACGTCACGCTGAAGCTCCGCCATCGGACCCCCTGGGTCGACGACGGCTCGGTGACGAGCGAGGACCTCGCCATCGGCGCGAACATGACCGTCTCCCCGCCGGGAACCGTCCTCGTCGCGGTCGACGAGAAGAGCGCGAACGGGATCGCGATCGCGAACCGCCCGAGCTACCTCCGCGCCGGCCGGGTCGAAGGAGGGCAGTGGGAGGCGAAGGCCGGGAAGGTGTCGAACATCTGGTACACCGAGGGGCAGGCCGAGTTCGACGGTGCGTTCCAGGCGGCCCCGAAGGGGAAGGACATCGTGTCGATCTTCTCGATCGGCCTCAACCCGGCGCTCGACCCGGGGGTCCCCCAGGTCGAGGACCAGGAAGCCGGCGCCGTCACCCTGGGGATCGGAGGGAACGAGGCGTACGGGGGGACGAACAAGTGCCCGTTCCTCTCGTGGATCGTGATCGGCGAGGCGACGGTCGCGGTCGACGGAAAGCCGCTGTGCGACCGGGGCAAGCTCCTCTAGCCCGGGCGTCGGCCGCGCTCACCGACCGGTGGTCGCACCCCCTTCCCGTCGGGTTCTACCGACGGCCGACCGCGACGGTCGCCCGGGCGCTCCTCGGGACGTGGGTCGTGGTGCGGACCGCCTCGGGCTGGGCCGCGGCCCGGGTCGTCGAGACCGAGGCGTACGTCGCGGACGACGCCGCGAACCACGCGGCCCGCGGCGAGACGGCCCGGAACCGCTCGATGTTCGCGGGCCCCGGCACCCTCTACGTCTACCGGATCCACCAGGTCCACTGCGCGAACGCGGTCACCCGGCGAGGTGAGGCGGTCCTCCTCCGCGCGGCGGAGGCGGTCTCGGGCGACCTTCCAAGCCTCTCCGGTCCCGGGCGCCTCTGCCGAGGTCTGGGGATTTCCAAGGACGACGACGGAAGTTCCCTCGTCATGGGACGAGTTCGGTTGGTCTCCGGCGACACCCGTCCCGGCGCGATCGGAACGGCCGTCCGGGTCGGAGTCTCGAAAGCGAAGGACCGGCCCTTCCGGTTCGTCTGGGCCGGTCATCCGGCCGTCTCCCGACCCCGCCCGTGGGGCCAAAGGACCGCCTACTTCAGCTTCGCCCAGTGGTAGCGGCGCCACGTGGCCGTGTCGCCGAACCCGCACGAGGAGCAGACGCCCTTCTGGCGGTGGTAGGAGTGGGAGCCGCACCGCCGGCACCGGATGTGGACGATCTTGCCGCCGCGCCGGGAGGGAGTTCCTTTGCTCATGTCCGCCTCGTTCGATGTCGTTACGGGGAGATGTAGACGACGCTGTCGCCCCGGACGAGCGTGAGCCCCGCGTGGGGGGTGGTGACGTCGGCGACGACCTCCTCGGCCCCCGTGAGGACGAGGTTGAGGTGCTGGTCGAACGCATCGAGGACGCCCCGGAACGACCGCCCGCCCTTCGTCTCCACGAGCACGCGCTTGTGGAGGCTCTGCTGGAGCACGTCGAGCGGCTTCATCGTCGGGGAAGCCGGCGAGACGGGGCACCCTTCTTAAGAGTTACGTTCCCGGCGCCCCGGAGCGCGCGCCGGGCCCGCTCGAGCTCGCGAACGACGACGGCGACGGGGAGCGCCGGCTGGGGTCCGGCGGTCGCCGCGAGGACCCGCCGCGCGGCGACCTCGGCGGTCCCCGCGGTCCGGACCATCCGGACCGAACCGGGGCTTCCCTGGGAGAGCGTCTCCCAGAACGACCGCTCGACCGCGCCGACGGTCCAATGGCGGGCGAGGAGGTGGGCCGGGTGGGTCCCGCGGGCCTCGGACGCCCGCCGCCGCAGCGTGGCGGGCGGCGCATCGAGGTAGACAACCTCGTCCGGGAACTGGAGGCGGCCGGCCCGGAGGTCCGTGGCGACCGTCGCGAGGACCGAGGCCGCGACGGCCCGGGTACTCGGGCCAGAGCCGCGCCACCGCGAGAGAGTACGTCGCGGGGCCGATCGACGCGGTATCGAGGAGGACGTCGACCCCGTCGTCCCGGAGCCGTGCGACCGCGTGGGCCCGGCGTCGCTCCGCCCCGAGGAGTCTCTGCTCGACCTTGGCGAGCTGGGCGGGCGTGTGGAAGTCGAGGTCCGGGGCCGGCCGGAGGAGGACCGAGGCTTCCGGAAGGAACACCCAGTCCGAGCCGGCGGCCGCCTCGCGGCCGACCGTCGACTTTCCGACCGCCGAGGGTCCCTCGAGCGCGACGAGGCGTCCCCGCGGGTTCGGCGGCACGGGGCTCCGACCCGCGGGGGGGTCATGAGAACGACCTTCGGCGACGTTTTCCCGCCGCCCCGCCTCCCCGGGCGTGGCCGGCTCCGACGCGGCGACCGCCCGCGCGGCCGTGGCCCGGCACCGGGTCCGGGTCCTCCAGGTCGACGACCTCGCCGAGGTCGCCCGGGAGCTCGAGCGGACCGACTCCGACCCCGAGGGGGTCGCGCTGATCGCCCGGAAGGGACGGACGCTGCTCGTCCGGGTCTCGGACGTCTCGCTGAAGGCGTCGCCGTTGTTGAAACAGGAGCTCCTCGCGCTCGGCGGCGATGCGGCCCACGCCCGCGGGATCGCCGACCACTCGGTCGCCCGCTCCGTCGTCGTGCTCGCAGCGACGGTCGGGCAGTACCAGCGGCTCGCCGGGAAGCTCGACCGGCAGCCGTTCCACCTCGCGGAAGTCGGCCACGCCGTCGACCTCGCGATCGCGAACTACTCCCACCGGGCGCCCCGGACCGTCCGTGGCCCCCACCGTTCGGTGGTGCTGGGGGACCGTCCGAAGACGATGGGCGTCGTCAACGTGACCCCCGACTCGTTCTCCGACGGAGGTCGATTCCTCGCCCCCGCCGATGCGCTGGCCCACGCCGAGTCGCTCGTCGCCGAAGGGGCCGACGTAGTCGACGTCGGCGCCGAGTCGACCCGCCCGGGCGCCGCCGAGGTTTCGGCGGACGCCGAGTGGAAGCGGCTGGATCCGGTGCTCGACCGGCCTCCACGCTCGCCTGCGGGTGCCGATCTCGGTCGATACGCGGCATCCCGAGGTCGCCCGGCGGGCGGTCGACGCCGGGGCCGACTGGGTCAACGACGTCACGGGGCTGCGGGACCCGGAGATGCGCCGGGTCGTGGCCCGCTCGGGGGCCGCGGTGGTCGTGATGCACATGCGCGGCGAGCCGGCGACGATGCAGTCCGACACCGGGTACTCCGACGTACGCGACGAGGTGTTCGGCGCCCTCGCGAACGCGACCGAGGCGGCGATCGCGGACGGGGTCGACCCGTCCCGGGTACTCGTCGACCCCGGGCTCGGGTTCGGGAAGACCGGCGCGCAGAGCTTCGAGCTGCTCGAGCACGTCGGAGAGTTCCGGTCGCTCGGGTTCCCGGTCGTCGTCGGCGCGTCCCGGAAGTCGTTCCTCGGGACCGCGACCGGAGGGGCCGATGCCTGCGACCGCCTGGAGGCGAGCGTGGCCGCCGCGGTCGTGGCGGCGGTGCGCGGGGCCGAGCTCGTGCGGGCCCACGACGTCCGGCCGACGGTCCGGGCGCTCGCCGTGGTGGCGGCGGCCCGCCATGCGGGGCGGCCGACCGAACCTTCGGCCTCCCCCTGAGGGGATGGGCCGCGGCTCAGCCGGGTCCGGCGGGCGGGGAGTTCCCCTCGACCCGGGACTGCTGGATCGTCGCGCCCTGGGGAGGGGAGGCGAGCCACTTGCCGCCGAGGCTGCCGGGGGGGATGGTGTTGCCGGTCACCGTGAGGTCGGCGACGGTGATCGCGTGGCCCGCGAACCCGACCCGCACGAACGGCCCGAGGAGCTTCCCCGTCGCGAGGGGCGGACATCCGTCGGGGGTCACCCCGCCGAGGAGACGGTTGTCGCGGATTGTGACGGAGCCGACCCCGAAGCCGGGTTTCGGGGAGGCGTGATTCAAGGCGATCAGCGCCCCGGGGTTCGCGGGCGGCGAGGTGAACCCGAACACGTTCTCGGAGATCTCGAGCCGGTCGATGTTGACCCCGGGGTTCGCCTCGGGCTTCAGGTGGACCCCGATGACGCCGCCGGGGACCGGCGGGGCGCCGGCGCCGTTGACGACGAACGTGTTCCCCTTGAGCACGAGCTCGGCGATGTGGACCTGGGGCTGGACGAAGATCGCCTGCGCCTTCACCGAGGCCGGCGCCGTGGGCTCCTGGACGTACACGTTCCGTTCGACGTGGACCGAGCCGAGCCCGGTCGCGCCGGTCGCGATGATGTAGAGCATCGACGACTGCCCTTGCTTCTCGCCGACGCTTGTCTTCGTGATCCGCCACCGGTTGTCGGTGATCCAGACGTTGTCGCCCGTGTTGCAGTCGATCTTCCCGTTGAAGCAGACGTTCCGCTCCACCCAGATGTCGCGCATCGAGGCGCGTCCCGCCTCGAGGTCGACGATCGTGTCGAGCGTGTACCCGGGCTTGTCGGCGTCGAGGAACCGGTTGTCGGAGATGCGCCAATTCGAGAACTCCTGGCCGGCGCTCGCGGGGCCGCTCGCGCCGACGAGGATGCCGGTCGCGCCTTTCATGAGGGGGCCGCCCGGGGGGAAGTTCATCTCGTTTCCCTTGAAGGAGAGATCTCCGAGCGGGCAGAACACGTTCGAGTACATCACCGGGGGCGGGTGGTCGGAGGCGAGCACCCGGTTCCGCTCGAAGACGAGGCCGCGTCCGTGCTGGTAGACGATGCTCGGTGCGTAGTCGAGGAACGTGCAGTCGACGAACGCGTTCCGAGCGTTCGTGTACCCGGCGACCGGGACCTTCGGGTTCGTAATCGACGGCGCGGTGAAGACGACCTTCTCGAACGTGCAGTCGGTGAACACGACGGCGCCCGGCGAGGCTGGAGCGTCGGTCACCTCGACCGTCGCGCCCGAACCGACGAGGTGGAGCCCCTTCACCTCCGCCGGGAGGTGCGTGACGTCGAGGGTGTAGCGCGCGCCGGCGTCGAGGGTGATCGCCTGCGGCGCCGCGGCGCCCTGCGAGATTCGTGCCGTGAGGTCCTCGGGAGACGCGGCCATCTTCGCTCCGTTCGACGTTCCGGGGCCGTTCTGCCCATCACCTCACCGTTCGGTAAGGGTATGTCTTTGACTCCTCCGGAACTCTGAACGTTCGGAGGAGCGGGCTTCGGGAACGGCCCGCCCCTCCCCTCGGGGTGCGGTCCAATGTCGATTCTTGCGATTCTCCAACCAACGTGGGTGCTTCCCGCGCTCCTCGTCCTCGGGGGCCTGGTCTTCCTCGCGGCGTATCTCGCCGGAAAGCCGAGCCCGGACGGGAACGGCGGGGGCGCACTCTTCCTGCTGAACATCGTGTCGCTTCCCGTCGGGGTCGTCGTCATCCTCGCGGCCTACGAGCGGTGGGCGGGGCTCGGCCTCGTCCCGGCCGTGATCGCCGTCGCCGTCGGGGCGATCCTCGCCGGACGCTCGCTGATCGAGGTCCCCTGGACGGGCGTCGTGGCGCTCGTGGCGGGCGTGCTCGCGGGCTACCTGCTCGTGCGCGACCACCCGGTCCCGCTCTCGACCCTCGAGGTCGTGGCGGCGGCGGGGATCGTCTTCGTGCTCGTGTACGTGATCCTGTATCTCATCGAGATTCCGCTCCGCATCGCCGGGCTCCTCTCGCTCCCGCGGCCGTTCCTCGTCGTGCTCGGAGCGCTCGCCCTGTTCGGCGCCGCGCTCGTGGCGCTCGTCTAGGGGTCCGGGGCGTTCTTCGGCTCGGGGGGAACGTCGATCTCGAGGACGAGCGAGCCGATGTAGTCGCAGTGGAGGCAGTGGTAGACCTGCCCGGTGATCATCCCGGCCTCGAGCTGGAGCCGGTCCGACTGGCACTGGGGGCAGATCTTGATCTTCTTACGCTCCGGGCGTCGCCGCATCGTCGTCCCCCTCCTCGTCGTCGTCTCCCTCGTCGGGGGCGTCGGCCGGTCCGTCGTCGTCCGGAGCGTCGTCGGTCTCCGGTTCGGGAGGGGCGGCCGGCTCGGGTCTCACGACCGGCGGGGCGCCCTCGGGCTTCTCCTCGCCGGCGTCGTCGAGCCCCGCGGGGAGCACGAGCGCGTCCTTGACCTCGTCCCCCTCGTCGAGCCGCATCACCCGGACCCCCATCGTGTTCCGTCCCTGGGCCCGGATCCCCGCGACCGCCATCCGGATCGTGATCCCGTGGTGGGTGGTGACGAGGATCTCGTCGTTCTCGGCGACCGGGAGGACGGCGACGACCCCGCCGTTTCGCCCGCCGGTCCGGATCGTCCGGACCCCCTTCGCGCCCCGCTTGGTCTCCCGGTAGTCGGTGGTGAGCGACCGCTTGCCGAACCCGGTGGAGGTGATCGTGAGGAGGAACGGCCGCTCGCCGCGGACGGGGGCCATCGTGACGATGTAGTCGGTCTTCGGGTCGGAGAGCCGGGCCCCGATCACCCCGTACGTCGAGCGGCCCATCTCCCGGACCTCGGCGATCGGGAACCGGACGAGCTGGCCGGAGTGGGTGGCGAGGATCGCCTCCTTGTCCTCGGGCGCGACGAGCGCCACGTCGACGAGCTCGTCCCCCTCCTCGAGGAGGACCGCCTGGATCCCGTTCGTCCGGATGTTCTGGAACATGTCGAGGCCGGTCCGCTTGACGAGCCCCTTGCGGCTGCCGAAGAGGAGCCCACCCTCCGTCGCCATGTCGCGGAGCGGGAGGAGCGTCTGGACCTTCTCGTGCTCCTTCAGCTTCGGCAGGAGGTTGATCACCGCCTTCCCCTTCGAGTGGCGGCTCCCTTCGGGCAGCTCGTACGCCTTCAGCAGGTAGACCCGGCCGAGGGTCGTGAAGAACAGGACGTTGTCGTGGGTCCGGGTCGCGAACGTCTGGATGACGTAGTCCTCCTCCTTCGTCTCCATCTGGACGAGGCCGCGGCCACCGCGGCGCTGCCGGCGGTACTGGTCGAGCGGCAGACGCTTGATGTAGCCGTCCCGGGTGACGAGGACGACGATGTCGGTATCCGGGATCAGGTCCTCGAGGGTCCGCTCGGTGAACTCCGGGACGATCTGGGTCCGCCGGGCGTCGCCGAACGTCTCCTTGAGCTGCGTCAGCTCCTCGCCGATGAGGAGGTCGAGCTCCTTCGGCGAGCCGAGGATCTCCTTGAACCGGCGGATCAGCCCCTCCTTCTCCTCGATCTCCTTCTGGACCGTCTCCCGTTCGAGCGCGGTGAGCCGGGCGAGGCGCATGTCGAGGATCGCCTTCGCCTGCTCGACGGAGAGGAGGAACTTCCCCATCAGCGACTGCTCGGCCGCCGGGACGTCCCGCGACCGCCGGATGATCTTGATCACCTCGTCGATGTGGTCGATCGCGGTGAGGAACCCCTCGAGGAGGTGGAGCCGCTCGGTCGCCTTCCGGAGGTCGAACTCGGTCCGCTTCGTGACCATCCGACGCCGGTGCGAGAGGTGGGCCTCGAGGAGCCCCTTCAGCGACAGGACCCTCGGCTGGCCGTCGACGATGCAGAGATTGATCACGCCGAAGCTCGTCTCGAGCGGCGTGTGCTCGTAGACCCGGTTGAGGACGATCTCGGCGGGCGCGTCGCGGCGGAGCTCGAGGACGACGGAGGTGCCGTGCCGGTCCGACTCGTCGCGGAGGTCGGTGATTCCGTCGAGCCGCTTCGCCTTGACGAGGTCGGCGATCTGGAGGAGGAGCGACGCCTTGTTCACCTCGTAGGGGATCTCGGTGATGACGATCTCGTCGCGGCCGTCCCGCTCCCGGATCTCCGCCTTGCCGCGGATCCGCAGCGTCCCGCGACCGGTGGCGTACGCTTCCCGGATCCCGCTCGACGCGGCGAGGAGGCCGCCCGTCGGGAAGTCCGGGCCGGGGACGACGGCCATCAGCTCCTCGAGCGACGCGTCCGGTTTCCACAGGAGGATCGTGAGGGCGTCGACGACCTCGCCCAGGTTGTGCGGCGGCATGTTCGTCGCCATGCCGACGGCGATCCCGGACGAGCCGTTGATCAGGAGGTTCGGGACCTTCGACGGGAGGAGGAGCGGCTCCTTCAGCGAGCCGTCGAAGTTGTCCCCCCACTCGACCGTCTCCTTCTCGAGGTCCTGGAGCATCTCCTCGGCGAGGGCGGAGAGCCGGGCCTCGGTGTACCGCATCGCGGCCGGGGAGTCGCCATCGATCGAGCCGAAGTTCCCCTGCCCGTCGATGAGCGGGTACCGGAGCGAGAACGTCTGCGCCATCCGGACGAGCGCGTCGTAGACCGAGAGGTCGCCGTGCGGGTGGTACTTGCCGAGGACGTCGCCGACCGTGCGGGCGGATTTCCGGTACGCCTTGTCGTGGGTCGCCCCGGACTCCCACATCGACCACAGGATCCTCCGGTGGACCGGCTTCAGCCCGTCCTGGCTGTACGGGAGCGCCCGGCCGATGATCACGCTCATGGCGTAATCGATGTACGAGCGGTGCATCTCCCGCTCCACGGGGTGGTCCCGGACCCGCTCCGTCGGCGGGGTCGGGGGCGGCGGGGTCGCGCTTTCGGCGGGCGGGCTCATGCGACAGCCTCCGCCCGGTGGAGTTGTTCGGAGATGATCCGGTTCGCGTCGGCGAGGAACGCCTCCCGGCCGTCGACCGGGATCGTCGCGCCGCTCGCGACCTTGTGACCCCCGCCCTCGCCGCCGACGGCGGCCGCGGCGACCCGGAGCGCGACCGCGAGGTCGAGCCCCTGGCCGACGAGCCAGTTCGTGCCGCGGCCCGAGACCTTGTAGACCCCGTCGCCGCGGGAGAAGACCATGAGCGGCCGGGTCGAATCGACGAGGAAATTCATCGCGAGACCTGCCTGCGTCCCCGCGTACGTCGTCTCGGCGCTCTCGAACCACTGGAGCGCGGAGAGTGAGTTAACCCCACCGTCCTCGACGCGCCGCATCCCGGCGAGGATCGTCGAACGCCACGTCGCCTCGGCCTCGCGTCCGGCCGCCCAGGCGTCCGGGTCCCCGAGGGCGAGGGTGACGCCGGTCCCCGGCCGCATCGCGCGCCCGAGGGCGTTCTGCCAGTTGGAAAGTTCCTCGGCATCGACGCCGAGCGAAGGAAGGTGGTACCGCTCCCGCTTCAGCGTCTCGCAGAACTCCTCCCGCACCCCCTGCTGGACGAGCCGGGCGAGGAGCGCCTGGTGGAGCGTCCGCTCGCCGCTCGAGTCGAGCGAGGCGGTCGCGTGCTTCGGGTCGAGGCCGAGCCGCTCCAGGAACGCGTGGACCGCGTCGGGCCGGCCGGAGAGCCCCTTCAGGTACGGGTCGATCGAGCGGACGACCGCCTCCCCGAGGGTCGGGCCGAAGAGGGCAAGACCGGAGCGGCGGGTGACGAGCGAGCGCCGGGCCGCCTCGTCGACGAGCGTCGCGTTGAGGCCGGAGAACCCGCCGACGTGCTGGCGGTCGGCGATTGCGCCCGAGAGCCCCCACGCAGCGTTGTCCCAGTTCACCGGGTCGACGAACACCGAGAACAGCCAGCTGAGGGTCGCCGCGCACATCTCCCGCATCCCGTCGACGCCCCAGTCGACCGGGTTGACGAACGCGACGTGGGCCGGGAGGTCGGGGGGGCGCGGGGCGCCCTCGTACTGGTGGTGGTCGAGGATCACGACCGGGTGCGCGTGGGCCGGGTAGAGGTCGAGCCAGCTCGCGCCAGTGTCGACGACGAGGACCGGGCCGTGGGTCCCGTCGAGGATCGCCCGCATCCGCTCCCGCTCGACCCCTTGCAGGGGCGTCGCGTACGGCGGGTAGCCGAGCCGCTCGAACATCCGGACCAAGGTCGAGGCGCTCGCGATCCCATCGCCGTCGTAATGGTAGATGATCCGCCAGCGTCCCGGGTGCGCGAGGACGAGCTCGCGGGCCTTCGTGAACTCCCGGCCGTACGCCGGATTCGTGACGAAACCGTCGGGCCCCGAGGGCATCACTCCACCTGGAGCACCGCGGTGGCGGAGGTGTACCGCCAGTCCTCCGGGAGGATCTTGTGGCGCTTGTAGTAGAGCGCGAGCCGGCGGATCCGCGACTCCATCAGGCTGAGGCCGCGGCCGTTGGAGAGGTCCTTCGGGTGGGTGGAGAGGTGGCGCTGGAGGTGGACGACCCGCTTCAGCAGCGCCTGGAGGTCGTCGGGGAGGTCCGGCTTGACCCCCTGGGCGGCGAGGAGGGGGACCATCCGCTGACCGGTGATGGCGCGGACCGAGGGGACCCCGTGGGAATCGCGGAGGATCGTCCCGACCTGGGCGGGGGAGACGCCGGTCTTCGCGAGCCGCGTCGCCTCTTCGACCACCTCGGCCTTGTCGAGGGTGGCGAAGGTCGGCGGCCGAACGGGGTACGGCCGGTGCGACCCGGCGCGGCCCTTCCGTCCGGAGTGGATTCGGGACACGGGCGCGACCACCCGGGTGGCCTACATAACGGTTGGCGACCGGGGGAAAAATCGGGGTGGTGGAGGTCGGTCCTAGCCGATCCGGTCCGACGTCTGGATCGAGTCCACGAGGAACTTCTTCCCCTCGGGCGTGATCTGGTACCGCTGGGCGACCGTCCGCTGCCGTTGCCAGGAGTACTCGGCCCCGTTCGCGGTCGCCACGAGGCCGTTCCGGAGGAGGAGGCCGAGCGCGAGGCCGACCTTCACCGAACCATTGTCGATCGCCCAGAAGTCGGAGAGCCGACGCTCGATCTCCGGGAGCTCGAGCGCTTGCTCGCCGGTTGTCCCCTCGTGGACGGTCTCCGCCTGGTTGAGCTGCTTCAGGATGGCGAGAAGCGTCGCCCGGACCGGGTCGGATTTCGGAGTTCCGGACATCCCGGGGGAATTGACGCTCGGAAGGGGTACTTAGACCCCTCGCCTGCGTCTCCGCGCATCTGCCTCGCGACCAACACGACGGGTCTCACCGGATCCGTTCGGTCTCGACCAACTGGCGAACGAGGTACGACTTGCCGAGCGTCGTGATCGTGTACCGGGTCCCCAGGGTTCGACGGCGGTCCCAGGCGTACTGGGGGTCGTCCCACTCCCGGACGAGGCCGTTCTCGAGGAGGAGGCCGAGCGCCCGCTCCGCGGATTCCTCGTTATCGCCGTATCGCTGGGTCCAGAATGGGCGCATTACCCGTTCGAGCTCGACGAGTTCGAGCCCCTGGACGGGGGGGGCCCGCTCCTCCGCCGCCTGGTTGAGCCGCCGGAGGACCTCGAGGAGCGTCTCGTGGAACCGGTACGCGACCTCCTCGGCGCTCTCGGGGGCCATCCGACGGGCGAAGCGACTCCCCTCCCAAAAGCCTGCGCCCGGGGAGATTCCTCCCTCGGAAGCCCGATAGCGACCGATATAACCCCCGCCAATCGTCCGAGGGTCGATGACCTGCACCTGCCGGTCGCCCGCCCGGTGCCCGGTGTGCAACACACCGGTCCGCGTCCCGCTCACCAATTTGGAGAGCGCCACCGGCGGAGCGCTCATCGTCGACCGGTTCGCCCGCCGGGATTCGGCGACGAGCCGCGACACTCTTTACCGGCTCATGCAGGGGCACTGCCCGTGCCCCGGGTGCGGGAACACGGTCTACCACAACCACAGCCGCACCTGCGTCGGGAACGCGTTATCCTCGGCGGGAGTTCCCTCCCAGGAGCGCGAGGCGATCCTCGCGAAGATCACGTTCCCGGAAGGGTAGCGGGGAGCCTGCGTGCCGGCGAAGGACGAGTTCACCGTCACGCCGTACGAGGTCAAGGGCCGCATCGACTACGCCCGCCTCCGCGAACTGTTTGGGACCGAGGACCTCACCCCGGCGCTCCTCGAACGGCTCCGGAACGCCGCCGGCCGGCCCCTCCCTCCGTCCCTCGCGCGGGGGATCTACTACTCCCACCGGGACCTCGGGGCGATCCTCGACGCCCACGCCGCCGGCCGCCCGTTCTTCCTCTACTCCGGTCGGGGCCCGTCCGGTCCGCTCCACACCTCCCACCTCCTCGCGTTCGAGCTCGCGAAGTGGTTCCAGGAGAGCTTCGGGGCGGAGATGTGGATCCAGATCACCGACGACGAGAAGGTCTGGGCGAAGACCGACCTCCCCCGGTCAGAGACGTACCGGTGGGGGATGGAGAACCTCGCCGACCTCCTCGCCGTCGGCTTCGACCCGAAGAAGACCCACGTGTTCTTCGACACCCGGTCGATCGGGGCGATGTACCCGCTCGCCGTCGACGTGGCCCGGAAGATCCCCTACTCGACCGTGAAGGCGGTCTTCGGGTTCCCGCCCTCGACGAACGTCGGGCTCGTGTTCTATACGGCGCTCCAGTCGGTCCCGTGCTTCTACCCGTCGTGGGTCGCCGGGAAGGACGTCCTGTGCCTCATCCCGTGTGGGATCGACCAGGACCCGCACTTCCGCGTCACCCGCGACCTCGCCGAGCGGCTCGGGTACCCGAAGCCCGCGCTGCTCCACAGCCAGATGACGCCCGGGCTGCTCGGACAGGACCGGGTCATGTCGACGACCGGCGACCAGCGCGACAACGCGCTGTTCCTTTCCGACCCACCGAAGGAGGTCGAGCGGAAGCTGAAGAAGGCGTTCACGGGGGGCCGCGCCACCGTCGAAGAGCAGCGGCGCCTCGGCGCGACTCCGGAGATATGCTCCGTCTGGGCGCTCTGGCGCTCGAGGTTCGCACCGGAGCCCAGTGAGTTCGAGCAGATCACGAACGACTGCCGCTCGGGGGCGCTCCTCTGCGGGGATTGCAAGATGAATTTGATCGGACGGGTGAACACCGAGTTCGCCCGACACCGGGAAGCCCGGGAGAAAGTTCGGGACGTGGTGGAATCCACGATCGTCGAGGCGCTTCCGGAGGGCTTCGACGTTCAGCGCTCGTCTCGCGGGTCCGACCCCCCGGTCGGAAGTTAGTTCACCACCGAGACCGCCTCTACCTAGCCCGATGAGCGCCCCGGGCTCCCTCGGCCCCCCAGTTGCACGCGAACCGCGGAAACCAAGGCTTCATTGGTGGGTCTTCGTCGCAATCCTCGGGGTGGCCGGTTCGCTCGCGCTGACAGCCGTGCTCCTCTGGCCCACGAACGGATCGTGCAACACGTGCCAGGGATGTACCCCTGCCAACGGCGCGCCGACGCCGCTGGGTTCGGTCTTTGCGATGGGCACTCCGGTGCCGGAAGGAGGGGCCTCGAACCACTCGTACGCGATCACGGTCACCCCGGCCTCCGGCCTTCGTTGGGTCCAGGCGACCTTCCTGGTGACCGACTCACGGGGAGCTACGCTGAGCCCCGTCGCGGATTGGAACGTCTCGGTACGAAACTACTCCGCCACGGGGGGGAACCCGTTTGCTACCTACGACTTCACCACCTCGGAGTGGAGCGGAGACGCCGCTTCGGTGGCCACGAGCGGGCAAACGCTCGTACTGGAACTCGGTACGACGAACCTGACCGGTCAGGGCGACCACTTCGAGTTCCTCGGGCCAATCGGCGACTGCAGTTCAAGCGGAACGGTCTCTCAGACCCTCCCGTGACCGGCTCAGGCGTCTGAGAGTCGGCTTCCTCGGCGGACCGACGGGAGTTCTTCGCGAGTCTCCCGGGGAGGTTCCAGCCGGGGCGGAGGGAAGCTGCCGATGTGGAGCGGCGGTGCAGATCGACCCGCGCGACTCGATAGATATATCCGGAGTCCGTCGCTCCGCGGCCGATGGTCGCGACCGACGAACCCAGCAGGCTCTACGAGATTCGCTCCCGATTCCGCGCGCCGCTTCCGTTTGTGTTCCAGTGGTGCACGGACTACACCCCCAACGACCCTCAGCTCGAGAAGGAAAAGTTCACTCGGCGAGTCTTGGAACGCTCGTCGCGCCGGGCGGTCTACGAGGACCTCTTCGAGACTCCGAAGGGGTGGATGTGGAGTCATCAGGAAGTGACCCTCCGGCCTCCGAACCGATGGCACGCCGAGGCGGCCGGGAGCCATCGGACCTGGAGCCTCGACTATGAGCTTCGCGAGCTGCCGGGCGGGGAGACGGAGCTCTACCTCCGGGGGGAGCGCCGTGCCACCGCGCTCGGAAGGAATCCGCCGAAAGCGCGTCTCGAGCGCGAACTGCGGACCTCCTGGGCGAATTACGCGAAGGCCCTTGAACGCGACTACCGAGCCTCGCAGAAGAAGCCGTAGCGACGAGTCCCAGTAGGCACGGCAGGTCCTAGGCGGGCCCGGGCGCGCTTCGCGGAACCTCGAGGTTGTGGAAGACGAGGATCTGCCACGGTCCCGCGTCCGAGTGCGTCACGAGCAGTGCCATCAGCCCCCTCCGTGGTGGACGGAGCGCGCCGTCGTCGTTCCGGGCGCCGGTCATCGACCACCACACGTCCACCGAGGCGACTCCCTCCCCAATCGACCGGATGGCCAGCCCATCGACCGAGAGGACGGTCTCCCGGAACGTTCCCTCGAACATCGCGGCATGGAACGTCCGCACCCCGACCCGTCCCCGGGCCCGCTCGCCCCGGTAGTTCGTGAAGTCCGCGTCCTCGGCGAAGACGGCGGAGAGCCGGGCGGCGTCGTGGGCGTTCCAGCCGGCCCGGAACTCGGCGACCAGGGCGCGGATCGCCCGCTCCCCTTCTACCACGTCCGGCGTCCCCACGGGAGTCGGCCGGTCATGCGACCCCCGGTTGGAGGAGGGTGAACGTCGGGCCGTCGGGCTCGATCCTCGCCCGGACGCCGAGCGGGAGCACCCACTGGGGGTCGGTGTGGCCGAAGTCGAGGCCGGTGACGACCGGAAGGTCCGTGAGCCCGAACTCCTCGACCACCACGTCCCGGAGCCGGCGGTCGAGCTCCGCCCGGGCGTCGGCGGTGTACCCCGGGGGCGCCCGACCAGGAGCCCGGCGATCCGGTCGAGGATCCCGGAGACCCCGTAGTTGCGTAGGCTCCGTCCGACCGACTTCGGGGTCGGGGCCTCCTCGGACGTCTCGAGGAAGAGCAGCTTCCCGTCGAAGAACTCCGGCGGGGGGAAGAACGGCGTTCCCTTCAGGAGGTCGAGGATCTCGAGGTTTCCCCGAACAGTTCGCCCTCCGAAGGCCGCGGGGCGTTCACCCAGTGCCACGGCTCGTTCGGGCGACTCGGGTGGGTCGCCCCGAGCGTCGTCGGGTCGCCCCAGTCCGGGTATCCCTCCGAGAACGCGGGGAACGGTCGATACCGGTGGCCGGCGCCTCCTCCGAACAGCACCGCCTTCACCTGGGGGCCGAACTCCGGCGCCAGCGCCCTCCATTGGGCGATCCCGGCCATGACGCTCGGGCCGTGGTACGAGACCACCCCGTGCAACCGCATCCAGACGAGGAGCGGCGTCGCATCGGAAAAACCCACCATCACCTTCGGGTGCCGGGCCGGGAGCGCCGGGTCGAGGTGTCGGAGGATCCGCACCGAGTCGTCCCCCCCGACCGTGCACCAGATCCCCCGGACCGCGGGGTCCTCGAGGGCGGCCGCCACATCTGCCGCCCTGTCTTCGGGATGGGCGGCGAGCGAGCCGGCGTCGGTCCGGACGTGCGCCATCTCCCGCACCTCGAGACCGAGCTCCTCCCGGAGCACGGCGAGGCCGCGTTCGTACACCGCCGGGAACCGAGACGGTCCGCCCCACGACGGGCTGAGGACCGCCACCGTGTCGCCGCGGCGGAGTCGGCCGGGGGTCACCGGCCCCATCGGCGCTACCCGACCTCGGGTCGATTCTCCGGATGCGGGGGCTCGGGGCGGCGGGGCGACGGCGGCAGGACCGGGCCCGCGACCCGTGGGCCGGGGAGGTCCCCGCCGTCGGAGTCGTCGGGGAGCGCGGCCGCGGCGACCAGCTGGAGCATCGGGCGGAACAGCGACTTCGCGGCCCGCTCGGGGTCGAGGGTGTACGCCCGCTCGTAGGCGGCGACCGCCTCGTCCTCCTCGCCGAGGCTGAGGAGGGAGAGGGCGAGGTCGATCCAGCTCCGCGCCTCGCGGGCCGTCTCCTTCTCGCCCGCCTCGGTGAGGTGGGCATCGCCGGACTCGGTCGAGCGGAGCGCCTCCTCGAGGGGACGCTCGCCGGTCTCCCGGGAGAGGACGAGCGCCCGCTCGAACGCGGCGCTTGCGGCGTCCTCCTCGCCGTTCTCGGCGAGCGCGACCCCGAGCCGGTGCCACGCGACGAGGTCCTCCGGGACGAGCGCGACGGCGTGCCGGTAGGCGCTCGCGGCCTCCGGCCACTCCGACCGGAGCGACCGGGCGACCCCCAAGTGGAACCACGCCTCCGCGTTCTGCGGGGCGAGGGCGATGGCGCGCGAGAGGGACGATTCGGCGTCGGCGGCCCGGCCGAGGTGCGCCTGGGCCATCCCGAGGTACGACCAGGCCCGGGCGTTGAGCGGCTCGTCGTGGATCACTTCTTGGAAGGCCCGTACGGCCCTGTCGTGCTCCTTCTGGAGGAGATAGTGCACCCCCAGATCGAATCGCTGGCTCACGGCGAACCCGGCACGAGCTGGGACGGTCCCCCGGGGGAAAAAGCCTCTCCCCGCTCGGAAACGGCCCGGGAGAGGGCTCCGTGCGCCGTCGTCGCGCGCCCGCGGGACATTTAAATAGGGGTCCCGGTTCCAAGCCCCTGTAGGAACCCGAAGCCCTCGACTCCGTCGAGCTCGCCCCGTCCGATTTTTCTGACGAGTAGAACTTGATTGGGCCACGGCAGCGGGGTCTTACACAACGCAGAACGCGAAAGAGAGGAACGCCATGGAGAAGACCCTGACAAAGGTGCGCGACCTGACCCCGAGCTCGAAGCAAGTGAACGTCCACGCGAAAGTCGTGAACGTCGGCGACGCGAAGGAGGTCATGGGCAAGTACGGCGACCCCCGCAAGGTGGCGGAGGCCGTCATCGGTGACGACACAGCGACGATCACGCTCTCGCTCTGGAACGAGCAGATCGGCTCGATCGCGAAGGACGACGTAGTCCTGATCGACAACGGCTACGTCTCCCTCGTGCGCGGGCACATGCGGCTCAACGTGGGACGGTACGGCAACCTGACCAAGTCGACCGACCCGATCGGCGAGGTCAACAGCACGCTCGACATGAGCCAGCAAGAGTTCGAGTCCGAGCGCCGCTCCTACGGGGGCGGCGGCGGATACCGCGACCGCCAGGGCGGCGGCTACGGTAGCGGCGGCAGCTCCCGGTACGGGGGCGGCAGCGGCGGCGGCAGTGGTGGCGGCGGTGGCGGCGGCGGGGGCGGTGGCGGCGGTGGCCGCGAGCGCTCCGAGTCGTACAAGCGCTACTAGGCCCCGACGGACCCGGTACCCAACCTTGACGGGGGCGAAAGCCCCCGTCCCCAATTCCGCTTAAATATCGCCCCCTCCCTCGCTCGACCGCGATGGCCGACGAGAGATCCCGCGAGCTCAGCCTCTACGTGCAGAGCAAGAAGGTCGTCACGAGCTTCTACCGTCCGGCCCCGATGGCGACCGACGTCCGCTACGGGCCCGAGAGCGGTATCACCGCCGACATGAGCCACCCCGCCCACCGCGGGGAGCAGGACGCCTCCCGGGCCGGCGACGAGGCGTTCTTCCTCTCCGACGACCAGGCCCGGTGCGTGGCCCTCACCGAGGAGCTCGCCCTCAAGCGGGGGTTCACGGTCAAGGTCGTCGACGTCGCGAAGGTCGGCCGCCTCGAGCGACTCGTCACCGAGCGGCTCCGCGGCGTGCAGACGTTCCCCGTCCTCGTCGGCCCGGGGGACTCCCGGCTCGAGGGGTGCGAGGCGTTCACCGAGGAGCACCTCTGCGAACTGATGCCGGCCGAGATGAGCGCGCTCCGCGCGTTCACCTACCTGAAGGTCCGCGGCGGCGACCTCGACCGGATCCGGGACATCCTGCTCGGATTCCCGCAGGTCCGCGAGATGCATCTCCTGACCGGCGACTGGGACGTCTTCGTCGTCCTCGAATTCGACGGGCAGCGGAGCAACAAGCGCCAGGTCCTCGATTTCGTCACCGAGCGGATCCGCGGGATCCCCGAGGTCCTCGACACGAGCACGCTCGTGCCGGAGTTCTCGGTCACCAAGTTCCCGTTCTGACGCCCGTCCACGGACGACGAGATTCGGCCCCCTCGTCGAGGGTGCTCCGAATGCGCCGGTCCGGGCCGGCGACCGGATCGCCTACTTCGGGCGGGTGGATTCGACGGTGTGGACCCACTCGCACTCGATGCCGGCGTGCCGGTGGTGCTTCTCGACCGCTTCCCGACTCGGCGCGTCCAAGACGCAATAGTCCCGGTCCTCCTCCGCGTTGAACAGGATGTCGTGGTGCGTCACGCCGAACTCGTCGGCCGGCGCCGTTTGCAGGTGTTTCAGCTGGGCCGGGGTCAACTTGCCCATCGAGTGGGTGTCGATGAACTTCGGCATTGCCCGCCCCACGGGAGTTTCCCTATTTGATGGGATGCCCGGATGGTTCCAACCCCGCCCGCCGGTCGCCACGCCTCGTTCTCGGGACAGACGGCGGGGACGGGTCCGGCGCGCCGCCGGTTCGGACTACCCGGGCCCGGTGGGAAGGGCCGGCCCCGGAGGGATTCGCTGGCCGGCGAGGTACTCCGCCATCCCGAGGGGCCCCGGGAGGCGTAGGGCGAATTGCCCGAGCTCCACGCCGAGGTTCGAGACTTGGCCCGAGAGGCGAGCTCGAGCCTCCTCGCTGAGGGCGAAGCCACTGGAGGGGAGCCCGCTGGCCCTCGCTCCGGAGACGGCGCCCGAAACGGCGTCGCGCATCGCCTCCACCATCGAGGCGGAGAGGTCGCGGGTCGCGAACACCGCGTTCTGGGCCTTGACCACGTGATACTCGGCCCGCGCCGCGACCTGAATCGTCGTCCCGTCAGACAACGGCGTGGCGAACGGGGGGAGCGTCGCGGTCCGGGGGCGCAGGTCGACCGGGATCACGCGGTACATCGGGTGGACGAAGTGGAGGCCGGGGCCGATGTTCCCTCGATAGGAGCCGAACGCGAGGACGACCCCGACCTCGTACGGCTGGATTCTCTTTGCCGAGGCCGCAAGGAGCCCGATCAGTACCGAGAACGATGGCGGCTACTACGACGACCGTTCCGGCGGCCGCGGCGTCGACCATACGCAATGGGTCGATGCCCGGACGGATTTCAGGATACCGGGACCTTCTCCGCGCGTCGGCGCAAGCACGGGGTACTGGCCAGGCGTTCCCGTCGGGCGCCCCGAGTCCTGCCGGGCGACCCGGGGGGGTCATCCGATCGGCGCGGCCGTGGTTCCTTTCGAAGCTCGGCCCGTTGGCGACCGCGACGAGCTGGTCGCCCGACCCCGAGGACGGGAGGCTTCCCCCCGAGCTGGGAGCGAGCGCGAGCGCCTCGCCCGAGGCGATCGGGGCCGACACGGAGGATCCGGTTCCGCAGGGTCCCGGCGCGCTCGCGGGGCCCCAGCCGGAGGTCGACGTGGTCCACGCTCCGAGGCCGCACCCGGACGACGCGACGAGCGTAACGGTGAACGGGAAACCGATCGGACCACCGCTCGCATTCTCGAGCTCGAACCCGAGGTTCCCCTCCGTCAGGGTCGTTGGGGAGTTCGGCTCGATGTGGAGGGGGAAGGTGTACCCGCACTCGGTGGGCGCGCTCCCATTCTCGCTGGGGCAGGCTCCGACTCCGGGCTCCATCTGGAGGACCGTGCCGAGGGGGGTCTCACCGGGACACCCGGCGCAGAGGGAAGGGAACAGCGGGTGCACGAAGAAGCCGACGGCGGCGAGCCCGACGAGTAGGGCGACCGCGAGGGCCGCCCACCAACCGTCGCGAACGGTGGCCCGCGGGGACGGCCCGCCGCCGGGACCCATCGCCATGCCCTCCCCTCCGAGGATGCGCTACCGGCGTCCCCCTCGATAATTCCTCGCCCGACTCGCGGGCTCCACCCACCGGGCCCCGGAATCGCCGATCGATCGGTCCGGGCCGCGGCTTGGCCGCAGGCGGACGCCGACCTCAGCCACGGGGGGTGCGAGCGGATGCCCTCAGTAGGTCCAGGTCGGACCCGGGTCGGTGAGCATGACCGCCATGTGGCTCGGTGGGTCAAACGCCATGGAGTAGGGCCCGATTTCGACGGGTGGGCTCGACGCGGGAGACAGCAGGGTCCAGCGGGCGCCAGTAAACTCCCATGTGGTGACGTAATTGGCCGCCGTGGAACCGTTGTACCCTCCCCACAGGAGCGGATAGCCGTCGTACGTGTCGTCGACCAGGGTAGCTTCGGCCAGACCCGGAGGGCTGCTCGAGAGCGTCGAAGTGAGGTTGGTCCAGACTCCCGCCGAATACGACCAAGTATCCGCGAAGACGCCGTAGCCGGGTCCGAAGCCGGAGAACAGGAGGACGAATCCATCCTCCGAGTCGTAGGTCATTTGGGAGTCGAACCGGGCCGAGGGGGATGACTTGGGTACTCCTGGGTCCAAACCCCCGCGGAGAACGACCAGGTATCCGACAGGAAGCTGGTCAGGGGCCCGCCGGTCGTAGCGTTCCCTCCTCCGAACAACAACACATAGCCGTCCGCCGCGTCGTCCGTCATGCTGGCATCGCACCGTCCGGTCGGATAGGCACCGGGGCCGACGGTGTCGGCTCCCGGTAATTCCGTCCAGACCCCCCCGGCAAATGTCCATGTGTCGTCCAGGGTTACCCCCGTCAGATTCAGTCCCCCGAACAGGACGACGTAGCCGTCGGCCTGATCGTACGCCATCGAGGCCGAGGCCCTGGGAGCCGGAGAGACCGTGGGATGCAGTGGCGTCCAGATCCCATTGGCGTACTTCCAAGTGTCACCCAGCAGGCCCACCTCCAAACCTCCGAAGAGGAGGACGTAGCCATCCGCCTCGTCGTACGCCATGGAGGCTCGGGTTCGCGCCACGGGGGCCCGCGGGATCACCTTGGCCCAGACGAGACCGTGGATCGACCACGTGTCGTTCAAGACGGTGCCCGCCGCATTCTGTCCCCCGAAGACGACCACGCCCGTGGTCGTCGTACCGTCCGCCATCACGAGGCCCGACCGGCTGGACGCGTGGACCGCCGGGGAGACCTTCGTCCAGGCGCCGCCCACGAACGTCCACGTGTCCGAGAGATACCCGGCCCCGGTGTAGCCTCCGAACAGGATCAGCTCCGAGTCGTTTTCGCTGTAAGCCATGGCCGACCCTGCCCGGGCCGGCGGGGACGTGGACGGCGCCATCTGGTGCCACTTGCCGGCGGTGAAGTTCCACGTGTCGCCGAGCGTCACGACGGTCGCGTTGAAGCCTCCGAAGAGAACGACGTAGCCCTCCGTGGCGTCGTAGCCCATGCTGGCATCGAACCGGCTTGGGGGGTGAGTCGTCGGGGTCAGTTGCGTCCACGATCCGGCCTTGAACTTCCACGTGGTTCCTACGGCCGTCGCCGTCGACGTGGTCCCTCCGAACAGGACGACATAGCCGTCCTTCGTATCGTAGGTCATGCTCGCATCCACGTGGGGGCCGGGACTGACCGCAGGAGTGAGCTTCGTCCAGACTCCCGCGGAGAACTCCCACGTGTCCGAAAGCAGCGCGGTGCTACTGGTCCCGCCGTACAACACCACGTAGCCATCCGCCGCATCGTAGGTCATGGATTGGCCGTAGCGGGCCGACGGCGAGGGGGAGGGGTTGAGCTGCGTCCACACCCCTCCCGAGAACTTCCACGTGTCCGCGAGGACACCCGAAGAGGCCAGTCCCCCGAACAGGAGGACATAGCCGTCGTGGGCATCGTAGACCATCGAGGGAAACTCCCGTCCCGCAGGGATCGGGTGGGCCACTTGGGTCCACGAGGGGGAGGTCGTCGCGGACGGTTTGCCCGTCGGGCCGGGGCTCGCCGCCGGGCCGCACGATACCCCTGTTCCCGCTCCGGAACCTCCCGTACAGGCCCACGAAACGCCGTCCCCCGGGCCGGAGCCTTCCTCGAGCGAATTCTCCGCGTTCGAGAGTTGCGAGGAACCGATGGAATTGGGGTCCGTGGAGGATGCCACGGAGGCGGGGGCCGCGGCGGAGATTCGGAGCGGGCTTGGGGTCAACCCCCCCGGAACGAAGCTGAGCAGCTCGATCGCCACGATGACGATGGCCAACGCGGCGGCGTACTTTCCGAACTTCCCTCGACGCCCTCGGAGCACTCTCGCAGCATCATTCCCGACCAGGTCGCCCGTCGAGTCGCGGACTCGGGGGCCGGTACTCAAGCTGCGTGTACAGCCGGGGGATGGAATCCCGATTGAGCCGGACCTGCCCACGCGAGAGGTCCGAAGCTCGGTGGTCGACGCGCGAAGGATCGCGAAGTACGCCGAGGGAAGCCGGTGGCCGGTGAGGTGTTCGGTGCTCCCGATGGGCCCCGGACGGCGCAACGCGAACGGGCCGACCTCGAGCCCGAGGTTGGGCTCCCGATCCGCCCGGAGGCGCCGTGCTACCGCGCGGAGAGCGAGTTTCGCCGAGGAGGAGGTGCGGCGGCCCCCTCGGTGGTTCGTCGCCCGACCCCCGGGCCCGGCCCGACCGGGTCTCCGATCTGGCTACGGGTCGGTGCCGGCCGGCGGACTCGGTGGCTTGGCCGCGCGCGGTCGCCGGGCGCGCGGCTGGATCAGCGGCACCCCCCGCGGCATCGGCACGCTCCCGTCGGTGCGACCAGGTTCCGGTGCGCCGTAGAGCGCATCGACGGTCGCCGGATGGTCCTTCAGCCACGCGAGCCCCTCGACGTACGCCGCGAACCCCTCGAGGCTCGTGAAGAGCGGGATCCCGAGCTCGACCGCGCGCCGTCGCAGGACGTACTCGTCCTCGAGCATCTGCTCGAGCTTCGCCTGCGTGAGCGACGACGGGAGGTTGAGCATCAGGTCGATCTTCCCGGAGTCGAGCGCCTCGACGACGTTCGGCTTCCGGTCCGGCTCGCTCACCTTGTGGAGGACCTGGACCGGCTTCGCCCCGCGCGCGGACAGGAAGGCGGCGGTGTCCTCCGTCGCAGCGAGCTTGTAGCCAAGCGTCCGGAGCGCGAGCGCCGTCGGGAGGAGCTGCTCCTTCAGGCGGACCCCGCCGACCGACAGGAACGCCGTCCCGCCGGACGGGACGAGCTTCACGCCGGTGGCGACGAGCGCCTTCACGAGCGCGTCCGCGAACGTCGGGCCGAAGCAGGCGACCTCGCCGGTCGACTGCATCTCGACACCGAGGAGCGGGTCCGAGCCGGCGAGCTGGAGGAACGAGAACTGCGGGACCTTCACGCCCCACCGGTCGGGCGGGAGCGGCGCGACCCCCGAGCGGCTCAGCGGCCGGCCGAGCATCGCGCGGGCCGCCTCGCGGAGGAGCGGGACACCGGTCGCCTTCGTGAGGAACGGGAGCGAGCGGCTCGCGCGGAGGTTGAGCTCGATGATCTGGAACTCGTCGCCCTTCACGAGGAATTGGACGTTGAACGGTCCCCGGATCGCCAGCGCGCGGGCCATCTTCCCGGCGGCCTCGACGAGCCGAGCCTGCATTTCCGGAGGGGTGTGGCGCGGCGGGAGGCAGAAGATCGCGTCGCCGGAGTGGACCCCCGCCTGCTCGACGTGCTCGAGGATCCCCCCAACGAGGACGCTCGTCCCGTCGGAGATCGCGTCGAGCTCGACCTCGTCGGCCCCCTCGACGAACTTCGTGATGACGACCGGGTACTGGGGCGAGAGCCGGACCGCCTCGGCGAGGAACCGGGCGAGGTCGTGGCTTCCGTAAATCACCCGCATTGCCTGGCCCGAGAGAACGTACGACGGCCGGACGAGGACGGGGTATCCAACCTCGTCCGCGAACGTCGCCGCCTCCTCGACGGTCGTGAACGCCCGCCACGCGGGTTGCGGGATCTCGAGCCGCTCGAGGAGCCGGGCGAACTGGGCACGGTCCTCCGCGGTGTCGATCGATTCCGGAGCGGTCCCGAGGATCGGGACGCCACAGGCGTGGAGGAGCGGGGTGAGGTTCTGCGCGAGCTGGCTTCCGACGCAGGTAACGACACCGGTGAACGACTCAAACTCGAAGAGGTCCCGGACCCGTTCGAGGGTGATCTCCTCGAAGTAAAGCCGGTCGGAGCGGTCGTAGTCGGTCGAGACGGTCTCCGGATTGGAGTTGAGGAGCGCCACCGTCGGGATCCCCTCCGCCTTCAGGCCCTCGACCAGGTTCATCGTCGACCAGTCGAACTCGACCGAGGAGCCGATCCGGTACGGACCGGCGCCGAGGACGAGGATGCTTCCCGGGGGGACCGGCGGGACGTCGTCGGCGTCGGCGCGGTAGGTGACGTAGAGGTAGTTCGTCGCGGACGGCCATTCCCCCGCGAGGGTGTCGACCATCCGGATCCGGGGCCGCAACCCTTCGGCGATCCGACGCTGGCGAACCCGCTCCTCGTCGTCCTTCGTGGCCCGGGCGATCGCACGGTCGGAGAACCCGAGCTCCTTCGCGGTCCGGAGCAGCCCGACTGGGACCGCCGCGACCCCGCGATGCGTCCGGAGTTCCGCGTCGAGACGCTCGACCCCGGCGAGCTCGTCGACGAACCACCGGTCGATCCAGGACGTCGACGCGATCGTGGCGGGGTCGATCCCCGCCCGGAGCCCCTCGAGGACCCGCTCGAGGATGTCCGGCCGCGGTTCGGCAAGGTCCCGGAGGACCTCGTCCTTCGCGCGGGCGGTCTCGGGGGGGACGAGGTCGGCCCGGGGGTCGCTCATCCGGACCGCCTTCAGGAGCGCCTCGGGGAACGACGCGCCGATCCCCATCACCTCCCCGACGCTCTTCATCGACGGCCCGAGCCGCCGCTCGGCGCGCGGGAACTTGTCGAGGTCCCAGCGGGGAAGCTTGACGACGACGTAGTCGAGCGCCGGCTCGAAGCAGGCGCTCGTCACCCCGGTGACCCGGTTCTTCAGCTCCGGGAGCGTGTAGCCGAGGGCGAGCTTCGCGGCGATGTAGGCGAGCGGGTACCCCGTCGCCTTGCTCGCGAGGGCGCTCGAGCGGCTCAGCCGGGCGTTGACCTCGATCGCGAAGTACTCGTCGCGGACCGGGTCGAGGCAGAACTGGATGTTGCACTCGCCGACGATCCCGCACTCCTCGACGGCCCGGAGCGCCGCCTGCCGGAGCATCTGGTACTCGTGGTCGTCGAGAGTCTGCGACGGTGCGATGACGACGTTGTCGCCGGTGTGGACGCGCATGGAGAGGACGTTCTCCATGTTGCAGACGGTGAGCGCGTTCCCCGCGTGGTCGCGGACGACCTCGTACTCGAGCTGCTTGAACTCCCCGACGTACCGCTCGAGGAGGATCTGGCCGACCGGGCTCGACCCGGAGGCCGCGGCCCGCGACCTCGCGGAGCTCGGCGACGTCCCGGGCCATCCCCCCGCCCTTCCCCCCGAGCGTGAACGCGACGCGGACCATCACCGGGTAGCCGAACTCGCCCGCCGCCGCGACCGCCTCGTCGACCGAGTACACGGCCCGGCTCGGCAGCGTCGGGACCTTCGCCCGTTCCATGACGCGGACGAACTTCGCCCGGTCCTCGGTCGCGCGGATCCCGGCGAGCGGGGTCCCGAGGACCTCGGTCTTGTGCCGGCGGAGCGCCCCCCGGTCGGCGAGCTCGATCCCGCAGTTGAGCGCGGTCTGGCCGCCGAAGCTCAGGAGGATCCCATCGGGCGCCTCGGCCTCGAGGATCGGCTCGACGAACTCCGGCTGGAGCGGCTGGAAGTACACGCGCCCGTGCTTCGGGGGGTCGGTCTGGAGGGTCGCGATGTTCGGGTTGACGACGACGGCGTAGATCTCCTCCTCCTCGAGCGCCTTCAGGCACTGGCTCCCGGAGTAGTCGAACTCGCCGGCCTCGCCGATCTTCAGCGCGCCGGAACCGAGGACGACGACCTTGTCGTAGTGCTGCATCAGGCGGGCTCCTTCCGAACGAGCTCGGCGAACCGGTCGAAGACGAACCCGGCCTCCTGCGGCCCGGGGTGCCCCTCGGGATGGCCCTGGAGGGCGAGGACCCGCCCGCGGCGGTCCCGCAGCCCCTCGAGCGTTCCGTCGTCCGGGTTCGTCGCCCAGGGCGCGAGGTCGGTGCCGGCGAGGGAGGCGGCGTCGACCGCGTAGCCGTGGTTCTCGCTCACGATGTAGGACCTGCCGTCCGGGAAGCAGACGGTCTTGTTCTGGCCCCGGTGCCCGAACTTGAGCTTGTACGTCGTCGCCCCGCGCGCGAGCGCGACGAGCTGGTGGCCGAGGCAGATGCCGAGGGTCGGCCGGCCGTCGATCGCCGAGGGCCGGAGCGACTCGATCGTGGCGGCCAACTGGTCCGGGTCGCCCGGCCCGTTGCCGATGAGGATGCCGCGGACCTTCCGGCCCTCCCAGCGGGCCGGGACCTCGTGGTCGTACGGGAGCCGGACGACGGCGAGCTTCCGGTCGAGGAGGTTGCGGAGGATGCTCACCTTGATGCCGCAGTCGATGACGCCGACGAGCGGCGCCTGGCTCGGCCCGTACGTCACGGGCTTCGCGACCGCCACCTGCGGAACGAACGCCTCCTCCTCGTAGGTGGGGGCATCGACGATCGCCTTCGCGAGCTCCTCGTTCGAGGGACGCGCCTCTCCCTCGCGGACGTCCACGACGCCGCGGAGGACGCCGCGGGAGCGGAGGTGCTCGGTGAGCCGCCGGGTGTCGACGCCAACGAGCCCCGGGACCCGTTCGTCACGGAGCCAGTCGTCGAGGCTCCGGTCGCTCCGCCAATGGTTCGCCTTCGTCAAGCCGCGGACGATGGCGGCCCGGACCTGGACGCCCGTCGATTCGAGGAACTTCGGGAGCCCGTGCTCGTCGCGGGCCTCCGGGGGCGGGACCCCGTAGTTGCCGAGGAGCGGGTAGGTGAACGTCAGGATCTGGCCGCGGAACGACGGGTCGGTGAGCGACTCCGGGTAGCCGACCATCCCGGTCGTGAAGACCACCTCGCCGACGCGGCGGCCGGTCGCGCCGAACCCCCGCGCGTCGAACCGGGTGCCGTCCTCGAGGAACAAGGTCCCCGCGCGAACGGAACCTTCGCCGGAACCCACGGGTGCGATAACCCAAAGTTTCCGAGGAGGGCGGTCGCGCTTAAGCGTTGCGTTTCCGCGCGAACGCGCGCCGCAATTTCCGTCGGCCGGGGGCCGGCGCGCCGTCAAATCCGACCCGGGCTACGACGGTCCGTGCCCGGGATGCCGCGCCTGAAGGAGGCGTACGACCTCGTCGTGGTCGGCGGGGGTCACGCGGGGTTGCAGGCCGGATTGAAGGCCGCGCTCCTCCACCACACCGCCGCCGTCCTCGACCGGGGCCCGAAGTACGCCCGGTCGTTCTACGCGCCCCGGATGGACAACATCCCGGGATTCCCGGACGGCGTTTCGGGCCACGCGCTCCTCGACAAGCAGGTCGCGCAGGTCCGCGGTGTCGACGCGCGGGTCGGCTACTTCTCCCCCGCCCAGGTCCACGCGGTCCGGCGGGTCGACGGCGGGTTCGACGTCGAGTTCGACTGGTTGGCGCAGCGAAAGTCGATCCGGGGCCGCGGCGTCGTCTTCGCGATGGGCGTCGTCGACCGGATGCTCCAATTGCAGGGCGACATCAAACCGATCTTCCCGTGGGCGAACTTCGGCATCGTCGACTTCTGCATCCTGTGCGACGGCCACGTGATGGAGGGGAAGTCGGTCGGGGTCCTCGGCCACGACCGGTTCGCGGCGCTCACGGCGCTCGACGTCGTCGAGTTCGGTCCGACGTCGGTCGAGCTCCTCACGCACGGGGGACCGTTCCTCGAAGGGGAGGACGCAGCGACCCGGGCGAAGCTCGAGGAGGCGCTCGCGGCCCACCACGTCGGCGTCGTCGAGAGCCCGATCGTGCAGCTCGACGGGATCCGGGAGAAGAAGTTCGTCGTCCAGCTCGCCGACGGGACCCGACGGACGTACGACAAGGGGTTCTCGGCGCTCGGATGGTGGGACCTCCACCAGGAGATCCCGAGGTCGCTCGGGGCCGCGTTCGACACGGAGGGGTTCGTGCGTGTCGACGGCGATTGCCGGGTCCTCGACGCCGCGGGCGCCCCGCTCCCCGGGTTGTACTGCGTCGGCGACCAGAAGAGCGGCTGGAACCAGATCCCCGAGGCGTGGGCGTCCGCCGAGCGCGCGGTGATCCACGCGTACGCCGAGTTCCTCTGAGCGCCGGGACGGTTCAGCCCGCGGGAACCGCCGCGACGTCGAGGAACTGCGCGAGCTCGGCGAGGTCCCGGGCGATCGCCGCCGCCCCGTTCGCCCGGAACCGGTCGGCGGCGCCCGGCTCGCCCCCGTCGGGCGGAAGGATCGCGTAGAACCGGACGCTTGCGCGCGTCGCGCACTCCGCGTCGAACCGGTGGTCACCCACGAAGAGGGCCCGGTCGACGGGGATCCCCATCTCGTGCAGGAGCAGGCGGAGCGCCTCGGGGTCCGGCTTCGCCGGGCCGGGGGCGCTGCGGGTCCGGAGGTACGGGAAGTAGGCGAGGAGGCCGGTCCGTTCGAGCGCCGCCCGGCAGAACTCCGAGGAGCTCCGGGTGAGGACGCCGAGCCGGAACCCCCGCTTCGCGAGGGCCGCGAGGAGCGCCACCGCACCGTCCCGCGCCCGGGTCTTCGGGAGCGCCTCCATCTCGATCGCGTCGATGGTCCGGTTCACCTCGGCCTCGAACCGGAAGCGAGGCCCATCCGGGACCCCGGACGCCTCGAGCTCCGTGAGCGCGCCCGAGACGATCTCGACGATCGTCTGGTCGGGGTGAAGGTGCCCGGGGATGACCCCGGCGCGCTCGGCCAGCCGGATCGCCTCCTTCCGCATCCGGTGGAAATCGTGGTCGGACAGGACGAGGGTGCCGTCGAGGTCGAAGACGACCCCGAGGAGCGGCTCGAGGAACGGGGGTGCGGATCCTTCCGAGGCGTCCATGACCCCTCCGGGCGGTCCCAGCGCCGCGGCGGTTCCTAAGCGTTTGCGTCGACCGGCAGCGGAGGTTCGGGCGACCGCCTCGGCTACGCCGCGAGGGGGGCGCCGCAGCTCTTGCAATGGGTCGCCATCGGCCCGTTGATGTTGCCGCAGTAGGCGCACTTCGGCATCGCGGCCCGACGGGCGGCGATCGCCGCGGGGGAGCCGGGGGGCGGTCCGCCGCCCGCGCCCATCCCGGGGGGCGGCGGGGGAGCGCTCGCCCGCGCCTGGTTGATCCCGGCCGCCCAGGCCGCCGCCTCGGGCGTGTGGAAGTAGATCGAGCGTTGGAGGAGGTCGAGCTCGAGCCGGGGCCCCGCGGGTCCGACCGAGACCTTGGCCATCCGGCACCGCCAGAGCGGGATCCTCCGGATCCCCTCTTCGAGGGCGGGCGGGCCCGCGCCCGGTCCCCCGGCGGGTCCGGCGGGAACCGGCCCCTCGAAGAGGATCGCGCGATTGGTCAAGGTGAGCACCCCGGGCCGCGGACCCGGGCCCCCGACCCAGACGACCTGGGAGGAATGGATGACCGTCTCGCCGGGCTGCAGCTCGACCATCGGACCGTCGGGGGCTCGACGGAGCCCGCGACCCCCGGTGAGGCCCCCGGCCGATAAGGGTGCGGGGAGGGCCGAGGGGCGGGCCGTCGGTGTCCCAGGTTCAGGGCGCGGCGTCCCACGCCGACGGGGCCAGGGACGCCGTTCCCCGGAACGACTTCGCCGCCAGCGCGAGCGCCACCGCGGCGATCGCGATCGCCCACGCGATGAGCCCGCCGAGGTAGACGAGCGGGGAGTACAGGTACCCGCCGGCGCCGAACAGGTTCGCCCGCATCACGTTCACCGCGAGCGAGATCGGGTTGACGGCGACCACCGACTGGAGCCACGGCGGCATCGTGCCGACCGGATAGAGCGCATTCGACGTGAGCAGGATCGGGAGCTGGAGGAGGGTCACGAGCGCGAAGTAGTTCTCCACCCGCGTGGCGGCGAACCCGAAGGCGAGGAACAGCGCCGTGAAGGTGATCGACAGGATCAGGATCGCGGCGACGACCTCCCCGACCCCGACCGCCGTGACCCCCGCCGGAACCGTGAGGCCAGCGACGCCCGGAATGTGGGCGAGCAGGAGCGCGAGGCCCACGACGAGGAACGCCGGGACGAGCGTCAGCACGCCCCGGAACGTGAGGGCCGCGAGGAAGATCGCGAGCCGGGGCGACGGAGTCGAGACGATCCGCTGCTGGATCCCGAGCTGCTTATCGAAGATGACCCCGACCCCGGAGAACATCGCGGCGGTGACGCCGGCGAAGGCGACCATCCCGATCGCGAAGTACGAGAAGTAGTTCGGAGCCCCGGCGAGGGCGGTCGCGAGGAACGCCCCGCCGAACCCGGGGGGAATGAGCTTCGCCAGGTCGAACGCCTGTCCGAACAGGATCAGGTAGAGGATCGGGGTCAGCAGCCCCGAGATGATCCAGAACGGGGCGCGGATCCATCGGAGGTACTCGCGCCGCAGGAGCGAGACGATCTCGCGGTACATCAGGCACCTCCCGCGGCGGCGGCCCCGGCATCGGCCCCCGAACCGTTCGGTTCCGCACGGGCGTCGCCTTCCTCCCGGTACGCCCTTCCCGTCAGGGTCAGGAACACTTCATCGAGGCTCGGCTTCCGCGTCGTAACGCCCGCGAGCTCCACGCCGGCGTGGTCACAGGCGAGGACGACCTTCGGCACGAGCGACTCGCCCCGAAGGCATTTCATCCGGTACTGGTCGCCGGACCGGGTCAGCTCCCGGACCCCCGGTAAGTCCCGGAGCAGGTCGGTGACGTCCCTCGCCCCGGAGGTGGCGACGACCTCGACGGTGTCGCCGCCCATCCGGTCCTTCAGCTCGAGCGGGGTCCCGGCGGCGATGATCCGGCCGTTGTCGATGATGGCAATCCGGTCGCAGAGCTGGTCGGCCTCGTCGAGGTAGTGGGTCGTCAGGAAGATCGTGACGCCCTGGCTCTCCCGGGAGGTGGTGGATGTACTTCCAGAACCCGGCCCGCCCCTGCGGGTCGAGGCCGAGGGTCGGCTCGTCGAGGAAGAGGATCCGGGGCTCGTGGACCATCCCGGCGGCGAGCTCGAGGCGGCGTCGCATCCCGCCGGAGTAGGTCTTGACGAGCCGGTCGGCGACGGCGGCGAGGTCCATCTGGGCGAGGAGCGCGTCGACATGGGCCCGGACGCTCGTCGGGGAGCGTCCGTAGAGACCGGCCTCGAACACGAGGTTCTCGCGTCCGGTGAGCTCCCCGTCCGCGGTCGAGACCTGGAAGACGAGGCCGATCCGTCGGCGGATCTCGCTCGGGTCGGACGTCACGTCGATCCCGTCGATGAACGCCGACCCCTTGGACGGCGTCAGAAGGGTCGTCAGGAGCGAGACGGTCGTGGTCTTCCCGGCCCCGTTCGGCCCGAGGAACCCGAAGATCTCCCCCGCGCGGACCTGGAAGTTCACGCCGTCGACCGCGAGCTTCACCGGGTCGCCGCGGCGGCTCGGGGGGTACGCCATCCGGAGGTCCTTCGCCTGGATGACCGGGGTACCGGGGGCGGTCGGGGAGGCATTCGCAATCGGGGTGGTCGTCGGCATGGATGGGGAGGCGACCCCGGGCGAGGGGATGGCGTGAACGCCTCCCCGGTGCTCTCGTCCGGTGAGGTTCCCCCTCCGCTCCCGCGTCGGCCCGGATCCCCGAGACGGGTGGGGTGGGAGGGCCCGCGGGCCCGGGCCCGAGGCCGGCCGACGGCCGGCGCAGAACCGCCGAAAGTCAGATGAACGCGGCCCTCCCCTTTCCCCTCGTGGCCGTGCTCAGCGAGCCGATGATGGCCCTCGTCCGCCACCAGCGGCTCGGCTACGTCGCCTCGGTCGCCCCCGACGGCTCACCGAACGTCTCCCCGAAGGGGTCGCTCACCGTCTGGGACGACCAGCACCTGATCTTCGCCGACGTCGACTCCCCGCACACGATCCGGAACCTGAAAACGAACCCCCGCACCGAGGTGAACGTCGTCGACCCGTTCTCCCGCAAGGGGTACCGGTTCGCCGGCAAGGCGACGGTGTTCCACGCCGGGCCGCTCTACTTCCAGGCGCTCGACCGGTACAAGGCGGAGGGCGCCGACATCCGCCGGATCCGGGCCGTCGTCCTCATCGAGGTGCTCCACGCGACGCCGCTCGTCTCCCCCGCCTACGCCGCCGGCTTCGGCGAGGACGAGGTGCGGAGGCTCTGGGAGGAGTACTACGCGAAGGCGTCGAAGAAGACGGTCCTCGACCTCACCCCGCCGTGCGATTTCTAGGGCCGAGTCCGGGGGTACGACGCGCGCTCCGAAGCCGAGGGGAGCCCTCCCCCCGTCCCCGTTCCTGCGGCCGTCGGGGGAATGATGGGGCTCGGCGGATTCCTCGCCGTCGGAGACGCCCCGTTCTCGACGGCGGCCCTCCTCGTCGAAGTGGCGTTCGCGGTCGCCCTCCTCGCCGGTCAGCTCCTCGTCCGGCGCGGGCGGGTCCGCCTCCACGCCTACTGGCAGTCGACGATCGTCCTCCTGAACATCCCCATCGTCGGTCTCTGGATGGTCCCGCAGTACGTCACGAACGTCCTCCCAGGACTCCCCGGCGACGTCTCCCAGCCGTTCTACCTGTTCCCGACCCTCATGCTCGTCGCGGGCGCGACCGTGGAGGCCCTCGGCGTCTACGTGATCCTCGTCGCCGGGACCAACCTCGTCCCGGAGCGGTTCCGGTTCCGGCAGTACAAACTGTGGATGCGCACCGTCGTGTCGCTCTGGTGGGCGGTCCTCCTCGCCGGGGTCGTCACGTACTACGTCTGGTACCTCGCCCCCGGCTGACGCCGGTCCCTCCGTACCGGAGGGAGCGGTGCGCCCGGAGCGGGTCTACCGGCTTCGGAGGGGCTTCAGGGCGCCGGCCCAGGCGACGAGCTGGTCGAGCATGGTCGAGACGTACTGCTCCTTCGCCGGGTCCGGGTGGAAATCGTGGAAGTTCTGGAAGTCGGTGAAGAGCGAGAACGACGCCTGGGCGCGCACCGTCGCGATCTGCAGCTCGGCCATGATCAGCCGCAGGTGCTCGACGGCCCGCACGCCCCCGACGCTCCCGTAGCTGACGAAGCCGGCCGCCTTGTTGTTCCACTCCTTGTACAGGAAATCGATCGCGTTCTTCAGCGCGCCCGAGGTGCTGTGGTTGTACTCCGGCGTCACGAAGACGAACCCGTCGAGGGACGCGACCTTCGCGGCCCACTTCTTCGTGTGCTCCTGCGCGTACTTCCCCGCCGACGCGGGGATCGGCTCGTCGAGGTGGGGAAGCGCGTAGTCCTTGAGGTCGACGAACTCGAACGTCGCGTCGGTCCGCTTCTTCGCGATCTCGTGCACCCACTTGGCGACCGGTTCCCCGAGGCGCCCGGGGCGGGTGCTGCCGAGGATGATGCCGATGTGCAGTGGGGCGTGGCCCTCGGACGGACTCGTGGTCGACATGGGTTCTCGCTCGGAGAATCCGCTCCGAGGGGATAATCCCGAAGTTAACCGAGTGTCACCAGCCCACACGAGCTTCCGTCCCGCGCGCGACGGCGGCCCGGGAGCACCGGAGCGTCGTCGGACGCGCGGACCGGGGGTCGACGCCGTCGGGTCTACGGGCCCGTGCCGGGAGCGAGCTTCTCGAGCTTCCCCGTCCGTCCGAGGGAGATCTGCGGACGACCCCGGTAGTCGGAGACCCATGCCTCGACCATCCGGACCCGGTCCCCCTCTCCGACCAGGTCGACCTCCGACCCCCAGAGGACGAGGGAGATCTCGCCGGTGGCGTCCTTGAGGCGCGCGTTGCGGACCTTCTTCTTCCCCCCGTCGCGGGTGTCGATCTCCCGCGTCGGCTCCAGGCCGACCACCGTGGCTTCCAGGGTCGCCATCCGGGACGGGCGAAGGTCGGTGATGAACGTGGCCGGGGGGCGGCTCTCGGGCATGACGGGGGAGAGCCGGACCGGCGGATAGGCGTTCCTTCAGGACCGGTCGGTGGTCCCGAGCGGTTGGAGCGAGGCCGGGTCGATCCGGAACGGCACCCGCTGTCCCACCGTCGGGAACGGCGGGCGCGCCGGCGGCGGGATCCGAAGGGTCAGGACGAGCCCGTCCGCGAGGAGCTCGACCGTGAGCCCGTGCGGGCTGGGCCGTGCGCTCCGCACCTTCCCCTCCCAGAGGGGCGGCCCGTCGCCGCCCTCCGCGGCGAGGGACGGGCTGGCGAACGCCACCCCCTCCGAACCGGCCGAGTCCCTCAGCCAACCTCGGAGGGTCGTCGGCGGACCGGCCCCCAGGACCTGCCGGTCGAACACGTTCTCGAACCCGACGAACCGGGCGGCGAACGGGTCGGCGGGGGCACGGAGCAGCGTGGTCGCATCGCATTGCTCCCGAACCTGCCCGGCGCGCAGGACCAGGAACGAGTCGGCGACCGAGAAGGCGAGCGCCGGGTCGTGGGTGACCACGACCATCGGGACCTGCTCTCCCGCGCGGAGCTCGTGGAGGATGAGGCCAAGGTCGTACCGGGCGAGGACGTCGAGCCCCTGCCAAGGTTCGTCCCAGACGAGGAGCCCGGGGTCGGCCGCGAGGGCCCGGGCGAGCGCCACGCGTTGCTGTTCGCCCCCGCTCAGCCGGCTCGGATACCGGTTCGCGACGGTCTCGAGGTGGAACTGGCGGAGGAGTTCCTCGGTCCTCCGCTTGGCGTCCGGGCGGTCCCGGATCTCCATCGGGTACCGGATGTTCCCGACGACGGTCCGTTGCGGGAAGAGGCCCAGCCCTTGCGGCACGTAGCCGAGGCCCCGTTCTTCGGGGAGCCAGTCGGAGATGTCGACCCCGTCCCGGAGGATGCGGCCCCGGTGGCGGGGAACGAACCCGGCGAGTGTCCGGAGGAGCGTGGTCTTGCCGGCCCCCGAGGCTCCGAGGACGGCGACCGCGTTCCCGGGCGCCAGGACGAGGTCGACCGGCCCGAGGTGGAACGAGTCGAGGTCGGTTTCGAGTCGTTCCACGACCCACTGGGGGCTCATGGACCGAGTTCCCCCCGGCGCCACGGGAGCCAGCCGGACCGTTCGCCGAGCCGGACGAGGACGAAGAGCGCGAACGCGAGGAGGAGGAACAGCGAGCTCACCGCGGCCGCATCGGTGAGGTTGCCGTTCTGGAACAGGTTGTAGATGTAGATCGAGATCGTCGAGCTCACCGGCCCGTTGTACGGTCCCCCCGGATACACGACCCACGCGAGCACCAGGAGCCCCCCGATCTCGCTTACGGCCCGCGCCCAGGAGAGGAGGAGTCCGGCGACGATCCCCCGGAGCGCGAGGGGGAGGGTGACGGTGAGGAATGCGGTCGCGCTCCCAGCGCCCAGGGAACGGGCCGCCTCGAGGACGCGCCCGTCGACCGCCCGGAACGAGAGCTCGCTCGCGAGGACGGTGTACGGCGCGCTAACGAACACCATCACGAGCACGACGCCCCAGATCGTGTCGTAGACGGGGAACCCGATCGAGCGGGTGAACTCGTAGAGCGGCGTTCCCGGGAGGATCAGGAAGAGCAGGCCGAGCCCCACGAGAAGGTGGGGGACCACGACGGGGAGCGCGACGAGGGACTCGACGATCGACCGCCCCGGGAACGCCCGACGGGCGAGGAGATAGCCGAGGGGGATGCCGAACACAACGGCGGCGAGGACGGCGATCCCCGAGGAGAAGAACGTGAGCCACAGGGCCGCCCGGACCTCGGGGTTGCTCCAGGACGCCACGATCGTCCCGAACGGCGCATAGGTCAGCAGCGCGACGATCGGGACGAGGAACAGGGCGAGCAGCGAGCCGGAGAGGACCAGCTGCAGGGCGAGCCAGAGGGGGCCTGTCCGCCAGCGGCGGACGGTTCGGTCGGAGGGCGGCCGGTCGCCGCCGGGGATCAGGTCAGGTAGGGGCTCGCCCATGCCGGAAGGCCCGTCACGTCCGGCGCGAGGACCGAGGGGACGGCGCTCGGCTGGTCCGACCAGCCGGGGAAGATCGGCGTGAACGCCCCGCCCGCCGAGAGGATCGCATCACCCTGGGGGGAGAGAAGGAGGTGGATAAACGCGGCCCCGAGCGCCGGGTTCGGGGCGTTCGTCGGCACCGTCACCGAGAACAGGACCGGGGCCGCCTCGACGGACTGGAACCCGCCGGTCGAGGTCGTGATCGTCGTGGAGAGCTTCGCGTAGTCCGAGAGCGCGGTGGAGTTGTTCGCGAGGAGGCCGACGATCGGATTGAACGAGACGAACGACAGGTGGTTAACGACCGCGTAGGAGCGGTAGGTGATGAGCGCGGAGACGACCCCGGTGGTGAGGAGCGTCGCCGCCTGGGACTCGTGCTCCAGGAGGGCGGTGGCCGGGTTCGGCACGGCCGGCGTGCCCGACGAACCGCTGTAGAAGGTGTTGTAGAACATGCTCGTGCTTCCGTTGTAGAGCATCCCCTGGAGCTCGAGGCTGAAGATCTCGTTGTAGCCGTTCGGGTCGGTCGACGCGTTCCAGACCGCCAGCGGGGCGTTGCCGTGGGTCGTGACGTCGGTGACGAGCTTCTCGGCCCAGTTCGATTCGTTGATCCCGTCGAACGCGGCGATGGACGGGTTGTAGGCGAGGACCTCCGGGGTCGTTCCGAAGACGATCTCGTACCCCGCGTACTTGGGCTCGAGGAGCTGCGGGACGAGCCGGAAGTCGGCGACGGCGGCCACGTCGGCCTGCGCGCCGGTGGAGGTGATCGCCGTGGTGATGTCGATCGACCCCTCGTAGGTCTGGGCGGCCGAGGGGGCCGAGATCCCTGGGGTCTCGTTCACGAGCTCGTTGGCGAGCTCGGGGAACAGGGTGTCGAGCGTCCCGGCGCCGAGGACGCTGAGCGTCGAGTTCGTGACGGCCGACGGCGAGTTCGCCGGGGACGTCTTGTACTCGTATCCGGCGACAAACCCGAGACCGCTCGCGCCGGCCGCGACCAGGACGACGACTACCGCGATGACGACCTTCGATACCATCGATGTGTGGGATTCCAACAACGGTTAAGCGTTTGCGGTCGCCCGGACCTCGGCGATGGGGAGATCCGACCCCCTACTCGGTCACTTCGGCTCCGTACCGGCGTCGGGAGATCGCTCCTCACGGATCTCGAACCCGGCCTCGTCGGAGAGCTCGAACGCCAACCAGGACCCGAGACCCGCCAGTCCCAGGGAAGCGAGCCACCACCCGCGGAGGTCCGGCAGGAAGGGAACGACGAAGACCCCGAGGACGACGTCGTAGAACAGCAGAATCATGAGGGCGGCTCCCCAAACCAGGAACAAGCCTCCGAGCACGGTCTCGAGGGTCGAGCCGATCCCTGCCTCCCGGTGGGTGTCCGACGCCGCAATCCCCTCGTGCTCCGCGAGCCACTCGTCGACCGTCAACGACTGCTTCGGCGAAGGGCGAACCGACATCGGCCCGCTCGAAAGTTTCCGCTGCCCTCCTTAACCATCTCGACGGGAGTTGGCGCGGGTTCGCGTACGCCCCCGGCGTCGGCCGGCCGCACCGTCGACGTTGGGCGGTTAGGTAGCGGGCCCCGTTGTGTCCTCCCGTCCCTCGCTCCCCGGACCCGTCCGGAGGGGGAGGGGCATCCGGGAAAACCAATGGAACGTACGCACGGACGAGCGGCCGCCGACGACCGAACCTCCCGAGTCCCGCGCGGGCGACTCTCCGCTCCCTTGGTGGGCTCCGGCCTCGCCCTCGCCGCCATCGTCGTCGCCGCCATCTTGGTCTTGACCCCGCTGACCCAGGCGGCCCAGAGCACCAGCTCCGTGACATCCGTCAAGCCGTTCGTCGGGAAGGTGACGACCGCCCGGTCGCTCGCCTACCTCGGGTGCGGCACCACCGCGAAGATCACGAAGCTCCCCAAGTTCTCGCTCAAAACGGGAGTCGAGGTTCTGGCGGAGAAGACGACGGCGAAGCCGTGCGCCTCGCCTCTCGGCTACAATACCGCGACCACCACCGGCGACGCCGGGATGTGGGGCAAGCCGTTCACCACGTTCGCCGGAGTCCATCACGTGGTCGTCCACTGGACGGTTCGGTGGGCCTCCACGATCACGGCCCATCTCGGCACGAACCAAGCGCTCGGGCAGGGCAGCGCCTCGACGGACCTCCTCGCCGTCCTGTACTTGGTCGACGAATCGAACGGGACCTACCTGCCCGCCGCCAACAGCTGGGGCTCGTACAGCCATACCGCGAACGGAACGGTCGTGACGACCCAAAGCGCGAGCGTGACGATCTACCTAAACCAGACGCTCGTCGCCTCGCACATGTACTCCATCGCGACGTGGATCTACGTCTCGAGCGGGTCGTACGCGGCATCGACCGGCGGGAACACGGCCAGCGCGACGGTGAGTCTCGCGAATTCCGGCGGCGGTACCGTTCTGACCTCGATCGTCCGGAGCTAAGCGAGCTGCGCGACGAGTCGACCGGGGTCCGAGGGGTCGGCCCGCCTCTCGGACCCGGGACCCGAACCGCCGCGGACCTCCCTAGCCGAATCGGGTCTCGTCGGGTCGGGGCGACCGTGGCACCCCGGGGTGCGCGCACGACGGGCGGACCCCGGGACGTTCGGGAGTCCCTGGCTCACATCGAGGGGGAGTTCTGCCAGACCATCAGGAGATTTCCCTCGGAGTCCTTGAAGTAGGCCGCGGCCCCGAACGGGTCGAACGCGATCGGTCCCTCGATCTTGGTCTCCTTGTTCATCCGGACGGCCTTGTCGAACTTGACCCCGCGGCGTTGGAGCCCGGCGACAAATCGCCGGATGTCCTTGACCACGAGCGTGTGGTACGCGAGCTTCCTCTTCTCGCGCTTCTCGGGGTTCACGAACCAGACATCCGCACCGGCCACCTTGAGGGCCGCCCAGAAGTCCTTCATCTCGCCGTCCCCCCGGAACACCACCTTCGCACCGAGGATCTTCGTGTAGAACGTGATCGCGCGGTCCATCTTCCGAATCGGGATCAGGGTCACCAGTTGCGCGCCGTCTGCCATGGTTTGTACCTCTCTATCGGGGCGCCCAGCGAGGCGCCCCGTCGTTGTCCAACGGACGGGAGGATATCTAGATTCGCGGAGCCCGAGCGAGCCCGGGAGGGGGCCGGTGCCCCTTGGGGGAATCTTCCGGTCGCGCTCGCTCGGAACGACCGTCCCTCACGCCTTCGACGTGAGGCCGAACCTTCGCCAGGCGACGACCAGCACCCCGAGGACGATGGCGAGGGTCACGTAGGGGGCCACGATGCGTTCGACCAGGATCAGCGCCCCGCCGACCGCGGCTCCGGAGAAGAGTGCGACGACGGCGAACGCGGCTCTCCGCTGGGTCGACCCCGCGATCCCGAGCGCCGGAAGATCGACCATGAGGCCGGTGAGTGCCGTCGTGATGACCGTCGTGGTGAGCCCGGGCACGGCGAGGTGCCGGGCCGCCGCGTTCTGCAGCCCCATCCCGAACGAGCTCAGGCCGATGAGGAGGTAGATCGGCGCTCCCGCGGCCACTCCGCCCACGATCGTCCAAGCGATGGCGAAGGCGACGAGGCAGGCGAGCTCCCCGGCGAGCAGCCAGGAAACCCGGGGCGGCCACGGTCCGCTCGGCCGGATGCCCCCGAGGATTCGCCCGGCCAGCACCGCCCCGAACGAGAAACCGACCAACGCGCCCACCGAGTGCAGGGCCGTGGGGAGGCTCTCTTCTCCGACGGCAACGGCGAGGAAGACGATGTTCCCGGTCATGTTCGCCGTGAAGATCCGGCCGAGCCCGAGGTAGCTGACGGCGTCGACGACTCCCGAAGCGAACGTCAGGCTGATGAGGAGGGCATCGCGCGTCCGCTCGTCCCGGTTCGGCGCCGCCGGGCGGCGGGGGGAAGTGCCGCGGGGTCCGGAGGGGGGCTCATGCCGGTGCCTCGGCACGCGGCGGATGGCTCATCAAACTCTCGATGCGCGGAACGCGTACCTGCCATCGCAGGCGCCCTTTCCCGCGGCGGTCCGGTGGAGATGCATTCCCGGACCGGCGGCGCGACCATCTCTTGGGTTCATATGGACCGACGCGATTCCACGCCCCCTCGGTGGCCCCAGGATGACTCCCGGTACCCGGCCGAAACTGGCGGTGTGGGTGCTCCTTGTCGTGGGGATCTCCGTCGCGGGCTCGATCGCCTGGCTCGCCCCCGCTCCGCTCGCCTCGGGAAGCTCCTCGCACGGGGTCCACGGCTTCCTCCTTCCGAAGACCACCAATGTGTCGACCTGCACGGAGTCGGCCCTCTCCTCCGCGGTCGCCAAGGGTGGCAACGTCTCCTACACCACGAGTTGCCCGAGCGTGCCCTTCACTTCGGCCATCACGATCGCTTCCAAGCACACGGTCGACATCTCCGGGAACGGCTACTCGGTGACGTTCAACGGCCAGGGCCAGACCCGTCTCTTTGTCGTGTCGGGGGGCCAGCTCACCGTGACGGACATCGGGTTCTCCTCTGGGTTCGCCTCGGGAGCGGCCGGCATGGCCGGCGGCTCGGGCAAGGTCGGGGTGACCGGGATGAACGGCCAGGACGGCTCGGACGGCACCGACGGGATGGGCGACGCTGGGTCGCCCGGAGCGGCCGGCACGAGCGGGACGATGGGCACGCCCGGCGGGGCGGGAACCGCCGGGAAGATCGCCCAGGGCGGGGCGATCTGGGTGAAGAGCGGTCTCGCGGTCCTCGCGTTTGACACGTTCAGCTCGAACATCGTGCGCGGCGGAACCGGCGCGAATGGCGGTGCCGGGGGGTCGGGCGGTTGGGGCGGGAACGGTGGGTCCGGGGGTCGGGGCGGTAACGGCGCTCCGGCGAGTCCGGGTGGCCCGGGAGGGGGCGGCGGGGACGGCGCAGACGGCGGTGCCGCCGGCGCCGGAGGAGCCGGCGGGAAGGGCGGGGCCGGCGGCCCCGCCGAGGGCGGGGCGATTTTCAACAATGGATCCGTCCTGCTGACCAACGACACGTTCAGCTCGAACTTTGCTCAGGGCGGCGCGGGGGGCCCCGGCGGGGGAGGAGGGATCCCGGGCTTCGGAGGGTACGGGGGTGTCGGCGGAGTCGGCGGCGCAGGCGGTTCCGGGACCGGCGGCGCGGGCGGGCCCGGTGGTGCGGGGGGCTACAGCGGGTTCGGCGGCAACGCGAGCGTCGGCGGCGCCGGCGGGCCCGGGGGGGTCGGCGGCCTCGCCCTTGGCGGCGCCGTCTACAACGCCGGAACGCTCCTCGTGGCGAATACGACGTTCGATTCCAACCTCGCATTCGGCGGCACCGGAGGCGGTGGCGGACCCGGCGAGGGGTCCGGGGGCGGCGGAGCGGACGCGGGCATCGGTGCCAGCGGTGGTGGCGGGGGCGGCGGCTTTCCCCCTCTCGGTGGAGGCGGGCTCGCCGGAGGGACCGGTACGAACGGGACCGTGGGAGGGGACGCGGGCGACGGCGGAAACGGTGGGAAGGGCGGCGTCGGGGGCGCCGGAGGGGCCGCCGAAGGCGGCACGATCTACAACACCGAGTCGGGCTACCTCAATCGGTCGAGCGTGATTTCCAGCCGGGCGATCGGCGGGAACGGCGGCAACGGCGGGTCCGGCGGCTCGGGCGGGTACGGAGGAGAGGCCGGCGACGGATTCGCGGGCGGGAACGGCGGCGACGGGGGAAGCGGCAACTTCGGCCCGAACATCTCCGGCGGACCCGGCGGCGATGCCGCCGCCGCCGCGCTCGGAGGCGCCGCCGGGACGGCGGGCCGCGCCGGTACGGCGGGGGTCGGCGGCGCGGGAGGGGTCGGCGGACTCGCCGCCGGCGGAGGAATCTACAGCACGGGGAAACTCGCGACCGCCTCGGTGACGTCCGGATCGTTGAGCCGGGACACGGCCACGGGCGGGACTGGCGGCGGCGGCGGAGCTGGCGGCAACGGGGGCGGTGGCGGGACCGGCGGGAACGGCGGGGACGGGGGCTCGGGCGGTCACGGCGGCTCGGGTAACGGAAACTCGTCGTCGGTGTCGCAGCCCGGCGGCTCCCCCTCCGATGGCGCTGGACCGGGCCCGGCGAGTCCGGGTGGGGCTTCCAAGATCGGCGGCAAAGGCGGTGTGGGCGGGGCCGGCGGAGCCGCTCAGGGCGGGGCGGTCTTCGCGAGCACCGCGGCGATCCTCACGGCAGACAGCATTCAGAACAACACGGCCACCGGCGGAGCAGGGGGCACCGGCGGAGGCGGTGGGGACGGCGGAAACGGAGCGACCGGCGGCGGCGGGGGCGCCGGTGGGAACGGCGGCACCGGAGGAGGCGGGACCCCCAGCGGCACGGGAGCGAGCGGAGGCGGTTCCGCGAACGGCGGGGCGGGCACTGCCGGGTCGCCCGGCGGGACCGGCGGAGCGGGCGCCGCCGGGCGGGGCCGGAGGGGCGGCCTCCGGTGGCGCCATCTACGTGAGCGGGACGCTGCAATTGGTCTCCGACGCGTTCGCGTTCGATTCGGTCGTCGGAGGGATGGGCAACTCGGGCGGTCCGGGCGGAGCCGGCGGGAACGGCGGTCACGGCGGTGCCGGGGGGCCCGGTGGAAGCGGCGGTGGCGGCGGAGGGGGAGGGTCCGGCGTGGGGTCCGGGGCGTCCGGGTCCGACGGGGGCCCCGGCGGCAATGGCGTCAACGGTGGGGCCGGCGGACACGGAGGGAACGGGGGTGCCGGCGGCAACGCGACGGGCGGTGCGTTCTCCAACACGACCGCGCCGACCAAGTTCACGGGCAGCACGTTCCTTTCCGATTCCGCGACCGGCGGCGCGGGAGGCGTGGACCACTGCGTCGGCGGTACCGGGACCGCCTGCGGAGGGGTCGGCGGAGCGGGCGGCGGCAACGGCTCCGGCGGGGGCGCGGGGATCGGGGGATGGGATGGGGATGGGATCATCCAGGCCCCGAATGGGTCGCCCGGTGGCCACGGGGCGAACGGCCACGCCGGCGGGACCGGGAGCCCCGGCTCGACCGGACTCTCCGGGACCGGGAAGGACCCGGACTATCCGTAACGCCCCGGCGGAGCCGTTTGGGCGGACGACGGAGGAGCCGACACGGAGATGGCCACCGCCCCCACCGCGAGCCCCGCGTCGACGTATCGGTGGGCCTCCCGGAGCTGCTCCAAGGAGTACCGCCGGTCGACGGCGCAGCGGATCTGTCCCGATTCGAGGAGGCCGCGAAGGTAGTCGAGCTCCTCGGTCGTCGGGGGCCCCCCCCGAACGACGACGCTCCGTCCGCTCGTTCGGGAGGCCCAGGGCCCCCTCACCCTCGGCCACCAGCTCGGGTTGGCGAGGAGGTAGGACCCGCCGCCGCGGATCGCCCGAAGACATTCGGAAAACCGACTCCGGCCGACGACGTCCAGAATGACCTCGTACGCATGTGCGGCCCCGAGGTACTCCTCCCGAGTGTAGTCGATGAGCCGGTCGGCCCCGAGCCGGCCGATCCACTCCAGCTTCTGGGTGGTGTCCACGCCCGTCACCTCGGCCCCGAACGATTTGGCCAGTTGCACCGCCCAGGTGCCAATCCCCCCGCCGGCCCCGATGATCAGGACGCTCCGGCCCGCGAGGGGGCCGGCCGTCCGGAGGAAGTGGAGGGCCTCCGGTCCCCCGGTGGGGACGGTCGCGGCCTCTTCGTACGTGAGGTTGGCCGGCTTGACCGCCCATGCGCCGTCGGCGGAGTGTTCCGGGAGGCAGACGTATTCCGCGTACGCCCCAAACCCGAATCCCGTCGTCCCGTAGACGGAATCCCCGACGTGAACGCGAGTTACTCGCGCGCCGGCGGCCTCCCCGTCCCCCGCGAACTCCTGCCCGAGGACCTTGTCCCGGGGCCGGATCGGTCCCATGCGGAAGCGGACCAGGATTCGCAGCCCGATGGAAAAGCGGAGGGCGCGGAGCTCGCAGTCTCCGGCGGGTACGGCCGTGGCCCGGATCCGGAGGAGGAGCTCCGTGTCCTTGGGGATCGGCCTCGGCACCTCGCGGATCCGGAGCCCCTCGGGGGGCCCGTACTCCGTCCACACCATCGCTTTCGTCGCTGATCCCTCGGGGGTTCGTCACCCCGGCGTGGGACCCACGCACTTCGGCCACGGTCTTGCTCGGGAAAGGGTCCGCCCCCGCGCCGGGAACCGGAGAGTGGCGATGCGCCCGACCCCATTCTGCGTTCGACTCTGACGTGCGCCGCAAGGTCGGCTCGGCGCCTCAACCCGGGGTCCGGATTTGCCAAGGGTCGGGCGGCCCGGGTTCGTGTGACGAACCCCGGCGATTTCGAGCCACCGTCGAGTCGACTTCCGCCTTGAACGCCAACGGTCCCTGGGCTCGATGGCCGAGGTCTCCGATCTGCGCCGGAACCGAATGTATCCTGTCGACTCGGAATGGCACGTGGTTCGCCGTCCGGTCCTCGCCCGGGGCCCGACCGGATTCCGCTCGGGATGCCGGCCGCTGCCCGACCCTTCGCTCCCTAGGGTCGCTTGAGGGCGTTTTCCAGTTTATCCAAGGAGTCGTTCCATCCCCAGACGACCTGGGCATGGATCTCCGGCGCTCCGCGCCGAAGGTCCTCGAGTTTCTCGTGGACGACGGTCACTTGGGTCCTCCCTCCCGGGGCGGGGCGGAGGGTGACCGTCACCAGCGAATCGAAGTATTCCCCCTTCTCCGGCTCGGTTCCGACGAACGCCCATCGGTAGACCAGCTCCCGGTTCGGCACGATCTTCACGAACTCACCCTCGAACGACCCGGTGCGGACCCCTTTCAGGGAGTGCAAGACCACGATCCGTCCCCCGACCCTGGGGTCCACGGTGACCCGGTCGATGACGAGCTCCCCGGGGGCCATCCACTGTTGGATCCGTTCGGGGTCGAGGAAGGCGCGGAACACACGCTCCGGCGGCGCGTGCATCGTTCGCTCGACCCGGACCGTATCCTCGCCCGCGTTGGACTCGTTCATGGTTGTTTCCTCTTCGTTCTGGGGCGATTCGACCCGAGGACCTCGTCCATCCGGGCGAGGCTGAGCCGCCAGAATCGCTCGTAGAACCCCAACCATTCCGAGGCCTCTCGGAACGGCTCTCCCCGGATCGAGTAGAGGTGCTGCCGCCCGTGCCTCCGGAGGGCGACCATCCCCGAGTCCTTGAGGAGGCGCAGCTGCTTCGATACGGCGGGTTGGGACATCCGGGTCCTGTCGACGAGATCGTTGACCGACCGCTCCCCGTCGCGGAGCGCCTCGAGCAGGCGTCGCCGGGACGGGTCCGAGAGGAGGTGGAAGACGTCGGGCACTGCAAAGACATGTCTAAAATGATATATATCTGTTCAGGCATGCGGGAGCCGAGTGTGCCCTCGTGTCCCCGAGCAAGACACTCCGCGTTGACCGTCAGTTCTTCATCCGAGCCTCCCCCCGGAAGGTGTTCGAGGCCATCTCGACGTCCCGTGGGCTGGCCTCTTGGATGGTCGTGCGCGCCAACCTTCCCTCCGAGACCGGGGCGCGGTACGAATTGGAGTTCGATGGAGGGTGGCGGCACGAGGGCACCGTCAAGCACTTCCGAGCGGGAATGTCGATCGCCCTAACCTGGGCGTGGGAGGGCGTCCCCCTGAAAGAGACGGTGCTCACCCTCTCCGTTCGCCCGAACGCGGGAGGTACTCTCCTGAAGCTGGTCCACACCGGGTTCCCTCGTGACACGAAATGGATGGAGCTCTACGGGGGTGCCGAGTGGGGATGGACCTACTACGGAATGAACCTCAAGTCGGTACTCGAGAGCGGACATGACGGTAGGTCCCGCTGGGACGGGTAACGGCCCGACGAGGCTTCGAAACAAGTAACGAAAACGGAGGAAACGAAAATGCGAAAGATCACCGCCAACCTGTACATGACCATCGACGGACGCGGCGAGTTCCCCCAGTACCCAGGCTCGGACCTCCCCTCGGGGAATCCGGACGAACCGGACGAGTTCTTCCAGAAGATGTGGACCGACCGGTACTCGGACGTCACGACGGTCGTGATGGGCCGACGCTCGTTCACCGGCCACCGGCGCGTCCACTCCCTCAAGGCACGGAAACCGGATGCCCCCAAGTTCATGTTCGACTACTCTCGCTTCCTCGAACGGGTGGACAAAGTCTGCCTCTCCCATCGGCTGAAGAACCTCGACTGGGACAACTCGCGGGTTCTGAAGGGGGACCTCGCGAAGATCATCGCGAAGCTCAAGAGCGAGAAGGGCGGGAACATCATCATCGAGGGCGGACCCCGACTCATCCACGAGGTCCTCCGTCTCAATCTGGCGGACGACTATTGGTTCCTCGTCATGCCCGTGGTGTTCGGTCGGGGTCCACGGTATTGGTACCCCATGAAAGCGCAAACCACCCTGAAACTTCTCTCCTCGAGCACCATGAAGTACGGTGAGCTGGTCCTGCACTACGAGGCCGTTCGCGGAAAGGCCGCATCCAAGAGCAAGTAGCCGTTCGGCGCACCGTCAGCTCCATGGGCCGTAGAACGGCCCAGCGCGACGATCCGGACCTCGGACGATGATACCTCCTCCGCTCGCCGACCCATTCGTCGGGGGCACGACCTACCTCGCCATCGACTCGGGGCGGTTCGTCCGCGCCCCTCTTCGCTGCTCGGTGCTTGGATCCGCCCCGCGATCCGAACGCAATTCGCTCCGTGCGGGTCGTATTCGTTCGTCCGAACGTCCTTTCTCGCCGAGCAGCTTTGCTGGCCCTCCGCTGCCGGCAATCCCCGGGGTCGGCGGTGGCACGTAGGCCAAGGGCGAGTCGGGAGAAGGCGGCCTTGCGACGGCGAACTGGGGCCGAGCGTGGCCGCCCTGGATTGGGTAGCCCGACCGTTTCAACCCGACCTGGAAAACTCGGCGATGGCGAGTTGCATGGCCAGTTGACGCTGGTCATCGGGGGAGCTCTGGAGGTCATCCGTGATTCGACCAATCATCTGCTCGAGGACGGAGTTGTTGACGGCCAGCTTCTTCGGTTCCGCGCCAATCCCCCGCAACACCATCTCGTATTCGGCCCAGGCTGTGACGAACTCGATCCACGTCTTTTGGCGGTCGACCATGTTGAGGGGACCCCATCACCCGGGTATCAGCTCATCGCTTCCCGCCGGTCGCAAGCCGCATGCGCTTCCACTCGAAACAGACCGGTCGCTTACCTACGACTGACCGACACCGGACCCGTTCCCAACTCGGGGGACAAGCGCTCGGCGTTGGGAGCTCTCGTCAATCCGCCGGAGCCCGCCGCTTGGATCGACTCGTCCCACGGTCGGCCCGACTTGGAAAACTCGGCGAAGTCGACGTGCACGGCCCGGCGACGCTCGTCATCGGGTGAGCTCGCGGGGTCATCCGGAATGAAGGGCGATCATCCGCTCCGTCGGGGTGATCTTGACGCCGAACTTTCTCGTTTCCAATTCGATATCGCTCCGGAGCACGTAGCTGCTCAGCTTTCTGATCGTCCACAGTAGCCCGTTTCCTCTCGACCGGAATCTCTTTCCGGTGGTCCGCGCCCTCGCTTGGCGAGGGCGGCATGCGACTCCTGCTCGTCGAGGAGGTCCTCGACCCGGACCGCGAGGGCGACGTTCCCCTCTCCCAGGCCGAGCGCAAGGCACTGCTCGAGAGAATCCGACGGGGCGACAGGGCGATCGACGAGAATCGCGAACTCAAGGACAGGCTCCGCCGGGCTCAGGAAGAGCTGCGCCGCTACAAGGCCTGTGCGCCGATGCTCGCCGCCTCCGACCGAACCGCCGAGGCCGGGAGCATCCCGTCGAGCCGAGTGTTCTATCGCCGCCCGGTTCGGAGTGACCCCCGGCCCACGGGGGCTCAGCTCGGTCACACGGGTCGAGCTCGCGAGCGCCCCGTCCCCAACGCTCCTCCGCTACGGCTCTCCCTCGAGCACTGCACCGACTGCGGCACTCGCCTCGGAGAGCCGTTCGAGGTCCGGCGACGGACGATCACCGACCTTCCGCCGCCGACCCCGCTCGTCTTCGATGTCGAGATCCCGCGCTACAACTGCCCGGGATGTCATCGGCGAGTGGAACCGGAGAGCCCGTATCCGAAGCACCAGCAGTACGGATTCTCGCTGGTCGCGCGAGTGGTCCAGCTCCGTCTCCTCGGCCTCTCCACCTCGAAGATCGCCGACTACCTCGAGGGAGCGCACGGGATCCACCTCTCGACCGCCGCCGTCCTGAAGATGGAGCGGTGGGCCGCCGACTCAGTCGCTCCGCTGTACGAAGCGCTGAAAGCACAGGTCGCCGACCAGCCTGTGGTCCACGCCGACGAGACGAAGTTCCGGATCGGCGGCGAGAACGGGTGGCTGTGGGTGTTCTCGCACCCCGGGGCGGTCGTCTATCGGATCGCTCCGAGTCGCGGCCAGGACGTCGTGCTCGAGGTTCTCGACGGGGCTCGAGGGACGATCGTCCACGATGGCTGGGTGCCGTACGACGTCGTTCGGACCGCCAAGCACCAGTTCGACCTGCTCCACGCGAACCGGTGGCTCGAGCGCGAGGAGATCCTCCATCGGCTCGAGCCTCGGCCCCTGCGTCGGGACGTCGCTCCGAAGCTGACGGCGGCGGGTCCGCCGCCGAGGGAGTTCCTCGACTTCGCGGACGGGGTTCGAGGGCTGCTGCGCCGCTCCATCGAGTGGTCAGAGCAGAACCCGGACGCCTCCGATGGGGAGCGCCGCCAGTTCTACACCACGATGCGGTGGATGACGGTCGACCACCTTCGGAAGGAGTGGCGGGACCCGGGTGCCGCGAGGATCTCCGCCGAACTGTGGAAACGTCGGAAGAGCCTCTACACGTTCCTCGTCGTCCCGGGGGTGGCGTGGCACAACAACGAGGCCGAGACCCAGATCCGCCAGGGCGTGCTGTACCGGAAGATCAGCGGAGGCCGGAGGTCGTGGACGGGGGCACGGGTTCTCGAGCGACTGCTCACGATCTACCGGACGTGCCGGAAACGAGGCGGGTCGTTTGTGACAGTACTCAAGGACGCGCTGTCAGGATCGGGCTACCCAGAGTTCGGGGCTCCGTCAGCCCGGCCACAAAGCTGACCAGCTACGGATCTTCTACCGATGGGTCCGGACAACTCTCCCGGGTGACGCTGTCAACGCGATTCTCAGCCAGGCGGAAACGCATCGTCTTCGCATCGAGAAGTATCAGGGATGGGCCCTGGTACCCCGCGATGCGCCCAAATTTCACACGAGTCCGCGCCTCTCAAAGGAACCTTCCCGCGCACTAAGGATCGTCGGTTGTCGGGCTCGCTCCCCACCGCGGGTTCCTCGAATCTCCGAGGAACCCGCGAGCGCCCAGTACCAACTCGCCGAGCTGAGACCCGCACGGGCCGCGGGGTGGGCTACGGGCTGCGGCGCCTCGGCAAAAGGGCCGCGATTAAGCCAGCTATCGCAAGGACCGCGACTCCGAGTGCGATGTACGGAGCATTCCCTGACCCACCGGAGTTCGTTGCCTGAAGGGATGCCTCGAATGGCAAGCCGCCGGCGCGCGGAGAGTGGCTGGGATGACCGGGACGCGGTGAGGGTGAGCCAATCGGAGTACCGCCATCGTTGCCTCCTACAGGCGGCGGCCCGGTGCTAATGTTGAGACCCGGGGTCGTGAGCGGTCCAGCTATGGCCCCGCTCGACGCGTTGACGAACCAGGTTGTGAAGTATTCGCAGGAGGACTGATTCGGCCCAGGAAGCCTCGACGAGTTCGTGCACGACGCATGGTAGACGAACCCGAAGTTCACGTCGTAGAACCCATTCGGATCCAATTGGAATCCGCTGAAGGTGCTGCTGAACCCCCACTCGGCGTATAGTGCCCCATACGCGGGGCTCTCGCAGATCGTTGTCCAGGCACTGTCCAACTGCTGCTCTCCCGTCGGGGCGTTGGGGTACTCGCTCTGGTTGGCGGGCCGAGACTCATTCGGGGCGGGGGACCAGTTCTGGGATAGATTGTTCACTCCGTCGTAGATCGTCAGGTAAGTCTCGTTCAGAGAGGCGTTCGAGTTGAGGGACGTGCACGGCGTGAAATTGCCGGAAGGCACACTCGGGGGCCGCGGGATATTGCCGGTGGACGCCAGCTCGGTGCCCAGACGCGGGGGGTGGGCAAGGCTCGAGGCTGCCGAAGCCGGAAGAAGGAGGCAAGTCAAGGCAAGAGCCACGACGAGCGTGCCGCGAACGCCCCGCATGTTGTGAGCCGTCACCCATACCTCGCCATCCGCCTTTAGTCTAGCGCCGAAGGGTAGCCTCCCGCTGTGTAGCAGAGTCGCCCACGCCCGCCGAGTCAGTCTGCGACTGTCCCCTTCGGCTCGCCTCGCCCGTTCCTCTCGCTCCGAGGAACGAGCGATGCAGCCCAGCATCCAGCCCCAGACCGCCGAGCGCCCCACGCCGACCGACCCCACGACCCGACCCGAAGGCCCGCGCCTCCGTACGGTCACCGGGAACCCCTTCCCGCGCAAGTGCGCCTGCGGGTGCGGGGGCCAGATCCCCCGCGACCCAAAGCTGCGCTACGTCGTGGACTTCAGCGGCCCGAAGCCGTTCAAGACCTACCTCCGCGAGCACTCGCCCGACTTCGGGAGCTACCGCGGGGCCCGGGTCCAAGCCCGCGCCGCGGGTCCGGAGCTCTCCGGGTTCGTCCGCGCGAGCGAGCTCCCCCGCGGCCCTTCCGCAGCTGAGCCGACGTCCGAGATCGAAATCGTCACGGACCCTGCCCATTCGGAGGCCGACGCCTCCGCGAGCCCCGAGGCGGGCCGCCCGTGGGCGTCCGGCCAGCTCGTCTTCAACGCGGGCCAGTTCGAGTCCGCCCGCAGCGGGTTCGCCGACTACGCGAAGGACGGCGAGAGCCCAGCCCAGCTCCGCGCACGGGTGAACCGCATCATCCTCGACGACCTCGAGCAGAAGGTGCTCGCCCTGCGGGCGCTCCACGAGAAGCTCCGCGACCGCCTGGAAGGGCCGTCGTTCGGGGACCGGGTGGCGCGGGCCCGCTCGGCCTGACCTCCGCCGGATGGGAGGAGGCCGCGTGTTCGAGTTTCGCCTCCGCGTCCTGGACGCGGGAGGGGGGTCATTTCTCGGGATCGTCGAGGGGTTCCCCGAGCTTCTCGTCCACGCGGCCTCCGCGGGGGGACGCCGAAGCGGATCTGGTTCGCGCCCTCGTAACCCACCTCGACCGACTCCGGAATCGTGAGGCGACCTTGCTCCAACTAGACGACTTCCCGACCGTGCGAACCCTGAGCCTGTATCTCACAGGTCGGTTGGCCTGAGCGTTGGGGATTAGTCGGGAATCACCTGGTGCGCCTGGGCAGGCAACGACTCGTCGGAACAACGCCTGCAACACAACCCCGGTGTGCCGAAAAACCGGTGCGCATTTCGAATCGGGCCGAGCGCCCTCGCGGTTTCTGGTTCGATTAGCCACCAACTTTGCCCCTCGCCCAAACGCGGCTGGGTCAACTACCGCTTAACGGATACGCCTCGGCAGAAGATCTGAGCAGGTGCGAGAAGCAGCCACGCGCAATGCCCGATCTTCGTCCCCGTTCTCCCCCTCGCGCTCAGGCGATCTTTAACCGTCCGGAATACGGCAATCGGTCCTGGCCCCCTCCCGATTCGCTGGCCCATGCCGCCGGGCGTGATGTAGGCGGGATGGGGTTCATCGGGGCGGAATTGTCGGAACTTACTGTGGTGCGCGTTAAGATGACCAAATGCGCCGAGGCATTCGCCTGATTCTGCGCGCCCGGGCTATGAATCTCTTCGGCTCGGAGCGGGAATTGGTTTCACTCCGGTGTTCCACTGTTCGCTGCGCGGTCCAGCTCCGCACGGGTCAACCTGTTCAAGTCCACCATTGCCGAAAGTATTATACCGTGAAAATGTATGTCCCACTGACTGGTTAAGCGTGGCCAGTAGTCGCACGCGAGATGAGGACCAAGCGTTCTCGAGGAGGAAGTGCTCGTCGTCGGGTGACGCTAGCGATTGTGCTAACTATTGTTGCACTTGGGCCCCTTGCCTTGGTCTCCTACGGGCCAACTTACCAGACGATTGTAGGGGTGGCGTCAGCCGCGGGGTCCAGTAATCTGAGCGTTGAGATTTCTTACCAAGAGGAACGGGGTCCCGCTAACTCGAGCACTTCGGGATTTCCGGTTCAGTTCGGGGCGGTCATTAGTGGCGGAAGCGCGCCTTACTCCGAGTCTTGGGCGTTCGGTGATGGGACAGGCGGATCAGGACCCGTGGTAGTTCACGTGTACTCAACCACCGGCGTGTGGTGTTTTAACGGGACGCTCCGAGTCGTCGACACCGCCGGGAACAACGGCGCCCAGGCGTTCCAAGTCAATGAGCGGACGGGCGGGGTTAGCGCCGGGACACCGATGAATGGGTCGAGGATGGCTCCTTGCTCAGGCGGGGGACTGGGCCCGAGCTCTAGCTCCGGCGGATCGGCGGGCCCCTCCACCTCCGGCTATTCGCTAAGTTTTCCATACTCGGCCGGTTGGGGGAAACCTGGTGGATGGACGCCGTGCAATGGGCACAGTTCAGCATATAGTAATACGCAGACATCATGGGGTGGGATTGGGGGCGAACCTTACTCAGAGAGCGACCAATCAAGTTGTACCTCTAACACTGGAGATCAGAACGATAACAACGGATTTTGGTACTGCGCTACGGGGACTGGTAACTCTGTAACTTGTCCAACGGCGTGGAAAAGTGGAATCAGCAGCTATACTTTGTCCTCCAACTTCACTTTCGAGCCGTTCTGCTTCGGTGGCTGTCAGAATGACTATATAAACACTGTCGTTTCACAGTACTCCGGAGGCGGCTGCCACGGCCATAGCCTAAACTATGGATACTTCACGTCGGCTGTGTGGGACCTAACGTCAAACTCGAACGTGCTGTTTACCAGTCAGTCAATGGCGGGCAGCGCAAATAACAGTTACTCCTATGGCTGCAGTGGTGGCTATCAGGGCCTGCCTCATCCGGGCGGACCAAACGATGCTTGGATCAATTATTCGATTTCGGGCTCGTTTTCTGCGGCACACGGCGACTCACTCATCCCCAGAGCGGGCTTTGTCGCAACCTCATATTCGTCCGACAACAACAGTGGATGCCTTTTCGGATGCACTGGATACGCTAAAAGCCTAGTGGGTTACGATGAAAGTTGTTTCGTTTGGGGAGGCTACACGGGCTGCTCCGGTGTCCTCGTCTTGGCAAGCTTTTGGCTTCGCTAATCCGGGTCTGACTCCCGTTAACGGCTCCTTCCGCGGCTCGCTTTGCAAACGCTCTCGCTCTCCCATGCGAGCCAAAGCAAGGATCGAGTTCTTGGATCACGGGAAGTAATGACGGCCTCTACCCCTCGGCAAGCTGTTGCTACGACACTCCACGCGCTTCCCCGTGCCCGCTCCTTCAGGCGACGATTCTTAGTTCCCATTTCAATTGTAGTCGCCCTCATCGGAGCCTCCACCGCGTTCCTCGCCCCGCTACAGTCCCAGACGTGGTCGCTTGTTGAGCAAGGGGCACATCCCGCGCCTCTCTTCGTGGAGTTTCCGTTCGGTGCCCTCGTCACAGTGAGTTGGACTGGCACTTCAAGCGATGTCCAGTACGTTTACATCCAATCCCCGTCTGGTTCTGACGTGAGTGATTCATCTGCCGGAGATGGATCGGTCACATTCATCGCTCAGTCGGGCCATTATCAGTTTGGCCTCGATTGGACTTACAACACCTGTCAGCAGATTTGTCCACCCTCGTGCCCGGAGAAGTGCTCGCAGTCATCAGTGGCGATGACTACATTCTCCGCTCGATGGGCCCTTGCGTGATGTTGGCAGTTGCCACACGTAGTCCCGGGTGCTACCTAACTGCTGAGTCTGAGACCACCGGGGTCCTTACGTTAGAGGCGTGGTCCCTTAACGCGTCGAGAAGGCGCAGATCCCCCGGGATGCTGGTACAATTCTGGTAGGCTTTGGCACCAAGAATCCGGCCGCTCCGTCCGCGTGGTGGGCGCTCGTTCATCGTTCCAAGCCTGGTAGTGGAGCCGACCAATGACATTCCACTCCTGCTCGATGCTCGCTCCTTACCGCGGCTTCCTCGACTCTCCGAGGAACCCGCGATGCCCGCGAGCGCCCAGTATCACACCGCCGAGCGCCCTGCGCTGACCGACCCCACCTCTCGACGCGAGGTCCCAAGTCTCCGCACGGTCGCCCGGAGGAACCCTCATCCGCCACACTCCCTTGCTCACACGCCTTGGCGGGCCCGTCCGTCGCGATGATCACCGGATCAAGTGGCCCCTCGCTGGAGGAAAGCCAGTGCCAACGAGAGTTCGATGTTCGGGCCTTGAATGCCCGCCTCAACGCCCAAAAACCCTGGACCCGCCTCTACACGGTGGGTATGCTCGTCTTTGCGGTTGGAGTTCTGGCGGCGTCAATCGCGCTCTGGGCACATGCCGGATTCCCGTTGCAAGCGAACCCCCGCTGGCTCTTCCTCGTCGTGGTAACTGCCGTGTTCGCAGCGCTGATGATACGCATAGGCTACCGTTCGCGCGCGGTGGACTACCCTACGGCGGAGACCATCACGATACAGCCAGGCGGCATCGAGGTCCGATATCCCAGAACTGGCGTCCGGACCCTACGGTGGAATGACGACCGGATGTCGTTCGAATTGCTCGAGTATGATTGGGCAGCGTTGCAGGCACTTCGATCGATTTCGCCGACCCGATTCACCCTGATTTCGGACGGACGGGCGACGATTATCGACGAATCTGCGTTTCGAGCGATTCTCAGCGAAGCGGCGAATCGAGGGTTAACCCGCCCTAAGGCTCCGGGGGCCCTGACGATTGGGAATCCGAAGATCACCCTCGTCCGGGGTCGCTCCAGAACCTAGCCGTTGGGCCGCCCCGCACGTTCCTCTGTCCCCGAGGAACGAGCGATGCAGCCCTCGAGCAGCACGCAGGAGTTCGCCAGGACGCCGACCGACTCCACCCGTTGAACCAAACCCTCATCCCCGCCCTCGCCTCCTCGCTCGCCCGCCATGCCACTCCCTTCGAGCATCCGCCTAAAAGACGGTCGCTCGGCAAACATTCGCCGAGCCCGGGGTGACGACGCCGAAGCATGGCTTCAGAACGTCAACTCGATTGGTGCCGAGCAGGTCTACATTATGACCGAGCGCCTCGAGCGGACGGTCGACCAGCTCAGAGAACAATTCGCGAACGCCCCCCCGTCGAAGGAACTCTGGCTCGTCGCCGAGGTCGAGGGAGCCATCGTCGGCGGAGCGGACTTCAAGCGGGGGAAGCCGGCCAAGAACGAGCACGTCGCGACGCTGGGGATTGCGGTCACCAGGCCGTTCCGCGGGGTTGGCCTCGGCGAGTACATGATGCGGGCCGGCATCGAATGGGCGAAGTCGGTTGGGATCACGAGGCTCCGGCTGAGTGTGTTTCAGACCAACGAGCGAGCGATTGCCCTTCACCGAAAGCTCGGGATCGTCGAAGAGGGGCGCCTGAATGGCGAGGTGATCCTCGACGGCAGGCCGGTCGACGAGCTGTTGATGGCGCTGTCCCTCTGATGGGAAGTGGATCCGCCGAGCCTGCCCTCGGTGGCGTCGATGTCAAGTCCACCCGGCGGACTACCCCGCTTGACGCGAGGGGAGATGGACCCGAACCTGGGCAACACGTACCACTCGGAGCTCTACGAGCGGCTCGAGGATTTCAGCGCGATTTGGCCCCGTCTGATTGAGGAGTGCGCCCGTTTCGATGACCCCAAACTCGAGGGCCCGGAGGTCCTGAAGAACCGGTGGCGGATTCGAAAGTACGCTGCGGACCTCCTCGTCACGTGTGCCCAAATCGGCCGCATTCTCAATCCCCATGCCCAGGGTTCCGACGCCTTCAAGGAAGCCTGCCGGGCCCGGGGCGCGGAGCTTCGCTCCGAACTGAAGGTCCCGGACGACTCCCCCCTGCTCGAGAACTCCTTGCGCAACGCACTCGAGCACATCGATGAGTACATCGACGGGTGGATTCGGGAGAACCCCACTCGCCCGCTTCAGACGTGGGCCTTCACGACGACGGCTCCGGGCGAAGCGCCACTGGAATCGACGATTCGGCGCATCCACGTCAGGACCTTTGACGTGTTCGTGCTCGGGAAGCGGGCGAACCTACGAGCCATGCATGATGCCGTCCAGTCGCTGGGTCGAGCTCTCCCAGCCGTACACCGGAGCGAGATGGTCATGCGATTCGACGATCCCGCGACGGGCGGCTCAGACGTGATACGTCTGAGCCGCGTGCTCGGCGAGAAGGAGAGGCCCAAGCCCGAGTCCCGGCAGTAGCTCACCGGGGGCGTGCCGGCCAAACCCTCATCCCCGCTCCCGCACCGCGGGTTCCTCGAAGAATCGAGGAACCCGCGATGCCCGCGTGCGTCCAGTACGAGACCGTCAGGCGCCCCAGGCAACTGAACCCGCGACCGGAGCTTGCCGCGGACGAACCGATACCGGAAACCGCTTTCCGCGGGAGTGTTGGCCCTCGGCCGGTCGACCGATTCCTCGCGACCCGGAGGTTTGCCTGTTATCAGTTGTCGTGGCCCCGAAACTAGTGCCTAGTAACGCAATTGGGCGATAGTATATTGGCTATCCTGTGAGTGAAGGGGGCATGCGTGTTGCCCTCCCGATTGTTCTCGCTCCCGACGAACGCCGTGAACTCGAATCCTGGTCCCGGGGCCGTTCCACACCTCACCGACTGATCCTCCGAGCTCGGATTGTCCTTCGGGCGGCCGAAGGCCGCCCCAATCAGGAGATCGCCGACGATCTCCACACTCGCCCCAACACCGTCGGCCTCTGGCGCCAGCGGTTCGCTCTCCTGCGCATCGAGGGGATTCGTCAGGACGCCCCTCGCCCCGGTCCCAACCCCACCATTCCCTCTTCCCTCGTCAAGAAGATCGTGGAGACGACCCTCCACTCGACCCCTCCGGGCGAAACCCACTGGTCGACCCGGACGCTCGCCGGGCACCTCGGCGTCAGTCACATGACCGTGCACCGGATCTGGAAGGCCCGTCGTCTTCAACCCCATCGCAGCCACTCGTTCGAGTTGAGTCACGATCCGAGGTTCGAGGAGAAGCTCGCCGACGTCGTCGGGCTCTACCTGAACCCTCCGGAGAAGGCTATCGTGTTCAGTGTCGACGAGAAACCTCAGGTTCAGGCGCTCGAGCGCAAGCAGACCACGCTCTCCGTGGCGCCGAGGTTCCCCGAGGGTCGATCGCATCAGTACAAGCGGAATGGAACCATCGACCTGTTCGCCGCGCTCGAGATCCTCACCGGCGAGGTGGTGGCCGAGTTCCACCACCGGCATCGCCACCAGGAGTTCCTCTCCTTCCTGAGGACCCTCGACCGTCAGGCCGCGCCCGAGTACGACGTCCACGTCATTCTGGACAACCTCAGCGCCCACTCTACTGCGGAAGTGGAGCGGTGGCTGAGGAGCCACCCCCGGTTCCACCTCCACTTCACTCCGACGCACTCCTCCTGGCTCAACGCCGTCGAGGGATGGTTCTCCAAACTCACGACCAAGCGGCTGAAGCGAGGGAGTTTCGCCAACGTCCCCGAGCTCACGAGGGCGATTCGGGAGTACGTGACGGCTCACAACGCGGCGTCGATGCCGTTCACCTGGACCAAGGACACCGACGAGATCCTACGCAAGGTCGCCAAAATACGGCATCTGGCTGTTACAGCCCACTAGCTACTCCTACTTTGCCCACAGTCCCCAGCTCGACGTCGCCAGGGCTCGAGAGATCCAATACCCCCTATCGCCCGATTTGGTCGCAAATCAAGGAGCCGAGAAGTCGGCCGCCCAGCCAACTGTAGTCCGTCAACTCGATGTATGCCGAAACGGGGTCGAGCGCACCTAGGGCAGTGAAATAGGAATCGAGGAGAGTTGAAGTGGAAGATTCGACGACTAGGCTTGTTTGGACTTCACTAAACGTGCTGCACGTGAAGAGGTATCCGAAAGCCGTCCATCCCAGCGGGTCAATAGTGGTTGCCGCCCCGACTCCGACCCTCAATGCCCCGATGACTGCAGGAACAAGAGTCCGCATCGAGGTGAGGGCGCTTGAGATTGCAAAGTACTCGCTGCCGAACGTCGTGATAGTGGCCGATGTGGAGGCCGTGTACGCCTGTCCGGCGAAAGCAATGGCCCGCGAGAGATTCATTAGGGACCCATTCAGAGTAGAATTCCAGATTAGGGAAAAGGCATCGGCCAGAGGGAGGGGCACACCTGCGGCAGGGAAGAAGAAAATCGTCATGGCCCAGAGATAACGACCAAGCGAGTGATTGAAGGTCAGGTCGTCGTAAACCACTACGCGACCGGAACTCAGATTATCCGTAAAGTTTAGCAGGACCGCACGGGAATTCGTCGAAGTCAGATTCCCGGAGTAGACGGATAGCACCGAACCTACCTGAACGATATGCTGGCTGGCAAACCGCGTGATGTTCTGGGTTACACAGGTGCAGTTTGTAGGGTCGGCCGCTCCTGCGGGCGCGGCCAATCCAACGCTGCCACGCGGGGCAGTGCCAAAGACGTGGAGTTCCGTTACCTCAGAATGGGGAACCTTCGCGGTGATGGAGCCCTGAACAAAGGCCTCGTAGATTGCCATGCCATCGGAGTCTGGACCGTATACTCGAACTTGAATGGGGTCGCCAGCAGTAATGCTCCAATTCTTTCCTAGCCGACTACCGAATCCCTTGAAGACGATGGTGGTGGCGTTCCAGCTGGTTAGGTTCAGTCCGATCGCGTCGATATTGCTCTGGGTCTCGTGACCTGCGGACCAGTCATGCGACCCCCCACCAGAGTCGGCGACGACGAGCGAGGGGGTGTTGCTGCTCGCGACGGTGTCGACCGATCCGTCCGCAAGCACTGTCTCCGTGGGGTTAACTCCGAAGCCAGATCCGGTTATGGTGATCGTCGAGCTAACAGTGGTCGTAAAGGCTGTCACGTTCGAGATCTCAGGCCAACTGGTGACAGCAAACGTTCTGGGAGGGAATACAACCGAGAGGACGCTGCTCCAACAATCGACATAGAGGTTTGACGCGGCCGGGTCGAACGAGAAGAGAATCGGGGTGTACCCGACGGCGATGGTCTCATTGAGGGCGCCGGTCGTCGCGTTGAGGACCGAGACGCTGTTCCCTCCGGTGTTGGCCACGTACACCTGCGCCGCAGTAGGAACGTACGTCATCCCCCCCGGACTGGAAGGCAAGACGACGATCTTGGCGATGGTGTTCGTCGCGCTGTTGATCTCGGTGACGCTGCTGTTGTGCCCCGAGACGAACATCTGACCGTTGAGTGAGTCGTACAGCAGCCCTCCGTAGAGCGAGTCTCCCAGTGCGAAAGTCTTGAACACCGAATCATTCGAGCTCGCGACGACGTAGAGGTAGTAACTGCTCAGCAGGTAGACGTCCCCGTTCGTCGGGTCGTATGCAATCCCGGGACCGCCGAGGAAGTTGTACGTTCCTTGCGCCGAGGAGGAGGTCACGGTCGCCACAACCGTGTTCGTCGCATCCGATATGACCGAGATCGGGTGGCAGGTACCGCCCGTGCAGGACCCGGCGTTGTCCACGTAGAGGTGACCAGTCGACACGTCCTCCGTTATCCACTCGGGGTTTCCCGCGACCGTGATCGTCGCCGCGACGGTGTTGTTCTTGACCCAAAAGGCGGTCACGCTGGTTCCGCCGGTGTTAGAAACGTAGACCTCCTTGACGACCGAATCATAGAACAGGAAGTACGGAGAACTGCCAACGGAGATCGTCGCCGTGACCTTGAGCGTGGAGGCATTGATGACGGAGACGTTGTTCGTGTAGGAGTTCGCCACGTAGACGTTCTCGTTGAACGGCTGGGTAAGGACAGCCTCGGGATCGGTCCCGACGGTGATGCTCGCCACGACCTGGTTCGACGAGTCGTTAATGACGGACACGTTGTTAGAGTACAGATTCGAGACGAACGTGCGGCCGGTACCCGCCGAGTACGCAATCCCGTCTGCCCCGGAACCAACCCCGACGTTCAGTTCCGGTGCCACCCAGACGTGCTGGGTGGAGGAATTTGCCCCCGCGATCCGAACGGAACCCCCCGTGGGGTAGACGGAGTACCCCGAAGGCACGGACTCGCCGAAGCTCCAGAGCCCGTTGGGCATTCTGAGACTTAGGCTGCCCGCGCTGGACGTGCCCTTAGTGCCGTACGGGGTTCCCGCGCCGTTGACGGACACGGACCACTGGAATCCCGGCGGGAGGCCCGACTCATGAAACGCAACCGAGAAGAATTTGGTGGCCGTCAACGTGATGTTGACGGAGAAATTCCTCCCCGCTACGTGGAAAGCTCCCGTGCTCGGCGTTGCGGAGTACCCCTTCGGGGGAAACACCGTATAGCTGTAGTTCCCGCGTTTCTCGCTGAAGGCGAGGAGGTCCGAAGCCGAGTACAGCCGCGATCCGCCGACTTTGACGCTCCACGAGAGCCCCGGCGCGAGCGTAGTCTGGAAGGTCACAACATGCGACTGAGGCGCCGGCCCGGCGAGGATGGCGGTAATGCTCGTTCCGTCGGTGGTGACGTAGAGGTTCTTGTTCTTCGAGTCGTAGATGAGCTGATAGCCGGGCGCCGCAATGTTCCCGCCGGGAGTTCCCGTGGTGGCATTGTAGTTGAGAACGGTGGACCCGGTCTCCAGGTACAATTGGTTGTTGGCCGAATCGTAGGCCATGCTGCAGCTGTACCCCCGCAGCCGGTTGTTGCGTTGCTCAGACTACCGAAGACGGTGTCGTTGGTGCCGTTGATGATGCCAACGGGGTACGTCGAGAGATAGACGTTCCCATTCTTGGAGTCGTAGGCGACCCCCGTGGGCGTCCCATAGACTGAAATGTTCGTCGCGTTCCAAGGCTTGGCGGCGTTGATCGCCAGCAATTCGACTGGGTGGCCTCCCTGGAAGATCTGTTGGCTATAAGGGTCGTAGGCCCATCCGAACGCGGAACCGCCTGTCGGGCTGTTCCCGTTGCCCGAGGTGAAGTTGCCTACTACAGCGTTGGAGGTGCAATCGATTACGGTCAACTTGTGGTTCGCGTTGTAGCTGACGAAGACTTCGTTGGCCGCGGGATCGAAGAAGGCGCCCCAGGCGAGAGTCGGCGCGGTCCCAATGCCGATGTGCTTCCAAACCGTAAGGTTCGATCCGCCGATGACCGTGACGTCCCCGCCCCCTTGATCCGCAACGTAGACGTTGTCGTTCACGGGGTCGTACGCGATTCCCGTTGGATCTATCGACCCGTTCTCGACCTTGATATCCGAGACAAGCGTGTTTGTCGCGCCATTAATCGCGGCCACATCCTGTCCTCCGCCGTCGGAAACGAAGAGGTAACCGCTCTTCGTGTCGAGCGCGATTCCCCACGTGTTCGTCAGTCCGGTTCCAATGCTAAGGGTAGCATTCCGCGTAGCCGACGTAGTCACGCTCGCTTGGATAGTCGAGGGACTGCCCGCCAATGCCGCCAGCCTCGTGATTCCCATCGTCGAGATGCCGGACACGGCCATTATAGCGACAATTACGATTGCCAACGCCCCAGTCAAGACTGGCGGGGCCGTTTGGCTGCCCGGCCGTGCGAGGGCTCGCCCGGAGACTCCGTGCCCGGGGCGCTTGACGAACACCGTAGTTGAACCAGCTCTTCGGGATAAACCCTTGTGCGCGAGGTCTCCCGTCGGCGAGTCCGGACGCGCCGGCCCACCAACGACCGTCGTGGGCCAGCGCCAGGGTGTTCGCGGTTGAAATGACGGCCGGTTGAATCAGAGATGACTCCACTCGAAACCCGACGTTGGTTTTCGACGAGATCGCGCACGGCCGGCATCGCCCATTCCTCTCTCCCCGAGGAACGAGCGATGCAGCCCTCCAGAAGCATCAGCGAGCAAGCCCAAACGCCGACCGGCCCCACGACCCGATCCGAGGGCCCCCGCCTCCGCACGGTCACCGGGAACCCGTTCCCGCGCAAGTGCGCCTGCGGGTGCGGCGGGCAGATCCCGCGCGACCCCCAGCTGCGCTACGTGGTCGACTTCAGCGGTCCGAAGCCGTTCAAGACCTACCTCCGCGAACATTCGCCCGACTTCGGAACGTACCGCGGTCGGACTCAGGCTCAGTCCCACCCCGCCGGTCCCGAGTTGCCCGGGTTCGTCCGGGCGAGCGAACTCCACCGCGCGCTCGCCGAGGCGGAGCCGGCGAGCGAGATTGAAATCGTCACCGACCCGGCCCACTCCGAGGCCGACGCCTCCCCGAGCCCCGAAGCGGGCCGCCCCTGGGCCTCCGGCCAGCTCGTCTTCAACGCAGGCCAGTTCGAGTCCGCCCGCAGTGGCTTCGCCGACTACGCGAAGGACGGCGAGAGCCCAGCCCAGCTCCGCGCACGGGTGAACCGCATCATCCTCGACGACCTCGAGCAGAAGGTCCTCGGCCTCCGGGCGCTCCACGAGAAGCTCCGCGACCGCCTGGAGGGTCCCTCGTTCGGGGACCGCGTGGCCCGGGCGCGTTCAGACTGAGCCCGACCCAAAACGAGGGCCGCCGCATGTTCGAGTTTCGCCTCCGCGTGCTGGACGCGGGTGGGGGGTCCTTTCTCGGGATCATCGAGGGGTTCCCCGAGCTCCTCGTTCATGCGACCTCTGCGGGCGCGGCCGAGGAGGATCTGGTTCGCGCCCTCGTGGCGCACCTCGATCGGCTGCAGGACCGTGAGGCAACTTGGCCCCAACTCGATGACTTCCCGACCGTCAGGACGACCCGCCTCTTCTTGACTCCGAGGCAGGGGTGAGCCTATGAGCCCCGAGACGGTGGAACAAGCCCTATCCGCTAGTGCCGGATGCCAACTTACGAATGAAAATCCGGAGCGTGAAACTTCGCAACTTCCTCGGGTTCGGGGAGTCGGGCCTCGACCTATCTGCGCTTGGCCCACGAGAAGTGTTGGTAGGAGCCAATGGGTCAGGTAAGAGCAGCGTGCTCCACGCAATTGAGTTTGTGGGGAAGGCGTTCAAGAATGAGTTACAGGACGGTCGGGCGTACGTCCATCGCGGCGATTGGTCAAGGTCGCTCGAAGTTGAGGTCGGCGTCATCCTTGAGGCGGACGAACTCCGGGTGCTCGGAACGATTCTGACATATGGGGTGACGCTCGAACAGAGCCAGCGGAACCCGAACTGGCAAGTAGGCCAACCGACTCTAAACCGAATGGTAAGAGCCGCGCTGACCCTAGAGCCAAGACTGTTCGATAGGGTCGTGTCAGAACAAGTTCTCCATCTCCGCGTCTCGAGCGTCGCAGGCGTCGGGCAGGCACTCCACCTCGGAGTTGAATTACGGTCGGATCGTGGCTCGCTCTTCCTTGGAAGGCACGGGACGCTCAGCCGAGTTGAGCGAGAACTCTCCGGTTGGGGAGTGTTCGACTTCGAGCAGGAACTCCTCGGCGAAGTGGAAAGCGCCTCACCCGGACTGTTGGAGGGGCGTCCGGCGGATCTTGAGGACGTCGCGCGAAATATTGCTCTCCAAGTCAAGGCCTGGAGTCCGGATCGGCTTCTTGCCCGTTTGGAGTCCCATGAGGGCATTCCTACGGCCCTCAGGTTGGAGTCACTGCCCACTTTTGTCGACCGCCCGGATATGGAGGGTGGCGACCCTGATCTGATTCAGCTTCGGACGATGCTGTCGGAAAAGGGATACACGACCCAGCATGTAGGTCTCTTTGAGTTCATAAGTAGAGTCTACAACTGGTCGTTCATTAGCCTCAGCGACTCAAGATCACATCCCGATCGGATTCCCATCCAGGCAGTGGGCACTCCGACTGATTATGACCCGAATGTCACAGGTGGCGGTTTGCCCCTTCTCCTCTTCTTTCTCAAGAACAACTGGGGGGTGACCTGGAGGTCGCGGTTTCTCGAGCTTCAGCACGCATTTGAACGGCTTACAAGGTTGCGGTTCGATGTCGTACTCAATCCGGAGTACGAGAGTGAGACCACGACAGACTCGCCTTCGGTAGCGCAACCTGCCCAAATCGCTGAGGTAGGAACTCCACCCCCCCGTATGGTGCTTAGGCACTATCCGTACGTCGTCTTCGAGGAGTCAGGGTACTCCTACCTGATAGACTTCGCCGCTTCGGGATATTTCGAAGTTCTACTTGTCCTAGCTACCACTCTCGGGCTCTCGAACAGCGTCGTTCTGCTCGACGAACCAGTTCTCAATTTGCATCCCTCTAAGCAGCGGGAGTTGTATAGGTTTCTCTCCGACCAGGCCGGAAAGCAAGGGAATCAGCTGCTCATCGTCACGCACTCCAGCACATTCGCTACGGTGGACGACCTAAGCAAGGCAATTCGCTTTGACCGGTCGGCCGGAGAATCTCGAAGTCGCCGACTCGAGGCCGCCGAGCCCTGGCAGTCGGCCCAGACCGTGAAGGAGTTGGACAGGATGCCGAGACTCTTGGAAGCTCTGTTTGCGCGTGCCGTCGTGCTCGTCGAAGGGGGCGCGGAAGCCGCGGCCCTACCAATTTGGTTCGAGAAATGCCCCGGCGGGACGGATCTCCCGGGGAGCGGTGTACTCTTCTTGGACGTAGGAGGAGATACTCACTTCGGGGCGCTCAAGCGCATTCTCGATGCCTGGGGGATTCCGTCCAGAATCGTCGCCGACTCAAGGGCGAGTCCCAAGGTCGAGCAATTCGGCGAGGTCGCTCTCACGTACTCGTTCGCCGATTTTTCGGATCTCCTCCGGGATGGTTTCAGCGAGGTCCTCCCGAAGGTGGTTGCGGAAGTCGCCGGATCCGGAGGAGAGAAGGACCCCGCGGTTGCCAGAGTAATTGCGATACGAACACAGCCACCGCCCGCGATTATCGAACTCTGGGAGCAGCTGAAGTCCTTCATCCTTCCTTGATTGATGAGGATGCTCAGATGACTCACCCCATAAGAGGCGTCGGGAGCTAACGTCGCGGGCGGCGGGGATGGTAGCCAGTCCCACCCATGCTCGCGAGGGGGGGCATCAAGCGGTTTGTTAGTCGCGTTACGCGCGGGGATACTGTAGGTGTAGCTGGTCAGCTTTGTGGCCGGGCTGACGGAGCCCCGAACTCTGGGTAGCCCGATCCTGACAGCGCGTCCTTGAGTACTGTCACAAACGACCCGCCTCGTTTCCGGCACGTCCGGTAGATCGTGAGCAGTCGCTCGAGAACCCGTGCCCCCGTCCACGACCTCCGGCCTCCGCTGATCTTCCGGTACAGCACGCCCTGGCGGATCTGGGTCTCGGCCTCGTTGTTGTGCCACGCCACCCCCGGGACGACGAGGAACGTGTAGAGGCTCTTCCGACGTTTCCACAGTTCGGCGGAGATCCTCGCGGCACCCGGGTCCCGCCACTCCTTCCGAAGGTGGTCGACCGTCATCCACCGCATCGTGGTGTAGAACTGGCGGCGCTCCCCATCGGAGGCGTCCGGGTTCTGCTCTGACCACTCGATGGAGCGGCGCAGCAGCCCTCGAACCCCGTCCGCGAAGTCGAGGAACTCCCTCGGCGGCGGACCCGCCGCCGTCAGCTTCGGAGCGACGTCCCGACGCAGGGGCCGAGGCTCGAGCCGATGGAGGATCTCCTCGCGCTCGAGCCACCGGTTCGCGTGGAGCAGGTCGAACTGGTGCTTGGCGGTCCGAACGACGTCGTACGGCACCCAGCCATCGTGGACGATCGTCCCTCGAGCCCCGTCGAGAACCTCGAGCACGACGTCCTGGCCGCGACTCGGAGCGATCCGATAGACGACCGCCCCGGGGTGCGAGAACACCCACAGCCACCCGTTCTCGCCGCCGATCCGGAACTTCGTCTCGTCGGCGTGGACCACAGGCTGGTCGGCGACCTGTGCTTTCAGCGCTTCGTACAGCGGAGCGACTGAGTCGGCGGCCCACCGCTCCATCTTCAGGACGGCGGCGGTCGAGAGGTGGATCCCGTGCGCTCCCTCGAGGTAGTCGGCGATCTTCGAGGTGGAGAGGCCGAGGAGACGGAGCTGGACCACTCGCGCGACCAGCGAGAATCCGTACTGCTGGTGCTTCGGATACGGGCTCTCCGGTTCCACTCGCCGATGACATCCCGGGCAGTTGTAGCGCGGGATCTCGACATCGAAGACGAGCGGGGTCGGCGGCGGAAGGTCGGTGATCGTCCGTCGCCGGACCTCGAACGGCTCTCCGAGGCGAGTGCCGCAGTCGGTGCAGTGCTCGAGGGAGAGCCGTAGCGGAGGAGCGTTGGGGACGGGGCGCTCGCGAGCTCGACCCGTGTGACCGAGCTGAGCCCCCGTGGGCCGGGGGTCACTCCGAACCGGGCGGCGATAGAACACTCGGCTCGACGGGATGCTCCCGGCCTCGGCGGTTCGGTCGGAGGCGGCGAGCATCGGCGCACAGGCCTTGTAGCGGCGCAGCTCTTCCTGAGCCCGGCGGAGCCTGTCCTTGAGTTCGCGATTCTCGTCGATCGCCCTGTCGCCCCGTCGGATTCTCTCGAGCAGTGCCTTGCGCTCGGCCTGGGAGAGGGGAACGTCGCCCTCGCGGTCCGGGTCGAGGACCTCCTCGACGAGCAGGAGTCGCATGCCGCCCTCGCCAAGCGAGGGCGCGGACCACCGGAAAGAGATTCCGGTCGAGAGGAAACGGGCTACTGTGGACGATCAGAAAGCTGAGCAGCTACATACCTCCTACCTGAATCCGGCTCTTCTAACTGAAAGTCTAAACGCCCGGCCCCTGCCTGACGCCTCTCCCGCTCTCGCACGCGAATCTCGCTTCCGAGACCCAGTATGCTTGGGTCCTCACCAATTCTCTGCTGGACCCAGGATTCGCTAATCCCAAGATCCCTGAGCCGAACGAACTCGTGCTTGAGGTGCCTGATTTCACTCATACGGTCTTCGACTCGAGTTCGTCGGGTGCCCTCATCTCCTGCATCGAGATAAAGTTAGATTGGAGCGAGGCCCATCCCTGGGGACTAGGAGCTTGTCTCCCTACACCGATCGCATCGACGTGAGCGCTCACTCACTGTGAGCCGGCCTTCCGCCCGCCTCCGCGGAAGTCGCCTCAGCCGAGCCGCGCCCGATGGATCTTTCGCAGATTGTGCGCGAGGCACCCGAGGAACCACTCGCCCCGGACCTTCCGATGTCCTCGGAGGAGGAACTGGCGGAACCGCTGCGCCTCTTTCATCTGTCCGAACACCGGCTCCACGATCGCCTTCCGTCTCCGATAGTGGGTTCGCCCTCGCCGACCCCGGATCCCTCTCCGCCTCGCCGCGGCGAACGTCTCCCCGTTCGGCGGACGACCCCGCCGACACCGCTCGCGCTCCTCCCTCTTCCCGCGCCCCGGAGGACAGAACACCTCGACCCCTCGTCCCTCCACCGCTCGGATCCCAGCCTCGCTGAATACCCTGAATCGGCGAGCAGCTTCTCGGGGCGCCGGCCCAGCTGTGCCACGATCGAATCGAGCATCGGCACGAGGTGACGTTGGTCGGGGGCCGCTGTCATCACCTCGGCCCCGACGATAATCTGGTGCGCCTCGTCCACCGCCGCCTGACAGTTGTAGCCCTGGAGGAACGCTCCCTTGTTTCCTCCGTCCGGGATGATGCGCGACTCCGGGTCCGTGAAGTTCCGCTGAGCCTTGGCATCCACCGAGGGAGGGGGAGACCCTCCGCCTTCCTTCGGCGGCTCGGTTCCGCCGGACCTCTCCGATTCGTACCGGCGTCGACGATGACTCTGCCTCGAGCCTCTTCCTCGAGGGCGAGCTTCGCCGCTCGAATCTTCGCCAGCCGGTCGCGATGGAACTTCAGCTCCTCCGGAAGATCCTTCGGGCGCTTCCCGTGGCCATACTCGGCGTCCTCTTCGAGGTCGACCTTCCGAGCCTCGGCGAAGAGCTGGCGCACCTTGCTCTGGAGCTCCCGCTCCCGCACGAGCATCCGCCCGTAGCTCATCGCTTTATGTTTGGAGGCGTGGGCTCGGACCTTCGTCCCGTCGATTGCCACGCGTCCCATCTTGACGAGCCCGAGCCGCTCGGCGACCTTCAGCCCCTGGATGAACAGCCCCTCGAGGACGTCGAGGTTCCGCTCCCGGAACCTCGCGATGGTGTTGTGGTCCGGGTGCTGGTTCGCGGCGAGGTAGCGGAAGGCGACGTCCTCGAAGGTGGCGCGCTCGATCTTGCGGGAGGAGCGCACACCGATGGCGTAGCCATAGACGAGGAGCTTGGTGAGCATCCTGGGGTGGAGCGCCGGGTGGCCGCCCTCGGCGTTGCGGTATCGCTCGAGGAGCGGGGTGAGATCGAGCGACTCCTCGACGACCTCGGAGATGAAGCGGGCGAGATGATCCTCCGGAAGCCAGTCCTCCAGATTGGGCGGGAGAAGGAGGCTCTGCTTCGGGTCGTAGCGGGTGAAGACCGGCGCATGCTCGTCCTCGGGAGGCATGCGACCGGGGAACAGCTCCCCGGATTGATGTACGCCGGTCCATCAGCGGGAATCCCACCAATTTAATCGAGGCACCAGGCCGTAGTGAGACAAGCTCCTCAGAGCCCGAATCGGTTTCCGCCGGCTCACGTTGGTTGGCGAAGCTACGCGAGCCCGGAGAAGTTGATGGGCCGAGCGTCCGCGGGGCATTTAGGAGCAGAGGGTCCTTGCAATTTTAGGCGTTGATCCAGTTGTGGCCCTGACGAGAGCTCTTACAGGGCCCGCTCAACTTGGGATCGGGTCGGTCTCCGTCCGTCGCCACGAGAGTTCCGCAGAGTTGGCATCGCCATTTCTTTTCGGTCATCTTCTCCCCAGGCGCATACGGCGTGGGCCTGAAGAACTGTTCTCTCGATGAACTAGCTTCGGGGGTCTGGTGACGAGACTCGACACAACGAGCTTGGCGAAGGAGCGTCACTCGGTCCTCGCCCGCATCCGCAGTGGGACGCTACACGTGAGGCCGATTCCGCCGTCCAGCGTTGCATGGGACATCGATGCGTTAACCTACGGGGCGTCGTTCTCCCCTCCTAAGGAGGGCTAAGGTGACCGACCAGAAGCGCACCCACCTGACGAAGACCCTCTACGTGAACGGGCTGGCGTGCGCGAAATCGTTGTGGCTTGCCTTCAACGACCCCGACAGGCTTCCCAAGGTTAATGCATCGACCCAACATCGATTTGACGAAGGTCGGCAAATCGGGGAGTTGGCGCGGAGGAGGTACCCCAAGGGCGTGCTACTTCCGTCGGAGGGACCGCGCGAGAACGATCTGCGTTCTCGGACGTTTCTGGAGAAGCGGGTCCCGCTCTTCGAAGCAGGGCTTTTCCACCGAGTTGATGCGTGCTACGCACGAGCGGACGTGCTCCTCCCGGCGGGCAAGCACGAGTGGGATGTAATTGAGGTGAAGAGCGGCGGAAGCGTCACGGAGGAGTATCTCCACGACGTGGCCTTTCAACGTTACTGCTATGCCAGTGCGGGATTGAGGATTCGGCGTTGCGCTCTCCTACTCGTCAACACAATGTACGAACGATCGGGCGAGATCGATCTCGACCAGCTCTTCAAAGATGTGGACGTCACCGCAGTGGCGGCAGAGCTAGAGCCTAGAATCGAGCCGAACGTTGCGGCGCTCCTCGCCACCGCCCGGCTGGACGAGTGCCCACAGTTCGGAAGTGGCGAGCAATTTCACAACGACGAAGCGGGAGTTCACGACGATGATTTGGTCTGGAAGCAGCATCCGGATTCCGACATCCAAGGACTGTACCGGGGCGGCAAACAGACGCTGCAGTTCCTGGAGTCCGGGATCTACAGAATCCGCGACATCCCGAAAAGTGTCGTCCTGAAAGGTAGGCAGGTCATCCAGCATGCGGCCCACTCGAGCGGCCAAGTCCACCTGGACCGGAAGGAAATCGCCGCCTTCCTCGCCAAGCTCCGGTATCCATTGCACTACCTCGACTTCGAGACTGTCGGCACCGCGGTCCCACTCTTCGACGGGGTCAAGCCCTACCAGCAGATTCCCTTCCAGTTCTCCGTCCACGTCGTAGAAGCCCCCGGGGAGAAGCCCCGTGCCCACTCATTCCTTACGTTGGAGCCGACCGACCCCCGTGAAATGCTCTTGAGAGCTCTCCAGCAGTCCATCGGGCCCGAGGGCAGCCTGGTGGCCTACAACCAGGCGTTCGAGAAGACCCGGCTAAAGGAGCTCGCAGCATTATTCCCCGAACAGGCGAGTTGGGTTCGCGGGGTGGACGGCCGGTTTGTGGATCTACTCGCCCCGTTCCGGGAATTTGCCTATTACAGCCCGTTGCAGTCCGGAAGTGCCTCTCTGAAGGCCGTGCTTCCTGCCGTCACCGGTCGCGGTTACGAGGGATTCGACATCGCAAACGGGGGGCAGGCATCCCTGGCCTACCTTTACGCGGCGTTCGGAACGCCTGACGGAGAGCGGGCGTCCTCACGGGAAGTAGAGGAGATTCGGAAAGGGCTTGACCGGGTACTGCGGTCAGGATACGGAGGGGATGGTTTGGATCGTGGAGAAACTCGCGGAGCTCACGGCGGCTCGCACTGAGAGCCCCTAGTGCCGCTTCCAGATAGGTCGTCGGTGGATTCGCCACTTGCGGATCTGAGTGTCCCGGAACCTCTTCTTCCGTAGTGCGCGTTCCCCATTCCGATAGGAGATCGCCCTCGCCACCTCTCTCCGGACCTCGGTCCACGAGCCGTAATTCGAGCCGGCCAGGATGAGCTTCTGGAGGTCCCCGGCATGGCTCTCGACGGGATTCATCCAGCTCGCCTGGGTCGCCGAGGCGACCAAGGTGACTCGGTTCTCCTTCGCCCACCCTCGAACGTCCGGGGTCCAATGGGCGCTCAGGTTGTCCTGAATCAGGTAAATCCTCTGATCCTTGGGATACTTCTCCACCTCTCGCTGGAGGTGGTCCAGCCAGGGCTCACCGCCCTTGTGCCGATACAATCGGCCGCTCAGTTTCTGATGATAGACGTTGAGCGTGAGGTAGAGGTACCGAGTTCCCTTGTGACGGTGGTAGGTCGAGGGGATCCGCTCGGGGTGGCCCGAGCGGAACCACCCATCGCCACCGTGGGGTTGGAGAGAGATCGGGCCGATCTCGTCCATGCTGAGGACGATGGGAGGGTTCTCCTTCTTGTGGGTCAGACGGTCGATCCGCTTCCGCTTCTCCTCGAACTTCGGGTCGGTGGACTGCTTCCAGGTCTTGATCGACTGGTGGCTCACATCCGCCTCGTCGAGCACGATCCGCAGCCACTCGATCGAGATCGAATCGACGATCCGTTGGTTCCTCGCCTCGTCCCTCAGTCGGGAGAGGGACCATTGGGAGAACGGGAGGCCGAGGTCCCTCGGTCGACTGGTGGCGAGCGCCACCAGTTGGTCCTTCTGCTCCCGGGTGAACTTCCAGTTCCCCCCGGCCTTCCAATTCGGCTTGAGCATCTTGAACCCATGGAGATTGAACTCGCGAATGAGAGTCCGGACCCAGTCGGGAGAGTAGCCGACCAGTCGAGCGATGTAGGGCGGCGTGAATCCCTGGGCACTGGAGAGAATGACCATCGCCCGATGGAGCTCGATGGCGTCGCTCGGGTGACGGCAGAGTCGAGCGAGCTTCTGGCCTTCCTCGTTGGAGATCGTGCGGACCCGGCGTACCATGCCCGGGACCCATACACTACCCCGGCCTAGTTCTTTCGGTCCAAAGGTCGAACTACCTTTCCGGAAGCGGCACTAGCTTCAAACTGCGCCCAGAAGCGGGGGAAAGCGGGCTGAGAATCAACCCACCCCGCGAACTGGTTGGATCCGCGTGGACTGTCGGGGTCGCTCAGGGACCGACCACGAATCCCTCCTGGACGGTCTCCGAGTCGGTCATCTTTTCGTCCTCGACCCGACCGATCAGCTTGGGGGCGCCTCCTGGCTCCGGGACTGGCCTCACGAGGACCCAGGCGGGGCCCTGGTCACCGAAGTACGGGTGATCGTCGTCCACCCGAAGGAGGAGGTACGTGCCGAACGGGACCCCCAGAGTCGGAGCGGTGGCGCCCCAGTAGGCGAGGGAGGCGAAGTCTCGCCCCTGGGCGTAGACCCGAAGGCAGTTCCCGTTCGGACGGATCGAGGCCTGGCTCCAAGCTTGGAGGAACTCCTGAAGACCCTCATCGAGACCCGTGAGGCCGTCGAACTCGAGCCAGACCTGGTCCTCAAGGGCGTCGACCAGCCGAAAGGTCCAGGACCGAATCGCCATTGTCGGCATGTTCACCCCTGCCACTGATCGAAAGTGGTCTGGCCCCGTGGGATCCAATCCTCGAGTCGAGCTTGCAGGACCTTGCTCGCCCGCACACGCCATTCGGCCCGGGTCCCCGTGGGACCGGGCTGTCCCGGCGCCAGAGTGGAGCGCCGGCTGGGTGCCCACCGAAGTTCCGCGTCCGAGGTCGTCTCGCCGCCGTGCCCATTGACCCGAGGGTTGTCCGGCCATTCGTCAGCTGCCATGCCCCTTGCGGCAGCCGTTACGCGGGCGGTTCGGCGCGATATCCATTAATTCTGCCGCCCCCTGACCGTTTCGAGTCGCGTGAGATTGAAGCGGATGCCTCGGCGAAAAATCGACCAAGCAACCCTTGTCCGGCTACGGAAGGCAGGTCGCTCCGTTCGAGAACTCGGGATTCATTTCGCGGCCAACAGACGAACAGTCCAGCGACACTTGGCGGACGTCAAGGCTGGTCGGCAAGCGGCGGGCTCCGGTCGACCGATGAGGGTCTCTACGGACTCAGTTGAACGGGCATGGGATCTAGACGAAACCTACCCAGACCTCTCTCTCGACGCGTTCCGGACCAAGTGGGCGGAAGTTGAGGGCTGGGAGAGCGTGCCGTATACGCGATCCGGACTCTATCGAGTACTTGCCGCCGCCGGAATTCGCAGGAGACATTCCGGAGGCCGTCGACGGAACCCACCCAACCAGCAGACCCTTCACCGAATCGGACTTCGGCTAGTTGGGGAAACTCAAGAAACCTCCCTTCGCTGCCGCGATTGTCGTCGGGGTCTGACTCGCTGAACTTCGCGGGTCCCTCCCACTCGCTACGCTCGTGGGCCCCTCCCGCGACTAGGCCCGGGGTCCTGGCCCTTGCTCCCTCTCCCTGCGAGGGAGCAAGATGCTCGAACGCATTCGAAACCACAGACGCCGAGCTCCGACATGCCGAAAGATCCAGACTGACCGGAGCGGGGCATGACGACCCACCTCCTCGCAACCGGGACCATCCTCCTCGCGGTCGGCCTGACGCTCTCGGCCGTGGTCGCGGAGTGGTTCGCGGCGTTCGACGCGTGCCTCGCGAGCGCGAACTGCGTGGCGCCCGGGTCGGCCTCGACCATGAGCGGTTTCCTTGGACTGCTGGCGGCTGGTGTCCTGCTCTCTGTCGCAGGCGCGACCCTCGCAATAGTCGGATTCCGGACCGAACGGGCCGAGCCCTGTGGTGTCGCGCCGTAAGCTACTAGGGGTCCCCTGGTCATCCGGGACCGGCAGCCGGGATGAGCGGCGAATCGGAGGCGTGTGGTGACCCTTCTTCAGCGCAATGCCCAGCGTGCCGACCGAGACGGTAAATCGGCTGTGCCGAGGACCCCTGGCCCTTTCTCATAGGTCGGCACACCCGCCAGGGTCGGCACGGGGAGGGGGCTGAAGGGGTGACGATCGGACTTGTTTCCGGACGGTTCGCAGCCTACGGCTCAGGCGATTCCGGCTAACCGGTCCCTGTCGCGCTGCGAGCGACGGACCCCGTTCCCAGGGGGGCCAGGTCGTACACGCGCGTTTGGCCAACCTCCGCCCGAACCCGGCGGCTGGGAACCCCCAGGGTACGAAGGGCCATGCCGAGCCGCTGCAGGTCCGTCAGAAGCTCTTCGTCGGGCTCGCCGACCAGGACGAACTCCTCCGCAGTGGCCTCGGCCTTCCCCGCCGCCAGCAACCGGAGCGCGAGCGTGAGGGTCCGTTCGACATCCGAAGGGGCCACGGGGTCAATCCTCTCGTGCGCCAACTGGTCATTTGCCGGACCGCCTGCCGTTGGATAGTCCTCCGCTCTTCCAACGAGCCAGCCCCAGGGTCGGCCGGCGCCGCTCTCGAACGGAACCAGAGCGCCCGTCGAATCCCTCGTGAGGAGCCCAACGTCGCTCCAGAGGTGGGTGTCGCCCATTCCCACATGCGGGACCTGGACGAATCGCTCGGCCATCGCCGGGCTGGACACAACGACGAGGCATCGCCGTCCATCTCCGACGGCCTTGCGCAGGTTTCTCGCCACCTGATCGACGTGCTTCACGAGCGTCGAGCATTCGACTTCGACGTTGTAGGCTCGCCCGTTCAGCTCGAACTCCGCATCTGGAACGAGATAGCCGCCTCCCTGTTCAACAATCCGAACGCGGATCCCCTTGCCATCGAGAAACACCGCCGCGTCGGTTAGAAGGTCGGTGTGCTCCTCGCCCTCATTCCTAGCCGCCTCGATCGCCTGTCGGTGGAAGAACCCGCGGCGAGTGAGCCGGACGATTCCTGGCCCTGCTTCGCCGATGTCACCCGAAGCCGTGCATCGGGCCGACGCCGCATCAAGTTCCCCACGCGACCAACCCAGTGCCGTCGCAAGATCCGGAATCGGCTTTCCATCCTTCCCGGGCAGGATCCGTAGAAACGTCGCGATTCGCTCCGAGGAGAGGCCGAGCGGGGACGCCTCGGAGTCTTCCGGCCGGGCATACCGCCGCGAGCTGGTTTGAACTACCCGCCGGGTCTGCTCGACGGACTCGTTCGGGGGTGCGGGGGGCGATGTCGCGACCCGGAGCAGAGACCCGCGGACCGCCAGAGCGACCTCGTGGGGCGCAAGTCCGCTGACGAGGTGGTCCGGCGTCCACCCGAACTGGTCGCCTTGAACGATCTTCCACCCCTCGTTCATGTCTTCGCTCCCCAGCGAGAAGAGCATCCACGCGTCGACGTTCCCAATCAAAGCGGAGCGAATCCGTTGCGGGATCCGGTTGAGGTACCGTGTGACGGCCACGACGTGCAGCCCGAGCCGCGCCCCCTCGCTCAGCATGTCCGCGAAGGCGGGAATCGCGTAGTTGTGGAACTCGTCCACGATGAGGTAGACAGGGAGGTCCTTGCGCTCGCGACGCTGGATGGCCGACCAAAGCTGGGTTAGGTAGACCGCTCCCAGGAAGTTCGCGGCCTCGGTCCCGAGCGAGCCCTTGGCGAGGTCCAGGAGGATTAGCTGGTGGTCGAGGAGCTGGTCGAATGAGACCGGATGGTACCGCTGGCAGAGCGCCTTCCGCAGGATTGGGTTCGTTGCGACCTTCCCGACCTTGTCGAGGGACGAGATCGTGTATGCGTAGTCGAGCCGTGGAAGGTGGGTCCGAAGAGCTTGGCGGAGAGGTCCCTCCGGAAGGAGCCGCTCGAGCCGGCGGAGGGTCTCCTTGTCCGAGAGGGCGGCGTAGGCGTCAACGAGGTTCGTCCCCTCGAGCGTGAGGAGCGCCTGGAAAACCGACCGCAGGATGAAATCGGCCCGGCCTCCGACGCTCTCTTCGCCCCAGGTGTTCTTGATCGCCTGGACGAGGCCCCCCGAGACCTGCTCGGCCTGCCGCTCGAACGCCGGGGTTCCCACCTTGGCTCGGCTCTCCATCCCGAGGAGGTTCAGCGGAATCCGCGCGAAGGTCTGACCGTCTACGACTTCAGTCGGATGCGACGGGTTGATGGCGATCGCGTCGCCCGCGGCTTCACTTGGGAGCCGGTCCGCGAGGTCCCGGATCAGTTCTCCCGCCGGCTCCAGCACGACGACCTTCGCCCCCGGTTGAGAACGGAGGATCTGGAGCGCGATGTTCTGGGCGACGGTCGACTTTCCAGAACGCGTCCGCCCAACGATGGCGAGGTGGTGCCAACTCGGGGGCAACCGAACGAGGTCGGACACGGAGGACCCGACGATCACGTCGGACGGCCGGCGCACGTCGGCGACTAGCTCGGTGGGAGGAACGGCCGTCGGCGCTCCCACGTACGTGAGGTTCGGGTGTCGCTCCCGCCAAGGAATCGGAAGAAGGGCCGACGCCTCCGACGCCGAGACGTCTCGCCTGCCATTCTTCCCCACGCACCGCGTCATGTCGTGGTCCCGCATCGATTGAAAGAACCGCTCCCGCCGCCGGCGGCCTCGGACCGGCCCGAGCCGCCACTGGGCGGACCCGTGCATCGACATCCAGGAGGCCGCCCATTGGTCGACCGCACGGGCGGCCAGCCAGTCGTGTGGACCGAGTAACGCCGCGCGAATCTCGACATGGAATGGCGGCTCTGCAACGCGGCGGTCGAACAGCGGCCGCTGCCGCGGGTCGATCCCCGCTAGGAAACTCTCGTAGGATTCGCCGAACCAGCTCCGCTCCCAGCCTCCCGGACTCCGAAACAGGAGTTGCAGGAGGACTTCCTCACCGTCCAGTTGAGGGGACCCGAGGAGACGGATCAGCGGCCCCGCGCGGTCCAGACCGCCCCGGAGCTGCATCGGCCAGTAGTGCGTCGGCACCACCGCCTTCGCGCGGAGGAGAGTCGCATGGGACAGGTAGGCGGGCGCGATCGGGCACCCGGTGGCCGTCGTCAGTTCCAGGCCGGGGATTACCTCGCCAAGCGCTGTCGAGACGGAGGTCAGGCTCCAGGCGGAATCCGCGCCGAGGCAGCAGCAGACGGAACCGTCGGCCGCGCGGTGGAGCTCTAGCCACCGACTCGTGGCCCGGGGGGAGCATCAGGGGCGGCCAGAGGATTGTCCGGCCTTCGGGGTTCAGGCGCGGGCCGGGAATCGCGACCAGCCGGTGGACGGCGGTGGCCGACATCCCTTCGGCATCCCGGTTTTGGTCTCTTCAACTACACTGGGCCGCTGAATGGTGAACGGCGAGTCCCCAAGCCTAAGGGGCTGTCATTTGCGATGGCGTCGGGCAGCAGACTCATCCGACCGCCCCCGGCTCCCAAGCGATGAAATCGTACGACTCAATTCTCACGGCAGCACAGTCGCGAGCGCCCGCCGCCGAGCGGACATCGGAGCAGAGAGGGTTACCTTAAGCGCGACTTTTCCTAAGCAGCCTCGAGTGAGGAGCGTTGGCGGAGCCCCCCTCGGTGACCAGGTTCGCTATTGCGGACGAGGCCGTACTCCACTTTCTCGCAACCGTATTGGACAAATCCCAATTCGAATTTTTCAATCTCGAGGTGTCGGGACGAGGGTTTGAGGGGTACGTGGTTGACCGATCGCACACGCTCTATTGTGAGTTCGGTATTCCGGCTGCATCTCTCCGAGGGCTGACGGTCGGTTTCCAGGGTCCGATCACCGTGGCGACGGACCAACTCGAATCCGTCGTTGGACCGGCATCGACTCACTTCCCTGAGGGCAGAAGCACGCTCAACTTGGATCTGCTCCCGGATGGTCTCGGCGTGGAATACGTGGTTACAAAGACGGTCCGGAGGACGAAACGCATCCCGGATGTTCCGTCCGAGAGACAACGAAGGTTGACCTTTGATGAATTGGCTGAAGCGGCCGAGGCAGTCCCGTCGGATCCGAAGTTCCTCGCGCTTGCCGGCTCTACCCTCGACGACGGCGAGACCGTCAGAGTCAGTATCGCGGACGGAGAGCTAAGGTTTGGACCCTCCAACGAGGACCAGCTGGCCTTGACCGTCGCCTCCAAGGGCAAGGCATCGACCCGAATCATGGACCGGATATTTCGGGTGATCAACAAGTACATTCAGTCGAAGGATCCACCTCGGACCACCTTCACAATCGTGGATGATGGTGTACTTGCGTTCGAAGCGAGATATGAATCAGGCCCGTGGGCTCGTTACCTCGTCACTCGAGCCGTCGAGAATGACTAGGGAAGAGATTCTCAAGTGCTGGGTCTGACCAGAGGACGTTCTCGTTTCCGGGGCCTTCATCAAGGATGACCTTCCCGGCGAGCAAGATGTCTCGGGGCTGAATACCATTCTTGGCACGAAGGCCAAAGAATCGCTCCATCTCCTCGAATGGGAAGATTCTGCCGTAAGATTTCGTCCGACGGCCAGTCACCCCTCCCAAGTTTCCGCCGCGGGCGAGGAGGAGTATGGGGCTGTTAAGAATCTGATTGGTAAGGAACACCTCAGGCATGCTCCCGCGCGCGCGACTGAAGTCGAAGTCGTTCGTTACGTCCTCCTCAATCACGCCAGGGATTCCGAATGGACCACCGTAGTATTTCGATCTGGATTGGAGCTGGTTTGGATGCGGGAAGCAGTATCTTGGGATTCCTTGAGGACCGCCGACCGTGAGTACTCGTCCTCGAGAAACCAGCTCATCGACGTAGTCCCGGACACTCCCGTAGCTGAACCCCTTCCGCATACCGGTTGGATTCAATTCCTCGTAGATTAGGTGGATAAATCGCCCAGGAAGCCGAAAGACTAGCTGATCGACCTCCCCAATCGAACGTTCACGCTGATTGAGATCGGTGACCGCCTCGATTCCGCCTGAGATTGCTCTGAGCTCGTCAGTGTATTGGGTTCCAACGTCAGTCCAGTCTGCGGTAAGCGGAGAATCAGTGTCCTGAGCGAGGCTGAGAACCTCATAGGCTCCGCGCAGACACTCCTCCAAGGTCGAGTCGACCCGGGCCAAATCCGATGAGGAAGAAGCCTTCCCCTCTCGCGCCAGCCCAAGCGCGCTCGAAATTACCGCCCTGCTAGCCTCGGGCAGGTCACTCATCTCGGCCATCCGTAGAAGGAATTCCAGCGGAGCAAGATTCACGGTGGCTAGTCGGTCAGTTGAAGTTAGGTCGAAGAGGAGCTCGCGAATCGCGGAACTCTCGAGGAGCAGACGGCGGGCACTTCCGCGCTCCTCAAGTCCACCGCTCGTCATTTGACTAACCGGGGCACTGCGAAGTCACCCGCGCCGTAGGATAACGAAGCCCTCCGCTGTCTCCCAAGCCACGCAGAGAAAGGAGAGCGCTCTCGTCCGCCTTAACGCTTCTGAGGCGGATAGAGCTCGTTTCCAAGTCCGTTCTGCACGACCCAAGGTCGGAACGCCAGACGTCCGGGACCGCGCCGGCTGCTACGGCCCCTCTTGCCAGGTGGAAATCCGTCCATTCACGTACTCGCGGTTCATCCCAGAGCTGTTCCAGAGACCCACGGGCCACTTCGAACCGCAGGGACATTGGCGGATGGGATGTGGATCCGTTGCCGCCCATGGAGCCCCCGGCGACAGAAGCGAGCGCCCAAGCGAAGGCCGGACCCAGGCTCGATAACGCGAACAGATCCGCGAGCACCTCCCCGCGGCGCGCGAGGCCGGGCTTAATTGAAAAAATCTTAGACGACACGTCGCGCTCGACATGAGCCACTTCGTGCGCGACGAGGCCGCGAGTCTCAGCGGGGTCGGCAGGGGCTACGGGCGTGAGGATAGCTAGCGTCATTTCGTCCTCGGCCTCGCCGAATATCACGCTGGCATCAAGGGATTGCCTGGGGGAGCGGGCGAGGAAGGTCTCTACCTTACCCAGCTCGGGCTTGAACTTGGAAAGTAGCTCAGCCGCCAGAAGTTCAATTTCAGTCGAATTTGTCTTCCGTTCCATCGCAGCTACGACCGCATCCAGATCGACTGCCTCTCTCACGAAGCTGTTCGACGCCATCTCTCGCTCGCGGCCCGCGGGCACTCCTTGAAAGAGCGCCAGCTCTCTGAGGAGGCGTGCCACACCCTCCTCAACCATTCTCGCCGAGCTCTCCTGAATCCGGTGATCGCCCCGGAGCCGACGTGCATTCTGGCCCAGAAGTGCAAGTCGATCCTGAAGTGAAGTCGATGCCACGAACGAGGGAGCGAGACAGCAATCATAAGAACGTACTCACTCGCTGGTGACTGGCTCCGGGGGCAGCGAATTCGAGCCGGACCTCGCCTTCTCCCCCATCGACTTTCGACGTGGACGGTAGCGTGCACACTGGCCGTAGCTCTTACATCGAGGACTCGACGACGGCGTGTCCCCTGTCATAGGTCAGCGGGAGCCCGGAGCGGATTCGCGTGGTTGCCCGGTTCGGGGTTGACATCCGCGTGGCGCCCACGGGGATCTGACCCCTCGCCGCCGTCGCTGGAGAAATCGGGCCGGAACGCCAAGCCACCGCCCAAACACCCCCAATCACCTCGGAGCGGCCGGACGCGCCTCTCATCATTCACCAGTCGGTTCGAGTCCTTATCCCGGGTTGCCCTCAAATCGCCGGATGGCGACCGAGATGGCGCACGGAGTGTCTTCCTCCAAGGCGTTGGCCACAGCAAACTCCTCTCGGCCGCCATCTCTCGAGGCATCCGGTCCTCGGAACGGTAGGATTTCGCTTCGCCCCGTGAAGGAATTCGCGCGCAGGCTCAGTCAGGACCATCCCCTGCGGGTTGTCCTGGCGGGCGAGCCCGACGAGATGGATGCAGGTGAGTACTGCGTCAAGCTAACGGTGTGGTTGCGTCTACTTCCGACTGACGCTCGTTGAGTCCACCGTCGAGCCAGGTCTATAGATCTAGAACGCCCCTCACGAAGGGGATTGGAGAATTACCCGATCCGTTCCGAAGTTCGCGACGAACGTCCATCCTTCGGCGAGGAGTCGTTCGGCCTCAGCCAACGGAATTGGCTTTTGAGATCCGGATCCGTTTCCGTTCTGCTTGCCGGAGCCCACTGGCTCGCGCCCCATTAGTTTCGCTCTTAGGAGGGCCAAGAGTTCGTCGTTGGAATCCTTCATGTGATGAGTTGCCTCCTCACCAGTAACGCCGGCCACTCCCAGCAGCGTCCGTCGGAATTCCGCGGCGACGTTCGTCTTGGTCTGGGCATTGGTCTCCAAGAACTCCGACGCGTTCGCGTATTCGCGACGCGCTTCGGCCAGCAACTCCTCTCCCCACCTCTTCCCGACGTGGTAGCGGCCCGCAACGCCAGTGCTGTGCCCGAGAATCTCCTCCCGAAGGTCACGGCTGATCTTCCCCGAGCCTTCGGCCAGGAGGAGACGAGTGGAGCAGTACGACCGGCAGACGTACGGCCGCCAGGTCACCCCGCCCGGTACGGCGGCACGGAGGGCGTGCCGTAGCTCCTGCACGAGCGCTCCCGTCACCATGAACCTCCGTTCGGCCTGCACGGCTCGACGTGATTCTCGTGTTGCCCCTCGCAGGTTCTGAACCGTGGTCGAGGAGATGACGGGCGACGTCTTCGACAGTTTCTCCCCGAGCTCCCTCCGCGCCGCAAGGTACGTTTTGAGGGTAGTCGCTAGCTGTTGCGTTCCGAAGCTCACGTAGCTGGATCGGGTCTTGCTCAGCTCGGCAGGAACGCGGATCACGAACGGGATCTCTGAGAACTCGAGCCTTACGAGGTCAAGTTCCGGCAAGTCCCCGAGGGTCAGACCACGCTCCCCGGTGTAGTCTCCCACGGCCTGGGGCCGCAGCCCGGCGTGGGCCATGAGTAGGGTGAAGGTCCGCCCGCGGAGCGACAGTCGTTCAAGAATTCCTCCTAACTCCTCCTGTGTCGGAACCCGCTCGTTCGCGAGAGTAGAGCCCCGAATCGGATTCAGAGAGGGAAATCCGTTGAAGGATACCCGCCGAAACCTCAGGTAGCTCTTCAACCCACTGAGAGTCTTGGCGATGTAGTCGTCGACGCGGCCGGCCCGTTTCAGCTCGGAGGCGTAGTGGATCAACGCGTCCTGGAGACGATCAGGGTCAGTGCCCGCGAGCCGGACGACGGACTCGGGATCCAGCCGGAGTCGGAAGAGTAGCAGACGCAGCTTGCGGAGGTCGACGTCAGCGGAGAGCCGAGACTTGAGAGCCCGCGCCTCGTACCATGATCGGACCTTGGAATTTTCGAGGAGAACGTAGCGGTTTCCGGTCTGAATGGCCACGGGCATCGGATCTGGCAACGGCTCCGCGCAGATTAGGATTCGTATCGCGGGGCAAGGTGGGCCGGGACGGATTCGAACCGTCGATCCCCGCGTTGTAAGCGCGATGTCCTAACCGCTAGACGACCGGCCCAAGACTCCGAAGTAGCGAGCCCGTCAAGTGGGTGTCGGTGGGGGAGCCGGCCGATGGACACGGTGGCGAACCGTGACCGCAAGACCCCGCTCGAGGTCGGTCATCAACCGGCCCGGGAGCTCCGCTTCCCCGACGGCCAGGAGCTCGCCCTCTCGAACCAGAAGGACCGCGTCGCCCGCTCGAATCCCCACATCGGCCGACCGGACTCCCGGAACGAACAGGTCCCCTTGGATCGGAACACCCGCGGCGACCTCCACCTCGAGCGGATGGCTGGGAAGCATCCGGAGACCCCCGGCGACGGTGAGCTGGAACAGGCCCCGCTCCTCCCTCCAGGTGGCAAGGTCGGTTCCGTTCGGGTCGGTGATCCGCTGGAACCATGGGCGGCCGTGCAGTCGCACGGGCGGGGCGAACAATCGAGCGGCCGCCTCGGCACCGAACTGGAACGCCGCGATCGCCTCCAGCTCCTCGCGCACGATGGCGAGCGCCCCGTCCGGGACGGGCCGTGCCCCTTCCAGCGCGGCGGAGGCAGCCTCGTGGAGCGCCGCGAGCGCTGCGGGCGCCGTCGACCGGTGGTCGGTCATCGTCCATTCGGGATGCAAGGACTCCGGGAAGGCAGGCCGGAGGAAGGAGGTACTCGTCGGGGTCGAGGTGGACGAGGACGCGCTCGTACGTTCCCGCGAGCAGCAGGCGCTCGAGAGCCTCGCGTACTCCGCGCCGCTCGCCTTCGTCCCAGTCGCCGGTCACCGGGATGTCGTAGTGGCGGGCCGGCGGGACGTCCTCGAGCTCGCGCGGGACCGCACCGAGGGGCGAGGTCACCGAGACGATGTGAATGCCGGCGACGCCCCGGAGGTCGTCGATCGCGGAGCGGAACCGCCGGTGCGACCGCGAGTTCCGATATGGTTTGGTCTTGGAGCAGGGCACGACCAAGAGGACCCGCTTCGAGGGGGGCGGCCGGTACCGCGTCAGGAGCCGCTCCTGGTACCGCCGCACCTCCGGGCGGCGGTGCGATTCTCGGAGGACATAGGTGTGCGATCCTTGGCCGGTGACGGGAGTCCGCTCGTCGAGGAGTCCAGCGAGGTGGCCGTCGGCGTACCGGAGGAGCTCGGCGAGGAGCGGTTCCGAGGTCAAGCGAGCCTCCACCCGTTCCCGAAGCCGTGCACTCCCGGTCGCGGACACAACCGCCCGCCGTTCCCGTTCGAGAAGGGCGAGGGCGTGGGCCACCCGGTCGGGCGGCCCCGACCCACGGCAAGCCGAGCAATCGCACCACCGTTCCTCGGGCGTGCGGGCCGGCTCGGACGATCCCGTCTCGAGGTCGAAGTACGTTCCTTCGCTGGCCCGCCAAATGGTCTCCGTCGTGTCGAGGACGTCGATTCCCAGGTAGGTCAGGAAGGCGAGGCGGTGGGGCACGGCGACCCGCGGCGTCCACAGGGCGGGACGACCCCCCAGCCGTTCGCGGATCTCGCGGATCGCCCGCACGAACGGCTCTCCCTCCGCCAGGAGCGTCCGGGCGTTGGCGAGGACGACGAGGTCCGGTCGCGCCGCCACGAGGGCCCCCCACTGGGTCTCATCGAGCGGCCAATGGAGGAGCCAGCTCCCGTCTCCCGACCGCTGGGCCGACCCGGCGACCCCCGAGACCTCGGGGGCCGGGATCGAGTAGTCGAGTGCGAGCGTGGCGGACCCGTCCGAAACGACGACGGCCCGATGGCCCGGCTCGGACTCGGGAGAACCCCGGAGGTACGGGTCCCCGGGGCGGTGCCCTCCGAGGCCAGGACCACCGGCACGGACAGCCGGAGCGGTCCGATCGTCACCAACCCGACGAGCGCGAGCCCGTCGGTCCGTTCGACGTGCCTCAGGAGCAGTTCCCCTTCGGACCGAAGGCGTGCCTCGGATGGCCCTTGCGGCCTACTCGCTCGGTTTCGCGCCGCGACGGGTTCGCCGCACGACCGGGGCCGGGCCGGGGAAGAACGCCTCCCACTGGGCGACGAGCGCCTCCCGCTTGTCAGCGCCCGCTTCCGACCGTCCGCGCTTGCCGAGCATCGGGTCGTGGGTCTCCCGGACCTGGCGGAGGAACTCTCCCGGGTTCTCGCTGGCCTTCTCGAACCCGTAGAGGATCAGTTGGCGAAGGAAGCTCGAGCGACCGCGCCATCCGATCCGCCGGCGGACGATCGGGTTCAGGTGCCGCTTGGCCATCCGCCAGACGTCATTCGTCGTGCGATAGTCGCGTGCGGAGAGCCCGATCATCACTTGCGGCATTAGTTTCCTCGATTCGGAGATACGAGGCTTGCCATTAGTGTACCCGGTCCGGCGGACCGTGTCGGAAATCCGTCAACCGGAAGTTCGCAACCTACCGGCTTCGGGTCGCGATTACAGGAATCCGTGGGGGAGATAGAGCGCCGCGCCCACTCCGACGAGGAAGATGACGCCAAGCGCCATGTGGAGGCGGAACGGCCGGACGACCTCCGAGGGGGCCCGCGCGACCCGCCAGTCGATGGCCCCGGCCACGACGGCCATGACGGCGAGCGCGACAAAGTAGGGGACCGCCAGGTGGGCGAGGACCCCGAACGTGGCGAACAGGGCCAGCGCCGCCCCGTGCAGTACCGGAACGAGACGGGCAGACCGTTGGGCTCCGAGCCGCGTCGGAAGGGACGCGAGGCCAGCCGCCCGGTCGGCCTCGATGTCGCCGAGCGAGTGGACGGTCTCGAACGCCGTCCCCCAGGCGATCAGGGCCGCCACCGCCGCGAGCGCCACGACCGGGAGCGTCCCCTGGACGGCGATGTAGATCGCCGCCGGGGGGATCCCCTCCACCACGCCGAGGAACACGGTCGTCAACGAGGAGTACCGCTTCGTGAAGCTGTAGCCGAAGACCGCGAGCAGCGCCACGGGCGCGAGGAGGAGCGCGAGCGGGCTCAGGAAGTAGGCCGCGACCAGGAAGGCGACCGAACTCCCCGATGCGACCACCACCGCGAACGCGACCGAGTACCGCCCGGTGACGAGCGCCCGTCCCCGCGTCCGAGGGTTCTGTCGGTCGTAGTCCCGGTCGACGATCCGGTTGAACGAGTGGCCCGCGTTCCGGGCGGCGACGAACGCGACCACGATCCAGAGCGTCGTCCAGAGCGTCGGATGCCCGTCCGAGGCCGTGAGCAGGAAGGCGAGCGCGAACGGCAGGTTGAGGCCGAGGTTCTGGATCTCGAGGAACCGGCCGAACTCCTCGGCCCGGCCGCGGGGCGGGTCGCTCACGTTCTCGGGGACGTGGCGAACAGCCGGGCGAGCACGGGGTCAGCCTTGGCGAGGGCATCGACCCGGGCGACGACGTCCGGGTCCATCCGGATCTCCTCCGGCCACGGCCGCGGGAACCCGTCGCTCGGCCCCTTCTTCGTCGCGTCGATCCCGACCTTCCCCCCGATGTTGGGGACCGGGTTCGAGATCGAGAGCTGGTCGACCGGGCCCCGGGCGTGCTCGAAGTCGTTCGCGGGGTCCGCCTGGAGGCCGACCCGGTACAGGACCTCCCCCAGATCGTGAACGTCGACGTCGGCGTCGACCACGATCAGGTAGCGGGTGAAGATCAGTTGCCCGAGCCCCCAGAGGGCGTGCATCACCTTGCGGGGGTGCTCGGGGTACGACTTCCGGATCGCGATGATCCCGACATTGATGAACAGCCCCTCGACGGGGAGGTTCATGTCGACGATCTCCGGGAGGACGAGCCGGACGACGGGGAGGAACAATCGCTCGACGGCCTTGCCAATGACCGCGTCCTCGGTCGGGGGTTTGCCGGTCACGGTGGTGAAGTAGACCGGGTTCCGCCGGCTCGTCATGTGGGTGACGTGGAACACGGGGAACTCCTCCGGCGCGGAGTAGTACCCGGTGTGGTCGCCGAACGGTCCCTCCAGCCGGCGCTCGGCGGGGTCGACGTACCCCTCGAGGACGATCTCGGCCTGGGCGGGGACCTCGAGGTCGACGGTCTCGGCCTTGACGAGCTCGAGCGGTTCGGCCCGGACGAAGCTCGCGAACACCCAGTTCGAGATTCCTTCCGGGACCGGGGCAAGGCCGCTCAGGACGGTCGCCGGATCGACCCCGATCACGGCGGCGACGGGCATCCGTTCTCCCCGGGCGGCCCACTTCCGGTAGTTCGCCGCCCCGACCCGGTGGAGCTGGGCATGGAACCCGAGGGTGTCGGGCCCGTACTGCTGGAGCCGGTAGACTCCGGTGTGGGGTTCGCCGGTCTCGGGGTCCTTCGTGACGACCACCGGGAAGGTGACGGTTCGGCCGCCGTCGTGCGGCCAGCAGCGGAGGATCGGAAGGGAATCGAGCTGCACCTGGTCGGTGCTCACTTCCTGGCAGGGGGCGCTCGTGACGCGCTTCGGGCCGAGGGACCGGACCGTATCGAGGAGTTCCAACGTTCCCGAGATGTCCTTCAGCGCCGCCACCACGCCGGCCGGGGCCGGAGCTTCGTGAGCTTGCCGATCCGACCGGCCGCCTCGTCGAGCGTTTCGGCCCCGAGGCCCAGAGCGACCCGCCGGGTCGACCCGAGCACGTTCATCGCGACCGGCATCGTCGCGCCCTCCACCGCCTCGAAGAGAAGCGCCGGCCCGTCGCGGGCGAGCGTGCGCCGGGTAATCTCCGTGAGTTCGAGGTCCCGCCGAACCCTCGACTTGACCCGGACCAGGTCGCCACGCCGTTCGAGCTCGGCGAGGAACTCGCCGAGCGACCGGAACGCCATGTCCGTCGAGCGAGCCGGAGTCGCTATTTAACGCGCGGGCGCACCGCGCGTGGGTTCATATCGGAACTCCCGGTGCGAGGCCCCGGATGCAGACCGTCACCCTCGAGTTCCAGACGGAGCACCTCGTTCTGCTCGGGCTTCTCCCGGCCACGATCTTCGACAAGTACCGAGGAGGTGGAGCTGTTGGAGACCCTCCGTCTCGAGCGCGGATGGAGGCTCCAGCTCCTTCGCGTACGACGGCACGGTCCCCTTCGGCCGGACGCGGAGCTGGAGCGGGAGTCGCGACGGATCCGGAAGCTCTACGGACTCGACAGCTTCGAGGTCGTCGAGCGACGTCCCCGTACCCGCGACTACATCCTCCTCGTCCGGCAGCGGAATCCGGCCTCGCTCCGGGCCCTCGTCTCGCTCTCCGCCGGCCGGATCACGCCGACCGCCCCGTTCCGGCTGAACGCGGAGACGACGATCGCCTCGTTCCACGGAGAGGAGCGGACGCTCCGCCGGGTCCTCGCCCGGCTTCGCAAGGAGGAGGTGCCGTTTCGCGTCGTCCGGGCGTCGAACCGCCCGGTCCTGGCCGATGCCCCCACCACCCGGCTCACCCCGAAGCAACGGGATGTGCTCGCCCGCGCGTGGGCGCTCGGCTTCTTCGCCGTCCCGCGGAGGATCACCCTCACGCGGCTCGCGCGGACCACCGGCCAGAGCCCTCCCGCCCTCGGCAAGATGCTCCGTCGGGCGGAGGGCCACCTGGTCGCCCGCTACCTCGCGGTCGAGCTGCCGAGCGCGGTCCCCCAGGAACCCGAGGAGGGATGACGGCCAAAGGTACAAGTCAGCGGAACCCTCCGCGGTCCCTCGTGGCGAAGGCGCGCCGCCTTCGGATCGTCGTGGAGCGTCTCCCCGACGCCGGGGCGGTTCCGGTGCCGGCGCGCGCGACCGACGGCTCCGCGGGGTTCGACCTCGCCAGCGCGGAGGACGTCCGCCTCGAACGCGGGTCGGTCACCCTCGTCCGGACCGGCTGGAAAATGCGGGCCCCCGCCGGAGCGTTCCTCGAGGTCCGACCCCGGAGCGGGTTGAGCACGAAGGGGGTCCTGATGGTCAATGCCCCGGGGACGATCGACCGGGACTACGCCGGTGAGGTGAAGGTGCCGCTGACGTTCCTCTTCGAGGGGGGCTACGAGATCCGGGCCGGCGACCGGATCGCCCAGGTCCGCCTCGTGGCCGACCGGCCAGCGGTCTTCGAGCTCGGGACGGTCCGGGTCGTCGGCTCGCGGGCCGGCGGGTTCGGCAGCACCGGCCGCTGAGGGGCGCTAGGGGGCCCGGAACTCCTCGAGGTTCCGCTGGACGGCCTTCGGGGCCGGCGGGGGGAGCGTACCAGCGCGCGACTCGTCCTCGAGACGCTCGAGCATCTCGTGCATCCGGCGTTCCTTCCCCCCGCTCGACCTCGCGAGCCCGACGTCCCGGGTCCCCTCGGCCACGAGGACGACGACCCGCCCGGCGCGGGCCCGTCCGGTCCGGCCCCGTCGCTGGATCGTGCGGATGAGGTCGGGGACCGGTTCGTAGAAGACGACGAGGTCGGTCGACGGCACGTCGAGCCCCTCCTCGGCCACCGAGGTCGCCACGAGGCAGTTGACCTCCCCGGACCGGAACCGTTCGAGGAGCTGCACCTGGTCCTTCTGGCTCATCCCGACGTCCGACTCGGTCGTCGACTGCCCCACGAACCGGGCGGCGTGGAGGTTCGGGTCCCCGGCGTTGGTGAGCTCCTCGACGAGGCGCTCGGCGGTCTGCCGGTACTGGGCGAACACGATCACGCGGGAGCCCGGGGAGCGGGCCAGCTCCTCGCGGACGAGCCGGGTCGCCGCGGCCAGCTTCGGATGCTCCATGTTCAGCGTGGCGAGCGTCTCGCGGACCGTCTGGATGTCCGGGTCGCCGAGGAACGCCCGCTGGGCCGGCGACGGACGGCCGTTCGATTGCCGCTCGAGGAACTGGCGGACGGCGCCGACCCCCTGCGTTTCCGCCAGTTCGAGCGCGTGCCGGGCCTTCATCGCCGCGGCGTGGTGGGTGACGGCCTGCCAGAGTCGGGCGGGCGGATTCTCCCCCGGGCCCGGGCGAGGGCGATCTCCCGGTGGAGCTGGGTCCCGAGGTCGAGGAGCTCGCGCTTGCTCGCCACGTTCTCGCGCAACAGGTGCATGTCGACGAGGACCTTCTCCTGATGTCGGAGGGCGGTCCGGATGGCGATCGCGAGCCCCTGGACCTCGGCGGGGACCGATACCGTCTCGGTCGTGAACCCGACATCGTGGACGTACGGACGCACGTCCGCGTCCTCGGCGGTCCGGTACTCGAAATGCGCGATCCCGAGGTTCTGCCAGACCTCCCGGATCATCTCGAGCCGGGACCCCGGGGAGGCGGTCATCGCGAACACCCGGGCCCCCGGCCCCGCGCCGTTCGCACGGGCGATCGCGACGTACGGGTAGTCCCCGCGGGCGCGGTGGGCCTCGTCGAAGACGAGGAGCGAGAACGTTTCGAGCGGGAACCGGCCCTTGGCGAGGTCGTTGCCGATCACCTGGGGGGTCGCGACCACGACCTGGGGAGGGGACAAGAGCTCGGCGCGCGCACCGGGGCCCACCGCCCCCGTGAGGACGACCGGCGCCGGTCCGAGGATCGAGGAGCGCACGCTTTCGGCGTGCTGGACCACGAGCGGTCGCGTCGGCGCGAGGAACAGCACCGACTTCGTTGGGTACCTCCGGAGGTACTCCGCGATGAGCCGGAGGGCGATCGCCGTCTTTCCGAGGCCAGTGGGGATCACGGCGAGCGTGTTCGACGTCGCCGCCGATTCCGCGATCGCCGCCTGGTACCGACGATCCTCGAGGACTCCCGGTCGGAGACGCGGGTGGGCGACCGTCTCCACGCGACCGCCTCCCCGATCGCACCGGCGCGGCCTTAATTATCCATCCGAGTGGAGACCGACGTGCTCGGGGAGTGGCTCGTCGCCCTCCTGGCCGGGGTGTCGATTGTCGCGATCGTCCTCCAGGGCATCCCGCTCTATTTCGCGTTCCAGATCCCCCGGCTCGACATCCCGTCGGAGGCGGCGGTTCGGCGGTCCGGCCCGCTGATCAGCGTGATCCTCGCGGCCCGGAACGAGGAGGCGGACCTCGGCCCCGCGCTCGACGGACTTCTCGCCCAGAGCTACTCGCCCCTCGAGATCATCGTCGTCGATGGGAGGTCGACCGACCGAACCCGCGACGTCGCCCGAGCCCGGGGGCCCCGCGTCCGGTTGATCGAGGAGCCCCCTCTGCCGCCGGGATGGGTCGGCAAGAACTGGGCCTGCGACCTGGGCTACCGCGCGAGCACCGGGTCGTACCTGCTCTTCACGGACGCCGACATGCGCTACCACCCGTCGGTCGTCGGCGCGACCCTCGCCTGGGCGGAATCCGAACGGGCGGCCCTCGCCACGCTCGGACCCCACGTGGAGGTCCGGTCGTTCTGGGAGCGGGTGATCCTCCCGTTCTACGTCCAGCTCGTGATGGCCTACTTCCGTACGCCGCGGGTGAATTCCGACACCTCGCGCGCGGCGATGGCGAACGGCCAGTATCTCCTCGTCCGCCGGGACGCCTACGAATCGGTCGGGGGGCACGCGGCGATCCGGGGCTACGTCCTCGAGGACGTCGCGTTCGCTCGCCGGTTGCGAGCCGCGGGCAAGCGATTGCGCTTCGCCTGGGCCCCCGAGCTCCTCGAGACCCGGATGTACCGGGACCGCCACGAGATGTTCGAGGGGCTGAAGAAGAACGTCCACGACACCCGGTTCTCGGCCGTGCGACAGTTCGGATTCCTCGCCGGGATCCTCGCCATCTTCCTCCTCCCCCTCCTGACCCTTCCGGTCGGGCTCTGGACGGGCTCCCTCCTTCTCACCGCGATCGGCGCCTTCGTCTACATCGCCTGGTTCGCCAAGCACGCGCTGTTCGCGCGCGCGATCGGCATGGACGGCCTGTACGGTCTCCTCTTTCCGGTCGCCGTCGGATTCTACCTCGTCCTCATCGGAGCCTCGATCGTCGACGGACTCCGCGGAAAGCCGGTCCTGTGGAAGGGGCGATCCTACTCGATGGACGGCGAAGGGAGCGACCAGGGCGGCTCGCCTGGCCCCTGAGCACCGACGCTCAGGCGAGCGCCACGCCGGCGCGGCGGGCCCGCAGGACCCGAATCCCGTCGAAAAAGTGCCCGGGGAGTTCCCAATCTGCGTACTCCTCGGGAATCTCCGGGGCGGCGTCGTCGTGCGCGATCTCCTCGACCCGGCGCAGGTACTCCGAGAGGACCGCGCACGCTTCGACCCCCCCGACGGGGCCGTGGCCGGGGACGAGGCGCCGCGGGGCGATCTTCTCGATCTTCTCGAGGGTGGTCTGCCAGCGGTCGAGGTCGGCCGACACGAGGTTCGGATGCGTCCCGAGCGAGACGAGGTCGCCCGCGAACAGGACTTCGGTGTCCGTCACGAACACGACCGAGTCGCTCTCGCTGTGGCCGCCCCCCTCGACGATCGAGACGCCGCGGTGTCCGTCGAACTCGTGGCGCTCCGCGAAGATCTCGTCCGGGGCCGGACCCGGACCCGGTCGCGGGACTCCCGGAGTTCCCGGCGGCCGGAGAGCTCGGCGGCGATCTCCCGCCGCCGCAGCGGGTCCGGCTCGGTGTCGTGACGGTTCTGGAGCGCGGCCGTCCGGTTCCCCCAGTCGGGGTCCTCGACGGTGGCGACCCAGACGGGCCCGAGCTCGTTGATCCGGCCCCGTGTCGTCTCAGTCCCGAAGATCGCGCACGAACCGAACGTCGCGTTGCCGAACGTGTGGCTCGGGTGCCAGTGGCTGTTGACGAGGATCGACGGGGTCCGTCCGCTCAGCATCGCCGCCGCCGAACGGAGGTCGGCCGCCGCCGGAGGCGTCCGGAACGCGTCGAACACGAGGGTGGCGGAGCCGAGGTCGACGATGCCCGCGTTGCAGGAGGCGCCCGAATCGGGCGGAGCGATGGCCGCCCAGACCCCTTTCGCGACCTGCTCGGTCGCAAAGTGCGGCGTTCGGAACGTGGCGACGACCCCGGCGTTGGCAGGACACCGGTCGGATAGAACCTCAACCTACCGGTTCGAGTCCCTGGCCCCCGGCGAAGGGCTATGTGGGCGAGCCCTCTCCCCGCGCGCCACCATGTCCGCGACCCTCGAACGACCGTTCGACCTCGTCATCGGCGGCTCGGAGACCCCCGGGACGAAGGGCGAGCGGGCGGCCGTCAAGAACCCCGCCTCGAACGCCGACCTCGCCCAGGTCGCGGTGGGGCACGCCGACGACGCCCGGCACGCGATGGAGGTCGCCCAGGCGGCGTTCGAGTCGAGCTGGTGGGCGTCGGACGACGGCGGACGACGCGCGAAGGCGCTCGGCAAGCTCGCGGGGCTCCTCGAAACGCGCCTGGAGGAGTTCGCGCGTCTCGAGACCCTCAACATGGGCAAGACGCTCAAGGAATCGCGCGGCGACATGGGATTCGTCGTCCGCACGGTCGAGTACGTCGCCGGGCTCGCCGACAAGATCGAGGGCGAGACGATCCCGGTCCCGGGGGCCCGTCTCGACTACACGGTCCGCGAGCCGCTCGGGGTAACGGTCCACATTGCCCCGTGGAACTATCCTCTCCTCCTTGCCATCCGCGGCGTCGCCCCGGCGCTCGCCGCCGGGAACGCCGCCGTCCTCAAGCCGGCCAGCCTGACGCCCCTGACAGCGATCGCCTTCGGGCGGCTTGCGAAGGAGGCCGGGATCCCCGACGGGATCCTGAACGTCGTCGTCGGCAGCGGCGCGGAGGTCGGCGAGAGCCTGGTCAACGACGCGCGTTGCCGCTCGGTGTCGTTCACGGGGAGCGGGGACGTCGGCCGCCGGATCGCGGAGCTCGCGGCCCGCCGGACCATCCCGGCTACCCTCGAGCTCGGCGGCAAGAGCCCCGTCGTCGTGTTTTCCGACGCCGACCTCGACCGGGCCGCCCGGGGTGTCGCGTTCGGGATCTTCGGCAACGCGGGCCAGATGTGCTGGGCCGGTTCGCGCCTCATCGTCCATTCCTCGGTCCACGCCGCGCTCGTCGAGCGGGTCGCGAAGATCGCGGCCGCCACCCGGCTCGGCCCGGGGGCCGAGGCGGAGTCCGAGATGGGTCCGCTCGTGTCGCCGGACCATCTCCAGAAGGTCGATGGGTACGTGGAGTCCGCGCGTTCCGAGGGCGGGAAGGTCGTGACGGGCGGGACCCGAGTGTCGGAGTCTCCGCTCGCCCAGGGGAACTTCTACCGGCCCACGGTCGTCGACGGGGCGCCGGCGAACGCCAAGGCGGTCCGCGAGGAGATCTTCGGTCCGGTCCTGATGGTCCAATCGTTCGAGACGACCGACGAGGCGATCCGGCTCGCGAACGGGACCGAGTTCGGCCTCTTCGCGGCGGTCTGGACGAAGGACCTCGCGACGGCGCACACGGTCGCCCGTCGGCTCGAGGCGGGAATGGTGAGCGTCAACGAGGCGCCCGTCACGTTCCCCCAGACCCCGTTCGGCGGCTACAAGGGGAGCGGGCTCGGGTTCGAGCAGGGCTCCGACGTCGTCCGCGCCTACACCCGCCGCAAGAACGTCGTCGTCAACCTCGCGGTCCCGAAGCCGAAGTCGTAGAGCTGGCCCGCCGGGCCGGAGTTCGTACGAAGGGACGATAGCCGCTCCGAAGGGTCCCCGGCGTGGCCGGCGTTCCCGATCCCCACGCCTCCGAGTGGGGCGCCTGCGCCCTCTGCGGCGAGGCGTTCCCCCCGAATGGGAAGATGTGCCCGACGTGCGGAGCGACCGAGGCGGTCCGGCCCGGCGCGACCGAGGCGCTCCTGCCGCGGACTCGCCGGCGCTACAAGCTCGTCCGGGCGCTCCGGGTCTTCGCCGTCGTCGTCGTGATCCTCGGCCTCGCGTGGGCGACGCTCTCCGGGGCGCTCACGGGTCCCCCGACCTACGCCGACCCGCTCACGACATCCGGCTGGCAGAACGTCGGCCCGGGGAATTTCAGCGTCCTCTCCGGCGCCATCAGCGGCGAGGACTACATCCAGGGGAACTTCACGGTCGAGAACCCGCCCGGAGCCCCCTTGACGCTCGAGGTGTTCAATTCGACCGACTATCCGTACTTCACGGCCCACGCCCCGTCGATCCCGCTCCTCGTGATGAACGGCTCGTCGGAGGCGTTCGCATTCGCCGCCCCGTACACCGACACGTTCTACTTCGTCTTCGTGAACTCGTTCGGGATCTGGACCGGGATCAACCTCCACGTCTACGTCGTGACCGCGTACGAGTTGAACGTCGTTCTGGACTAGGTCCGCCCGCGCGGACGCCCACGTCCGCCGGCGCGACTATTCAGCGGTCGCAACGCTTCCCGGGTGGAGCGCAAGGAACTTCGCGGGCACCTGGTCGGTGAGGAAAACGGTCTTCCCCGCCCGCATGATCACGATCCCCTCAGCCTGGGCCGCGTCGGCGTTGATGGCGAGGATCACAGGTTCCGGCGTGCGGACGACGCCGGCGGCGCGCGCGTCCTCGGCGGTCCGCGAGAGGTGGACCTTCCGGCGGTCGGAGGGTTTCAACCCGACCTCGAGGACGATCGACGCCTCCTCCGGGGTGACCGGGAAGTAGAGCTCGGCGGGAACGTTCTCGGTCGGGAGGTCCAGGTTCACCTCGACGGTGTGACCGTACGTCGCACGGACCTTGTCGTCCTTGACCTCGTACCGGCCCTTCGGGTCGCTCTCGGCGATGGCGACGAGGTGGTGGACGCGCAGCCAGTGGTAGCCACGATGCCGTCCCTGGATCGCCTGGACGAGGGTCGGGAGAGGGATCCAACCCCGCTCGTCGACCGCGAGGCCGTACTTCTCGGGGAAATGCCGGAGGACCCCGGTCATCACCCGACCGAGGTGGTCGAGCTCCCGGTCGTTCATCAGGAACCGACCGGAGCCGCCGCAGACCGGGCAGCTTTCCGCCCGGAAGTAACCGTGCTGGGCGCACTCTTTCAGCATGGGCCGCGCACTCCGCGCCTACGCCTTGATCTTCTCGGCCTTCTTGTCGAAGTCCTGCAAGGCGTCGCCGTAGACGTCCGCGAGGTCCTTCAGCACGCGCTTCAGCACCTGCTGAGGCTTCTCGCCCTTCGTTTTCAGGTAAAGGGTCGGGCGGTCCAGGAACGGATGGCCAAAGTAGGTACCGGGCCTCGACGACATGCTCCTCGGCCTGGAGCGCCTCGACAAGGGGAACGAGGAGAGTCTCCTCCGACCGCGGAATCTCGATCCGGAGCGAGTCGTGCTCCTTCTCGACGACTTGAAGTTCCATGGGGGCCGAGCGCGGCCACACGGGTTCGGTTCTTAAGCGTGACGACCGCGGCGTTCGCCGTCAGCGCCGAGAGGGTGGGACGAGACCCCCTGGCCCGTCGAGTTCACGAGAGATCGACCGTTCGACCGCGAGTGGACGGTGGCCGCTCCGGAGCGCCCGCCACCCGCTTCTTGGAACGGTCTGCGGCCCATCGAATCCAGCCCACGAGGAGGCTCCGGAACCCAAGACCCGAGAGGAGTCCCGCAAGGTCAAACAACGGTTGCTGGGATGGCGGAGCGAACGCCGGGCAGGGGACCGCTGGTGGCCCCCGGCAGTGGTTCTCGAAGGTCGTCCTCTGCTCTGGGTAAGCGACCGCGGTGTAGTACCATCCCCACCCAGCCCCGAGGGCCATCAGTCCGACGCCGGTCAGGATGAGCGCGAGCGGGGCTCGCATCACGGTACAAACCGAGGTAGGTTCGCGAGAAACCACCCGTTTCAAACGGAGCGACCGGTGGCTGGACCGCCGGTCGTTGCGGTCGATTTGGTCGCGGTCGCATAGATCACGTTGACCTCGATTTCACGTACCTCGTGGGTCGCGAGCCAGGTGAGGTTGGTACGTCGCACCAGCTCCGCAGCTGGTGGACCGAGTTGGTCGACGGTCGATCGAAAGCCGGAGCCGAGCACGATCGACCACCAGTCGTCATGGGACCGCAATGGGTGTCGACCGGCTTCCGTTTCGACGGTGGGCTGAGGCACCCCGGCGTCTCGAAGCATGTGGCTGAGATTTTTTGCCCCAACAACGCGGTTCCAGGGCTGGTAGGCACGGTGGAGGTCGGGCCGTACAGTCCGCACGGCCTCCCAGAACGCTCCGCTGGCCGGCTCGAACAGTCGAGGGCCCCAGATCGTGATGGCAAGGCGCCCTCCGGGTCGGACCAGCTCCCAAAGGGCTGACGCGGCCCGTGTCATGTCGGTGGCGAAGAACAGGCCGAAGACGCAGACGACGGCGTCGAACGATCCGTTCGAGAACTCGAGATGCTCCATGTCTCCGAGTCGCGCTTCCAAATTCCCGAGCCCCCGCGCCGCCGCTTTGGCTCGGCAGAGCTCGAGGAGCCCCGCCGACAGGTCGACCGCGATCACCCGGCCGGTCGGGGCGACCCGCGCCGCCGACGCCAGGGCAGACGCCCCGCTGCCACAGCACACGTCAAGAACGTTCTCTCCCGGTCGGAGACCAATCCGTTCGACGGTCCGCTCCCCGAACCGGCTCCAGAAGGAGAGGGCCGAGTCATCAAAGTGGTCCGCGGCCGCATTGAAAGCCCTCGAGGCTATCGACTGCGCCGTTCGGTCCGCGAACCACCCCCGACGCCCCGCCAGCTAACCCCCCGTCAGTCGAGACGACGTTGGGAAAGATAGGCGCCGAATCATGAAGGTTGGCCCCCGGTTGCAAAGCAACTCCGTTCGGTCCGGCCGGCCCGCCGACGATTTACGGGGCCGGGGTCTGTTCGTTCCCGTGCCGCGCCGGGCCGTCTCTCCGTTCGCGCAGCGCTGGCTCCCTCGCCTTGCGGCCGTGATCGGCGTCGCGCTCGGCGTCGCGATCGTCATCCTCTCGACGCTTTTCCTCGTGGGCCCAGGAAACCAACCGTACTGGGAAACCTCGGTCGCGGTGCCGGCCAACGCCAACGCGACGCACCCGTATGAGGTGACCTTCCACGGGGCGATGTTCTCGATGTCATGGCCCCCCTCTCCTCCCGCCAATTCCATCTCTACCGGGGTCATGGGCGTCGAGATTCGAATCACCGAATCCTCCGGGGTCTTGGACACCACCGCCACGGGCTGCGCCGAGTGCGGACCCGGAACTCAGAGTTGGTACTCGCCGGATGGAAGCGTCGGAATTGCGTTCAACGACGGGGAGCTCGGGACGGTCACCCTCCTCGTGGCCGTTTGAGCACGGCGACGTTCTCCGACTCGATCCGTTTCGGGGGTTTCTCGGACCCGAGTTGCCTCGAGATGCCACGCATCTTGCAGGGTTGGACGCGCGCCCCGTCGACCTCTTGAGCGTGCGATCTGTGGGGTCGGAAGCGAGGCGACGATGACGGAAGCAATCGAAGGCATGGAAGCGGTGTCGGTCCACATTCGCGACATCGAGCGGGCACGGAAGTTCTATTCCGAGGTGTTGGGCCTCAAGGAGGTCTCCTTTCTTCCCGCGGCCTCCCGCGCCGCATTCGCGATTCCAGGGACGACTACGCTGTTGACGATGCACATCATGGGGGAGGGCGAGGGTGGCCGCGAGCCCGGGACGGTATCGGGCGTGGTCTTCTCGCATCACGACCCCAAGTCCGCGTGCGAAGAGATTCGGAAGCGTGGCGGATCCATAGTCGATGAACCCGTTACACTCGAGACCCCGCTGGGAACGCAAACTCGCGGCGCGTTCGCGGATCCGGACGGAAATCAGTTCGTGATCCGTCACATCGAAAAGACGCCGCAACCGACCCGACCGTAGGGCGCCCGAGGGTGGGCAGTCGCCCCTGCGTGCCCTGGCAAGGGTCGGTTGACGCGCCGGCTCCCCCGGCCCGACGAGGTTGGGCCCGAATGGCGGAGCACCGAATCGGACGCCCGTCGGAAACACACCGAGACGGAATCCGGCGGCGCGCGCGCAAGAAACGGTGATACGAGGGGCGGGCTGCCACCGCTGGGCATGGCGGACCCGGACCGCCTCGCGGACCTGCCCCCTGGGTCGAAGGACCCGACGAAGGCGAGGCGAGCCGCGTTCGACCCGGCTCGACCGGGAGAGAAGTGTCGAGCCGCCTCCGGTGCGTGGGTTCCCGTCGTCGATCGCGGAAAATGCGAAGGAAAGGAGGACTGCGTGGCTGTCTGCCCCTACTCCGTGTTCCAACTCGGGACCCTGACGGACGGGGAGTACGATGACTTGGGGTTCGTGGGTCGGCTGAAGGCCCGCAGCCACGACCGTAGGACGGCCCGAACCCCCCGTGCGGAGGAGTGCCGAGCGTGCGGATTGTGCGTGGTGGCTTGCCCCGAAAAGGCCATCACACTGCGGCCGGCCAAGTGAACCCACGTTCAACGAGGAACTTTCGTCAACGCGCCTGCCATCGAAAACGGACGGGGAACCGAAGAAGCCGCTCCGCATCTGGGTGAGCCGACCGAAGTGGTTATCGAGCGCGCGAGTTCGTCGAACTCCATGTGCGACCTTTGTACTTCCACGGGCAGCGCGCGTGAAGACGTTGAGCTGAGTCTGTGCCAGTGTCCTTGTGCACCCAAAGACTTAGACCCGAGTCCCCGACATTGCCGAGTCTGCTACCACGACCTGCGAAGGGCGCACCCGGACCACCGTTGACCCCCGGTCTCGGACGCCGACAACCCGCTCAACGACGAAGTTGTGCGACCGGGATGGGAGATTCGCGTCCTCGAATCGTCCCACCTCAACGGTCCGATCCTCGGTGGGAAGGCAAGATTCTCGCCCCAGCGGCCGAGGGTTAGGGCAGGGCCGCAGCACGAACCCGGTTCCTCGACGGGCTCGGGGGACTGTCCCCGGTCGGGAGCACGGGACGACCCCGCTCCATCACGGCTATATTCCGGGGCCCCCCACCGACGCCGCCGATGCGGGTCCTCGTCGTCGGTTCCGGAGCGCGGGAGCACGCCATCGCGGCCACGCTCGTCCGCTCGGGAGCCATCATCGTCGCCGCGGGATCGCGGGCGAACCTCGGGATCGACCCGCTCGCCCAAGCCACCGTTCGAACCGACGTGACGGTCTCCGCCCCCGTCGTCGCGTTCGCGAAGGCCCAGCACGTCGATTACGCGGTCATCGGACCCGAGGCGCCTCTGGGTGCCGGACTAGGCGACGCGCTGCGCGCCGCCGACGTTCCGGTCGTCGGACCCTCGAAGGCCGGCGCCCGGATCGAGACGTCGAAGCAATTCTGCCGGGAACTCCTCGCGAAGTACGGGATTCCCGGGTCCCCCCGATTCGTCGCGGTCCATAACGCCGACGAGGTCGACGCCCGCGTCGCGGAGTTCCACGGGCCGTTCGTGGTGAAACCGGTGGGTCTCACCGGCGGGAAGGGCGTCTGGGTGCAGGGAGCGGACTTCCCAACCCCCGCCGACGGAGCCGCGTACGCGAAGAAGCTGCTCGCCGGCGGCGGGGCGGGAGTCCTCCTCGAGGAGAAGGTCGAAGGCGAGGAGTTCAGCCTGATGGCGTTCGTCACGGACTCCGGCATCTACCCGATGCCCCTCGTTCACGACTACAAGCGGGCGCTCGAGAACGACCTCGGCGCGAACACCGGCGGGATGGGGTCGTTCACGCAGCGGGACCACCTCCTTCCGTTCGTCTCCCCTTCGATGCAGGAGAAGGCGTTCGACATCCTCCGGCGCACCGTGGAGGCGCTCCGGCAGGACGGCATCCCGTACCGCGGGATCCTCTACGGGGGATTCCTCCTCACTGCCGCCGGGCCGGTGCTGATCGAGTTCAACGCCCGCTTCGGGGACCCGGAGGCGCTCAACGTGTTGCCGCTCTACGAGGAGGGCGACTTCGACCGTCTGCTGTACGGCGTGGCCACCGGCCGCGTCGACCCGAACCTCCTGACGTTCCGGCAGCGGGCGACGGCCGCGAAGTACGTCGTCGCTCCAGGGTACGGCACGACGCCGAAGGTCGGCGCCGAGGTCACTCTCGACCACCTGAAGGTGGAGGGCGACGGCGTCCACGTGTTCTTTGGCGACGTCGACTCGAAACTTCCCGGAAAGTACGTCCTCGGAAGCTCGCGCGGGTTCGCGCTCGTCGGCGAGGCGAGCGCGATCCACGAGGCGTCCACGCGGGTCGAGCACGCGCTCGCGTACGTCACGGGCGAGTTCTACGTCCGCCACGACATCGCGACGAAGGACGACCTCGCCAAGCGGACCGAGCACGTCCGGGGCCTCTTCGTTCCCGGCGCCAAGGCGTCGCCGCTCCCTCTCTCGGTCGCGCCGCCCGAGGCGCCACCGTCCAGCGCCGCCGGACCGGGCCAGGTCCTCTCCACGTAACCTTACGGCCAACCGTCAAATAGCGACCCCCGGATTCCGGGACGAAATGTTCTGCCCGAAGTGCAAGCGGTTGATGCGCCCGGACAAGGCCGCCGGAGTGTGGCGGTGCTCGGCGTGCGGCACGAAGGTCCCCCTCGGCGCCTCGAAGCAGGTCGGCACCTCGGTGGCGACCGGCCACGCGATGACGGTCATCGAGACGAAGACGGAGGCGACGCTCCCGACCGCGGAGGAGGAGTGTCCGAAGTGCGGCAACTCGAAGGCGTACTGGGTCCTTCGGCAGACCCGCGGGGCCGACGAGCCCGAGACCCGGATCTTCGAGTGCACGAAGTGCGGCTACAAATGGCGGGAGTACCAGTAGGAGGCGCCCCGCCGTTCGACACCGTCGCCGCGGTGTTCGCCGACCCCGCGCCCGGTACGACCGTCCGGTTGCGAGGTTGGGTCGAGAAGACCCGCCACTCCGGCGGCCTCCTCTTCCTGGTGGTTCGGGACCGGACCGGCTCGGTCCAGGTCGCCGCGAAGCGGGACGCCCTCGGGGCCGAGTCGTTCGAGACGGCGACGACCCTCCAGGTCGAGGGAGCGGTCGAGCTCACCGGAACGGTCCACGCGGACCCGCGGGCGCCCGGCGGCCGCGAGGTCCGCGCGACGTCGGTCCACGTCGTCGACGCCGGCCAGCCGTTCCCGATCTTCCGCGACCAGACCGAGGAGTTCCGGCTCGACAAGCGCCACCTCGTCATCCGCTCGCACGAGCACGTCGCGACGTTCCGCGTCAAGGCGGAGCTCCTCGCGGCGTTTCGTCGGTTCCTCGACGCCGAGGAGGTCCTCGAGACGACGCCCCCGGTCCTCACCGGGAACCCGGCCGAAGGGGGCGCCGAAGCGTTCCAGTTCGACTACTTCGGACGACCGGGGTACCTGTCCCAGACCGCCCAGCTGTACCTCGAGGCGCTCCTCGTCCCGCACGAGCGGGTCTACTCGCTGACCCCGTCGTTCCGGGCCGAAAAGTCCCGCACGCCCCGCCACCTGACCGAGTACCTCCACCTCGAGGTCGAGCTCGCCTGGTGCGACCTCGATGGGCTCGAGGGGTTCATCGAACGCATGATCGCCACCGTCGTCTCCGACGTCGCCACGCGCCGGCCGAAGGAGCTGAAGGAGCTCGGCCGGGCCCCGGAGGAGCTCGTCGGGATCCAGGCCCCGTTCCCGCGGATATCGGTACTCGGAAGCGCTCGACCGGCTGCGCGCGAAGGGGTTCGACATCGCCTGGGGGGCCGACCTTCGGACCGCGGAGGAAGCCGCGCTCACGATGGAGGAGCGGGCCCCGATCTTCGTGACCCGGTTCCCGCGCGAACTCAAGGCGTTCTACATGCTCCAGTCGCCCGGAGACCCGCGGACCGTCGAAGCGGCCGACCTCCTCGCCCCCGAGGGGTACGGCGAGATCGTCGGGGCGAGCTGCCGCGAGACGTCGGTCGACAAGCTCGTCGAGCGTCTGAAGGCGATCGGCGCCGACCCGGCGGAGTACGACTGGTACCTCGACCTTCGCCGCCACGGCAGCGTTCCCCACGCGGGCTTCGGCATCGGCGTCGAGCGGGTCCTCCGGTGGATGCTGCGGCGCGAGCACATCCGGGAGACCACGCCGTTCCCCCGGACGCCGTCCCGGCACACTCCGTAGGGCGCCCGGACTCGGCGCGGCCCCATCTGAAGGGGCAACATTCAAGTGGAGAGTCGCGCATGAACGGCCGTCGGGATTCGTCGAGGCAACACGAGTGGCGGCACAGGGAGGTTCGGAGCGGGGCGACGCCCGCACCCCATCGGCACCGGCGAAATTGAACGGAAAATCGCCGGTCTCCGTCGAGCGGTTGACCCACCAGGACATCCCGGAGATCTGCGCGCTGTACAAGCGCGTCTGGGAGACGTTCCGCCCCGAGCTCCCCGCCGAGATGGTGAAGGCGTGGGCACCGACCCCGCTCGAGTTCACGAGCTGGATGGAGGGCGTCACGTACTTCGCCGCCCGCCGCGACGGCCGGATGCTCGGCGCCGTCGGCTGCGAGCTCAACGACGGCTCGTGCCGGGTGGTCCACCTCGTCGTCGACCCGGACGCCCGGCGGCTCGGGGTCGGCTCGCAGCTCGCGACCGCCGCCGTCGAGTGGGGCCGCCACAACAACTCCGCCTCGGTCTGGGTCGACGCGCTGGCCCGGTTCACCGCCGCCGCCGAGATGTTCCGGCAGCTCGGCTTCGCCGAGGCCGGCGTCCTCCACCGCCACCGGTGGAAAGAGGACGTCAGGCTGTTCGAGAAGCTCCTCTAGGGTCGGCCGACGGCGACACGCCGTCGCCGCGGACCGCGTGGACCTGCGCGAGGATCCGCAGCCTTCGGAGCGCCTCTTCCGGGCGCCCGTCCACGAACGCCTTGGCACCGCGGGCGAGCTCGGCCGCCTCCACCTCGACGGCGGTTCCCTCGGCCCGCTCCCGGACGAGGAACTCCCCGTACCGGCTGATGTAGCGCGGCACCGCCTCCTTCAGGCGGTTCATCGCCTGGAGCCGGAGCGCGCGGAGCTGCTGCTTCAGCGGGGCGAGCCGCCCGCTCCGTAGCTCCCGCTCGAGGTCGTCGCCGAGCTCCCCCGGGTCGACGGGGGGGTCGAGGCCGAGCGCCTCCATGTCGCGGAAGAGCGAGACGAGCCGCTCGAGCTCGTCCCGGGCCTGGTCGAGGTGACGTTCCTTCAGGGCGACGACGCGGTCGACCTGCTGGTACGTGGTGAGCGCCTGCGACAGCTCCCCTGTCCTCGCCGCGTGGAGGACGTCGTCCATCTGGTCCCGCTCGAGTCGTCCGTCGACCGAGTACGCCTCGAGCCGCGAGAGCCGGCTCTTCGTCTGCCGCTCCCATTGCTCCAGCGCGGCGACGACGTTCCGTTGCGCGAGCCGCTCGACGCCGCGCATGACCTCGAGCCACCCGTCCGGGTCCGGGCCCGAACTGGCGGCGACCTCGGCCCACGGCGGGAATTGGGCGATCCGGGCCCCGAGCGGCTCGGCCTGGTCCTGCCACTGGCGGAGGCGCGAGCGCCGGCGCGCGAGCTCGCCCCCCTCGGCCGGTTCGGCGACGACCGCGGCGCGGTCGTCGGATTCCTCGGCGGGGACGGGGTCGATCGACGCCCCGCAGACCGGGCACGCCTCCGAATCGGCGGCGAGGGTGCTGCCACACTGGGCGCACGGAGTCTTCTCAACCGCCACGGAGCGCTCCGTGAGACGGGATGCAGGGGGTGAGATTTGAACTCACGAACTCCTACGAGACCAGGACCTCAACCTGGCGCCTTTGACCAAGCTGGGCCACCCCTGCGCGACCGCGGCCGCGTACGGCTCCTCGCGCATAACCTTTGCCGAACGAAGGGTCCGGTGGCTCGTGCCCCCTCGGGAGAATGGCGGCTCCGCGAGAAAAAGGCTTGTACGCCCTCCTCTCATCGACGCCCGATGGCCCCTGCGTCCGCCCCGGGTCCCCGGACCGACGGGGCGACCGTCTACATCGGCCCCCGGCCGACGATGAGCTACGTCTTCCAGGTCGTCGCCGAGCTCAATTCGGGCGCCGGCCCGGTCGTCGTCAAGGCGCGGGGCGCGGCGATCGCGAAGGCGGTCGACGTCGCCGAGGTCGTCCGGCGACGGTTCCTCGAGGGGCAGGTCGGCGTCGGACCCGTGACGATCGGCACCGAACGGCTGACCAACCGGGACGGCCGCGAGGCCAACGTCTCGTCGATCTCGATCCATCTCACGCGGATCGGGGAAGTCCCGGCGCCGCGGCCGCCCCCGGCGGGACCGCCGAAGTCGGCGGGCTGACCGTCACGACCCAGGTTCCGGCGAGCAGGTCGCCGAGCCGCTGACGCTCGGAGGTCAGCGACATCGTCAGGGCGCCGGCGGCGGTCGGGAGGCCGACCCCGAGGACGAGGAGGAACGCGAAGATCGTCACGAGGGCGAGGTCCGGAAAGAGCGTGTTCCCCGGCAGCCCGAGGGCGCCCGTCCCCCGGAGGAGGAGGAACACGAGGTCCGCGCCGACCTCGCCGACGACGACGAGGGGCAGGAGCTTGGGGGCGTTCCGCAACATCGCCGGAACGACCGTCGGGCGGTGGAGGGTCCGGTCGGTCACGGTGAGTCCGAACATCCGTTTCCCGAGGGTCGTCCCGAACCAGGTTTCGGCGACGACGAGGTAGACGAACGCCCAGGCGGCGAACCCGATCGCGGCGGCGTTGTACGCGGCCCCATCGAGGAGCGTCGCATCGGAGACCCTCGAGGTGAGGACGAGGACGACCCAGACGACGACCGCCCCGGCGGCCAAGACGACCGTGTCGACGGTGGCCGCCAGGAACCGGGGGCCCGCCTTGCCGAACCGGGAGAGGGAAACCTCCCGCCCCAATCGGACGAGCCAGCGGGCGGTCCACCACGCCCGGGCGGCGTCGCGGGGACGCCGTTCGGGGGAGTCCACCAGCGCCCGCAGGTTCCGGTGGTCGAGCTCGATCCACGCCGGAACCTGGAGTCCGGCCCAGGGGGCCTCCGGGGGCGGTGGGGGTGCGCCGAGGAGCAAGCGGGTCCGGCCGATCGCCGACTCGGCCGCCGCGCCCGCGAGACGTACCGCCCCCGCCGAATCGCCCGCCAGCGCCACGGTGAGCGAGTTCCGCAGGAGGTCCTCGGGGACCCGGCCGGCGTTCGGCGTCTCCGACTGGGGAGTGGGGCGGGAGGCGTGGACGACCCGCGCGAACGCCCAGGCGGAGGCGAGGGCGATGAGCCCGGACAGGTAGAGCAGGTCCTCCGGACCGGCACCGCCGATCACGTAGAACGCGCCGGCCCCCGGCCCATAGAGCGGCGGTTGGCGCAGGACATCCGCCCCGATGAGGACCCCGAGGGTCGACGCGGCGTAGGCGAGCGGGAGGCCCGCCATGTCCCCCAGGCGAAGCTTCTCGGCGACGGCGACCGCCGCGACTCCGACCCCGATGGGGGCGAGGAGGTAGTAGGGGAACTGGGACGTGATCCCGAACCCGGGCTCGCTCTGCGTGGCAAGGAACGTCACGACGATCGTACCCGAGACCAGCGCGAGCGCCGCGGCGAAGAGCCTCCCCGGCGCGGTGCCCTGCAACATTCCGAACCCCACGAGGGCGAGCGCGACCGCCGCTCCTAGGACCACGAACGGCGCGGCGGCAGGTACGAAGATGGCGGTGAGGAGCGAGGCGGCGGTCTCGACGGTAAGGAGGACGAGGAACGTCCGGGCGGGGGTCGCGCCGCCGGGGGCGAGCTGGGCGAGGAAGAGGCCGGAGAGGACGAGGGGAATGACACCGCCCGCGACGTTGATCCCGAGGATGTACGGGCCGATGGGGAGGAACGGCAGTTCGCCAACGGTCCCGATGGCCCCCCCGAGCACCAGGAGCCAGAACGTCCGGCGTCCAAACCCGGCGGCCCTGGCCCGGTCCTTGTCGACCCACGTGAACAGGTAGAGGAAGAGCCAGAGGACCGGGGTCGCGGCGAGGAACGCCACCTCCTCGACGATGTTGAGAGTGATCAGCCCGAGGTGGATCATGCGGGGAACGCGTGGCCTCCGGGCGGCCGGACGCACGTTCCCAGAGCCCGGTCCCGATATAGCCCGGAGGCGGGCGCCGGCGACCGACAAACGATAATGCGCCGGACCCGGTCCCCCGGCCGATGGTCGCTACGCGGACCGAGTCGGACTCGCTGGGCCCCCGGGAAGTGCCGGCCGACGCCTACTACGGGATCCAGACGCTCCGGGCCGCGGAGAACTTCCCGGTCAGCGGCCTCACCGGTTCCCCCACCTCCGGCGGGCATACGCGCTGCTCAAGCTCGCCTGCGTCCGGACGAACGTCGCCCTCGGGGTCCTCGACGCCCGCCGGGGAGCGGCGATCGAGCAGGCGGCGCAGGAGCTCGCCGACGGCAAGTTCGCCGACCAGTTCGTGCTCGACGTGTTCCAGGCGGGGGCCGGCACCTCCTACCACATGAACGTCAACGAGGTCCTCGCCAACCGCGCGCTCGAGATCCTCGGGGAACCGCGGGGCAAGTACGACGTCGTCAGCCCCAACGATCACGTGAACCTCGGCCAGTCGACGAACGACACGTTCCCTTCGGCGGCCCAGGTCGCGACGCTCTTCGCATTCGCCGAGCTCGTCCCGGCGGTCCAGGTCCTTTCCGCGAGCCTCCGGGCGAAGGCGACCGAGTTCGCCGCCGCCCCGAAGGCCGGGCGGACCCACCTGAAGGACGCGATGCCGGTGACCCTCGGCCAGGAGTTCGGAGCGTACGCCACGACCCTCGACCACCTCCTCGAACTCCTTCCCCCGGTCCTCCACGGCCTTGCCGAGCTCCCCCTCGGGGGAAGCGCGGTCGGGAGCGGCATCAACTCCGCCCGGGGGTACCGGACCCGGTCCGTCCAGGCGCTCGCGGGGCTCACGGGACTCCCGCTCACCGTCGCCCGCGACCCGTTCGAGACGATGCAGAGCCGCTGGCCGCTCGGGGCCGCCTCCGGCTGGATGCGGAGCCTCGCCCAGGAGCTCGTCCGGCTCGCCAACGACCTCCGCCTCTTGTCGAGCGGCCCGGCGACCGGGTTCGACGAGATCCGGCTCCCCGAGATCCAGCCGGGGTCGTCGATCATGCCGGCGAAGGTGAACCCGTCCGCGGCCGAATGCCTCGACCAGGTCGCCTTCCACGTGATCGGCGCCGACCTCGCGACGTCGCTCGCGGTCCAGGCCGGGCAGCTCGAGATCAACGTGATGATGCCCCTCGCGGCGTTCGAGGTCCTCTTCTCCGCGAAGATCCTGACGAACTACCTGCCCGTCTTCGCGCGGACGTGCATCGACGGGATCCGGTCGAACGGCCCCGCGCTCGAGCGCTACCTCCTCGCCTCGACCGCCCTCGCCACGATCCTGACGCCGAAGCTCGGCTATCTGAAGGTCGCCGAACTGATCCACGAGTCGGCGCGGAGCGGGACGCCCGTGAAGGCGCTCCTCGTCTCCCAGGGGCTGCTCACCGAGGCGGAGGCGGAAGCGTTGCTCGGCAAGGCCGCGCTCCTCACGCTGACCCAGCCGGTCCCGTAGCGCGCCGTCGCCGCCGTCGGCCTGTTTAAGTGCGGGGGCCCTGTCCCGCGGTCCCGATGGCGGTCGTCGAGCAGGTCGCCGCCTCCCTCGGCAACGACGCCTCCGAAGAATACCGCCGGGCCGTCGACGTCCTCGGCAAGGTGGGGCTCACCGTCTACGAGGCCCGCGCGTACATCGCCCTCGTCGGCCGCGGGGTGGGCGATGCGGCGACGCTCGCCCACACCGCGCGGATCCCGCGGACGTCGGCGTACAAGGTCCTCGAGTCGCTCGCCGAGAAGGGGTACGCCGCCCCAAGCGGCGGCAAGCCGATCCTCTTCCGCCCGAAGCCGCCGCTCGAGGTCGCCGAATCGCTGAAGGGGTCGATCGCCGAGGTGTTCGACAAGCTCGAGGCGCTCCATCGGGCCGTCGCCGAGCACGGCGAACCCCAGCTCGTGTACCTCCTCTCGGGCCGGGAGCGGGTCGTCGGGAAGATCGCTGAGCTCCTCGACCAGTCGATGCAGACGTTCATCCTGACGACGCCGCAGGTCGCCGACGTCCGCGACGCCCTCGGGAAGAAGGTCCTCTCCGCGGTGAAGCGCGGCGTCCAGGTGACGTTCGTCACCGCGCCGCTCCAGAAGGTGCCGGAGGGGGTCCAGTACGTCACGCGCGGCAACCTCCTCGCGACCGAGGTCCTCGCCGACGGCCGGCACGCCCTGCTCGCCGCGCCGGGGCTCGACGCGTGCGGGTTCACCGACAACCCGATCCTCACGGCCCACCTGAAGCAGTTCCTCGAAGTGATTCTCGCTCCGGCGCTCGACGCGAGCGGCTGAGGCCGGCCCCCGTCCTCGAGAGCGGGACGCCCGCCCGTGATGCCCCTGGGCCGCCGCGCTCATCCGGAACCGGGTCCCCGGGGGAGGGAGACCCGGCCCCGGTGATGCAGGGTCAGTTCGTAACGATCGTCCGGTTGCCAGGTCCGAACGCGTACCAGAACAACACGGCCGCGAGGATCAGGATCAGGAGCCCGAACGGCCCGATGACGAAGAGGAGCACGATCGCGAGGAGCAAGATCAGAAGAGCACCGGCGAGGCTGATTCGGTGGACTGCCATGGCCGAACCACCCGACCGTGGGGGATGACGGTTCGCTTGATTTCGGTTGAGCGGCGTCTTAACCGCGGCCGCCCGGTTCCTCGGCTCATGCCAGCGAAGCGAGCCCTGAAAGTGTCGTTCCTCGAGGGGAAGAAGATGCCGCGCCGAATTCGGGTGAAGTTCTCGGCCCCGAAGTCGAGCGGGGCGAAGCGCGTATCGTTCCTCGAGGGAAAGAAGTCTCCTCGCCGAGTTCGCGTGACGTTCCCGGTGAAGAAGGCCCTGCCCGCCCGCCGCCGCTAGATAGCCGAGCTCGCCTGCCCCACGGACGCACGGGACGCTCCCGCTGCGTCCCCCCTGCCCTCGTCGCCACACCGCGTCGCGAGTCCCAGATTCGGGTCCCCATCGCTCCCGAAATCGGTCGTCCGGGGCCCGTCCGCAGGTTCCTCCCACCGGCCGTTCGCTCCATCGTTCCTCCGCTGTCCGTGCCCGGCGGGAGTGACCCGAACGTACGACTCAGAGTCCGGACGGCGCCGGTCACGGCTCCGCTAAGGAGCCACGGCCGCGCGCCGAGCCCCGTGGAACGTGAGCGCCGACGCGGCCAGGATGAGGACAGGGGCGGCGAGCAGGGGGTCCGTGACCGGCAGGCTCCGGACGATGAGGCCGAGGGCTGGGCCGAGGAGGCCGAGCAAGAGGAGCCCGTAGCCGACCGCTCCTCCGAAGAACCAGGCCTGGTGGAAGCGGCTCCCGGCGAGCCCGACCCCGACCACGATCCCGAGTCCGCCGAGCCATGCGAGCCAGAAGGCGGCGACCGCCCAGTCCGACGCCAACGGCGAGACCGTGCTCACGCAGGCGAGGGCGTGTGAGGGCGAGCCCCGGATGCAGTCCGCGATCGCATCGGACGAGGTGAAGGCGATCGCGATCGGGACGACGAGGAGGAGGAGTCCGGCCGTGCCGAGGAGGCAGAGCACCGACGCGCTCCAGAAGCGCCGGTCGTACCGGCGCAACGAGGAGAATCCGAACCGGAACGCGGTCAGGCAGAGGGCGAACAGAAGCACCCCCGCAATGGCGAGCACCGACGTGACCTCGATGAGATGCGGGCCGCTCAGGAAGTGCGTGGCGGGCTGGTAGGTCGCGAGCAGGACGAGGGCGACCGGCAGCGCGAGCCCGACGACTCCGGCCGCGAGGCCGAGGACGGAGCCCGTCGCGATCCGGCGGAGCGCCGTGCGGGAGCGGTTCCCGCGATCGGTCTCCGCGGCCGGGTCGGCCGGGGCCTCGCTCGGGTCCGGCAAGTCGTACCCGGGCGTCTAGGTAGAAGTGGTTCCGGACGAGGACGAGGTAGACCAGGAGGCCCACCGCGATCAGAAAGCTCCAGCCGAAGTCGGACGCGACGACGAGCAGCGCGATGATCACCGCGACGACCGCTCCCGTCAGGACCAGGGCCCAGACCTCGAGGTCCCAGAGGCCGGTCGCGACGGAGATGAGGACCGCGCCGAAGATCAGCGTGATCAGGCCGGCGAACAACGCGTCGCCGGTGATGATCGCGTAGGCACCGGCGGCCGGGAGGCCGACGACGCCGAAGCTCGCCGCGACGAGTAGGATTCCGACGACCAGGAAGAAGAGTCCGAAGAGCCCGATGAGGATCGCGAGGAGCCCCACGAGGATCGGGAGCTCCCCCTGCGTCGAATTCCGGGGATATCCGTAGGCATTGGTCGTGGTGGCGGACATTTGATGTGTTCCTTGCAACCGGGGGTCTGCGCCCCAGCCGCAAGGGCCACTCGGGGGCGGACCCCATAAGGCGTCCCTCGATTCAGATTGAGCCGACGAAGCGCCCGCGCTCCGCCCCGCGGTCGGTCGTGCGGTCCCTCGTCAGGATTCGGCCCCGCTGACGAGCCGACCGCCGCGCCCCCGGAGCGAGTTGCGATTCGTGGCTCGGTGTCCGACGACCTATTTGGGCCGGCCGCTCAGCCGGGTCACGATGGCCCGCGCCCGAGCCGGTCCGGTGGAGCGGGTACGCGCCCGCCTCCGGGCCCGCGGTCGTCCCGAAGCCGCGCTCGGGATTCCCGCGAGCTACCAGAGGGTGGGGGAGGTGCTGCTCCTTCGGCTCTCGGAATCGCTCCGCCCCGAGTTCGGACGGATCGGCCGCGCCTACCAGGTCGAGTTTGGAGTGACGACAGTCGCCCGTCACCGGGGTCCCGCCGCCGGGGAGCGCCGCGTTCCGGCGATCGAGGTGATCGCCGGGGACTCGACACTCACGGAGGTGCTCGAGCACGGGATCCGGTACCGGTTCGATGCGTCCCGGATCCTGTTCAGCCGCGGGAACGAGGTCGAGCGGGCCCGCGCAGGAATTCTGACCCAACCGGGCGAGACGGTCGTCGACCTGTTCGCCGGGATCGGCTACTTCGTCCTTCCGGCGCTGGTCGTCGGGGGGGCCCGCCGGGCGTTCGCCGTCGAGGAAAACCCGGAGTCGTACCGGTTCCTCGTCGAGAACCTCGCCCGGAACCGGGTGGCGGACCGCGCTGTCGTCCTCCTGGGGGATAACCGGTCGGTCGAGCTCCCGGTTCGCGACGCGGACCGGGTCTTCCTCGGACTCCTCCCGACCTCGCTCCCCTGGATCCCCCTCGCGCTCGGCCTCGTGCGGCCCCACGGGACCCTGCACGTCCATCTCGTGGCCGACTCCACGGGAGATCGTGCGTTCGGGGAAGCGGCCGTGCGGGATGCCGTCGCGGTGGCCGGCGGGGGGGTCGAGTCCGCCACGGCCCGGCGCGTGAAGGCGTACGGCCCGGGCCGATCGCACGTGGTGGTCGACGCGACCGTTACGCCGCGCGCGGCGTAGGAGCGGTGGCGCGGAGGCGCTCGACGGCCGCCGGGAACTTCGCGGAGAACCGGGCGACGTCGGCGGGCGGGTTGGAGAACGACGCCCGCACGAACCGGCCGCCGAACTTCGGGGACAGGTAACTGCCCGAGCGCACGAAGACCCCGTCGTCGCGGAGGAGCGTCTCCTGGAGGCGCTCGGGGGCGATCCCGGTCGCCGAGATGTCGATCGCGAACATGTTCGCCTGCGACGGATAGACCGGGAGGAACGTCCCGGGCGTCGACGCGACCGCGGCGCGGATCGTCTCCTGGTTCCTCCGGGTGGTCGTGCGGACCGACCCGAGCCAGGTCGACTTCGACTGGAGGTCGGCGAGGGCCGCGACCTGGGCGAGGATGTTGACGCCGAGGTCGTTCGTGTTGAACCGGTTGACCGTCTTGGCGAGCTCCGGCGCGGCGGCGAGGCCCCCGATCCGGAGGCCGGCGAGTCCGCAGTTCTTCGAGACCGACCAGACGGTGAGCGTCTTCTCCGGATGGAACGGATAGGCGAGGGTGTGCCGGTCGGCGAAGTCCCGGTAGGTGATGTCGTTGAGGAGCCAGAGCCCGTGGTCCTTCGCGAGCTCCGCGATCGCCCGGACCTCCGCGGGCGGGTACCCCGACCCGAGCGGATTCAGCGGGTCGATGAGGAGGATCATCTTGGTCTTCGGCCCGATCGCCTCGGCGAGCCGGTCCGCGGTCAGGCGGTAGGGCTCGGCGTAGATGTCGAGCGGGACCGCCCGCGCTCCGGCGAGCTCGATGAACTTGTGGATGATGAGGTAGCTCGGGTCGCTCGCGAGGACCTCGTCGCCGGCGCCGAGGAGCGCTCGGGTCAGCATGTAGAGCGACTCGGTCCCGCCGGCCGTCAAGAGGCAGCCGAGGTCGCTCGGCAGTCCGAGGTCGGAAAGGACGAGCGCGCGCAGCTCCGGGAGGCCCGCGCCGAACGGGTACCCCTCGTACCGCCGCTCGTCGAGCGCCTGGCGGATCGCGTTCGTGGCCGGCTCCGGTGGCACGAGGTGGTTCGTGTTCTGGCTCATCCAGACGATCTCGCGCCGGTGGGCGTGGGCGTAGGTGAACGGGTCGAACGGCGCGCTCGCCATGGGCCCCCGGGAACCTCCGGCGGGCTCCTTAACGGCTCCTCCCCGCCGGCTCGGCGAGGTACGTCGTGACAATCCCTCCGGAGTGCGGCACCGCCGCCACCCGGCCGAACCCCGCGGCCGCCAGCTTCGCGAGCATCTCCCCCCGCGGCGGCAGGTGCCGCAGCGACTCCGGGAGGTACCGGTAGGGCCCCGCGTGCCCGACGGCGGCCCCGAGCCACGGGACGACGGCGTCGAAGTAGGCGTGGAACGTTCGCGCGACGAACGGGTTCGCCGGTTCGGTGATCTCGAGGGTGAGGAGCGTCCCGCCCGGACGAAGGACCCGACGTAGTTCGGCGAACCCCTTCGCGAGGTCCGGAAGGTTGCGGACGACGAAGGCGGAGAGGACGAGGTCGAAGCTCGCCGACCGGAACGGGAGCCCGAGCGCGCTCCCGCGGGCGAAGGTCACCCGCGTCCCTTCGGGGCGGACCCGCGTGCGACGGGACGCGAGGGCGAGCATCGGACCGGTGAAGTCGGCGCCGACCATCGCGACCGAAGGAAAGTGCCGGGCCGTCAGCCGCGTCAGGTCGCCCGTGCCGCATCCGATGTCGAGCGCCCGCTTCGGCGTCGGCTGGCCGCGCCGGAACCGGTCGAGCGCCCAGAGGGCCCGGGGGCGCCACAGGAGGTCCTGGCCGAGGGAGGCGACGTGGTCGAACGTATCGTACCCGTCAGCGATCTCGCCGAACATCGCGCGGACGTCCCGCTCGAACGCCGGGTCGGTCCGGTCCGGATAGCGCGAACCGTCGGGCGCGGTCCGCCGGGACCCGGGGGACGACACGGGGCAGGCACCCGTCGGGCCGCCCTTAACCGTGGCCCTCGAGGACCGCCAGCCGCTGCTCGAGCGACTGGAGCTGGCCGAAGAGGTCCCCGCGCAGTTGCAGGATCCCCGCCTCCTTCGCACCCGTCAGCCACCGACGGGCCGTCGGCACGTCGCCCTGGGCGACGGCGAGCCCCCCGAGCCGCAACTGCATTTCCGCGATCTCCGGACCGAGCCCGAGCTCCCGCGCGAGGGCGAGGGCGTCGGCGTACGATGTCGCCGCGTCGTCGTACTTCGCCTCGACCTCCGCGATCATCCCGCGGGCCATCGTCGCCTGCTGGTCGGCGAGCTGGTCGCCGAGCGGGGCGAGCTGGGCGACGGCCCGGTCGAGCGACCGCCGGGCCTCGGAGACGTTCTTCTGCTCGGCCTGGAACTGCGCCATGTTAAGGTGGCAATACCCGATCCAGATCCTCGACCGGCTCCGCTCCGCGGCCGCGATGGCCGCCGTCATGCCGCGGATGGCGTCGTCGGCCCGGCCGCCGTTGTGGGCGAGAAGGGCGCGGTTCATCAGAACCCGCGCGCGGGCCGAGTGGTCGTGCGTCTGGGCGAAGACGCTGGCCGCGCGGTCGTAGAGCTCCTCGGCCTCGGCGAGCCGGTTCTCCCCCCGGACAACGAGCGTGTTGGCCAGATCGATGAGGGCGTGGCCGTGCTCGGTCGGCGACCCGACCAGTTCCGCGAGACGGATCGCCTCGCGGTGGTGGGCCTCGGCCTGGTCGAGGTCGCCGAGCCGCCAGCAGTCGACCCCGAGGACCCGGTGCGCGACGAGGAGCCCCCGGTCGTTGTGGAGTCGCTCCATGACCTGGAACGCCTCGGTGGCGAGCTCCCGCGACGACCCGTACCGGCTCAGGTCGGACCGGGTCCGCGCGAGGCCGAGGAGGGCGAGGGCGAGTTCGGCCTCGCGGCCGGGTTCGGCGCGCGCGCGGGCCACGGCGTCGAGGAGCGCTTCCTCCGAGCGGCGGAGGTCCCCGAACTCGTCGAGCACCCCGCCGAGCTCGATCAGGAGACGGAGCTCCACGCCCGGGTCCCGCGGCGTGAGGCGGCGGGCCGATTCGAGCGCCCGCTCGAGATGGACAATCGCGGACTCGAACGCGAACGCGGCCGCCGCGAGGTCGGCGGCGCGCCGGTTGTACTCGACCGCGCGCGAGTCGTCCCGTCCGAGGTACGACTGGCGGGCGAGCTCGAACGTCTGGGCCGAGGAGCTCGGCCGCTCTTCCAGGGCGACCGCAGCCTTCCGGTGGAGGATCCGGCGGCGCGTCTCGGTGAGCTCCGCGTACACGTCGGCCCGGGCCGGTTCGCTGACGAACTCGTACACCTCGCCGCCCTTCTCCCGAAGGATGCCGCCGTGGACGAGCCGGTCGAGGCTCTCGCTGAGCCTCTCCTCCTCCTGGCCGGAGGCGCGGATCAGGGTCGCGAAATCGAATTCCTTTCCGAGGACCGCCCCGTAGACGAGGACCCGCTGCTCGCTCTCGTCGAGCGCGCGGATCCGCCCCTTCAGGACCTCGTCGAAGTCGACGCTCGCCCGGTCGGTCGCCGACGTCGGCGCCCCGAACCCCATCGAGGCGCGGACGAGGTGCTCGATGAACAGGGGGTTCCCCTCCGTCTGCGTGAACCATCGCATCACCGTGTCCCGGCCCGGGTCCCGACCGTTCAGGAGCCATCGGGCGTACTCCGCCACGTCCGGCTCGGCCATCGGTCGAAGGGCAAGGCGGGTGGTCTCCGGAGCGTCGACGAGCCGCTCGAGGGCGGTCTGGACCCGGGCCGGGGCGCTGCGGAGCGGGAGGCTCGAGCCGACGACCACGACCCGGCTCCCCGGCACCGCCGCCGAGAACTGCTGGAGGAACTCGAGCGACGAGTCGTCGGCGAACGCCAGGTCGTCGAGCGAGACGAGGAGCGGACGGTCGGCGGCGAGCTGGAGGAGGAAATCGGTGAGCTGGGCGAACAGGGCGGCCCGGTTCGCCTGGACCCGCTCGACGGGGTTCTCCAGGCGCGAGAGGAGCCGGTTGGCCTCCGCCGCCTCGCGGGACCCCTCCGAGGGGGCCGCGGCGGCGGCGACCTTCGCGGACTCTGCGGTCTCGAACGGGGCGAGGAACATCGGCAGGACCGAGCCGCGCGCCACGTCGTCGTCGTCGAGCGCAACCGGGCCGCTCTCGCTGGCCGACCGGACGACGTCGCCCAAGAGGGCGAACGGTTGGGGGAGCTCCGCCGGCAGCGCCCGCCCATGGACGACGGCGTAGCCGAGCCCCCGCGCGAGCCGCTCCGCGTGCCGAAGGAGGACCGATTTCCCGATCCCGCTATCGCCGACAAGGACGACGAAGCCGCCGTGGCCGTCGCGGGCGTCCTGGATCCGGCGGACGAGCGTCTCGACGGTCTCGGTCCGGCCGAAGATCGGCGCGGTGGGCTCGGGGGACGCGGCCTCGGCGGACGCCACGACCGTCGTCTAGGCGGTCCGGGGGTTATTAGCGCTCTCGGCGGACGGCGCGCGCGAGGCCCGGTCCGCCGCATCGAGCTGGCGGCCGAGTTCCTCGAACGGCTTCGCGAGGTTCGGCTTGAGCGTCGGTAGTCCCTCGCCGCGGGCCCGCTCGTACGCCTCGCGGGCGGCGGTGAGGTCCCGGGTCTTGAACTTGAGGCGCGCGAGGTGGAACTCGCTCTCGGCGATCTCCGGGTGGACCGCGAGGCTCTGGGCCCGTTCGATCGATTGCCGGAACGACGTCTCGGCCTCCTCCCACTGGCCCCGGCGCTCGTGGATGAGACCGGCGTTCATCTCGACCTGCTGGCTGCCGAGCGGGTCGTCGGCCCGGTCGAGGAGTCGGCCGGCCTGCTGGTTCTCCCACTCGGCGGTCTCGAGCTGGCCGAGGGCGAGGCGCATCTCGACGCCGGAGAACAGCGCCCACCCGGCGAGCCGGAGCTCGTGGGCCCGTTCGGCGTACTCGCGGGCCCGGGCAAGCTGCTCGAGCCCCTCGCCGGGTTCGACCTCCCCGAGCGTGATCCCGAGGTTCAGGTGGGCCCGGGCGACCTCGACCCAGTCGCCGACCTCGACGAGATGGTCGATCGCCCGCTCGTACCAGGCGACCGCCTCGCTCCGGAGGTCCTCGCCGAGCATGCTGAACGAGTTGCCGATGTCGGTGCACAGCCGACCGAGGACCTGCGGGTCGTTCGCTTGCTGGAGGAGGTCGAGCGCCTGCATCTCCTCCTCGAGCGCCTCCCGGTACTCGCCCGAGTGGAACGCGATCCGTCCGAGGATCCGGTGGACGGAGGCGACGCCGGCGAGGTCGCCGAGCGTGCTGAAGATCTCGAGCGCCTGCCGGGCGCCCCGGAGCGCGACCGACACCTCCCGGCTCTCCCGCGCGACCTCGGCCCGCGCGAGGACGAGGCGCGCGCGGACCGCCGACGGGCGGGGCCCGATGAGGTCGAGCCCTTCCCGGTAGAGCCGGTCGGCCCCCCGGGTGTTTCCCATGGACTGGTAGACGTTCCCGAGCCGCTCGGCGAGCTCCGCCTCCTTTTCGCGGTGGTCCCCCTCGAGGGTCTTGAGGTCGATCCGGGCCCGCTCGAGGTGGTGGGCCGCCTCCTCCGGGTCGCCCGCGAGTTCCGCGATGTCGGCGGCCCGGCGGTTGAACTCGTACGCCTTCTGGGGGACCTTGCCGAGGAAGTAGTGGCGGCCGAGCTCGCTGACGACCTCGTCCGGGATCTCCGGGTGGAGGTGCTCCATCGCCTCCGCGACCTTCCGGTGGAGGACGCGGAGCCGGCTGGCCGTGAGGGATTGGTAGATCGCGGCCCGCATCTCGTCGAGCGTGAACCCGAACCGGTCGCCGCCCGGGCGCTCCCGGAGGACGCCGAGGTGGACCAGTTGCTCGACCTCCTCGGCGAGCCGCTCCTCGTCGCCGCCGATCGCGGCGACGAGCAGGGCGAAATCGAACTCGCGGCCGATGGCGCTCGCGTACGCGAGCGTCCGCCGCTGGTCCGGGTCGAGCCGGTCGAGGACGGCGAACCGGGAGTCGCCGTCGAACCGGGCGTCCGCGCTCGCGGGGGGCATAGGCCCGGCCAACGAGCGCGGGCCGGCGCTAAATGGGTTCGCTCCGGGGTCCGACCGGGAGCCGCGGCAGGAGTTGCCGCTCCGGGAGTCACCGCGCGAGAACGAGGGGTCGGGATTCAGGCCCGTGCCGGCCGATGGGTCTGGGACGGGAACACCCGGTTCCCGCTTCCCTTCGCCGAATCGAGGTCGTCGATCGAGCTCAGGATCGTGATCGCTCCCTTCCCGCGCGGCGTCAAGCGATATCGCTCGCCGGCGAGGTGCACGACGAGCCCGCTCTCCGTCAACTTCCGGAGGTGGAAGGCGATCTTCGACGTGTCGTCAAGATGGGCGGCCTCCATCGCCTGGGTGAACGTGCACGGGCCCTCGGCGAGGCGACGGAGGACGAGCCGCCGGATCGGGCTCCCGAGCGATTCGAGGGTCGTATGGGCGTCGGCCGAGACGATCGACGAGCGGACGGCCAGCGCTCCCGTCGCCGTGATCTTGTTCGGGTCGTACCCGACGGCGAGCGGTCCCTTCCCCTCGAGGACCGCCCGCATCCCCTCGAGGAGCGCGGCGATGTCCTCCTCCCGGTGTCGGGCGAGCAGTTCTTCCACGGCCGCGAGGACCACGGCCGCCCGGTCCTTCGGCGTGACAAAGTCCTCGACCGCGTTGCGAACGCGGAACGGATTGTCCGGGTCGAGCGGAAGATAGCTCACCTTCTCGACGACGGCGGGAATCGGCGGAGGGGAGATCAGCAGCACCTCGTAGCCGCCCTCGGCGGCCAGCGCGGCAGCGTATCGGGACGGGTCGAGGGGCTTCGCCCCCGCGCGGATCAGTTTCAACTGCTGGGCCACGAGGTCGAGCACCCGGTCGACCTGCTCCGCGCGGATGGGCTTGCGGAGGTAATCGAACGCCCCGAGCTGCAGCGCGCGGACCGCGGTCTCGACGGTCGCTTGCCCGGTGAGCATCACCACGAGGACGCGGGGCCACTTCTGCCGCGTCTCGGCGAGGAGGTCCATGCCGCTGTGGCGGCCCATCTTGATGTCGGTGAACATGACGTCGAACTCGTCGTGCTCCAGAGCGGCGGTCGCCGCGGCCGCCGACGGCACGGGGTTCACGGCGTGATGTCCTCGCTCCAGGAGTTCGACGAGTTCCTCGCGAAACTCCGCGTCATCGTCGACGATCAGGATCCGCATCTGCCGACGACTCGAACTCCCCTGACGTTCGACCCGCCGGGATGCGACTCCCGAGGCGAGCGAGAAAATAGAGTTTCCGACAGGAGCTCCCCCGCGTGGGGAGAGTCGAGGAGAGGCGAACGTCGTCGGAGCCGGGCCGTCCGGATCGGGTTGGTCCGGTCTCGTTCGGGTGGGCCTCGTTCGAGTCGCCGACGGTCAACCCGGCCTAAGGGAACCTATACCCCCAGCGCCCGGCTGCGACGATTCGGAAGTAGGGATGGAACCGTCATGGAGAACATCAACGCACCCGGAACGCCTGTCGTGCCCTCGCCGATCGTGACCGCAACCCCCGAGGTCGACAGTCCCGTCGCCCCCAGCCCGGCGCCCGAGCGGGAGACCCCGTCGCCCGTGCCCGCCCCGATTCCTCCGGCCGCCGAGGCCGTCCCCGCTCCGCTGTTTTCGGAGAACGTGGAGACCGCTCCCCCGACCGAGCCCCTCCCGGGCCCCACCGCTCCCGACCAGCCGGAATCCGTCCCGGTCCCGGCATCCCCGACCCCCGGCTCGGCCCCGCTCCCGACCTGAAGGAGAGGACAGATGCTCGGTTGGGTTGCCATCATCGTGATCGCGGTCGTCGTCCTGGTGGTCCTCGGCTACATCGCCCTTTGAGCGCCAACGAGACCGACAAGCCGAAACGGCTCGAGGCCGCGAACTTCGAGCGAGCGGAGGCCGCGATCCGGTGGGACGTGGCCGAGAATCGGGCCGACGCGACCGGACTCGCGTCCGACCGGGTCCAGGCCGAAGAACGAGATGCCGAGTTGAGCGCGGCCGATCGCAAGATTCAGAAGGTCGCGTCGACGCCCTAAGGACCGTTCGCCGCGAATTCATCGAGGGCGATCCGCTCGTCCTCTCGTGCCGTGGCTCTCGGTGAATCGCCCCCCGGCCGCCGGAACGTCCCGATGTTCTGGGAGGTGCAACCCCTTCTCCGCCGCGCCCTCGTCGACGTGCTCCGGTGTGGGGTCGCAGAATTCCGGTCCGCGTTCGCCGCCGGGAGGGCCGGCCGCGCCCGCCCCGAGCGTCGTCGCCTGCGGCGCGGCGGCCGACTTGCGTCTGCGAGTCTGGGTCCGGTCCCGCGTGGCGCCGCCGGGCGCCGGGTCCGGCCTGGGTCAACTGCGGTTCAGGGAGAGGCTATCCTTCTGCCCCCAGGATGGGACGCTTGGTAACACACATGGTGCAGCGAAGCTTGGTCACGTTGCTCGCCTCCCTGGGCGGGATCCTCGTCATCCTCGGCGGAATTCTCGGCGCGCTGCTCAGCGGCGCCCCGTTTCGATACCAAATGCCATTCTACGGGATGTGGAGCGCGGTCGTCCTCGGCGTGCTGGCCATCATCTTCGGCCTCATCATCCTGGCGTACTCGGGAGCCACCCACTTCAGCGGCGTCCAGCGGAACCTCGCCGGGGGCGTCATCCTCGTCGTCCTCGGCGTGATCACGTGGGTCGTCGTCGGGGCGTGGCTCCTCGTAGCGATCGGGTCGTTCCTGACGATCGTCGCGGGCCTCCTCCTCCTGGGAGAGCTGGTCCTCTCCAGGGCCGGCGTGCGGACCGACCGTTCCACGTGAGGCCCCTCCGGGCTCGGCGAACCCCCCCCCGCTCCGTAAGGGTTAAACCGCGAACCGGGTGGAACGCCGCGTCATGCCGGAGGACGCGGCCGCCCCGGAGATGCCGCTCAGCCGGGCGGTCTCGTTCTTCGGGTTCGCCGCCCTCGTTGTCCTCGCGGTCGGCTTCTACCTGTGGTGGGGACTCTCGTACGGGGTTTGGATCGACAACGGGGTGTACGCCGTGGTCATCGTGCTCCTCTTGTTCGGGCTCGCGGGGATGTGGCTCGTCCTGCCCAACCCCCCGGTACCGGCGACCGACGAGAAGGCGTAGTCGGGTGGCTCCCCGGGCGCGGCCGTCCGTTCAGAGCGCCCCGGAGAACAGCCGGCACGTGGCTTCCCGAAACCGCGTCGAGCGGGACCGCCTCGCGTACGTCGCCGACGTGATCTCGGTCGAGCGTTCCATGTCCGCCTCGAAGATCTGTCGGTACGATTCCCCGAACGCCCGGTCGTAGACGACCGCGTTCGTCTCGAAGTTCCACTTGAAACTTCGCAGGTCCCAGTTCGCGCTCCCGATGGACGTGACCGCATCGTCGATCGTGATCGTCTTCGCGTGGAGGAACCCGGCGTCGTAGGTGAACACCCGGACCCCGGCATCGAGGAGCTCCCCGACGTTCGAGAGGGAGGCCCAGTGGACGAACGGTAGGTCGGCCTTCGTGGGGATCATGATCCGTACGTCGACACCGGACAGGGCGGCGATCCGCAACGCCGTCATCACGCTCACGTCCGGAATGAAGTACGGTGTCTGGAGGTAGCACGTTCGCTTCGCGGAGCCGACCATCTTCACGTACTCCTCCCGCGGGGGGTTCCAGGTCGTGTCGGGTCCCCCGCTGACGATCTGGACTCCGGCGGTCCCCACCCGGGGGGACGGGGCGAAGTACGTGTTCGCGAGGGTCAGGCCCTCCTTGGTCGCATAGTTCCAGTCGAGGAGGAACCGGAGCTGCAACGCCCGCACCGCCGCGCCCCGGATCCGGACCGCGGTGTCCCGCCACGGGCCGAGGGGTCCGAGCCCGAGGTACTCCTCACCGATGTTGAACCCGCCGATGAAGCCGACCGTCCCGTCGATCACGGCGATCTTCCGGTGGTTCCGGTAATTGAGACGGAATCCGACCGATGGCACGAGGGCCCGGTAGAATCCCGAGACCCGGCCCCCCGCCTCCGTGAGCGCCCGATAGTGCAACCGGGGGATCTTGTTCCCCAGGTCGTCGTACAACAGGCGGACCTCGACCCCCTCCCGCGCCTTTCCCTCGAGCGCCCGAAGGAGACGTCGGCCGAGCGCATCGTCGCGGAGGATGTAGTACTCGAGGTGGATGTGGGACTTCGCCGACGCGATCGCCGCGAACAGCGCGTCGAACTTCTGCGGACCGGTCGTGAAAACGTCGAGCTGGTTCCCCTCGGTGAGGAAGGCGGCGCTGTCCGCCCAGAGAAGGCGGGCCAGGTCTTGGTACGCGTCCAGCCGGCCGATGTTCGCCCCGGTTTCGTCGGGAAGTCCCGGTTCCAGCCCCTTCTGGATCCGGCCGAGGAGGGCCCGGTCCCCGGTGGATTTGAGGCCGAACGCTCGCGTCTTGAAGTACTTGAATCCGAAGATCAGGTAGAGCACGAACCCGACGAGCGGGAGCGTGACGACGGCGAACAGCCAGGCGAGGACGCTCTCGGGGTCTCGGCGCTCGAAGAAGATCAGGGTGAAGATCGCGACCGCGTCGAAAGTGACGAGGAGCCCGACGATGAGCAGCAGCAGATCGCTCGCCATGGTCGTCGACCCTGCCCCGCTCTCAGGCCGCTCCGGCCGCGCTCGTCTTCGATGCCGCGGGAGAAGCTTCGACCGGTGCCCGCCCCGTTCCGGGCAGCGAAAGAGAAGCGCCCTCGGGCAGCACCCTCACGCGCGCCCCGAGACCCGACCGGTTCGATTCCCGGACAAGGGAGGCGAGCGGTTCGCCGGCCGGCTCGAACGACGCCGGAAACGTACCGTAGTGGATGGGAAGCATTTGCCGGGCCCCCAGGCACGCGAACGCCCGCAGGGCGTCCACGGCGTTCATGTGGTTCGGCCGGAACCATGGGAAGACGGCGCCGGCGATCGGGAGGATCGCGAGGTCGATCGCGAACCGTCGACCGATCTCCCCGAACAGCGGCAGGTCGAGGCCCGTGTCGCCGGCGAAGTAGATGCAGCTCGGTCCGGAGAGAACGAACCCGAGATGGCCCGAAGTGCCGACGAGGGGGAGTCGCCCCCCGAAGTGGCGCGACGGGACCGCTGTAACGGTCCAGGCACCGACCGTGGTCGACTCCCACGGCCGGAGGACCCGGACCCCGGGGAACCCTCGCCATCGCATCGGGGCGGCGAGTCCCCACGGGACGATGATCGAGTGCGGGGTCGGCAGCCGTCGCATCGACGGATAGTCGAGGTGGTCGTGATGGGCATGGGAGATCAGAACACCGACCCGCCCCCGGAGCTCCTCGGGTCGGAACGTCGACGGAGCCGTCCGCTTCGTGAAGACCCGCCCGATCCGGTCGGAGAACACCGGGTCGGTCAGGAGCATTTCCTCCCCCGTTGCGACGAGGACCGTCGCATGGCCGAGGTACGTGACGTGGGTGGGGCCGGATTCGGCGGCCGGCTCGGCGAGCGGAGGTCCGGTGGGCTCGGGCCGAACCAGCTCCGCCGACCGGCGGGGTCCGGTGGCGTCGGACTCCCAAGACCCTCCGGAACCTCCCTGCGGGATCGCGGTCGGACTTCCCGCTCGAAGATCGCTCCTGCCGGTCACGATGGGAGCTCCGGTCCCGGCGGGCGGATGAACCGCCCGTTGAGTCGAATCCACCTGCGGATGGGAGCCGCCGGGCCGAGTCGGGAGCTCGGCGAGTCGGGGTGGATTGCGCTCAAGCCCGGCCTTATCAGGTCGCCATCGGGAAGCGCCGACCATGGCAGCACCAACCGCCGCGCCGCAGCCGCGGCTCCTCCGGAGCGCGTACCTCGCCAACGGCGAGGAGCTCCGGGCCGAGACCCGCGCCACGAAGCTCTACTATTTTCCCGGCCCGGTCTTCGCGCTCATCGTCATCCTGATCCTCGACTATGCGGCGGCGGCGGCCCGGTACGCGTGGCTTCCGGCCGTTCCCGGCCTCACTCCGGTCTTCTCGGCGATCCCGTCGGGGGGACGTTGGAGCGGGGCGACGTTCGCCCTGACGTTCCTCCTGATCCTGACGCTCGCGGCCCTTCTCCTCATCGGGGTCCGGTACCTGCGGTGGATCCGCACCGTGTACGCGGTGACGTCGAGCCGCGTCATCATCCAGAAGGGCGTCTTCTCCCGGGACTTCGAGGAGATCCCGATCACCCAGGTCCGCGGGGTCGACGTCCACCAGACGTTCCTCCACCGCCTCCTCGGGTTCGGTACCCTCCGCCTCTCCTCGGAGGGAGGGAGCCGCGTCGGGAACGAGGACTGGGTCGGCCTTCCGAGGCCGTTCGACTTCCAGCGGACGATCGAGAACGCGAGCCAGAAGATCAGCCGGGGACAATCCCCGCCGATGCCCCCCGCTCCGAGCCCCGCGTGACCGGCGGCCCCCGGAGCGCTCGGCCCACTCCCTGGTCGGGACGGACGCTGCCCCTCGGAACTCGGTCTCCCGGGCCAATCCGCGAGGTTCGGTCCTCCGACCGACCCCGGGGGAGTGAACCGTGAGGGCCTACCTCATCGCCTTCGGGCTGACGGCCCTCGTGATCGGCCTCCCGCTGCTGCTGTCGGGGGAGGTCGGGATCGGGTGCACGTTCACGAACCATGGAGGGACGACGACGTACTCGGACTGCGCCGGCGCCCACTCCCTCATCGTGGCGGGGGAGATCGGGGTCGTCGCCGCCGTCGTTCTCTTCATCGCTGCGGTGATCCCGAGCAATCGTTCCCAATCCAAGTGACGGGGACCGTCCCGTCGGTCTCGGCCGCGCTCGCCCTCAGAGGGGCTGGCCGGCGAGTGCCCATCGGCTGTCCGTGGCACCGCACCCGACACACCCGCCGGGAGCGCCCGGGTCGATCGGCAGCGGCCCCTCGGGGGTTCCCAAGAGCGCCCCCTCGATCGCTTCCTCGACCCGGTGCCCGCACGCTTCCGAGCCACACCACGCGACGAGCCGGACGGTCGTGCTGTTCCGGAGCTCCTCGATGGTCCGCGCCACGGTGAACGAGGCGGCGAACCCCTGCTCGGCCTTCGCCCGGAGCCGTTCGTCGAAGTCCGCGAGGGCCGCGACGATCAGGCCCTCGATGTCCGCCGGTCCGACCGACCGCTTCTGGCCGAGGCGGTCGGCGATCGTGACGGTCTTCTGCTCGGCCTCCCGGCGTCCCACCTCGACCCGGAGCGGGACCCCGCGGGTCTCCCACCGGTAATACTTCGCCCCGGGCCGTTCGTCGGACGCGTCGAGGTGGACCCGTACGCCGAGCGCGCGGAGACGGTCGACGAGGTCGTGGGTGTACGGGGTGACCCCGTCCGTCCCGGCCCCCGCGACGATCGGGACGACCACGACCTGGTAGGGGGCGAGGGACGACGGGAACACCACGCCCTTCGCGTCCCCATGGACGCTGACGACGGCTCCGACGAGCCGCTCGGACAGCCCGAACGTCGTCTGGTGCACGTGCTGCGTCGACCCGTCGGTGGCCTCGAACTGGATCCCGTACGGGACGCTGAAGTTCTGCCGGTAGTGGTGGGTCGTCCCGATCTGCAGCGTGCGGGCCCCGCCGACCGGGATGTCGAGGGCGACCGAGTAGAACGCCCCCGGGAACTTGTCCCACTCCGGGCGGCGGACGGCCACGAACGGCAGCACGAACGCCCGGGCCATCGCGGTGAACGCCGCCAGGTTCGAGCGCACGCGCTCGGCCGCGGCGGCCTCGTCGACCTGGCAGGTATGCTCCTCGAAGAAGTGGATCTCCCGGACGCGCAGGAACGGACGGGTCGTCTTCGTCTCGTACCGGAACGTGTTGACGACCTGGTAGACGTTCAGGGGGAGGTCCTTGTGGGAGCGGACCCACAACGCGAAGACGGGATACATCGCCGTCTCGCTCGTCGGGCGGAGGACCAGGGGGACGTCGAGCTCGGTGGCGCCGCCCTTCGTCACCCAGTAGACCTGGGCGTCGAACCCCTTGATGTGGTCCTTCTCCTTCTGGAACTCGGTCTGGGGGATCAGCGTCGGGAACTCGACGGGGAGCGATCCGGTCCGCTCGATCTCGCGGACCATGATCGCATCGAGCTGCCGGCGCGCCTGGAACCCGTACGGGGTCCAGACGTTCATTCCCTTCACGGGGTAGCGCTTGTCCGTCAGCTCGGCGGCCTCGACGACCTCGAGGTACCAGTCGATGAACTTCGTGCCCTTGTCGGGGAACGTCGGCATCGTCGGAGGCCGCGGGGAATCCCCCGCCATAAGCCTGCCGAGGGGCCCGGGCGGAGGGGCCCGGCCGAGACGCGGGACGAACTAGCGGTCGAGCGCGAGCGCTTCGAGCGCCGGCACGAGCTCGGGCTCGTCGATGTCGTCGAGCAATTCGATGAGGTGGAATCCGTTCACCGCGAGGAGGGTCTCCTGCTGGTGCGCGGGCTCGAAGTCGAGGCGGGAGGTCACCACGAGGAGGGAGGACGCCCGGGCTCGGTGGCCGACGCGGGTCGGACTCCATCCACCGGACCGCGACCACGCGGGGCCGAGGGTCTCGGGCGCCGGTTCCGTGCCGTCGAGTGGCAGTTCGACCGTCAGGTTGCGGCGCTTGGACCGGATCGACACGATCGCCGAGCGCGGTTCTCGGTGGGGAAGGTCCAGTGGGGGGATCGTGACCGTGAGCGGGGTGGGGCCGGCGTCGGGAACGGACTTCCCTCCGACGATGTCCGGTCGACGGACCGAGAACGGCCGACCGGGACGGACGCGCACCCCCGCGGCGGTCCGTTGGAGAAAGCTCGCGACCTGTTCGGCTTCGCCCGCCTCCGGGGCGACTCCCTCGAGGCGCGGGCTGGGTCCGCCGAGGGCGAGGGCGATCGACAACAGGTCCCGGCCCCACGCGCCCGGGGGTCGAGCGCCTCCGAGGTCGCTCGGACCGGGGCGCGCTTCACGGACGATCGTCCGGAGGATCCGGCTGCCGTCGCGGAGCGCGCGGAGCTTGGCCTCCCCGAGCCGTTCGTGGTAGGTGACGGGGATCTGATGGATGCTGTAGCCCCGACGGATCGACTTGAGGACGAGTTCCGCCTCGATCGCGAACGTCGCATCGTCCAGCCCGAGGTCGACGAATCGTTGGGCCGAAACGCCCCAGAATCCGCTGCAGAGGTCGAGGATCGGCCGTCGGCTGAGCAGGCTCGCGCTGTAGCTGAGAACGAGGTTGCCGACCCGATGAACGAGGTCCTTGAGGTCGGTCGGGGCCCCCCAGACCGGGTGCCGCACCCCGATGACAAGGTCGGTCCCCCGAGCGAGGAGCTCGAGGGCCGGAAGGATCCGGTCCGGAGGGTAGGTCGCGTCGGCGTCGAGCACGACGACGAACGGGATCCCCCGCCGGTGGACCCAGGTGATCGCCTCGAGCATCGCTCCGCCCTTCCCCCGGCTCGTCTGCCGCAGGACCGGGACGTCCCAACGACGGGCGACCTCGAGGGTGCCGTCGGTGGACCCCCCGTCGATGATCAGGGGCTGGACCCTTCGTCCGGTCTCATGGAACCGGTCGGACGGGAGGTCGCGGAGGGTCCGGGTCGAGCCCGGCCTCCTCGTTCAGCGTCGGGAGGACGACGACGGCGAAGACGTCCTCGAATCGACGGAGGTCGACGTCGTCGGCGAACCCGGGGCCGAGAGTGGAAGCCCTGGGCGCCGAAGCGCCCAAGGGGTCGAGGGGCGCACGGGGCAATCTGTTCCAGGACTGCACCATACGCCCCTCCACCGAAGCGAGCGGGGTGATCAGCGGGGCATAAAGGGCTGCTGAAGTCGAGTTAAGGTGCGGCGCGGTCGGCCCGAGCCTCCCAGCGCGAGAGGGAACGCGCCCCGGACCGGTCGACGCGGGGGGGGGGCAACCCCGTGGTGGCCGAGCCGCCGGCGGAGTCCGCCGACGGGCCGGCCGAGGGTACGAGCGGGTTCGGAGGCGTCGGTCGCCCCGGACCGGCGCGGACGACCTCGGCGCCGCGAGCGTCCGGGGGAGTGCCGGACCGCCCCTCGTCCCGCTCCCTCGCTCCTCAATCCCAATCAAGCCACGGACCAAATACCGCCCGACCGAGCGGTCCGATGTGACGACGAACGGGCCGGCCGCCCATTCCGACCTCACGAGTCTTGCGGAACGCAACATGAACCGAACCAAAGTGGCCGTCATCGCCGTCTTCGCCGTACTCGCCGTCCTCGTCCTGTCGGCCTCGCTCGGGCCGTCCACGGGGAGTCCCGCCGGAGCCGGATCCGGAACCGTCGTGCCCGCGAACCTCGCGTCGTCCGGGACGGGCGCCGCTGGGTCTTCGGGGAGCCCGACACCCGCCGCGTGCGGGCAGGCGACGGTCCCCCTCGGGGCGGCCGGAAACTTCCGCGTCCTCGCCGGGACGACGGTCACCAGCAGCGGGGCGACGATCGTCCATGGAAACCTGGGCGTGAGCCCCGGGTCCGCCGTCACGGGATTCCCTCCCGGGACGGTCACCGGGAAGATCGACAAGGCCGACACGGCAGCCGCGAATGGGCAGCTTGCCCTCGTCACGGTGTACAACAATGCGATGGGCCGGACGAACTGCCCGAAGGCGGTCGCCGGGAACATCGGTGGCCGGACGCTCGGACCGGGTCTCTACAAGTCGACGTCGTCGCTCGCGATCTCCTCCGGCGACCTCACGCTGACGGCCCACGGGCACTCCGGCGCGGTGTTCATCTTCCAGGTCGCTACGAAGTTCACCACCACCTCCGGTCGGAAGGTCATCCTCGCCGGCGGCGCCCTCGCCACCAACATCTTCTGGGTCGTCGGCAGCTCGGCCACCCTCGGGACCACGTCGGTGCTGTACGGAACGATCCTCGCCCACAAGTCGATCTCGATGGCGACCGGGGCGATCCTGCACGGGCGGGCGCTGGCCCACATCGGAGCGGTCACGATGGGCGGCGCCAAGATCGACCACCACCCGTTCGTCGCGCCCGTCGCCGCGAGCGTTCCGCTCCCGAGGAACGTCGCGAGGCCGTTCCCGTAGCGGGACCGGTCTCGCGCCCCCGACGGGCCGTCCGGTCGGTACGGTCGGCCCGCTTCCTTGCCCGTCGCGCGCCTCCGTACCGGCGCGAAGTCGCCGGGCCGGTCGGAGGGATTAAGCGAGCCCGAACCCTTGTACCAGCCCCCATGCGGCTCGTGGTGTGCGTCGACCGCGACGACGACCTCGGCCGCAAGGCCGGGGTGGTCGGCCCGGTCGTCGGCCGCGAAAACGTCCTCGCCGCCGCGCTCAAGCTCGGGACGGCGGACCCCGAGGACGCCGACACGAACGCGATGTTCGCGGCGATTCACCTCCTGGACCAGATCCGGGAGGCGGGAGAGGAGGCCGACGTCGTCGTCCTGACGGGGTCGCCGAAGGTCGGGGTCCTGTCCGACCGCCGCGTCGCGGACCAGTTCGACCGCGTCCTCCGGGAGCGACCGGCGACGTCGGCCCATCTCGTTTCCGACGGGGCCGAGGACGAGTTCCTGTTCCCCATCCTGGCGTCGCGGGTCCGGATCGACGGGGTCCGGCGGGTGTACATCCGCCAGGCCGCGAGCCTCGAATCGACGTACTACACGCTCGTCCGGGCGCTGAAGGACCCGAAGCTGCGGGCGAAGACGGTCCTTCCCCTCGCGATCGTCCTCCTGATCCTCGGGATCGCGGCCGCGAGCGGGGTGATCTGGTGGGGCGTCATCGGCCTCTCCATCCTCCTTGGCGTCTACCTGATCTTCTGGACGTTCGACATCGACGAGGCGATCATCGATTCGCTCCGCTCCGCATCGACCGACGTCCGGCAGGGTTCGGTCGCGTTCGGGTTCGGCCTCTTCGCGATCGCGCTGGTCGGGGTCGGGTTCCTGACCGGCTACAACGTCTACGTGGGCCACCCGTCCGACACACCGATCGACCGGGTCCTCCGGTTCGCGGCGACGGGACTCCTGTTCTGGCTGTTCGCCGCCGAGATCTGGGAGAGCGGGCGGGCAATCCGCCAGTACTTCCTGCGGGGCCATCTCCCGCGCTCGTATCCGGTCGCGACGATCTCGATCGTCGGGATCGGCCTCGTCAGCTACGGGATCGTCTACGCCGCGGCCCTGATCGAGAACCTCGCGCTCACCGGGTTCCTCGGCCCGGCCCAACTCCCCCTCACGCTCACCCTCATCGTCGGCGGGCTCGCGCTGATCATCGGCGCCGGGGCGTTCTACCAGTACCCGGAAGATCCGCCGGACCCCGGCGATGCCCGACGAGGCGGCAGACACCGCAGACGACCCGTCCTCGGCCTGAGCGTCCGCACCCTGCGTCCGGTACGGTCCCGAACCCATCGAGCGGTCGCCGCGGACCGTTCGTTGCGGGGACTACGCGCCGCCCGTCGGGTCGATCTGGCGCCGGACGTGCTCGACCGGGAGGTCGAGCCCGGTCCGTTCGTGGAGGAGGGCGCGCACCCCGTCGACGTCCTTCCCCTCGGCGAGCGCTTGCTGGACGAGGTGGCGGACGTCCTCCCAGTAGTTCCACGGGAAGACGACCCAGACCCAGGCGTCGCGCGGGATCTGCTCGGCGAAATACTCGGGGACGAACTTCGAGTGTCCGATGTGCAGGCACGCCGCCGATTCGACGCGGCTCGCCCCCGCGTCCCGGACCGCCTGGGTCGCGAGCGCGAGGCTCTCGCCGGTGTCGGTGATGTCGTCGACGACGAGCACGCTCTGACCCCGGACCGGGCCGCTCAGCCCCTCGGTGAGCTCCGCCTTCCCGCTCGGCTGGGCGGTCACCCCCCAGTGCTGGAGCCGGATCGAGACGAGCCGCTTCACCCCGAGCCGGTCCGCGAGGAGCCGCGCCGGGACCCAGCCGCCCCGCGTGAGGGCCACGATCGTCTCGGGGACCCGCCCCTTCGCGCGGACCGCCTCGGCGATCCGGTCGGCCCAGCCGTCGGCCTCGGCCCACGACGTGACCCGGCACTTCGGGAGGTCGACCATCGGTTGGGGGGACGGATTCGGCGGGAACGGGTTGCCGGGAGGTTCCCGGTTACGGGTAGATGCCGCGGATGTTGATCGCGTCGACGACCCGCTGGATCGCGAGCACGTACGCGGCCGTCCGGTTATGGACGTGCTGCGTCTCGGAGACCTTGTGGACGTCGGCGTACGACTTCACCATCACGGTCTCGAGCTTCTGGTTGACCTCGGCGAGCGGCCAGAAGAACCCCTGGATGTCCTGCGCCCACTCGAAGTAGCTCACCGTGACGCCGCCCGCGTTCGCGAGGATGTCCGGGAGTACGGTGACCTTCCGCTCGTAGAGGATCGTGTCGGCCTCCGGGAGCGTCGGGCCGTTCGCGGCCTCGGCGACGATCTTCGCCTGGATCTTATCGGCGTTCTTCTTGGTGATCTGGTTCTCGAGCGCGGCGGGGATCAGGATGTCCGCCTTGATCTCGAGGATCTCCTCGTTGGTCACCGACCGGGCGCCGGGGAAGTTGATGACGGAGCTGGTCTTCGCCTTGAACTCCTCGACGGCGTGGGGGTTGAGCCCCTCGGGGTTGTGGATCCCGCCCTTCGAGTCGGAGATCGCGACGATCTTCGCGCCCTGTTCGTCGTGGAGGAGCTTCGCGGCGACGCTGCCGGCGTTGCCGAACCCCTGGACCGCGACCGACGCGCCCTTGACCTTGATCCCGGCGTGCGGCGCCGCCTCGCGGATGACGTACGCGCAGCCGCGGCCGGTCGCCTCGCCCCGGCCCTCGGAGCCGCCGAGGCTGATCGGCTTCCCGGTCACGACGCCCGGTACGGAGTAGCCCTTCTGCATCGAGTACGTGTCCATGATCCACGCCATCGTCTGGCTGTCGGTGTAGACGTCGGGCGCGGGAATGTCCATCTCGGGCCCGATGATCGGGCCGATCTCGCTCGCGTACCGGCGGGTGAGCCGCTGGAGCTCGTCCTTGCTCATCGCCTTCGGGTCGCAGATGACGCCGCCCTTCCCGCCGCCGTACGGGAGGTTGACGACGGCGCACTTCCAGGTCATCCACGCCGCGAGGGCGCGGACCTCGTCGAGGGTGACCTGCGGGTGGTAGCGGATGCCGCCCTTCGTGGGGCCGCGGGCCATGTTGTACTGGACCCGGTACCCGGTGAAGACGTGGTAGACCCGTTGTCCATCCGGACGGGGAAGTTCACCGTCAGTTCGCGCTTCGGGTGCTTCAGGATCTCGCGGACCCCGGAGTCGAGGTGGAGCAAGTCGGCGACGATGTCGACCTGGCGCTTCGCGGTCTCGAAAGGATTGATTAGGGAACTCTCGTTTGCCATGTGGTGCCACCCTCGGCTGGCGCGGCCACGCGGGAAACCCTACTTGAGCCTAGCCCGCCGATTGCCACGGCGAAACACGGCCCCGGGCCGCCGCGAACGGGTCCCACCCGGCGCGCGGCATCGGGACGGCCGACTCGCCCCTCCGAAGGAACGCTCCCTGCCCCGGTCCGACCGCCCCGACGACCGTGACGGTCCCCCCGGCGGCGCGGACCGAACGGAGCGCCGCCGACACCCGGTCGGCGGGGATCGCGGCGATCAGCTCGTAGTCTCCGCCGTAGAACACCGCCGCTTCGCGGGCGTCCGCGCCCCGGACGGTCGCGAGCGCGGGGTCCCGGGAGATCTCGGCAAGGTCGAGCTCGACCCGGACGCCGCTCGCCTCGGAGAGGAGCCGCGCGGACTCCGCGACCCCGTCGGAGGTGTCGAGCATCGCGTGGGCGAACCGGACGAGCGCGCGCCCCTCGGCGATCCGCGGTTCGACCCGCAGCAGCGCCCGAAGGATGGCGGGGGTCGGGCCGTGGGAGCCGAGACGGGCCGCCGCGGCGCCGCCCCGCCCCGCCGTCCCCGTGAGGACGACCGCGTCGCCGACCCGGGCCCCGCTCCGCGGAGCGAGCCGACGGCCGTCCGCCTCCGCGAGGACGGTCCCGACGACCACCCGCGCCCCCGCGGGCTTGGTGTCCCCGCCGACGAGGTCGGCCCCCCACCGTCGGATCTCGCGCCGCGCCCCGAGGATGACCGACCGGGCCCATCGGGGGTCGGTGTCGGGGGGCACCAGGAGGTCGAGGAGGAGCGCGAGGGGGTCCCCCCCTTCGCGGCGACATCGCTCAGGCTGACGGCGGCGGCCGCCCGGCCGACCAGCTCGGGGGGGAGGCCGCGAGGAAATGGGTCCCCTCGACGAGCGCATCGGTCGTCAGCAGGGCGACGGACCCTTGGCGGAGCCGGACGGCGGCCGCATCGTCGCCGAGCGGAAGCGGGACCGCCGCCGTCGCGCGCGCGCCGCGGGCCAGCCATCGGTGGAACTCGCGCTCGGAGAACGGGGCGACCGACGGGCGGCGGGCCCGGCGCGTCACTTGTACGGAACGAACTCCTTGCCGAGGAGCTCGCGCCCGATGATGATCCGCATGATGTTGAGGCCGCCCTCCGCGCCGACAAGGTACGACATCACGCCGCGGAGGCCGAGCTCGAGCCCGACGTCCTTCGTGTAGCCGGCCGCCCCGAACCACATCATCACGCGCTTGACGGTCTCGAACGCGACCGGAGGGGCGGTGAGCTTCACGGAGGCGACCGCCTTCACGACCTCCGACCGGTGGGTGTCGTCGCCCCGCAGCGTGTACCGGTCGAGGAGCCAGGCGGCCCGCCGGCACTGCCACTTTACCGCCTCGATCTGCGCGTAGAGGTCGACCGCCTCGAACTGGATCCCCTCGAACTTCCCGAGCGGCTGGCCGAACGCCGGGCGTTCCCGGATGTAGGCGAGCCCGGTCTCGAGGGCCCGCTCGGCGGCGCCGACGCACGCCGCGCTCACGAACGTCCGCGCGACGGTGAACCCGTCCATCGCGTAGTCGAACCCGTGCCCTTCCTCGCCGAGGAGGTACCGTCGGGGGACCTTCGTGTCGGCGTAGGTGATCGCGCCGGTCGAGATCCCCATCCGGCCCATGTTCTCGAACTTCTGGGTCGAGTTTCCCGGCGAGTTCGTCGGGACGTAGAGGAAGTTGAAACCGCCGCCATCGGTCGACTTCGTGAGCGTCAGGTGGCCGCCGCCCATCGATTTCGCCTCCTCGACCCCCGAGAGGAACGCCTTCTCGCCGCGGACCGAGAATCCGTCCCCGCTCCGGGAGGAGGTCGTCCGCATCCGGGCGAGGTCGCTGCCGCCGGTCGGTTCCGTGGTGGCGATGCCAAGGAACGTCTTCCCCGCGCAGACCGGGGGCAGGATCTCCCGCTTCGCCTCCTCGGTCCCGTGCTGGCTCAGCACCCAGCCCCAGCCGGCCTCGAGGAGGAAGAACACCGCGGTCGCCATCGAGAAGTCGCCGCGTCCGATCTCCTCGGCGGCGAGCTCGGTGAGGACCGCCGACCCGCCGAGACCGCCGTACTCCGTCGGGACCGGCATCGCGAGGAGCCCGAGCCGGGCCATCTCGTCGAGGACCTCCCGGGGGATCCGGCCCTCCGAGTCGATGCGGCGCTCGTTCGTCCGGAGAACCTTGTCCCCGAACTTCCGGACCGCCGCCTGGAACGCCTGCTCCTCGTCGGAGAGCTCGAACTCCATCGACGGTCCGGGACCCGTTCCGCCATAAAGGTTCACGGGCGCCGGTGCGACGCGGACACCATTTCTTTTATGGAGGAGCCGGGTCGCCCGGCCCGGAATCGGCGCCGGATGAAGGTCAAGGTCGCGGTCAACGGCTACGGGACCATCGGCAAGCGGGTCGCCGACGCCGTCGCGACCCAGCCGGACATGACGGTCGTCGGGGTCGCGAAGACCCGGCCGAGCTTCGAGGCCCGCGTCGCGGTCGAACGGGGGTACCCGCTCTTCGTGGCCGGCGGGGGCTCGAAGGCCGAGTTCACCGCGGCGGGGCTCCCCGTCGCCGGGACGGTGGACGAGATGATCGCGGCGGCCGACGTGGTCGTCGACTGCTCGCCGGAGAAGGTCGGCCGCGAGAACGGCAAGAAGTACCAGGCCGCCGGCGTCCGGGCGGTCTTCCAGGGCGGGGAGAAGTCCGACGTCGCCGAGGTCTCGTTCAACGCGCTCGCCAATTTCGACCGGGCCCGCGACCGCCGCACGGTGCGGGTCGTCTCGTGCAACTCCACCGGGCTCGCCCGCGCCGCGAGCGTCGTGGTCCCCCACTGGGGGGTCGAGCACTGGGAGGCGACGATCGTCCGGCGGGCGGCCGACCCCGGCGAGACCGACCGCGGTCCGATCAACGGGATCATGCCGACGTTCCACCTCCCGTCCCACCACGGACCGGACGTCCAGACAATCCTCCCGAGCCTCTCGATCGCGACGACCGCGGTCGTCGTTCCGACGACGCTCATGCACGTCCACGTCAACCACGTCCGGCTGACGCGGCCTCCCGCCGACGCGTCGTTCGTCCTCGACCGGTTCCGGGCCACCCCCCGGTTCCACATCTTCGCCCCGTGGGAGCACATCGATGGCACCCCGCAGGTGATGGAGTACGCCCGCGACCGGCTGACCCGGCGCCCCGACATGGTCGAGAACGTCCTCTGGGAGGCCGGGATCCGCGTCGACGGGCCGGACCTCTACTTCTTCCAGGCGATCCACCAGGAGTCGATCGTCGTCCCGGAGAACATCGACGCGATCCGGGCGATGTTCGGGCTCGCCGAGGACGGCCCGACGTCGATCGCGATGACCGACCGGGCGCTCGGGATCCCGCACCCCTAGGTCGGGCCGGGTCGCCGCCGCGACGAACGCCGACGCGGAGAGCGGCGCCCCGGTCACGTCCGCGAGCCGGGTCGTCCAATCGTACCGGGCCCCGGAGGCGAAGAACGACTCGGTCAGCCATCGCGCCGCCGCCGGGTTCGGCCAGAACGGGGCGCCGGTCGCGTGGCCCATCGCCGCGGCGACCTGGGCACGGAACAACGGCGAGATCAGGTAGCTCTGCTGGTACACCGGGTGGGTGACGAGGAACGTGTCCGCCCACGAGCGCGAAGCGAACTCGTCGTACCCGAACCACCGGCGGGCCAGAAGGTGGCCCTCCGGCAGGGGGTCGCGGTCCGGCGCCGCGTAGAGGCGGAGCTCGGCCTCGGTGCGGAGGCCGTGCGAGGCCGCGTCGAACACCGCCGTCCCGGCGTTCCGTCGCGCGAACGCGACCGCGGCCCCCCGGTCGAGACCGGGGACCGTGCCGAGCCACTCGGAGTCGTACGCGATCTGCTCGAACACGCCCGCGAGCCCCTCGGCGAACCCCGCGTACCCGAGGTCCGGGTTGCGGAGGAGGTGGGTGGACTGGTCGATCGAACGGAAGTGGACCGCGTGGCCGTACTCGTGGAACAGGACGGCGTAGTACTCCACCCCCCCTTCGGGTGAACGAGGATCCGGACGTCGGTCGGGATCCGTGGCGCGACGGTGAGCCCGCCGAACGGTTGGTCGGTGCGGGCCACGGGGAAGCGGAGCTGGCGCGGGAAGAATCCCCACGCCCCGAGGCCGCGGCGGATCGTCGCGACCATCCGACTCCCGGGGAACGGCCCTGGGGGAGCGGCGCCCGGCCCTCGAGCGCGAACCGCAGGTCCCAGGGCCCCCATCCGGACTCGCCGGTCCGGTCGGCGTGTTCGGACCGGAGGTCCCGCGCCAGTCCTCGGAGCGGGGCGGCGGCCGAGCGGGTCAGGGCGCGGAGCCGAACCGCGGAGACCCCCTCGAAGCAGAGGCGGAGTTCCGCGAACGTCCGGTACCCCGCCGACCGGGCCCGGTCGTTCCGGAGTCCGATCAGCTTCCGCAGCGGGGCCTCGAGCCTCGCGTGGAGCGGTTCCTCCGCCCTCCATGCCCGCTCCCGCTCGGCCCGGTCGGACGACCGTCGGAGGGCGTCGTAGACGACGGCCCTCCCGACGCGCTTCCCGTGCCAGGTCGGACGGAACCGGACGATCTCGGACTGCAGCCGGCCGCGGAGCCGGACGATCTCGGGGGCCTGCTCGACGTCGGCGTCGAGCCGCGCCCTCCGGAGGAGCTCGGCCCGTCGGTCGAGGAGCGGGGAACCGAGCGGCGCGGCGAGCCGCCGCGCGAGCCCATCGACCGGGGCGCTCCGGAGGAATTTGGCCCGGTCCGACTGGAGCCGGACGGTTGTTCGCTCGTCCCCGCGCCCCCGGTACATCGCCCAGTCCGCGAGGCCCAGGCGACGGTCGAAGACGGCGAGCCGGCGCTCGACCTGGTCGAGCTCCCGGAGGGTGCCCCGGTCCGCCATACCGGGGGCCGGTGCCATCGTCCAACCGACGAGCGGACGGGGGATAGAAGCTCTCGTCCGGTCGCCGCAGTAATCATCTTATAGAGGGCCCGGGTGCGCGCCTCGGCATGTATTATCTCGACCATCGGCGGGACGTCGTCCGGGTCCCGCCCGAGCGGCTCGGGCCGAGCCTCGAAAACGTGCTCACCGAGCTCGCGCAGCAGCAGTTCGAGGGGAAGCTCTTCGACGGCCAGAACCTGACGGTCATGATCCAGGGGGTCCGCCCGATCGGGGAGGGCCACATCATCCACGGCGACGGCGGCGTCTACCAGGAGGTCGAGTACCGACTCGCTCGTCTTCCGTCCCGAGATCCAGGAGGTCGTCGAGGGGTCGGTCGTCGAGATCCGGAAGTTCGGGGCGTTCGTCCGGTTCGGCCCGCTCGACGGTCTTCTCCACGTCAGCCAGATCATGGACGACCGGGTCAACATCGATGAGCACAACCAGCGGCTCGTCGGCGTCGAGACGAAGCGGGACCTGAAGGTCGGCTACAAGGTCCGCGCCCGCGTCGTCTCCCTCTCGCTTTCCGAGATCTCCCCAAGGGACAGCCGCATCGGCCTCACGATGCGCCAACCCGGCCTTGGCCGGCTTGAGTGGGTCGTCGATGCCCACAAGAAGGCGGACGAGAAATCGGGGAAGAAGCCCGCGAAGAAGGACGCTCCGAAGGCCGCCGCCCCCGCCCCCAAGGGGGCCGCGCCCGCCGCGAAGGCCGCCCCGGCGGCGAAGCCCCCCGAGGGGGCGAAGGCGGCATGATCAACCTCAAGGCGTGCAAGAACTGCAAGGCCATCTCCGACGGGAACAAGTGCCCCCGGTGCGGCGGGGAGACCTCCCGCGAGTGGCAGGGGTACCTCATCGTGATCGACCCGGAAAAGTCGGAGATTGCCCGGAAGATGGGGATCCATGCGGGCGGGCGGTACGCGCTCCGGGTCAAGTGACGACCGGGTCTGGTTCGTACCGGAATCCCTGCGGGCCTCCCTCGCCGAACGGTACGGACCGGTCTACGCGGGCGCGGAGGCCGAACGGCGCGTCCGGGCGCTCGGCCCGTTCGCGAGCTGCGGCGACCGGGTGACCGAGCTCGCCATCCGGGTCGGGAACCTCCCGCTCCTCGGCCTCGTCGATTTCAAGACCCAGCGGAACGAACCGGTCGACCCGACCGCGTTCGCCCCGCTCGCGGCCCGGGGCCGCCGGAAGGTCGTCAACCCGGCCGGGACACTGACCGAGCGGCTCCGGATCGCCGTCCGGGAGATGCTCGAGGCGGGGGGCGGACTCCTCGAAGTCGACGGCGAGGAGGACCTCGGGTCGCTCGCGCTCGTCGAAGCGCTCCCGAACGGAGCGACCGTTATATACGGCATCCCGGGTGCGGGGGTCTCTTTCGTCGAGGTCGACGCCGCGGCGAAGGAACACGTGAAAGCGCTCGTCGACCAGATGGAACTGCGGAGGGTGGACCTTGGACCTGAAGATCGTTGAGGAGCGGAAGAACCCGCTCCTGAAGCGGACGGAGTACCGCTTCGAGATGAGCCACCCGACCGCGGCGACGCCGAAGCGCGACGAGGTCCGCCAGGAGCTCGCGAGCCAGCTGAAGGTCCCGAAGGACCGGATCATCATCGAGCGGATGCACGCGAAGTTCGGCACCCCGATGAGCGTCGGGGAGGCCGCCGCTTACTCGACCAAGGACGCCGCGCTCGCGACCGTCCGCGAACACATCCTGATCCGAAACGGACTCAAGGAAAAGGTGAAGCCGGCGGTGCCGGGCGCCGAGCCCGAGGCACCTGCGGCGGCCCCGCCGGAGCCGGCGGCCGAGAAGCCGGCGGAGAAGCCGGCGGAGAAACCCGCGGAGAAGCCGGCCGAGAAGCACACCGAGAAGACCATGGAGAAGCACGCCGAGAAGGCGGCCGAGAAGCCCGCGGAGAAGGGCGCCGAGGCGCCCGCCGAGAAGCCCGCGAAGGCCCCAAGGGCGCCCAAGGCGGAGAAGGCCCCTGCGAAGGAGGCCTGAGATGGCGAAGGCCCGCGTCGGACTCTACAACACGAAGGGCGAGCAGCTGACCCGCACGCACAAGTCGTGCCCGAAGTGCGGCCCCGGGACGTTCCTCGCGGAGCACCCGAACCGCCGCTCGTGCGGGAAGTGCGGGTACTCCGAGGCCAAGACGTCCGCCCCGGTCCCGACCCCGGCCCCCGTGCCCGCGAAGGGCAAGGTCGCGAAGCCGGCGTAGTCCGCTCGCGGTTCGGCTCCCGTCGGATCGCCGGCCGCTCGGGTCGCAACCCTTACGTAGCGTCGGCCTAACGCCGCGCGACTGGGCCCGTAGTATAGTATGGACTGTTCCTACACGGCCAATACTGCCGTTTCCGCTCAATCCAATCGGGGCGGCCGGTACCGCGTCCCGGCCTTATCCGGGAGCGATTCTGGGCCCAACCCGCTCGAGCTGGAGGCCAGTGAGACGTAGCGATCGCGGAGCCCTCCGGCGAATCATCGGGAGCAAGAGTCGGTGTCCGCGTCGTTGGAGTTCCTCCCACCGGTATCCCTGTCGGAACGCGGGCATGGCGGCACTGCCCGGACCGAAATCCACCAGGAGTCCTTCACTCGTGATTCCGAGACTGGCTATGGTGGGAAGAGCGCGGAAGTAGGCAACGGACGCCGGAAGCCCAATCGCCAAAGCGAAGACGAATGTCAACAGCGTCGCCATGATTGACGGAGTGTTCGGCGGCCAGCGCACGAACCCGTTCCCGAGCAAAACACCGGCGAATCCGGACCCAAGGAAGATCGCGAGGAGTCCAGCGCTCCACCAACGACGGGAGAAGCCCGGGACCCACTCGACTTCCGGGGCTCCGTCGGCCATGAATCCCTACTGTCGAGGGCACTAATCGAGTTTGCGCAGTGGTGAGGCGTCTCTCGAATAGTATCGAAAGCCCGCTGCCGGTGAATCCAGGGGTAGTCGAACCCTCCGGGGGTGCGAAAACGTGGTAGAAAGCCGCGGACGGGCGATTTGGCAGCCCACGGCGGAACAGATTCAACCGTTGTTGTCAGGGCGGGCCGGTGAGCCAAGTCGCGCTAAGGCTTGTCCCGACTTTCGAGTCCTGACAGGTGCGGACCGCTCGCGGGACCGAAGCCTCGTAATCGGCGGAGAGACCACAGCCCTCGAGGACTTCGCTACGGCCGTTTTTGCAGTCCGCGGTCCCGAACCCCCGGACGGAGCCGCCGTACCTCCCCCCTGAAAGATCGAAATGGCCGAGTTGCTTTGTATGAGGTAGTGGGGACTTCCGTCCACGTCGAAGAGCGAGCTCCTGCCGACTCCCACCACCGTCGTTCGAGCCACGAGGACTCTGGAACCACCGACCAAGTAGATCGAGGGTTGCTCGATTATCGGCCTGACCCCAAGGTCTGGTGCAACAAGGTGAGCCTGCAAATCTGGGACGGCTGCCGGACCGCCAGGTGGTCCGACCAAGGTTGGTGGTGGATGAATCACGTTGACGATCTGACTCGAAAGTCTTCCTCCGGGTTTCCCTTCCTTCGACGTGACGTTGAGAACCTTCAACAGGATGAACCGGGATTTCAGGAGAGTACCGTCCGACAACTTGTACTCTGACCACGGTTCGCGAATCACCTCGAGGGAGGCGTGCGTCGATTCGGCGGTGGGAATGGGCGAGCGCCTCAAGGCATGACCGACAAGTCTGGATCAGTAATCGCCGTTACGTCGACTCTGCCGGGACTCTCGATTTGGGTGCCTTCGAACGGGCTTTCCTCAGTATCGATCGGCCACACGATGCGGGTAAGCACCGTGACCAGACTTCCGGTCGGAGTTCGTTCTGGGGCCTCTACCTCAATCACTGATCCACCAAGGATCACTAGATTCGTTGCGAATAGGAACTCGCGAAGTGCCTCAACATGACCCGAGGAGTCATTGAGACGGAAGTACCTCGAGCTACCGTGCCGACTAGAAGTCTCCAGAATGCGCCACTCCAGAAGCTTATTCACGACCAGCCGAGCCGAGGGGCGCGAGAGGTCCGATTCGCGCGCAAGTTCGCTGACGTTGAACTCCTTGGTCGGAAAGCCAAGAAGGAAATCGAGAACCTTTAGTTCGGACGAACTCCCTAAGAGACCGCCGAAGGGCCCCCCTGGAACGAACGATTCCGGAACGAAGTCCGCGAGCGCATCCGAACTTGGCTCCACGAGTGGCTCCTGCGTTCGGGTCACTGGCAACTCAGATTACCACTCGGGTTATAATTGATTGCCTACAGCTTCGCATTGCGGCGCCGCAGATGAGTTGGGAGAACCGACTCCCGATGCAGTTGGAGTACCGCGATTACCCGCCCCGCGTCGGCGTACAGGCACATCGTCTTGTGTTTCCCGATGTAGAGTTGAGTGCGTAGCTTTCCGATGACCGCTTCCGGGTCGCGAATCTTTCCGGACAGGCGGGCGTAGACCGCGTCCTGATGCAGGCTTGCCTTTGGGCTAAGCAGGTGCTTCTGGAAGAACCAGTAGAGGACGTCGATGTCCTCCTCTTCCAGGTCGCAAGACACGATCGCAACACGGGGCCCCGGTATTACATCCTAGGCCCGCAAGCCGACATGCCAACCGCGAAGGCAGCAGCGTGCTTCCTGGACGCCCCACATCGGGTGCGGCGAATATTTGGCGGAGGTCGGAAGACGGGTAGCCTGAGCGTGGATTAGTCACCCCCGAGCGGATTCGGTCTAAGCACGGGGCGAATCCTAGTTCGCGGCCCGGGGCACCCCGGCTGAGGAACCAGAATGGGCCTCGCCTACTGTTCGGGCTCCACCGAATCGTGGCCGGAGTCGTCCCCCTCGGCCCGCAGGACCCCTTGCCCTGCGAAACCAGGTAAGCTCAGCTTCTTGATTCGGCCCCTGGCTTTCGGGGGGGCGACCGGGGCCCTCTTGAAGGTGACGTTGCCCTGCTTGGGGTATTCCACACTCTTCCCTCCCTCGAGGATTTCCTTGACGGTCAGCAGCTGGACTCGTGGGTACGTCGGTCGTCCAGCCCCGATGGGGTCTTCGGCTTGGAACACACCCGCGCCGGCCGCCTCCTTCCTCATCGGCTCGGTAGGTTCTTCGAGAGAGAGCAGGACGCCGATTTCGGCGTCCTCTCGCTCCATGTCACCCTTGAGCGTCGCGACATCGTCGCGATGGACCTGGCCGGATTTGACCTGAAGTAAGACGGTGCGGACCGCCCCTCCTGGCGACTCCTGGAAATTGATGATTCCGTCCACGCCCTGATCCGCCCCCTTCTTTCGAGTGCTCTCCTTTGGGCGGGCGTCGACCCGGTCGAGGGCCCACCACTGGAACTGATAACGGTCTCGTCGGGCAAGTTCCCCAGCGTCGGCGACAGTCCGAGGCTCGCCGACGACCTTCCAGTTTCCCGCCACTTCAGGTCCGAAGGTATCCTTCATCCTGCGCTCCACGAGGCCAATCGCGAGGTACGTGACGTCAATTCCGATCCATCGGCGGCCGAGCTTCTGAGCCGCCGCGACGGTCGTTCCGCATCCACAGAACGGATCGAGGACGGTATCGCCGGGGTTGCTGCTTCCCTGGATGATTCGTTCGAGTAACGCCGCAGGTTTCTGGGTGGGGTATCCGAGGCGCTCGGCCGCTTGAGCGGCAATCGGTTTTAGGTCCGTCCAGATGTCCTGGACCACTACCCCGGGCATTTCGTCGAGGTAGCGCTTCTGCATGGGTACGTTTCCCGGTGCAGTCTGAACGACCCGACCTTGCCTGACGAGTTCGTCCATCTTGTCCTTGGAGAAGCGCCAGGCTCGCGTGACTCCCAATAGGTCATACTCCGGGCTTCCCCTCGCGACCCCCCCGGGCCCGGTCAGATCGCCCATAGAACAGAGTCGCGCGCCCGACGGAGCTTCCTCACCCTTCTTCAGATGAACGAGCTTTCCGTTCGGGAGTTCGGCCCAACGGTAGTTCGTCTCGAGCTGTTTCTCGTCATAAGGGACGTACACCGAATTCCACGTCCACTCCTCGCTCGCGGTGTAGAACAGGATGACGTCGTGGATACGTCCGTGTTGCTTTCGACCCTGCCTGGCGTCGTTGTGGGCGCTTTGGCGCTTCCACGCGATCTCGGTCCGGAAGTTTCGGGCACCGAAAGTGGCGTCCATAAGGATTTTCAGGTAGTGGCTTGCCGTTGTGTCGCAGTGGAGATAGATCGAGCCAGTCGGCTTGAGAACTCGTCTCAACTCCACGAGCCGGGGAGCCATCATCGAGAGGTAGGCGAGCATGTCGCTCCCGCCGACGAGTGTCTGGAATGCCTTCATCGCCGAGGCCACCCGGGGGCCCCCGTTGCTCACGGCATCGCTCAGGGCCGCGGACGCGGCCACGTCCCAGTGCCACGTGTCGGAAAAGGCCTGGATTTGAGCCGCCGATTGAGTTCCGTTCTTCTCGGCAAACAAGACGTTGTAGTCCTGGTTCGAATTGAAGGGCGGGTCGAGATAGATCAAGTCCACCGAGGAGTCCGGGAAGTGATCACGGTTACGGAGGAGTTCGAGGTTGTCGCCGAAGTAGAGCATGTTCGGAAGGTTGCTCACGGTCGTCGCCTCGCGACCGCAACGTTCAATCCGAGGCTAAAGCCTTCCGTGTTTGGGACGCGCTGAAAGGTGAGAGGTGCCGCGTCGCCCTCGATCACCGTGAGAATCCATCGTCCGGCCCTCGGACAGGCCGAATTCGGCAGCTCTCCAGACGCGACGTGTGCGGGTGCACCCCCCGGCGGGTTCCGATCCGGCGTAATCTTGGCTCGGAAGTCGACGCAATGTGCCCCGAACGGCGAGCTTAGCCCCCAAGGGAGCCCTAAGGGTTCAATCAGCCAGCGGGCGTATGTCTCAGGCATATCTCTGGGAACTCGGGGGTGGGGGCTAAGTCGGAGCGATGTAAACAACGGCAATCTCGTGTTTCTTCAATATCTTCTTTACTCGCCGAAAACCGCGGTCGGTCGATGTGATTCTTGCGACTCCAACGCGTTGCGCCAGCGAGACCCACTTCCGATCCTTCTCCCACCAAGCATCCAAGTCCAGCTCTCGAACCGCGACCAACAGCTCGTCGGCAAGCGCGCCCGCAGGCTCGCCGTCGTGCGAGGCCACCAACGCAACCTTCTCGGCGCGGCCTAGCATGGGCATCAACACTCGTCGAACGTCTTTGCTAATTGGATTGCTCGGAGGGCCACGCCACGGGACGGGACATCCTTGCACGAGGGGCGACTCGCAATGTCGCTGAATCTCCCCAAAACAGGGGCCGTCAGGGTGATCGGAGGCAAGCTTGTCGTCCTCACTCTGGCGAACCTTCGCGAGAATATCCATCGCATCGCCGGGAAGGCCCACAAGTACCCCGGTGTCTACGACATGAATCATTTGCGAGTTCGTCGACTTGAGATGAGGCGTTCTTCAATCAGCGAGGGGACGATTTCATCGAAGGTCGCGGGAATCCCGCCCGCCAGCGCTCCCGTCTCATCAAAGTCGTGGAATCTGACGCCCCAGTACTTACTCTTCCGATCACCGGAGAGCTGAACCCAGTTGACTCCTGCGAGATGGGGTGCTAAGGACTGTTTGGAAATGGCGGTTTCAATCGCGCGGACGAATACCTCCGAGTGAGTCTCAACTACAACTCGCCCTCCAGCCGCGACGTACGAGGCCATCGCCTGGGCGAGGGATTTCTGCGCGGCTGGGTGAAGGTGAGTCTCAGGCTCTTCGACGACCACGAACCTAGGATTCCGCACTCGCCGCGGTACCGCCCGTTGGGGGTGAAGGGGTAACGTTGCGGCCAGTTGGACCAGTATGGGTAGTGCCTGAGAGGTTCCGAGTCCAAAGTTGTGGAGTGCGAACGATCTGCCCTTACCAATTCGCGCCATGACTCGAGGGACGGTTGGACTATCTCGATCACCGCGCACATTGCTTAGTCCGGTGACCTGCTCGATTCGTTCCTCCAACCACTGCCGCCGAGCCGGATTGCCGCGCTCGAGCTCACGCAAGAGGACCCAAGTGAATTCCCCGAGTCGACCAACGACGTCTGTATCCTGACTTGACGCCACCGAGTAAGTTCGGTCGTCCCTTACTCTGATCGGGCCAAGGTAAATAACTGAGGGAAGACGCGAAAAGGCGAGCCGAACTAGTATCCTGAGACCCCAGTTCCGGCTCCATCGCTGCGACAGCACCTGGTGAATCCTGCCCTCACTCCTTCGCAAGGCATTCTCGACGATTGCTCTGTGGTCGTAGGTCCGTCCCCGGTACCGAAACTTTGTAACAAAATCCGGGAAGGGGGGCGCCCGCAAGTCGAACTCCCAGTCTGCTTTCGGTTGCCGGGACTCAACGCCCTTGACCTCTTTCGACTGGATCCGCAGTTCCAGTCCCTCCCAGAGCCCCCTAACAACGCACGAGCGGACGAGGATCTCTTTCGTCGACGAATCGTATGAGAGAACCAGGCGGTATTCCACCGGGGGCAGCCCGTCTTGAATGTCGCGGGAGCGCTCTCGGTGCATGGGCCGGCGCATCTCCTCAGAAGCATCCGCCAGGGCTTGACCGAAAGTCCGCCCATCCTGAAATGGCGCCCGCCACACGAGCTGAATCGGCCGGTCGGGGCCAATCAGATCAGGCAGTTCTTCGGCGAGGTCCTGAAACCCCATGTCTGCTAGGTTTTGGGCAAGCGAGCCCCGCAGAGGGAGGGGGTATCCGCGCTCATCGGGCGAAAGCAGTCTCTTGCAGGCTGCGAGAAGCACCATCGAACGGAGGAATTGCGATTTGCCCCCGTTGTTGGGTCCCAAAATCACGGTTAGGGGTCTGACTTCGATCCCTTTTCTGTCCGCAGACAACCCGCGGTAAGTCGAATTCAGGTGGGCCGTCCAGCCGGCGCCAACGGCTTCAGGCATGATGGACCTGATTCCCGGCGCGCCTTAAGGCTCCCTTCGGGGGGAGGAACGTCCTGTCCTAGGAGCTTGTCTCACTACGGCCTGGTGCCTCGATTAAATTGGTGGGATTCCCGCTGATGGACCGGCGTACATAAATCCGGGGAGCCGTTCCCCGGTCGCATGCCTCCCGAGGACGAGCATGCGCCGGTCTTCACCCGCTACGACCCGAAGCAGAGCCTCCTTCTCCCGCCCAATCTGGAGGACTGGCTTCCGGAGGATCATCTCGCCCGCTTCATCTCCGAGGTCGTCGAGGAGTCGCTCGATCTCACCCCGCTCCTCGAGCGATACCGCAACGCCGAGGGCGGCCACCCGGCGCTCCACCCCAGGATGCTCACCAAGCTCCTCGTCTATGGCTACGCCATCGGTGTGCGCTCCTCCCGCAAGATCGAGCGCGCCACCTTCGAGGACGTCGCCTTCCGCTACCTCGCCGCGAACCAGCACCCGGACCACAACACCATCGCGAGGTTCCGGGAGCGGAACCTCGACGTCCTCGAGGGGCTGTTCATCCAGGGGCTGAAGGTCGCCGAGCGGCTCGGGCTCGTCAAGATGGGACGCGTGGCAATCGACGGGACGAAGGTCCGAGCCCACGCCTCCAAACATAAAGCGATGAGCTACGGGCGGATGCTCGTGCGGGAGCGGGAGCTCCAGAGCAAGGTGCGCCAGCTCTTCGCCGAGGCTCGGAAGGTCGACCTCGAAGAGGACGCCGAGTATGGCCACGGGAAGCGCCCGAAGGATCTTCCGGAGGAGCTGAAGTTCCATCGCGACCGGCTGGCGAAGATTCGAGCGGCGAAGCTCGCCCTCAAGGAAGAGGCTCGAGGCAGAGTCATCGTGGACACCGGTACCGAATCGGAGAGGTCCGGCGGAACCGAGCCGCCGAAGGAAGGCGGAGGGTCTCCCCCTCCCTCGGTGGATGCCAAGGCTCAGCGGAACTTCACGGACCCGGAGTCGCGCATCATCCCGGACGGAGGAAACAAGGGAGCGTTCCTCCAGGGCTACAACTGTCAGGCGGCGGTGGACGAGGCGCACCAGATTATCGTCGGGGCCGAGGTGATGACAGCGGCCCCCGACCAACGTCACCTCGTGCCGATGCTCGATTCGATCGTGGCACAGCTGGGCCGGCGCCCCGAGAAGCTGCTCGCCGATTCAGGGTACTTCAGCGAGGCTGGGATCCGAGCGGTGGAGGGACGAGGGGTCGAGGTGTCCTGTCCTCCGGGGCGCGGGAAGAGGGAGGAGCGCGAGCGGTGTCGGCGGGGTCGTCCGCCGAACGGGGAGACGTTCGCCGCGGCGAGGCGGAGAGGGATCCGGGGTCGGCGAGGGCGAACCCACTATCGGAGACGGAAGGCGATCGTGGAGTCGGTGTTCGGACAGATGAAAGAGGCGCAGCGGTTCCGCCAGTTCCTCCTCCGAGGACATCGGAAGGTCCGGGGCGAGTGGTTCCTCGGGTGCCTCGCGCACAATCTGCGAAAGATCCATCGGGCGCGGCTCGGCTGAGGCGACTTCCGCGGAGGCGGGCGGAAGGCCGGCTCACAGTGAGTGAGCGCTCACGTCGATGCGATCGGTGTAGGGAGACAAGCTCCTAGAGCCAATTTGATGAGACGTGGGAGAGGCGCTCACCATCGCACGCCGTCAGAGGATGTTCGACAGTGGGTTGGTTCCGAACCGCGCCCTAAGCCCGGGCGCGCTCGCGCATCATGTCGTCCCACCGCGCCGCCGTCGCCATCAGGTCGGTCCAGAAGTTGGTGCCGTCGCTGCCCCGTCTATGGCGGTCTTCGGCGAACTTTAACCCAATCTCGCAGAGGTCGCACCCCGGGCCGCAGGTGCAGGGCATCCGCTCGGCGAATGCGTTGATATCATAGGCCTCCCGCCCTGCCCGGAAAGCCCATGCGTGCCTCTGGCACCGCTCGATTCCTGACTTCAGCTCCCACGACGGGTGCGGGTTGAATTGGGCCCGCATAGGAATCCCCCAAATCGTCCGGCCCAGGGGGATTTCGAATTGCTCGGGACCTGGCCGAAAGTTCGCGACCCGCCACGCCGTCATTCCGGATGGTGGGGGACTGAACTTGATCAACCATCCTCTCCCGGTCTCAAGAGACGATGTGCCCTTCATGTGGACGTAGTCGCTCCTCGTCCTGTAGGGCAAGCGGAGTGTTGCGGTCTGCCCGAAAGGTGGGGGTTGCCTGAGCTCAAGGACGATCACGTCTCCCACTACGTGCCGCTCCTCCAGGATGAGATACTCCTCGGTTTCCGCGATATACCTTCTGAGGTCGGGCTCCGAGTCCCAATCCGGGGCCTCGCAGAGCTCGCAGAAACTTCCGACCTTCATGCCCCCCTGGTGACACCAGACGCAGTTCGCTGCCACTCGAAAGGTCCTGCCGACCATTGGCCGGCGAACCGCCAGAAGTCGTGCGCTCTTGAAACCGGTCCCTTGTCAAGCGAGCCTGACACGCCCGACGGCCCGACCCTTGCGAAAGGTCGGAGTTCTCAAAGGTGGGACCTAGACCCGACCGCCTACGACGCGCTACCGACGCAGGCCACCTCTCGCCCGACTGGCCGCTTGGAACCGCCACCGGAAGCCCAGCCCGTAGACAACCGAGGCCGCGATTCCAACGCCACCCCAAAACGCCCCGAGATACTCGTAGAGTCGGTCGGCTCCGAAGATGTACTGGACCAGGAGGAGCCACGCGAGGGCCAAGCTCGAGCAAGGGTAGAGGGGGCTGTCCCAGCGCAGGAGCCTCCTTGAAAGCGGCACGTCGAGAGCGAGATCGGGTTCGGATCGAGTCCTGGGGCCCGAAGAGGTCGTCAAGGTGGCCCGTCGAGCTGGGCCTCGAGGTCTGACCCGCGCGGGACTTGGTGGTTCCACCACGCCCGCCAAATCGCAACGCCGAGCACGGCTACCCCCATCGTCGCGAAAACGACCCCGGACAAGACGCTCTGGCTCGCTCCCCCGACTCCGTCTCCGAGCCGCCCGGTCCCAAACACGACACCGGACAGGATCAGCCCGCCAGCGAAGAACCCGAGCAGCATTGGGAACAGGCGCCAAGCTCGGAGGTGCATGCCGTCGGCGCAATCCTACCCTTGGTGTATCATTTCCCCACAAGGATCCCAAGCCTAACCGCGGTCGAACCGCGCCCTAACCGTCACCGAACCGCGTCCGGGGCGTTTGTACCCCCGCCCCCGGAGCTCCGAGCTCGTAATCGGCAAGAGCCTTCACGGGTCTCGCCCCATTTCCGGCCAAATGGGGCTAATCGACACGGACGCATCGGAAATTTCGAAGTGGGGCAGACCAGTCCGATCTTACCGGTAGAACTTCCGAGCGCGCCATGCCGTCAGAAACATGCGTCACGCAATCGGCCGTAAACCGCGGGTCGGCCCCCCGTCCGTAGGGAGAGGACTCCTTCCGGACCCCATCCGACAGTCCGGTCCGGTCTGCTCCGCGGTCCAGGGTGATCAGAATCGCCCAACTCGCGTACGGACTCTCTGACGGGGACTACCCAGCCGTAACATCTGGACTGTGGCCGATCCGTCCTCCTTCCTCAGGGGGCCTTTACACTCCCCGAGACTGGTAAGGGGGTCCGTCCGGGACTACTCCGCGGACCGGTCCGTGCAAGGAATCGCCCAAAACGTGCGCAAATCGACTAACGGGGACACCCCAGCCGTAACATCCGGGGGGAGCCCTACCCGTCCGCCGTCCTATGGGGGGCCTTCCTACTCTGACAGGGAGCGAAGGGCTCCGGTCAAACGCCGGAATCCACCTTTGGCAACGCCCGCTGGGTCTTCGACCAAACCGAGGCGCACGTCCCCGCGGGGAGACCTACGTGACCCGCCACCTCGCGCCACTTGAGGCCCTGGCGGCGGAGCTCGAGGATCCGCCCAGTTTTCTCCGGTGTAACCCGCCGGGGGCGTCCAGGGGGCCGCCCGGAGCGAGTGGGTCGCCGCCCCTCCCGAATCTCCCGCATGGCGACCCGAACCCGTTCGGACTTCCTCCGGGACTCGAAGGCGGCGACCGAGGTCGTGACCCCCAGCAGCAGGTTCCGGGCGAACGCTGCGTGGGCGTCGTCTGTCGAGGGTGTTGACAGGTATGGTTCCTTCAGGCTTTGGAAACTCACCGCAGCCTTTTCCAAGTCGAGGATTGACCCCACCGCGCGGTCGAACCGCTCCTCGCGGCTCCAGCGGTCCAGGGCCCAGACCAGGAGGATGCTCCAGCCCCGATTGGGCCGCGTGGCGTCCCGGAGCAGCCGGTCGTATTCTTCCCGTTCGACCCGCCCCGTCCCCGAGACCTTCTCGGAGTAGACCTCGGCAACCTCCCAGCCGCGGCGGGCTGCCTCCGCTCGCAGATCCCGGTCCTGGCCGGCGAGGTCCTGGTCCTCAGTGGAGACGCGCAAGTAGAGGGCGACGCACGGCTTGCCCAGGTTGGAAAGCGTCATACTCCGTTCAGGCTCTATTCCCGAAGGTCGGCAACCGGCGCGTCCCGGCCTGTGGTGTGCATTGGAGGAGTTGATTCGGGCAGTCTTGATCATCGGCATCACGACGGTCGTCATCGGCACCGTGATGATCGTCCGTTCGAGGTTTCGGCAGGGTCAGGTGCTGCCCACCGTCATTTCTCCCCGAGGACCCCAAGGACCCGCCGGGGTCGAGGTGGCCCTCGTTGTCCTTGTCGTTGGAGGAATAGTCACTGCCATCGGGGTTGCATTGGCGACGGGCTTCCTGTTCTGAAATCTCGGCACTCGAGGTGGCCGGGAAGCGGCCAATCCGGCCACAGGCAGGGAGGGCATGGTCCCCGGTCGAGGCCCGAAGGTAGATCGCCGCTCGCTCGCCCGTCACCCAGTCCCTCGCCCCGCGGAAGTCCCTTCTGCCGGTTCCCCTATGCCTCCGTGGGGTTGTCGAAGCACATGGAGCGCCCTCTGTCCGCCCGGAAAAACGGCTTCTCATCGGGCTGGCGGTTGCGTTCACCCTCGCGTGGGTCGGCATCCTCGTCACCGGATACGGCTTCGGCCTCATCGCCGCCTCGGACGCGATGGTGGCGGCCGCCGGGCCGTGCAACGGCCACACCGCCTGCTTGTCGCCGGGAATCGCCCAGCCCGAGGGCCAGACCGGATTGTTCTACGTTACCGTTGGAATCGGGCCGCTCATCGTTGGATTCGCGGGCTCCGTGCTCCTGACGGTCAAGTATCGCCGGCTCATTCGTTCGCAGCGGCTCACGACCGCCGGGCGAAGCGAGTAGCCGAGCCTCTTCGGCGTCCGTCATCACTCTGGAGCCCTCCCGGAATCACGCGGAATCCTCGTCGGTCGCCCTCTCCGGAAGTTTCCGTCCTGTGTGACGTGACGGTTCCGCGGTTCCTGGCCGTCCGGAGGAGTTCCAATGTGTCCGGGCCTGGATCCAGTGATGAGGGCAGATTTCGTAGTTCCGGAAACTACGGAGGGGTTCATCGAGTGCCTCCCGGACCCTTTGCGGAGCCCCTCAATCCGGCCACGTTCCGCCTCAGGATGGCCCACGACCGCGGCGAAGCCTCGATCCCGAGCGCCCGCCGCCCGAGCTTGTGGCAAACGCGCAGGGTGGTCCCGGAGCCCGCGTAGGGGTCCAGGACGCGGTCTCCGGCTTTGGTGAGGGTCGCGAGCAGGAGGGTGACGAGGTCCTCGGGCTTGGCGGCGAAAAGGTCTCCCTCGGTCGAGGGGGACGAGAAGACCACGTCCACCGGATACCGCCAGCCGTCCGAGGAGTACTCTGAGCCCCCTCCCCGTACGACTCATGGTGGGTCGGGCCGTGCCACTTGATCCCGCGCCAGGGCTTGCCCCGGCGGTGCATCGCCCCGAGGTTGAACGTCAGGTCGCCAGTCCTCGCGCCCCTCCGCTTGAAGACGTGAATCATCTCGTGTGCCCGGAGTGGCTCGTAATCGGAGATCCAGGGGGAGCTCCGCAAGGGGCCGCCCGTCCGGCCCTTCACCCAAACAATCTGGAACCGATGCTCGAGGTGCCCCAGGAACGTGGCCGCGGCCTCCAGGGCCATCGCGCCCGAGCCGTGGAATACGACCTGGCCCGACGGGCGAAGTAGGCGCGCCGTCTCGTCGCCGAGCCAGTTCCAGTCTGGAACTCGATCCCACTCCGCGGAGGTGGTCCCGTATGGGGGGTCGAGATAGATCAGGTCGAACGATTCCCCATCGAGCCGGGGGAGAACGTCCTCCGCAAGGCCGGACCGGAGCTCGGGAGCGAACAGCGCCGTCGCTCGGAGCCGTACGACTCCCGGATGAAATGCCGGCGGCGTCCATGGACGTACGACTGGTCGCAGAGGTACCGACCACGCCCCGGATGGAAGTGGAGCGCAACGTTCGGCGACCTGGGCTCGGGGAGGCGGTGCACGGCATTGGGGCCGGCCAAACGGAAGCGCCGGTGCCACCGGCGAAGGCGGCTGGGCCGTTGCACCGGTCACGTTCCGCCGGACCCCAGACCCCGACGCGCTCGGTCGCCGCGCGTTTCGACTCCGGCCAGAAGGTCCTCAGGGTCGGCATTGAGTCTTAGTCGGGAGGACCCTGCCTCACTCGCCTCACCTGCCTCAGGTCGTGCTGCTGAGGCGGGTGAGGCAGGCGAGGCGGGGTGTTCCGACTTAAGCCGGATTCCGCGCCATCCCCGCACTTCCGGCCCACCAGGTTCCAGCCGACGCTTCTGAGTCCGGACTTGAGGTAGGTGGCGAGCCAGCTCCTTTCCGACGACCTCCGGAGACTTCGCTGAAGCGCGGTTGGCGGCGGAGAATTCGACGTAGGCCTCGTAGAAGTCCTCCTTCGGGACGTAGCCGTCCGGGTCCCGTTCGACACACTCGGCAACGAACCAGGCAAGCGTGTCGCTCCGCCGCCGCCATTCGGCGGTCACGCTCTCGCCGCCGAGGCGTGGGTCGAATCCACCATCCGCCCGGAGCAAGCGGACTCCCTCCAGGGACCAGTTCAAGATCCCCGAAGACTCGAGGCGGAGATCCTCCCGGAGGTGACGGTTCTCTCTCCCCGTGAGGTCCTGCTCGAATGGGACGAGTTGCCAACGGCGCCAGAACGCCTTCGTTCGCTCGCTGACCTCGGGGAGGTCATTCGCGCTGAAGACCAACTTCGCCGAGTTGTAGAAGTAGAAAATCGCGCCGAACTTGAGCTCCGCGCGGACTTGGTCGCCACCGGTGAGGGTCTTGAACGTCGAGGTCTGCTTGAGCGGATTGCTCGGGAGATCGGCGAACGCGTTGAGGAGTTTCCCGTAGAGTTTCGCCGACGAGAACTTGTTCTCGTTGAGGGCTTGGAGGGTCTCGGCCGCGACGTTCTCCGGGCCGAGGAGGTCCGTGAGGACGCCGATCACGGTCGACTTGCCGTTGTTGCCGTCTCCTACGAAGAGGTGCCCGACTTGGTACGGGTTCCCGGGAACGAAGCAGTAGCCGAAGAGTTTCTGGATTTCGCGGCGATGAAGGTCTCCCGGAAGGACCTCGCTTAGGAATTCGATGAATCGAGGACACTCCGCTGACGGGTCGAACGCCGTCGGGAGCTTGTGCGTGAAACGGAGCACCGGGGTATGGGGCGTCAGTAGCCCGCGATCGACGTTCAGCACCCCATTCGTGAGGTTCAGCTGGCCCGGAGGATTTAGTCGGTCGCGGGCCACCATCGACCGTCGGGCAACTGCCTTTGCGAGTTCCTCGGCGAACCCCGCCCTCGCTGTCCGTCCGATGCTCTTGTGGGCCCGCTCGGTCTCGGCGTGCACGAACGCCTTCGCCCCGTCGACGTAGACGCCATCCACGTAGCGAAGGAGCTCGTATCCGGCCCCGGAGAACGTGTCCGTCGGGGCCGCGAAGACGGACTTCGCGAGAAGGTGTTCGACGAATCCTGCCGGGCGCGCGCTCCCTGGGCCCTGGGGGGTCGGCACCCAAAGTACCGACGGGAACTCGGCCGGGAGCAACAGGAGGGTGGAGGCCGGGTTGGGAAGTTCTCGGTCGCGAACGGCGACGTACGCCTGCTCGCTCGTGAGGCCGTCGGCTCGAAGTCGTTGCCCCGCGTCGAGGAGGCGTCCCTTCTCCGACGCGATTCGACCGTCGCTCAGCTTACGCGAGAGGGCGACCCCCGAAGCGTGTGGTCCGTACAGCAACTCCTCAGCCACGAGCCCGAACTTGTCGGCGAGTTCCGCCCCAAAGATTGGCGCCGGAGTGCTGCTCGTCATTTCCGTCGGCCGGAAGATCTCAGGAAGTTCGGTGCCGAAACACCAGGGCGACGCCCACAGTGCGACTCCGAAGCCGGTCACGGTCGACTCCTGAGAATCCGGATAAGCGCCGGGATGAGGGCGTCGAACTCGTCCACCGGGAGAGCGTCCGGTTGAGCGAGGAGCGCCTCGCGCCCGGGGTGCCCAGCGGGTAGCGACCGACGGGCCTCATCCTTCGGCCCCTCGAGACTGACGGGCGGCATCTCCGCACGAATACCCCCGACGCTTCTTAGCCATCTTCATATGGCGTCCGACATGTATGGCAGGCGCCATGCCCAGGAAACTGGGGACCGATGCCGCCTCAAGCCGGGAGGACGAAGTGATTCGTGCGTTCCGAAAGTTGATGGCCGACTCGCCCGGAGGGTGGTACTCCGCCTCGCAGATCCAAGCCTCGATCGCCGCCGACCTTAATCTACCGAAAGCGCACTCGACGGTCAGGGAAACTTGGCGCTTCGGCAAGAAATCTCTGCTCGCTAAAATCTACCTCGGAGTCCGGACCTTCCAACCTCCTCGGGGCCCCGAGATTCGGTACTACCTCAGGTATATCGACGGCCGGATCAGCGTTCCCGCGGACCAGTACATCCAGTTGACCCAGGCGGAGCGCGATCGGCTTTTCCCACCCCGCAAGCGGACCGAGGCGGAGGAGCGTGAATCCCGGAAAGAATTTGGCAAGATGCTCTCGGGCGGCATCTCTTTCCTTACCAAGCTCGCGCTCGCGTCGGAGAGCACGGAGCACCTGGAGAACGAGCTGTTGGAGCGCCTCAGGTGGCCGGCGACCGAGGCGAATGCGCCGTTCTCAGCGGAGCTTCCCGACCTTCGGAAAGCGCACGTCGAATTCCGCCGCCCGCCCTCGATGGAGTTCGCGCTCGCGATTCAGGCCGGCCTCAAGGGCTCCGGAGCACCGCCATCGAGCCGTTCAGCGGCGCCACGAACTCCCAGCCGTCGTCGAGCAACCTCGGGACTTCCTCGACGGCGAAAGCCCTCTCTGATCGCTTCGGAGAAGCCCCGAGTTTCTTGAACAGCACCCCAAGTTCCTCGTCGGTCATCGCGCCGATGTCGAGCTTCTCCGCTTCTTCCTTCGGGTGGCCGCGCGAGATCAGCAGCGCGCGGAGGACACGGGTCGCCCCGTCGTTCGGCTCCGTCATCGGGGTTGTCGAGAGGAACGGCTCGCACTTCGAGTATGAAGCCCGCAGTTCGTCGACCTTTTCGGGGGAAAGCGGACGCTCGACGTTGTACTGCCCGTCTACCCCGAGCGAGTGGCCCATGAAGAATTCACGACGGTGCGGCTGACGAGCCCCTTCGATTCGCAGCTCTCCATCTGGTGCTGAACCACGCTCGAAGGGTGTGGGCCTGCCATCGGGCCGCCGGCGGGGCTTACCCGGCTCATGGCCATCTTGACGCGCTCAGCGAGGGCCTTCCGGACCATGAACGAGGCCCCGTCCTTCGCCCTCCGCTCCGAGAGCCGACCCCGAGTATCTGGCAAGACGAGGGGGGACTCCGGAGTCAGGGTCTCTCCGTCTTGCCTGCCGCTCCTTCAGATAGGCGAGGACGGCATCCGCCGCCTCGTGCGAGCCGAAGGTGTAGTACGCGTTCTTCCCCTTCGATAGATGGGCGGGGACGCGGATCGCGAAGGGAACCTTCCCGAAATTGGGCTCCTTGCCGTAGCTCGAAGCTCGGGGAGGTGCTTCAATCGGAGGCCGTCGGCCGGCTGGGTGCTGCGTCGCGAGGACGCCGATCCTGATGCCGGACGATGCGAGGAGGTAGACGACCGCCCGGTCACGGCCGGACTTGACCGCGCTCGCGACCTGGCGTAGCTGCTCGTGGCTCGGGACGGTTCGCGCAGCGTCGTCCTCGTCCGCCTCGGTCTTCTCGACCGTCGGGTTCCATTCCGGAGCGGCCCCCTGGGAGGCGAGGAACGAGCGGACTCCCCACCAGACGTTCAGGACGTAGCGTGCCCTGCGCCCGGCCGCCTGCTCGGTTCGGACGTAGGAGTTCACAACCTCCTTCAGCCGCTTCGCCGGAGGCTTCTTGGCGAGCGCGACCAACTCTTCGAGTTCGAGGTGCGTCCGGCGCAGGAAGAGCTCGAGTTGGTCGAGCTGAGTGACCGCTGTCCCGACTTTGGCGTGGTCGTTATACCACGAGCGTACGTCGGGGGTTCCGGAGGAGGGTAGTTCTGCGCGCTGAGGTCGTTGGCTTGGGGGCCATGACGGAGGCCAGAATCGCCCGAATCTTAACCCTTTTGGACGTCGCGTAAGGGCCCGTAGTATAGCTTGGACATCACAGAGGCCTCCGGAGCCTCGAACCCGGGTTCGAATCCCGGCGGGCCCGTCCCACTTCCCTTCCAGAACCCAGACCACCGGCCCCGCCGAGGTCTAGCGGTCGCCGTGCGCTTCCGCTCCCGCCAGTTCGGCGTCCGGAAATGTGTGAGGTGTTCGCCGCGGTGGAGCACGATCCAGCTCATGATATCGGAGCATTGCGCGACGCGCTCTCTCGATAGACCGCTCTCCGTGCGGAAAACCCGGCCAAACCTGGCAGTCGGGCCCCAGGCTCCCGGCCGACCGGGGCGGGTTCCCAGTCTCGCAGAGGCCGCCTTCCCGCTTCCCGCCCGCGCGCAGTTCGCGGAGATGTCGCGCCCCGATTGCCACCCCGCCCGCTCGGACATCCCCTGCCGATGGCACCGCCCTTCGGGGCCCAACCCGGGTCGTGCGCGATGCCCGAGGAGGAGGGGAACTACCTCTTGGCTTTCCGCTGGGGAGGCCGCCGGTCCTCGATACGTGAGGTGGGCCACTCCGGGGGCTTCCACCGCCCGGACTTGTCGGAGCGAGACCTTGGACAGCAGCGCGCTGTCAAACAACCGGACACCCTCCCCGAGGAAGACGGGAACGAGGTGGATCTGGATCTCGTCGACCAACCCCGCTCCGATGTACTGCTTCGCGGCCCCGGCGCCTCCGGAGATGCAAACGTCCTTTCCCTTGGCCGCCGCCTCTGCCAGCCTCCTCGCGGCGGCGATTCCCCCCGTCACGAAGTGAAATGTGGTTCCTCCCTTGCAGACCAACGGTTCGCGCCGGTGATGGGTGAGCACGAAAACCGGGAGGTGGAACGGCGGGTCTTCTCCCCACCATCCGTTCCACGCCGGAGTGCGCCACGGTCCCGGACCGCCGCCGAACATGTTGCGTCCCATGATGAGGGCGCCGACCTCCACGTCCTCCTCGAGGAGGACCTTCGTGCTCGCGTTGGTGACCCCTCCTGGGAGGCCAGCCTGCTCCCGCCAGACCGCCAACTCGCGCATCCAGACGTGGAGGAGTTCGCCCCGAACGCCCAACGGGTGCTTGGGACCCTGGTCGGGACCTGCGACAAAACCGTCCAATGACATCGACGCGCCGTACCTGATCATGGTCGTCCGTGGGGCCCAAGGTCAACGCGCGAACGACGCCCGAGCCGAATCGATCGGTGCGTCGAGGATGGTGCGGTCCTCCTATGGGGAGATTCGACCAGAGACCATCACCTACCGTCCGCGGTCTCCGAGAGGAGTGCATTCAACCTGCGGAAAAGGGAGCGGACCCCGTTCTGAATTCCGGCCGCGGTCAACCGGTGGGGTCCACCGGCGACGGGAAGTCGGTTCGCAGCGTGACGCGGGTCCCTTCCGGGGTCGACTCGAATCGGATCGATTCAACGACCGTGAGGCCGTCGAACTCGCCGAACTCGAGCGTTCGCACGAGCAGCGAGCCAGAGACGACCTCTCGATACGTCCCGGTCCGGAGGTGCACCTCTCCGCCCGGGCCAAGCAAACGGATTCGGTATCGGCCACTCACCCGGACGTCCATCGCGTCGACGACCGTGCGCCACCCCTCGGGCCCCCACCAACGGGCGACGACTTCTGGGGTCACAAACGCCGCGTAGGCGCGCTCGCGCGATGCCCCAAAGACGCGGACGGCGATGATCACGGTCCCCGTAGGGGTCGCAATCTGGGTCGGGTCGGGCGAGGGAGCGGCCGCGCCGGACTCGGAGTCGATCACCGGGACCCTCGGGTTCGTTGGGCCGTCGACGGGCCCGAAGCCTCCGGGGGGCCGAGGATCTGCTCCAACCGGTCGAAACTGTCGTCCCACAGCGCCCGGTACTCGGCGAGCCAGCGGAACGCATCGGCCAACGGCCGGACGTTGAGATGACGAGTTCGGTACCGCCAGTCTCGCGTCACCGCGACGAGTCCGGCGCGCTCCAGACACTTGAGGTGACGCGAGATCGTGGGGAGGCTCACATCGTAGGGCGCGGCGAGATCCTCCACCCCCGCGTCCCGGACCGCGAGACGCGAGAGGATGTCCCGGCGGATCGGGTGGGCGAGGGCGCCGAAGATGGCGTCGTAGTCCACGGTGGAGGTGGGCGCCATCCTCCTCCTCCTACGATCGCCTATTATTTACTATTTTGGCTAAATGAGGAGTTGGGCAGCACCCGGGGACGATTGCGCATCCTTGCGCAAGTTCGAATCCCGGCGGGCCCGTCCCCGGGGCGGCGGTCGCCGAGGGTGCGGCCGTCCGGATCGACCAGCGCTAGGCAGCCGCGGTCGCGGCCTTGCCGGCCGCCCGGGCATGCCAGACCGCCGCGGCGGCGACGACCGCCGTCACGACGTACATCGCGAGGAGGACGTCGTAGAGCCACGGGATGTAAGAGAGCGCTCCCGGGTACGCCGTGGTTCCGAACAGGTAGGTCGAGAACTGATTCGCCGAGGAGAACCCGACCATCGAGTAGGACTCGACCACCCCGACCATGGCGAGGATGGCGAGGACCGGCCACACCAGAACGAGGGTGAGGCCGTTCCGCTGGAGGATTCCCGGCATCCGGGCCCGGGCCCCGGGCATCGCCCAGGCCAGGACGGCCAGGGCAGTCACGAGGTCGATGACCGCCATCGCGAGCACGCCGTACCAGTGGGCATAGTAGGCGGGGTGGCCCCCGAAATCGGTCTGGAGGTTCTTGTCGGTCTGCAGCATCACGACCGACACCACGAGGTCGACGAGCAGCACGAGGCCGAGGACGATCGCGATCACGTCCGGTCCGGACGGTCGGGAGGAATCCCCGGGGGGGTTCGACATGTCCGTCGGACCGGGGACCCCTTGATAGACGCTACGGTCCGCTCCCACGGGGCGGGTCTCGGGCCTCGGGAGGCGACTCGGACCTCCCTCCACGGATGGGTCCGTCCACTGGGAGCGGGCCGGGAGGGACCCGGCTTCGTGCGTCGCGTCCCGGGTGTCCCGAGGAGTCGCACGGCGTACGGTCGGGACCGTCGGCGACGTCAGGGGGCAGGACCGGGGCTCGCCGCGGGGTCCGGGGAGCCCGGAGGGGGCGTCTTCTTCTTCCGGCGCCACCAGAAGAACACCACGAACACGATCACGATGATCAGAACCACGCCGGCGGCGATGGCGGTCGCATTCGCCGGGCCGGACGACGAGGCGGGCGGGGAGTTCGGCGAAGTCGCGACCGTGACGGTCACGCTCTTGGTCACGGACCCACCGGCGGAGTCGTTGACGGTCAGGGTGACGTCGAACGTACCGGCGGCGCCGTAGCTGTGCGTCGGGTCCTGCGTCGACGACGAGGTGTGGTCCGCGAACTCCCAGAGGAAGGTGTACGGGCCGGTTCCGCCGGTGACGTTCGTGAAGAAGGCCACCGTGTGGTTGACCGTCGTCGAGGTCGGGTCGGCCGCGATCGTCGCCGCGAGCGGCGCCGACGAGGCCACGATCGTCCAGCTCTTGCTCACGTTCCCCGATGCGGAGTCCGTGACGTAGATCGTGGCGGTGTACGAGGCCGCCGCCTCGTAGGTGTGACTCGGGTTGGCGGAGGTGCTCCGGCCGCCGTCACCGAACACCCAGGAGTAGGCGTACGGCGTCGTCCCCCCGGACGGGGTCGCGGTGAACGCCACCGCGAGCGGGGCCGTCCCCGTCGTCGGGGTGGCCGACGCTTGGAGGGAGAGAGGAGGAGGTGGGGAAGCACCCGACACCACGATCGTCCAGCTCTTGCTCACATTCCCCGACGCCGAGTCCGTGACGTAGATCGTGGCCGTGTACATGGAGGCGGTCTCGTAGGTGTGCGTCGGGTTCGGGGACGCGCTCGTGTTGCCATCGCCCAACACCCAGGAGTACGCGTACGGCGGCGTCCCTCCCGAGGGGGTTGCGGTGAAGGTCACGAGGAGCGGCGCCGTTCCGCTCGTGGGCATCGCGGTCGCCTGGAGCGAAAGCGGACCCGTCGTGTTCGAGGTGAAGTTGAGCTCCCACGTCGAATTGTACTGCCCGTTGCCCTGGAGGAGCACGACGTACCCGTCCGCGGCGTCGTAGGTCATCTGCCCCCAGATCGTCCCGGCGGCGGGGGTGGGGCTGACGTCGTACTGGGTCCAGACCCCGGCCTCGAGGACCCACGTTGCGTAGTAGTAATCGTTGGCCGGATAGCCCCCGTACATCACCACCGCGTTCTCGGCGGCGTCGTAGGCCATCCCCGGTCCGTCGCGGGCGTCCGGGCCGGTCGCGGTGACGAGCAGCGACCACGTCCCGTTGGAGTAGGTCCACGTATCGTTGAGGTCCTCCGTAGCGTTCAATCCGCCGAACAGCACGACGTCACCGGTGGCCGTGTCGTCGACCTGGTTCTGGTCGTCCCGCCCGGGCGGGGTGCTCGCGGGGGACAACTCGGTCCAGACGCCCGCGTGGAACGACCACGTGTCGTTCGTGTACTCGGTCGTCGGGCCCCCGCCCTCGTTCCCCCCGAACAGGAGCACGGTTCCCGTCGCCGAGTCGTACGACATCGACCCCCAGAACGCTCGCGGAGGCGTCGTTCCGCTGGTGACGTTCGTCCAGGTTCCGGCGTGGTAGGTCCACGTGTCGTTCTCGAGGACGCCGTGGGTGCCCTGCTCGCCGCCGAAGAGGACGACCACGTGGTCGGCGGGGTCGTCCGCAAGGAAGAATCCGAACCGCGCCGAGGGGGCGTGCCCGGTGGTCTGGTTGGTCCACTCGCCGCCGACGAACGACCACGTGTCGTTGTAGTAGACGTACGGCGGGGTGGTCGTGCGTTCGCCGCCGAACAGCAGAACGTACCCGTCGGAGGAATCGTAGACCATCCCCGCACTGACCCGGGGGGAGGTGCGTCCGTCGACCCGGAGGAGATGTTCGTCCAGAGCGGGGTGGCCGTCGACGGGTGGGCCGACGAGGGAACCACGAGCGGCGCCGGCGGAGCGGGTCCCATCCGGTCGGCGGCGGACATCGGGGACAGCGTGGCCGACGCGGCCGGGAGCCGACCACCGGGCGCTGCGGAGGCGCCGGTCAGGACGAGTACGGCGACGAGCGCGATCACCCAGGCTGCGCCCACGGGGCGTCGGGGTGGGAGGGCCATCGCTCGCCCCCACATTGCCGGTGTACTTAGAGCGCCGGGGGACGCGGACGCGGCGCCGTTCGGGCCTGCCCCACCGGCCTCCCGGTCATCCCATGCCCGTGATCCGGCCGTCGGCGAGGAGGTCGATCCGCTCGGCGAGCGGCCGTTTCGGGAGGCCGGGCATCGTCTCGATCTCCCCGAGGAAGACCACGGTGAACCCGGCCCCGGCCGAACGCTCGACCCTTCGCACCGAGACCCGGTAGCCGGTCGGGCGGCCGAGCCGGCGCGAATCGTCGGAGAGCGAGAGCGCGGTCTTCGCGACACAGATCGGGACCCTCCCCTCGCCGGCCTTCGTGAGGTCGTCGAGCTGACGGCGCGCCTCGTCGGTCCAGTCGGCCCCGTCGCCCCCGTAGAGCCGGCGGACGAGAACGTCGAGCGCGTCCGGAACCGTGCTGTCGTCGGGATAGAGCGGGGTGCTCCGACCCCCGGACGCGGCCACCGCGACCACCCGGGCCGCCACATCGGCACCCCCCGCGGCCCCGTCGGCGAACACCGTCGAGGCGGCGAACCCCGCCTTTTCGGCGGCGGCCGTCGCCTCCACGAGCGCGACCTCCTCCGGGGCGTCGTCGGGAAACCGGTTGAGCACGACGACCGCGGGCACGCCCAGGGAGCGAAGGTTCGCGAGGTGGGCGCGGAGGTTGTCCAGTCCGCGGGTCACGGCGGCCGGGTCGGGGACGGCGAGCCGGGCCTCCTCGACGCCCCCCTGGTGCCGGAGCCCCCGAACGGTCGTGACGAGCAATCCCGCGTCCACGGCGAGGTTCGCCTGCCGGGCGACGATGTCGACGAACTTCTCCGCTCCGAGGTCGGTCGCGAACCCGGCCTCGACGACGCAGTACTCCGCCGCGGAGAGGGCGAACTCGATCGCGAGACGGCTCGCGGTCCCGTGGGCGATGTTCCCGAACGGGCCTCCGTGGATCACGGCGGGAGTCCCGTCGGCGCACTGGACGAGGTTCGGCTCGAGCGCGTCGCGCAGGAGCGCCGCCATCGCCCCCTCCGCGTGGAGGTCCCGCGCCCGGACGGGGTGGCCGCTCGTGTCGACGCCGACGAGGATCCGGCCGAGTCGGTCCTTGAGGTCCGCGTAGTCCCGCGAGAGGCCGAGGACGGCGGTCACCTCGGAGGCGGCGGTGATGACGAACTTCCCCTCCCGCGAGACGGTCCGGCGAACCCCTCCGCTCTCCGCCGAGACGTGGCGGAGGACCCGGTCCTCGATGTCCATCGTCCAGGGCCAGCGGACCCGTTCCGGGTCGAGCTGGAGCTCGTTCCCGTGGTAGAGGTGGTTGTTGACGAGGGCCGCAAGGAGGTTGTGGGCCGCCGCCGCGGCGTGGAGGTCTCCCGTGAACCCGAGGTTGATCTGCTCGGCCGGGACGACCGTCGCGGCCCCGCCGCCCGTGGCCCCGCCCTTGACGCCGAACACGGGGCCGAGCGACGGCTGTCGCAGGACGGCAACGACCGTGTGCCCGGCCCGTCGGAGGGCCATCGCCGTCCCGATCGTTGTGACCGTCTTGCCCTCCCCGTGGGACGTCGGGGTCATCCCGGTGACCAGCACGATCCGACCGCGCCGCGCGGAGGCGGCCCGTCGCCGGATCATCGCGACGGAGAGCTTCCCGACCCCACGTCCGACCGTCCGGACCTCATCGGGGGCAACGCCGAGCTCCGCGCAGAGTTCGTCCAGCGAGCGGGTACCGGTCCCCATCGGGGAAACCGTGACGCCGGTCCGTGTTTGACTCTACCGCACGGCCCCGAGACTTCCCGCGCCGACTCGCCCCGGATCCGGCGGTCGGCGTCAATCCTGCGGGGCAGGGAGGGCCGACGGCGGGCTCCGCCGGCGCATGGCGAGTCCCGCCACGGTGATGATGACGCCGAACCCGAGGACCCCGATCCCGACGAGGCCCCCGCCGATCGGCTCCATGTAGGTGACGGTCACGTTCACCGGCGCACCCGGAACGAGGAGGAAGAAGTGACCGCCCGAGCTGGTCCAACTGAGCGATCCGGACGCCTCGTCGGAGTAGGCGACGACCGGGGCGTCCGGGCCGTCCGGACAGCCGGGGTCGGTCCCGCAGCTGTAGATGGTGATGTTCGCCGGGCCGCTCGCGGTCCAGCTCGCGGTGTACGGGATCGGGCCGATGAGAAGCGCTCCGGGAAGCCCGTAATCGTAGGCGTCCCCGCGCGGCACCGGGGCCGACGTGGACCCGGTCGTGAGGGGGAAGTACCAGACCACGAAGCCGACGAGGACGAGGGCGACCCCGAAGACGACGACATTGGCCCGCACGGCGACCCTCGGGAGGTCCGACGGCCTTGTGGTATTTAGTCGCGGGAGGCTCCTCTCTCCGGTCCGCCGTCGTCCCATTCGTTGTGTTCGAATGGACGCCCCCGGGCCGACAACGTTGAAGTAACGGGGGTCGGTGCCGGAGACGGTGTGACATGCCGTTCCCCAAGGCCCCAGCCCCACCGCCCGAACCCGAACCCCCCGGGGTCGGGGACCAGCCGCACCTCATCGACCGGATCGCGGGCGAGCTCGACCTCCTTGCACGGAACGTCGACATCGTCGAGCGGCTCGCCGGGAATCCCCCGATGGGGATCATCCGGCTGAGCGAGGCGATGCACCTGCCGATCCACAAGGTCCGGGTACTCGCTCCACCTGCTCGAACGCGAGGGGGTCATCCAGCCGTCCGCCGATGGCGCCGTCGTCACCGACCGCGCGAAGGAGTACTTCGCGGCCCTCGATTCGTCGCTGAACCGGATGGCCGCGACCATCCAACACCTCCAGGAGCGGGCGACGGAGTACAAGGGCCGCTCCGCCGCCCGGAAAGGCTATTAGAGCCGCCCCACGTCGGCGCCGCCGGTGCCGCCGTAGCTCAGCGGTAGAGCGATCGGCTGTTAACCGAAAGGTCAGCGGTTCGAACGGACGCCCGGTCGATCCGGAGCGCCCCGAAACTCCGCTCGGCGGCGCCTCCCTCGCCTTTTCCGAGCCGCTCCCGCGGGCCCGTAGCTTAGCGGACTAGAGCGTCCGGCTCATAACCGGTCGATCGACGGTTCGAATCCGTCCGGGCCCAATCGCTCCTGTCCGGAGAACTTCCCCCGGGGGGGCGGGGGCGCGGTAGGAGCCGCGGTCCTCCGTTGGAGCATCGGGGATCCTACTCTGAGAGACCTCCGGTAAGGTCAAATCGGGAGCGTCGGCTCATGGAGCCGGATGGTCGCCCTGAACCCGCTGGACCTCGACCTGGTCCTCGTGTTCTCCGCGGTCGTCGTCACAGCGTTCATCGCCCGGTGGACCTCGCTCCCCATCACGGCCCTCGAGATCATCGCGGGCATCCTCCTGATCGCCCTGCTCGGTTTCCAGTTGCCGGCGGGCACCGATTCGATCATCACGCTCGGCGGCCTCTTCATCGTCTTCTTGGCCGGGTTCGAGACGGGATTCGGATTCCTCCGGGCCAACCTTCGAAAGGCGCTGACGGTCGGGCTCGCCGGGTTCCTCGGACCGTTCGTAGGTCTGTTCGTCGTCCTCTACTACGTCGTCCACGCTCCGCTCTTCATCAGCATCGTCGGCGCGACCGTCTTGGCCGACACCTCGATCTCGATCACCTACACCACCCTCCAGCAGTTCGACCTCGCGGACCTCCCGTTCGGGCGCCTCGTGCTCGCCTCGACGCTCTGCGTCAACTTGGCCGAGGACGCGACGGTCACGACCGCCACGGTCCTCTCGACCCCGGGGATCCTGTTCACGATCGGCGTCCTCGGGGCGCTGGCCGCCGCCGCGCTCCTGCTCCCGCGCCTCTCCAAAGCGCTCGAGGGCAAGGGGGAGACGCAGTTCACGAACATCGGCGCCCGGTCCCTCCTCCTCTCCCTGGCCGTCCTGGCGCTTCTCTCCGCGCTCGTGGGCGTTCCCGGGATCCTGTTCGTGTTCCTGATGGGGCTGACGTTCTCCCAGTTGATCCCCCAGTCCGCCTGGAAACGGTACCTCTCGAACGTACGGCCCATCGCGTTCGCCCTGTTCATCCCGCTCTACTTCGTCGCCGTCGGGCTGAAGGTCAATCTGCAGTTCGTCCTGACCCACTGGCCCCTCCTGCTGACCCTGATCGTGGCCGCTTCGGCGCTCAAGATGCTCTCGCTCTTCCCGGTCGTCCGCTCGGTGTTTGGAAAAGCGAGGGCGGGCCCGGTGACCGTTCTCATGAACACGCGCCTGACGAGCGCCACGGTGATCCTGACCCTCGTGCTCGGACTGGGACTCATCACCAGCGGATGGTACTCGCTGTTCATCTCGGTCGTCGTGGTACTGGCGCTCGTTTCGTCCGCCGCCGTCCGGGCGTTCCCCGGGTTCCGGAGCGTCCCGAGCGCACGAGAGCTGTTTGGGGGGTCCGACGACACGGTGCCCTCGGGACCCCCGGTGTCCCGGACCCCGCTACCGGGTCCGCTCGAGCTCTGAGGCGACCCGCCTCTCCCCGGGCCGGACCGGCGTGCCGGTGGGCCGACGGGCGGAGCCGAGGACCGGGGGCCGGGTCGCGAGGTCTGAGACGACCCGGCCGTCCTCGACCACCGGCGTGCCGTCGATCGCGACCGTCGCTCCCTTCAGCACCATCCAGGCGCTGAACGGCGACGCGACCTTGCCGCCCCGGAACTGATTGTTCCCGAGCTGGAGCAGGAGCGCGCCCACCTCCTGGTCCTCCATTTGCGGCAGGTTGGTGATCTCCGGGTTCAACCCGATCGAGAAGTACCCGAGGCGGTCCCGGCCGTTCTTGGGGGCCTTCGCGTACGCCGCGAGGACCGGCGCCCCGCCCGATTCGTACGACTGGTCGGTCAGGTGCCCGGCCGAGAATTCCCAGTGCGAACCGGTGACCGGGCCGCTGTCGGGGTAGGTCGTGTGGTTTCCGGTGACGACGCCGTTGGCCGAGGCCGGGTCGACGCAGATGCCGACCACGCCGCCCGGGATGGCCGCCATGTTCTGCCCGGTCTTCAGGTCGGCGGCGTCGACGAGCCCATCGTCCAGTTGGAGCGGCGTCCGAGCGAGACGGAACGAGAGGTCCGTCCCGTTGGAGTGGGTGACCGTGACCTCCTTTCCCTTCTGCATCCGGACCCCGATCCGCTTCCCCATCCGGTTCATGGCGGCGGGCGACACCAGGCTCGCCCGGACCAGTTCGTCGCGCCACGCCTCGAGGTCGAGCTTCCACCGGTCGGCCGAGAGTTGGCTGGTCCGGCCGAGGTACATCCGGGCGCCCCGGATCTTGGCTTTCGCGGCGCGACGGTACCACTCTCCGTTGTACGCCGCGACGCCGGCCCGGTTCTTGGCCGGGAGGTCGTCGGCCCTCGGCCACTCGGAGGGTCCGAAGAAGAACACGTAGGCCGACGTGTTGGCGAGCGCGGCCCACTCGTGGCTCCCGACCCGGCCGGTGTGCCCGCCGTGCCCCGCCTTCAGTGCCTCCCAGAACGACGCTTCGTCTTCGTAGAGCAGGACCGGATTCGCCCCGAGTCTCCGTGCCTCGGCCACGAACGGCTTCGCCCACGGGAGCGACTCGGACCAGGTCTCGATGACGACGTTCTCCCCCTTCCGGACGTGGAGGGTCTTCGTGAGGACGTTCTTCGCGAGGGCGGCGGCTTGCTGGGGAGAGGGGTCGGGCATGGTGGGTCGATTCGGCCACCCCTACATGAGGTCGGCGAATCCGCTTCGGGAGCGGGGGCCGATTCGATCCTGTTCCGGACCGTTCGGACGCTCCGAGTTCGAGGCACACCCGAACCAGGACCCGGGGTTCCTCCGAGGTGGCCCGGGTCGATCGGGCGTTGCGGCGGGTCGTTTCACCATCTCCCCCCCTCGTTTATGGGGCGAGGGGCCACTCGGACGTCGATGACCGCTTCGGTCGTTCCGAACACCTTGGATGTGCCCGGCGGGAAGATCGCCTACGAGGAGGCCGGACGCGGGCGGCCCATCGTCCTCCTCCACGAGGGGATCGCCGACCGACGGATGTGGAATCGCGAGTTTTCGCTCCTGGCGCACGACCGTCAAGTGGTCCGCTACGACCTGCGAGGGTACGGCGGGTCCGCGCCCGCGACCTCGGCGTACGCTCCCGTCGATGACCTGGTAGCCCTCCTGGACCACCTCCATCTGACGCAGCCGCTGGTCGTCGGGCCGAGCATGGGGGGGAAGATCGCGCTGGACCTGACCCTCGCCCACCCCGAGCACGTAGGAGGATTGTTGCTGATCGCCCCCGGATATTCCGGAATGGACTACGACCACGTTCCCGGCGGGAAAGCGACGTTCGAGCGCGACGAGACGCTCTCGAAGGCGGCGGTCGACGCGTGGTCCGCCGGGCAGGCTCGGAGAGGCGACCGAACATCTCCGGCAGTTGTGGGCGTCGGCGCTCACCGGAGCCTCGCTCGAGCTCTTCGAGACCATGGTCCGGGAGAACGCCGAGGAGGTGTTCGGGGAACGCTCGGGTCGGCACGAAACGCCCGTCGGAGCGCCCGCCGCGGCCCGGCTGGGGGAGATCCGTGTTCCGACCCGGATCCTAGTCGGCGACCGGGACAACCCCGTGATGCCGCACGTCGCGAACTTCCTGGCGCGGGGGATCGCCGGCGCGACCGTGGAGCTTGTTCCCGGGGCGGACCACCTGTTGAATCTCTCTCGACCGGACGCGTTCGACGCGGCCGTTGAGGCCGCCGTGCGCCGACTGGGATAACGCGGCCAAGGGAAAAGTCCCGGACGCGGCCCCCGCGCCCGAAGGCGCGGGAGGGGACCCCCCCGGCGGGCGACGGCCGGGCGGGGTCCCGGTTCAGCTCGCTGCGGATTACGGGACGACGGTGATCGTGCCCGAGCGCCCGAGCGAGACCTGGAGCTTGCCCTTGAACTCCTTGACCCACCCGTCGGTGATCTGGATCTTCGACCCGACCTTGTACTTCGAGATGTCGTCGCCCCACAGCGTCAGGGTCGTGGTTCCCGTCGCGTCCTGGAGGGTGGCGTCGGCGACCGAGGAGGTCCCGCGCGAGGTCGTGACCTCGCGGGGAGTCGAGATTGCCGTGATCGACGCGATGAAGGTCGCATTCTGGTTGGCGCGGATGCTCGCGATGTCGCCCATGTGCCTATGGGTCAACGAGCGGCAGATAAGCCGTTTGCTCCGCGCTCGACCGGCTCGAAAACGTCCGAAATGGTCGAAACCGGGTGGTAGTGGTGTCGGGGAGCGCACCCTCGGACGACCGGAGGCGATGTTCGGCGGTGCTTTGTGAGCCGGGGCCCCGGAGACCCACTCTCCCGGTGGTCCGACGCCGATTTCCTCCCAGTCTCCTCGACGGGGGAAGCGTCCGTCACCAGGGCCGTTCGGTCCAGCGCCGTCTGGAGACCCAACATCGGCCTGGGAGGGGCGTCGGCGCCCGTGGGTGGCGCCCGGGGGTCGCCCCGCCCGTGCCGGTCGAGCCTGCTAGAAAGGTTACGACGTCGGACGCGGACTTATCCGCGCCCCGGCGACGTTTGAATCGACGGCACCGGCGGGCGCGGCGAGGGAGTCCGGCGCCGTCGACCCGGGAGCGGGACGAGCCGAGGAGTACAGACAATGGGGTGGACGGCGGGTCACCTGTGGCCGCTCTTGCTCCAGTATCTCGCGCTCGCGAACGGGGGGGCGACGTCCTCCTGGAGCGGCTCCTGGCCCGCGTTCTCGCTCGCCGCGGCCACGATCCTGACGATCGGAGGGGTGCTCCTCGTCGTGGTCGGGTGGGTGGCCCTGCCGCGGAAGACCGAGTTTCGCACGCGGTGGTTCCAGAGCCCCGGCGTGACGGCGTTCGGTCGGGTCGTCCTCGGAATGGCCTTGGGCGTCGTCGCGATGGTGTTCGGCACCGTCGTCCTCGACCGCGTCACCCTTTCGTCGATCTTCGGCCTCCGCTCCCGCCTTCCCCTGATCGTCCCCCCGGGAACGTGGGGGCTCTCCGGGGCCTCGTCCTCTCCCGTTGCCCCGTTCGTGGCCGCGCTCGGCGGGGCCGTCCGCGAGGTAGGCCACCTCTGGGCCGCGTACCACGTCAACCCGTTCGCGCTGCTCGTCGTGGTCGTACTCGGGGCGTTCGTGGGCTGGATGAGCAGCTCGTCCCGGTGGGTGCTCTCGGGGCTCGCGACGTGGCTCGGTCTCCTGATGGTCGCGGTGGGGCTGTTCGGGTACTCGGTCCTGATCGTCGCTTCCGCGACGAGCGTGGTCGCGCGGGCGCTCGGGGTCGTCCTCCTCGTCGTGGAAACCTCGGGGTTTCTCCTGTTCCTGACCTACCAATTCTACACGATTGAGTACATCGCGGGGAGTCGTCTCGACCCGCCGCCGGCCCCCGCCGCCAACAAACCGTGGCCAGTCGTCGCGGTCCAGGTCGCCTCGTTCAACGAGCCGCCGGACGTCGTCGAGCGCTGCCTCCGCTCCATTCTCGCCCTCGACTATCCGAAGGAGCGGCTCCTGGTCCAGCTCCTCGACGACTCCACCGAGACCGCCGGCGTGGAGGCGTTGCGGGCGTTCTGCCTTGCGAACGGGATCGACTTCCGCCATCGGACCCACCGGCGAGGGTTCAAGGGGGGCGCGCTGAACGACGGACTGAAGGCGCTCCCCAGGGAGGTGGAGCTCATCGCCATCGTCGACTCCGACTACGTCGTCGACCCGCAGTTCCTCCGCATCGCGGTCGGCCCGTTCGGGTCGGGCGCGGTGGGGTTCGTCCAGACCCCGCAGGCATATCGGAACGCGACCCGCGGGTCGTTCGCCCGCTGGTACGCCCTCGCGGACGCCTACTTTTACCGGGTCGTCCAGCCGGTCCGCGCCCGGGCGCGGTCGCTGATCTTCTGCGGCACGATGGGCGTCGTCACCCGCGGCGCGATCGAGGGCGCGGGGGGCTGGTCGGAGACGTGCGTCACGGAGGACGCCGAGCTCTCGATCCGCCTCATCGCCCGCGGATGGCAGGGGGTCTACATCGACCGGACCCTCGGTTGGGGGCTGGCTCCGACGACGATGGCGGCGACCCGCTCGCAGCATCGCCGATGGGCGAACGGCGGCTGGCAGATGCTCCGGATGAACTCGGAGAAACTGAATCCCACCCACATGAGCCAGCGGCAGCGGCTCGACTTCACGCTCAGCCGGGTGTTCTGGATCGACGGGCTGTTCCTGATGGCGGTGACGTTCGCCCTCGCCAGCGTCGTCGTCGCCTCGTGGACGGGGGTGTACCTCTCGATCCGAACGCTGTCGGCGCTCGCGCTCGTCTCGGCGGCCCCGCTCCTGCTCCTCCTCGATGGGCTCCTGAAGATCCGCGTCGCCCTCCGCTCGACGACCAAGGTGAGCTACGCCGACGTCCTCGGGGTCCTGGGGTTCTGGTACGCGATCAAGCTGAACGACCTGTGGGCCGCGCTCGGCGCGGCGTTCGGCTCCCGGCCCGGCTTCGTCCGCACCCCGAAGGCCCGGACGCTCGGTTCGTCCCGGGCGGCGGCGTTCGCCGGCGCGCTCCGCGGCTCCGCGTTCGAGACGTCGGTCGCGGTGGCGCTCTTCGGCATCATCGGGTTCAGCCTCTACCGGTGGCGGTCGGTCCCCGGCGTGGACCTGACGGTCCCCGGAGCGGTCCTGCTGGTCTGGCTCGCGTACTACGCGCTCGCCTTTTCCGCGGCGCCGATCTTCGATTACACCTCCCGGACGGCGGCCGAACCGCCGGACCCGGCGCTCCGCGCTCCGGGAGCGTCGCGCCCCACGGTCTCGGCCGTGGACGCTCGCCGAGACCCGGCTTCCTCGCCGGTCGCACCGTCGGCTCTGCGCGAATTCCCGAGCGATCCCCGGGGCGGGCCGTCCCAACCTTCCGACCACCCCGGAGGGGTATCGTCGGCCCCCCGTGGCTGACCGCCCGGGGGAACCCGAACCCCTCCCGTCGTTACCGGGACTGCGCCGCCGGGGGGCTCGTGGCGCCAGAGCGGCCCGAGCCCGGTGATGCGGAGGACCGTCGTACCATCGGGAGCGGCGTTCCGCGGGGGGACTCCGGGAGACCCACCCGCCGGCGGATCCAGTGGCGGACGTCGTGGACGTAGAGGTTGCCGTACGGGCACGCCTCCACGCAATCCCCGACGCCGCAGCACTTGGTGCTGCGGAACTCCCCCTTCGTCCGGAAATGGCCAGGCATGTCCACGAGGCCGACCGGGCAATGCTTGGCGCAGTCGAGCGTGGTGCACGCCTTGCAGACGTCCTTGGACCGGACCTTGAGCTTGTAGAAGCTGACCTTCTGGAACAGCTGGGCGACGGTGCCGGTGTAGCACCATCCCATCGTGACGCAATTGTAGTTCCCCGTGTAGGGGATCGTGACGAACATGACGTACCAGAGTACTCCGAAATAGAGCGCGAAGAGGAACACCGTCGGGTCGGTCCCTCCGATCGTCCAGTTCAGAAGGCCGAGTCCGTCGAAGTACGAGACGAACGAGGCCACGACGAGCGAGCCCATCGTGACGCCGGTGGTCACGCTGTAGGCGGTGGAGAATCGGCTGCCCAGGTACTTCCGGCCGACGGGGCTCGAGCGGTTGAACGATTTCATCGCGTCGACGGCCGTTCCCTGGTACATCATGGGGGCCGTGCAGAATACCGAGCAGATCACCCGGCGGCCGAACAGGATCACGAGCGAGCCGGTGATCGCGTACGTCAGGAAGAGGACGAGAAACACCGACGGCCCGATGGGTGCCGATCCGACCCCCATGCTCCACCCGAGGACCGGGACCGCGGTCCCCGCGGGGGCGCTCGGGAAGACCGTCGCGTAGTAGACGCTCGGGAAGAAGGTCGCGAACGCCGCGTAGGAGGCGAGCATGAGCCCGAGGCGGATGCGGGTCTCCACGCTCCGGGTCTCCCGGAACTTGAACAGGACGAGGACCCCCATCTCGATGCCCATCATGGCGAGGAACCATGTCGAGCCGGCGACGTCGGCGAAGAACCAGAACCCGTCGGAGAGGGCGTTCCCGAGGGCGACGACCGGCGGACCGGTGAGAGGGAGGGCGAAGAACGCGCCTGCGAATTGGGCCGGCTCGATCTGCAGGTCGAGCACCGCGCCCATGAACAGCTCGCCCACGAGGACGAGGGTCAGCAGGCCGAACGCCCACTCCGGACGCAACTGCCAGGAGAACCGCTCGTCCGAGTCGAACCGGTCCGGAGCGAGCGCCGCCCCGAAGTAGACGAACATCTCGACGACGATGGAGGCGGCAAGCCAGACGGGCGTCCCGTAGACGAGCCAGAGGAGGAGCCCCGCCATCATCAGGGCGTACGCCGCGAGGAGCTGCAGGAGGTAGCTTCCGAGCGCCGTAGGGATCTCGCGGTGCCGGTAGATGTGCTCCATCGCGTAGACGATCACCGCGATCATTCCGGCGCTGCCGAGGAGGATCGAGACGGTGAGCCACGTCGGTGAGGCGAGCGCCGTCGGGGCCAGGAGCATGACCGCCGCTTGGATGGGTAGGATGACGCGGAGCGGCCGGGAGAGACGCGGCCAGAGGAGCGCGGTCGCGATCCCCATCTCGAGTCCCATCGGGAACACGAACCACGGGGAGACGACGACCGAGGCGACGATCCCGGCCGCGCCACCGATCCCGGTGGCGAGGAACGGGGTCGCCGTCGCGAGTTGGAACGAGTAGGCCATCAGCCCCTCGCTCAGGAGGACGACTCCGACAGCGAGCGCCCGGTACGCCATCGAAGGGCGCGCCAACGAGGCGTCCGGTCCGTCGGGGGCGCCACCGGCGCGGGTTCGGGCACGGACGAGCGCGACGAAGAGGACGGCCACCGTGGCGGCCATCAGCGCGCCCATCGCGGCGAGGGCGGCGACCGCCGCCGCGTCCGAGGGGGAACGGGCGTAGATCGCGGCCCCGACCCACATCTCGCCCATCATCGCGAGCAGGAACAGGGTCACCCACGACTGGGCCCGGGTCCGTGCCTCCACCGAGAGCCGGACCAGGTAGGCGGTGGGGACCGCCATCCCGAGGGCGACGAGCCCGAGCAGGATGTCCGTGGGACTCACTCCGACCTCCCCCGGACCCGAGCCGGGTCCGTTGGGATCGAGCGTTCGGGCTTCATGACTCCCCGGTGCTTACTACAGCCGTCGTAGCTCCCGCGGTGCGGTCCCGCCGCCTCGGTCCGACGGTCCGGTCAGGTCGAGGTACCCGAACGGGCCGCCGGCGTGGGTGGCTCGGGAGCCGCCTCGGCCGCGCCCCGGCCGTAGGCCTCGGGGACCACCACGGCACCGAAGAAGACCGCCGTTTGCGCCACGACGGCCGCCGCGAAAACGACGCCCGAGCCGTCCACAACCCAGACGAACAGGCCCGCGCCCATGAGCGCAAATGTCCCGATCACCCGGACCGCGTAGGAGGCAATGGGTCGGGGGAGCGACCGGCCGTGGTACTCGAGGACGAGAAGGTACCCCACGATCGCCGCCATGACGGCGCTCGACCCGGCCGCGCTCCCGACGACCCACGCCGGCGCGGCGAGGGCCGGCGGCGAGAGGAGCATCACGGCGGCTTGGGAGAGGAGCAGCGCGAGCATCGGGCGGGGGAGTCTGCGTCCGACCCAGAACGCCGCGAGGCCCATCTCGAGAGCCATCGGGAACAGGAACCAGGGGGAGGTGACGGTCGAGGTGAACCAGGAGATGCCGTTCGGGAACGTTCGGACGGCCGGGAGCCCGACCGACCCGGCGGCGGTGGCGAAGCTCCGTCCCATGAGAAGCTCGGCGACCAGCACGAGGGCGGTGACGGCGAGCGCCAGGGGGAGGGCGGACCGGAGCCGTCGCGGGGAGTACGACTCTCCGGCCGCCAGCTGGTCCCGGGCCTCCCGGAGCGCGAGCGCCGTCACCGGGAACACGCTCACCGACATCGTCGCGCCCGCGACCCACAGGCCGAGGACCAGCGAGTTCGACGCCGGCCAGGCGACGAGCACGAGCGCGCCGAGGAACATCGCGACCATCATCGCGAGGAGGAACAGCACGAAGGCCGCTCCCACGACGGTCCGGGCCGACCCGCTCCAGCGGACCAGCCACGCGATGATTGCCGCCATGCCCGCCGCGACCGGCCACAGGACCCACGCGACGTCCATCTGCCCCCCGGGAATCCGCGGGGGTATCTGACGTTCCCGCCGAGCCCCTCGGACGCCCGCCCCGGCGGTGGTCAATCCTATAATCTTGCCCCGTTCGGGGCCGACGGTTCGCGATGGGCGTGGTCGTGGCCGTTCCGAAGGAGCTCGCTCCGGGCGAACGGCGGGTCGCCCTCGTTCCTGAGGTCGTCCAGAAGCTGACGAAGGGCGGGGTGACCGTCCGGGTCGAGCGGTCGGCCGGCGCCGCTGCGAACTACCTCGACGAGGCGTACGCCGCCGCGGGCGCCGTCGTGGGGGACCGCGCGGAGACCCTGAACGGGGCGGGAATCGTCGTCACGGTGCAGCCGCCGCCGGCGGTCGAACTGAGGCACCTCGCCCCCGGGACGATCGTGGTCGGGTTCCTCAATCCGGGCCGCAACCTCGACGCGGCGGCCGGGCTCCGGGACGGGAAGCTCACGGGGTTCGCGGTCGAGCTGATCCCCCGGATCACGCGCGCGCAGAGCATGGATGCCCTCAGCTCCCAGGCAACGGTCGCGGGATACCGGGCCGCCCTCATCGGGGCGCAGCGGTCGGCGAAGTTCCTCCCGATGCTGACGACGGCCGCTGGGACAATCCGGCCGGCGAAGGTGCTGATCCTCGGGGCCGGGGTGGCCGGTCTGATGGCGATCGCGACCTCGCGCCGGATGGGCGCGGTCGTGGAGGGGTACGACGTCCGACGGGCCGCCGGGGAGCAGGTGCGCAGCCTCGGGGCGAAGTTCCTCGAGCTCCAGATCAACGCCGAGGGGCAGGGCGGGTACGCGCGCGAGCTGACCCCGGAGGAGAAGGCGCAGGAGGGGGAGATGGTCGCGAAGGCGGTCGCCGACGCGGACATCGTGATCACCACCGCCGCCATCCCGGGGAAGAAGGCGCCGCGGCTCGTCACGAAGGAGATGGTCGCCCGGATGCGCCCCGGCTCGGTCATCGTCGACCTCGCGGCGGAGACCGGTGGCAACTGCGAACTGACCCGGGCCGGCGAGTCGGTCATCGACCACGGGGTGGAGGTCGTGGGGCCCCTGAACATCGCGAGCGAGCTCGCGTTCCACGCGAGCCAGATGTACGCGAAGAACCTCGCCTCGTTCCTCACCCTCCTCATCGACGCGAAGGGCGAGCGGGTTCCGACATTCGACGACGAGATCCTGAAGGCGAGCGCCCTCGTCGAGGCCGGCGAGGTCCGGCACGAGCCGACCCGGGCCGCGCTCGGAGCGGCCGCATGATCAGCTCCGACTGGGCCGTCCTCTACGTCGCCGTCCTCGCCGCGTTCACCGGATACGAGGTGATCCGGCGGGTGCCGGTCCTCCTCCACACCCCGCTGATGAGCGGCTCGAACTTCATCCACGGGATCGTCCTCGTCGGCGCGATGTTCGCCCTCGGGACGGCCACGACGTTCCCCGAGCAGGTCCTCGGGTTCGTGGCCGTGGTCATGGGCGCGATGAACGTCACCGGCGGGTACGTCGTCACGGAGCGGATCCTCGAGATCTTCGACCGCTCGAAGGCGAAGCAGGGGCCGCCGTGATCTCGTTCTCGGTCACCGACGCGATCGAGGGGGTCTACCTCCTCACGGTCGTCTTCTTCGTCCTCGGCCTCCAGAGGATGAGCTCGCCCGCGACGGCGCGGAGCGGCATCGTGGCGGCGGGCGTCGCGATGCTGATCGCGACGATCGTGACGTTCTTCACGCCGGGGCTGTCGAACCTCCTGTGGATCGCCGCCGGGATCGCCATCGGCGGGGCGCTCGGCTTCGTCGCGGCGAAGAAGGTCGCGATGACCGACATGCCGCAGATGGTCGCGATCTACAACGGGATGGGAGGCGGCGCGGCGGCGGGGATCGCCGTGGTCGAGCTCCTCACCGGCCCGCGGTATCCGTCGACCGGCGGCCTCTCCGTCGCCGGGGGCCTGATCGGGGCCGTCTCGTTCGCGGGGAGCGTCATCGCGTTCCTGAAGCTCCAGGGCTGGATGCGCCAGCGCCCGATCACCTACCCGCTCCAGCAGCCGACGAACCTCGTCGTGCTCGGCGCGGCCGTCGTCGCCGGCGCGCTCGTCGTCGGATACTCCGGGACGTTCCTCTTGCCGTTCTTCCTCCTCGCGCTCGGGTTCGGGCTCCTCATGACGCTCCCGATCGGCGGGGCGGACATGCCGGTCGTCATCTCGCTCTACAACGCCCTCACGGGGATCGCGGTCGCGATGGACGGGTTCGCGCTCGGCAACTACGCGATGGTCGTCGCGGGGACGCTCGTCGGGGCCGCCGGCTCGCTCCTCACCCTCGTGATGGCGCGGGCGATGAACCGCTCGATCTCGAACGTGCTCTTCTCGGCGTTCGGGGCCATCGAGGAGACCGGGACCACCCTCGCGGGGTCGATGAAGCCGATCGAGGCCGACGACGTCGCCGTGATGATGGCGTACGCGCAGAAGGTCATCATCGCCCCCGGGTACGGGATGGCGGTCGCCCAGGCCCAGGGGAAGGTCAAGGAGCTGATGGACCAGCTCGAGGCCCGGGGCGTGACGGTCAAGTTCGCCATCCACCCGGTCGCCGGGCGGATGCCCGGCCACATGAACGTCCTCCTCGCCGAGGCGGGGGTCCCGTACCGACCGGCTCTTCGACCGGGACGAGGTCAACCCGGAGTTCCCCACCGCCGACGTGGTCCTCGTCATCGGCGCGAACGACGTCGTCAACCCCGCCGCCCGCCGGCCGGGAGCCCGCTCCAGGGGATGCCGATCCTCGACGTCGACCAGGCGAAGAACGTCATCGTCCTGAAACGCGGGCAGGGGAAGGGGTTCGCCGGGATCGAGAACGACCTGTTCTACAAGGACAACGCGCGGATGCTCTACGGCGACGCCCAGGCGACGGTGGGGAAGCTCATCCAGGCGCTGAAGCAGGTCGAGAAGTAGACGGCCTGGCCCGAGGGGCGGCCGGCCGACCCCGAGGGGTCGGAATAGGTTGGTTGGGAGGGCTCAGCAGGAGCCGCAACCGCCGGCGCCGCACCCACAGCCGCCGCCACCCTCGGAAGGGTGGGAGGCGGGCGGGGCGTTGGCCGGAACGATCGTGAACCCGCTCGTGTCGAGCTCCTGGACGAAGTCGATCTTCGCCCCCTCGAGCGCGGACGCGCTCGTCGGGTCGACCACGACCTGGAACCCGTCGACCGGGACCACGACGTCGCCCGAGCGGGGCCGGTCGAACGCGAGACCGTACGACGGCCCGGAGGATCCTCCTCCGCCGCTGCCGCACCCGCATCCCCCGCCGCCCGAGCCGCACCCACAGCCGCCGCCCCCGCCCGACTGGGCGAAGACCCGCACGGCCGTGCCGGGCTTCTGCGCCTTGATGAGTTCCCGAACCTGGGTTTGGGCTTCCTTCGTGACTTCTAACTTCAGCTGCATTCCTGGGGCCCTCCTCGCGTACCCCGAAGTCTTGAGGGGGCGGGGGCTATTTGAGCTCCCTGTTTCGCCGACGCGACGGAGACCCCGCGCGCCGTTCGATTCCGGCTCACGCCGAGAACGACTTCCCGCAGGAGCACGTCTCTTTGGCGTTCGGGTTGAAGATCTTGAACCCGGACTGGTCGAGGCCGAGGAGGTAGTCGACCTTCAGCCCCTCGAGGAGCGGAGCGCTCGCCTTGTCGACGACGACCGTGACCCCCTCGTGGAGGAAGGCGACCTCGTCGCCGGTCTCCTGATGGTCGAACGTCATCCCGTACGTGAGTCCGGAGCACCCGCCGCCCTGGACGTACAGCCGGAGCGCCTGCCCGTCCTTCCCCTGGCGCTGCATGATCTTGCGGACCTGCTCTTCCGCCGCGGGGGTGACCTCGACTGCGACCATGCGTTCCTCCCTAGGAACGAGCGCGCGAGGGCCGTAAAAGGATTGCCGGGGTCGGTGGCGCTCGCGCCACTCCCGACCGCGGAGGCTTATCTAGGCGGGGACCGCTCGTCCGACACGGCCATGTGTCGACTGTTCGGACTCCTCGGGAACGGCGTCACCCCGGCCGAGCCGTGGCTTCTCGACACCGACCGGGCGCTCCTCCGCCAGGCGCACGTCACCGACGAGGAGGCCCAGCCCGACGGCTGGGGAGTCGGCTGGTTCACCGAGCGCCGGGTCCTCCGCGTCGAGAAGGGGATCGGCGCGGCCTCGAGCCCCGGGGAGGTCGACCGGTTCCGGACCGTGGCCCGGGCCGCGCACGGCCCGCTCGCCATCGCCCACCTCCGCAAGGCGAGCAACCCGATGGGACTGCCGAAGGAGCGGCTCATCGGCCTCGAGAACTCCCAACCGTTCCTCCACGGGAGCACGATGTTCGCCCACAACGGCTCGATCCCGTTCCCCCGGGAGACCCGGGCGTTCCTCGGGGAGTACCGAGTCGATGGTCAAGGGGGTCAACGACAGCGAGGTCCTGTTCTGGCTCCTCATCCGCCACCTCGACTCGGCGACCGACCCGGTCGAGGCGTTCGACGGGACCGTCGCCGACCTCGTCCGCGTCTGGCGGGACAAGGGGTCGCCGGACGGCGGCCCGTACACCGGGCTCAACGTCATCTTCTCCCGCGGGCCGAACGAGCTCTGGGCGTTCTGCCAGTCGCTCGGGGAGCACGGGACCGGGCTCCTCGACCGGACCACCCCGTACTACCAGATGACCTACCTCGCCGACGCGAAGCAGGTCATCGTCGGCAGCGAACCGTTCGACAGCACGCGGAACGACTGGCGCCCGCTCCCGAACGGTCACTACCTCTACGCCCAGTCGTCCCACGGCCTCGTCGCGGTGAAGACGGGGGTCCTTCCGGCCCCGGTCGCTCCTCCCCGGCCCGTTTCGTAACGGTCAAGAGACCTTTATCGCCCGCCCGGGCGTCGCGACGACGCCGATGGTCGCCGTCCGTCTCGACGCGATGCTGAAGGAGTTCATTCCCCGGCGCGCGCTCACGACCACCGCCCCGACGGTGCGGGCGATGCTGGAGGAGCTCGAGGACCACTATCCGAAGGTCCGCTGGCGGCTCCGCGACGAGACCGGGGCGCTTCGCCGCTACGTCAAGGTGTTCGTCAACGGCGAGCCGCTCGACGGCCGCACGGCGCTCGCGACCCCGCTCGCGCCGAACGACACGGTCGACATCCTGCATTCGATCCAGGGAGGGTAACCGAACATGGCGAAGCCGAAGGTGGCGGTCTGGGTGGGCACGCGGAAGGGGACGTACGCGCTCGCGAGCGACGAGCACCGGCGGAAGTGGTCGGTCCGCGGACCGTACCACGCCGGCAACGACGTTTTCCACGTCGTCGCCGACCCGCGGGAACCCCGGTACGTGTACGCGCTCGTGAATTCCGGCTGGTTCGGCCCGCGGGTCTTCCGGTCGAAGGACGCCGGCGTCCGGTGGACCGAGGTCGCCCCGCCGATGATGGCCCTCGGGAAGGACCGGGACCACGACGAGATGGGGGCCGCGAAGCCCGGCCCGATCGTCAATCTCTGGCACCTCACCCGGGCCCGGAGAACGAGCCGGGTTCGCTCTTCCTCGGGGTCGACCCCGGGATGCTGTTCCGCTCGGACGACCGGGCGGCGAGCTGGACCGCGGTGGACGGGCTGAACCAGCACCGGACCCGCCCGCGGTGGAACCCCGGCGCGGGCGGGATGTGCCTCCACTCGATCGTCCTCGACCCGACGCGGCCGAAACGGATGTACGCCGGCATCTCCGCCGCGGGCGTCTTCCGGTCCGACGACTCCGGCGAGCACTGGACGCCGAAGAACGTCGGCGTCGAGGTCAGCTTCCAGCCCGAGAAGAACCCCGAGGTCGGCCAGTGCGTCCACAAGATCGTCCTCGACCCGGCCGACCCGACCACCGTCTACCGGCAGGACCACGACGGGATCCACGTCAGCCACGACTCCGCCGACACGTGGAAGCGGGTCGGGAGGGTCCTCGACCACGACTTCGGGTTCGTGGTCACGGCCGCGAAGGCCCTCCCGGGCGAGGCGTTCTTCGCCCCGCTCGAGCCGGTGTCCCGGCTCGGCGTTGGTGGCCAGCTGCAGGTCCTCCGATGGTCGGAGCGGACCCGGAAGTTCACGCCCACGGTCCGGGGGAAGCCGTTCCCCGGCGACCTCGGGACCCACCGGGACGCGATGGACTCCGACTGGCTCGACCCGGCGGGGATCTACCTCGGCACGACGACCGGGCAGTTGTTCGTCTCCCCGGACGGGGCGAAGAACTGGACCGAGGTCCCGTACCGGTTCCCGGCGATCCACTCGGTCACCGTCTCCCCCGCGCCGTCGGGCGGGTAGGCTCCGGACCTCCCCCGATGGCGTCGGCACCGGGGGGCGCCGGGTTCGAGCTCGTCAGCGGGCCGGACCTCGGCGGGGGGTTCCTCCACCAGCTGACGGTCGAGCGGTTCTCCGGGACGAACCGGTTCGTCTACCACGCGCAGGACGGCGGCCAGGACGCGAACGGCCCGCCGAAGGGGACCCCCGCGCCGTTCGGGTGGCGGCGGTCCCCGACGATGTGTCCCGTCGGCGGGCGGACGTGCTGGCATCGGGAGTTCACGCTGCCGGTCGAGGAATCGATCCGGGTCCGGACGGCGTACAACCGGACCCGGTTCGTGATGGACGCGATGCTCGACCAGGAGTACTCCGGGGTGCCGGTCCCCCTGGACGCGGCGTTCGAGGAGCTCGTGGACCGGCTGAACGCCGTCGAGGGGCTCCCGTGGTACGTCGGCGGGTCGGCGGGGTTGTGGCTGCGGGGCGCTCCCGTCGCGCCGCACGACGCGGACCTCGGGACGACCCCGGCGTCGGTCGGAGCGGTCGCCGAGGCGCTCCGCGACTACGTCACCGAGCCGGCGGCGCCGACCGAGTGGGCCGGCCGCCCGATGTTGGCCGCCCGCGCCTTCGTCGGGACGGTCCGCAATGGACTCCGGGTGGAGTGGGGCGTCCCCACGGAGCCCGGCGCGTGGGAGCGCGCCGGGGAGTGGACGATCCTGGGTCACCGGGAGTCGCCGGAGCGGGTCGAATGGCACGGTCGGAGCGTTCCGGTCGTCCGGGCGGAGCGGAGCGTGGTCCGGTGGGCCGAGGTCGGCCGGCCCGACCGGCTCGACGCCGGTGTCGATTGGCTCCGCCATCGCGGCGTCGACCGCCCGTTCCTGGAGCGGGCCGTCGCCGATTCGGCGCTCCCGCCGGCCGCCCGGGCGGAGCTGCTCGGTCGGTTCTGAGCGGGCGGCGCGCCCTCCGGCTGCCGGTCCAGGCTCACCTTCATAGCCGAAGCCGTCGGCGTCGCATCGGATGGCCGCGGTTGCCCTTCCGACCCTGGAGCACCTCACCCCGCACGACCTCGTCACCTACTCCCGCTGCCCGCACGAGATGGAGCTCCACCGGTCCGAGCGGGCGTCCCAGCTCGCGGGGACCCCGGTCGCGCCGAAGACACCGCCGGGGACCCACCCGGAACGGACCTCCCCCCTGTTCTCCCCGCCGCTCCACTCGGTCCAGGTGTTCGAGGGGCGGATCGACTTCGGCCCGCTCGACCGGCTCGTGTACGTCGACGCCGGCGAGCGCGGGCTTCCCGTCCTCTTCTCCCCGGAGCAGACCCAACCGGACCCGAAGCTCGCGGGCCGGAACGGGACGCTCGTCGACGACGAGCTCGGGTTCGCCGGGCGGCCGGACTTCGTGGTCCGGCGGGTCGACGGCGACCTCGTGCCGGTCGAGTACAAGGCGACCCACCTCTTCCACGACGTCCACGGGTTCCACGGGCGGACGTTCGACACGATTCAGGCGATCGCCGAGTGCCGCCTCGTCCATGCATCGACCGGCCACCGGCCGAGCCACGGGATCATCCTCTACGGCGACACCGGCGGGGCCGGCGCCCGCGAGGGGTGGGTCGAGGTCGCCTACGGCCCGAGCGAGGAGCACTGGCTCCGGGCCGCGCTCACCCAGATCCGGTCCGACCGCGTGCGGGCCCCCGTCCCGGCCGAACGGAACTGCGCGACCTGCGAGCCGAACGGCCTCGGCCGGTGCTCGTACGCGGCCCAGCGGTACGACCCGTCGATCCGGGCGCACGCGGCCGAATAGGCCAGGGCCCCGGCGCGCGGGAGAAATACTCGCGCGGCCACCGTCGGGGGGAGCGGTCGTACGGGAGCGGGGACGGGGGTCGGGACGCCGCGGATCGCGGTCGTGAGCCACGGGTTCTTCCCGAGCGTCGGCGGCAGCGAGCGGTACCACTGGTTCGGCGCCCGGGCCGTCGCCACGTTCGCGCGCGTTTCCGTGTTCACGTCCGACCGGAACCTCGCCGTCCGGAGCGGGTCGGACCCGCCAGCGAAGCCCCCGTTCGAGATCTCGTACCTCCGGTCGACCCGTCTCGCCTCCGAGAACCTCGTCTGGCCGGGAACGCTCTGGCGGGCCCTCCGCGCGTTCCAACCGGACCTCGTCTGGGGGAACCACCCGTCCCCGACCGCCGACCTCGGGGCGGTGTTCGCGCTCGCGACCGGTCGCGTCTGGGTCGCGACGTACCACGCCGACGTCGGGAGCGACCGGTGGTGGAAGCGGCTCTACCTGCGGGGCGAGACCCGGCTTCTGCGTCGCGCCCGCACCGTCCTCGTGACGAGCGACCGGTACCGCGAGGTCCTGGTCGCCCGGGGAATCCGTCCGGACCGGGTCGTCGTCGCGGTGCCGGGCCCGTACATCGGCGACGGCACTCCGCCACCGGCGCATCCCGGAGTGGTGCGAGGCCCCCCCGGCCAGTTCCTGTTCGTGGGCGCGCTCGACTCCGCCCACGCGTACAAGCGGATCGACCTCCTCTTCCGCGCCATCGCCACGCTCCGCGCGGAGGGGGTCCTGGCCCGGCTCGAGGTCGTCGGGGACGGCGAGCAGCGGCCGGAGTGGGAAGCGCTCGCGCGGCACCTCGGCCTCGGGGAGGCGGTCCGGTTCCGGGGGCGGGTGACCGACGAGGAGCTCGCCGACTGCTTTGCCTCCGCCACCGCGCTCGTCCTTCCCGCGGTCACGTCCGCCGAGGGGTTCGGCTCGGTCGCCGTGGAGGCGGTCCAGTACGGGTGCCCGGTCGTCGCGAGTTCGGACGTGGCGGTCGGCGGCCTCCTCGCCAGGGACGGGGCCGCGCTCGTCTACGACGCCGCGTCGGCCGGCGCGATGGTCGAGCCGCTGCGCCGGTTGGCGACCGACCCGGCCCTCGGAGCGGCCCTCGCCGAGAGGGCACGTTCCGCCGCCTCCCAGTTCGGCTGGGACGCCGCGATGGGACGGATCGTCGATGCCCTCCGGACCGCGCTCCCGCCCTCGGACCGCTCGGCCGGGACCGGTTGACCGGCGGCGCCGAACGGACGCTTCCCCGCGTCCGACGAGGGGAGCTCCCCCGGGGCCCCGGTCGGTTACGCCCGCACGCGGGGCCGACGGACGAACGCGCGGACCTTCGGGAGGCCGAAGAGGGCGAGGACGAGGACCGGGACCGCGACGAGGGCCGAGCCGACCGCCCCCGCCTCGGTCGCGGTGACGAGGCCGGGAACCGCGAGCGTGACGTCCCGGAGCCCGGGGAGACCGAGTAGCCGCACGCCCAGCCGTCGACCAGGAACGGCACGGCGCTGACGCCGGTCCCGCTCGCCCGCCACGTCGCGTCGCACGAGACAAGTTGGGCGAGGACCGGGAACTCCGAAGTCGGGGGGAACGTCGCCGTGACGCTCGGCCCCCCGGGGTTCCCGGAGACCGAGCTCGGCCCCGCCGTCGCCGCCCCCGGGCAGGTCCACTCGGTCGGAACACCGGCCGCGCACGGCGCGAGGAGCGACGCCGGCGCCGGGGTCAGGAGGAGCTGGTCGAGGAGGACCGAGTGGCTCGCCCCGTAGACGGTGACCTTGACGATCCCGGGACCGACCGTCAGGTTCCCGGCGCTCGCCGACCAGGTCGGAGACGCGTTCCCGAAGGAGACGGTCGTGTGGACCGGGCAGACCTCGAGCGAATCGTCGGGCAGCGACGCCGCGGAGCAGGCGGAGACGTAGATCGACCCCGTGCCGGAGGCCCGCGCGAGGACCCCGAGGTCGGTCGCCTGGGGCAGCAGGAACGTCGTCGCATACGCCCCATCGGGGTCGACGACGCTCCCCCACCCCTGCGAGTCGGACGACCCGGTCGCGACGGTCGTCCAGGTGCCGTACCCGGCCCCCTCGTCCCCCTTGACCCAGAGGACCGGGGGGTCGGCGGGGCCGGCCCCGTTCCGCGGCAGCCACGCGACCGTGGCGTTCACCGCGCCCGGGAACGCGCCCGGGGCGACGGTGGCGAGCTCGGAGACGATGCTCGCGCCGTTGCCGCCGTTGTTGAGCACCACGTGGCTCGCGTTCCCGAGGGCGCCGACCGGGGTCCACCGGAACCCGAACGGCTCGCGCGCGTATGCGTTGAGGACGACCGGGAACGCGCCCCCGAGGTTCAGCTTCAGAGTCCCCTCGTCCGGTCCGTAGAACAGGTCGACCCAGACTTCGGAGCGGGGGCCCCCGGCGGTCGCGAGGGGAACGGTCAAGGAGACCGCTGGGTCGTCGGTCTCGGCGTACCCGAGGAGTGAGGCGAGCGGCCGGCCCGACTCAAGGCCGAACCGGTGCTCCCACGGCGTCCAGCCGTTGTAGTTCGGGATCCCCCCGGCCCCGAGCGCCGCCCAGGCGACCGGCTCGACCGGCACGACCGAGCCGGCCGGGAGCTGCTCGAACACCTCGTCGAGGATCCCCTGCGGAGTCTCGACGAATGGCGCGCTGCCGCCCGGGCCGAGCGCGGTCCCGCTCGGCGAACCGGGCTCGAGGACGAACGGGGTCCCTTCGACCCAGGCGTCCCCGCCCGGGAGGTACGCCGCATCGAGGAGGAGCTCCCGATCCGACAGGGCAAGGACCGCCGAGGAGCGGAGCGTCACCGGACCGGGGGTGGCGTTGGCGGTGGAGATGAGCTCCGTCTGGCCGTCGACGGTGGTCGGGCCGAGGTCGACCTGGTACCGGAGGGCCGTGGTGAGGTTCGTGGGAAGGTCCCAGGCGAAGACGCCGCCGGGGGTCGAGGGTTGGGCGGCAAGGTTGACGTCCCATTCCGTCGTTCCGAGCAACCCGAACAGGCTCCCGCCGTGCGAGGTCGAGTTCGCATAGAGCGCGGTGTACGCCCACGCCGCCTGCTGGGTCGCGAGGTTGAGCGGTTCGAGCCCCGGGGGCCCAGGGAGGTAGAGCGCGTTCCCCGGCGGGTCGACGACGAGCGGGTTCGTCGGCGTCTGCCCGTGGCCCACGTACTCGAACGGGTCGGGGGGAACAGGGCGACGCGGCCGAGCGGCGGGACCGTCGCGTCGAGGGTGTTCGCGGCCGCGACCGCCCCCGGGGCGTCGGGGACGTGGGCCACTCCGTGGTGGAAGTTGCCGGACGCGAACGGGAGGGCGCTCACCACGATCACCGCCACGACCGCGGGGACGAACGCGTGCTGGAGGAGGCGTCCCGCCCGGCGCCACCGGTACGCGGGGGCTCCGACCGGGATCGGACCGACGGCACGGGCGCTCCGCCACCAATCCTGGAGCGCGTTGCCGAGGAGGAGCGCGAGGGTGGGGGCGAGGACGACGTCGAACTTCGCCGGGTCGTCGTTCACGGAGAAGAACGGCACGTCGCGGACGAGGGTGAGGTAGAGCGAGCCGGGAAGGACCGTTCCCGTCGAAAGGAGGAGGACGACGAGGGCGACGAGGACGAGGGTATCGGTCGTTCCGGTCCGGCGGTGCGCGTGCCAGAAGAGGACGGCGAGGAAGACGACGGAGAGGGCGGCGCTCACGACGAGGCCGAGGGAGAGCGAGCCGACCTTGCCCCAGGCGGCGGTGTACATCTGGCCCCAGTAGACGTTCGAGGCGAACACCGTCGCCGGTTGGATCGCTCCCTGGGTGTAGCCGAGGACCCACCGGGTCGTGAGCGTGCTCTCCGAGAGGACGGACCCGCCGCCTCCGGTGCCGAGGGCGGGGACGAGCCAGACCAGGTTGACCCCGACGGCAATGGCGACGGCCGCGAGGAGCCCGGCCAACCTTCGACCCCCCTCGCGCAATCGGAGTCGGCGGTCGGCGGGGTGGGAGCCGAGGGCGATCCGAAGGAGGACGGCGAGGGCCGCGGCCCCCCAAACGAACCCGAGGAGGTAGAAGATGTGGTACTCGAGGAGGCCGACCGCCCCCCAGAGGAGCCCGAGGGCGGCGATGTGGCGGGCGCTCACGTGCCGGGCCGACGCCTCGCTGAGGAGGACGAGGAAGGGGGGAACGAAGACCGCCGCCGCCAAGATGAGCTCGTGGCCGGCGACGGTCCGGTCGAAGACGACCGGGCTCGCGGCGAACGCGAGTGCGCCGACGAGCGCCCAGGGGCGTCCGGTCCTCATCCGGCGGGCGGCGAGGTAGAGCGAGGCGGCGAGGGCCGCCTCGACGAGGACGAACACGGCGAGCATCCCGGTCCCGACGGACCCGAGGACGACGGCAAGCCCCGCGACGGCGGAGAACAGGATCAGGTCGTTCGTGTAGAACGGGTTGAACCCGGCGGTGACCGACTGGGGGTCCCAGGGTCCCGCGAACGCCGCGAGGTAGTACCGAAGTTCCGCGGGGGTGGTCGGGGTGACGAAATCCCCATCGTAGAACCGACCGCCGACTGGCGCGAGGAGCGCGTGGAACACCGTGAGGGAGCCGACGAGGAACAGGAGCGCGATCAGCGCGCCCCGCCAGCGGGGGTTCGCGAGAACGCGCCGCCCTGCCGGCCCCCAACGCCCGAGGATCATGGACCGTCCCTCCGGTCCGCGCACGGCCCCGGCCGTCGACGAGTCGAGCCCCCCGATTTAACCCGACGCTCCCACCGGCCACGGGCCGGTCGCTCCGACCGCATCCAGGACCACCGCGCGAGCTAGGCCCCCGGAGGGAACCGATGGGGGGGAGCCGCGGCGGGCGGCGAGGTCGGTCGGGCGGCCATCAGGTGGGCGCTTCGCCCTCGGCCCGAAGGTTCGAGCCGAGCAGCGAGACTCCCCGGCGGTGGGCCGCGATGGCGGAGGAATAGATGTCGGCGGTCCGGTCCACGAGGTCTTCCCACCGCCGGACCGCGCCCGGGGTCACGGGGGGCGGAGGGCGCGCGACGAACCGGCCCTCGGCGGCCTGGGCGATCGATTCCGCGAGGGCCGTGACGTCCCCGGGAGGGGCGACCCGGCTGTTCGGGTACCCGTTCAACTGTCCGATGAGCGGGGGAAGGTCGGTCACGACCACCGGTCGGTCGAGCCCCATCGCCGTGGCGAGGGTCCCGCTCGCCCCGGTGGTCCGGAGGTAGGGGAGGACGACGAGAGAGCTCGCGGCGAAGAGTGCGTTGGCATCGGCTTCGGCGATGTAGCCGGGGAACGACACGTCCTCCGGCCCGAGCCCGAGTCGGCGGGCCTTCGCGCGCAGCTGGCCCGCGTAGTCGAAATGGAGCCGTGGATGGTCGGTCCCGGCCACGACGAGCCGCGCGGTGCACGATGGGTTCTCCGCCCGCGTGCGGGCGAACGCCTCGAGCAGGACCTCGATTCCCTTGTACGGGGCGAGGAAGCCGTAGTAGAGGATCGTCCGGGGTGTCGCGGGGCCCAGCGGATTCGGACGGGCGGTCGGGGTCTTCAACGTGCTCGGATAGCCCGGCAGCTCGGTGATGACGATCTTCTCGGACGGAACCCCGTAGTCCTGCTCGAGGATCGTTTTCGTCGACTGACCCTGGACGACGATCCGGTCGGCGGTCCGGGCGAGGAACTTCAACACCAGCCCGACCGTCATCCGCGCGATCCGTGGGGTCGCGCGGACGTGGTACAGAGCGAGGGTCTCGGCCGTCAGCTCCCGCTTCGGGAGGACGTCGAAGAGCGTGACCACGAGCGGATGCCGCCGGGAGAGGCGGGCGAACTGCGCGAGCGCGAACAGCCCGACGAGGCCGCCGCCGTACATCGTGAACGAGTAGTTCACGTGGACGACTTCGGCCGGGTCGTCTTTCGCTGCGCGGTAGAGATGGCCGAGCCCGGACCCGTTAGGAGTCCATACGGGGTCGATGGTGACCCCGGGCCCGACCGGCGGGGTCGGTGGAGCGTCTGGGACGTTCTCCGTCAACACACGGATCTGGAAGCCGCGGGCGGCGCATTGGGCCGCGAACACGGCGGCGTATTCGGCCGGGCCGGTCCGAGACGGTGGGTAGGGAGAGATGAGCAGGATCCGGCGGCCGAGATGCGGTCGCCCGCGGTGCGAGAGGATCGGGGGGGTCATGCGCAGGCTCCGAGCGGGGGAGGGCCGGCCGCGGGCGCGCTAGCGCTCCCGGGGCGAATCCAGCCCCGAAATGCGAATTCCACGGCGCGGAAGGGGGCGGGCGTACCCAGTCACCACGTCTTGCGAGCCGGCTCAGGGTACAAAATGATGATGGTACAGAGTCTCCCGCCGGTTCGGCCGTCCCCCGGCGGGATCGAACCGAACCTTCCGCGTCCCTGCCCCTCCAGCGCCGACCCGAGCCTCCGCGCCGAGGCGCCGAGCGCGCCGGGGAGCCGTTAAATAATCGGCATAGGTCCAACCCGTCCGCTCGCGCCAAGCGGGCAATCGATGCACCCGTCGAGGCACACGCCTCGCCGGGGAAGGGCGAGGGTACCGTTGTCCCCTGGACGACGGACCGATGACGCCAATCACACGCGTTCTGGACGCTTGTCAAGTGCAATTAGTGTAGCTGACTCCTGTCAGTTGAGGAATAGCTGGGCTCAGGCGCCGACGAAGGTCGTGCCAAGCTGCGATAAGCGGTGGGTAGGCGCAAGGAACCTGCGATCCACCGATCACCGAATCGGAACTCCGATCCCGCAAGGGATATTCCGAAAGGAAAGGGAACCCCCCGAAGTAAAGCATTCTAGTAGGGGGAGGACAAGAAATCAACAGAGATGCCGTGAGTAAAGGCGATCGAAAACGGCAGAGGACAAACCGAATCCCCGCCCGGCAAGGGTGGGGAGATGTGGAGTAGTGGACCTCCGTACTTGCTGGCTTTGGCAGCCGAACGTGCCTGGAACGGCGGACCGTAGAGGGTGAAAGTCCCGTAGGCGACCCAAAGAGGCGAGATTGGAGGTATCCTGAGTACCGTGCGTTGGATATCGCGCGGGAAGCTGGGAGGTACAGTCTTCCGATCCTAAATACGTCCTGAGACCGATAGTGCAGTAGTAGTGCGAACGAACGCTGAAAAGTACCTCGGAAGGGAGGTGAAAAGAGCTTGAAATCAACTGACGATAAGCCGCATGTGGTCCCTAAGGAACGAAGCGGCCGAAAGGCCGTGGACACAGGATCCATGCGTCCGTTTTGAATAACGGGCCAGGGAGTTTCGATCTGTGGCGAGGCCAAGCTCCTCAACGAGCTGAGCCGAAGGGAAACCGACAGTCCGCAACATCGTAAGGTGTGAGGGACGGGGTGCGCTCGCCCGAAGTCACAGGTGGAAGACCCGAAGCCAATCGATCTAAGCGTGGGTAGGTTGAAGCCTGTCGAAAGATAGGTGGAGGACCGAACCGGTGTTGACGTGCAAATCACTCGGATGACCTGTGCTTAGGGGTGAAAGGCCAATCTAGACTGGGAATGGCTGGTTCCTCCTGAAACTACTCGCAGGTAGGTCTCGGCCGAGCTGTCACGGGATGTAGAGCACCGATTACGGGAAGCGGGACCGAAAGGTCTCGGCCGGTTGTCGAACTCCGAAGTTCCGTGAAGCGTAGACGCCGGGAGTGAGCGCTGCAGGGGTAAGCCCGCAGTACGAAAGGGAATGCAACCCAGCCTCGCATTAAGGGCCCCAAGTGCCGATTCAGTGTCATGCAAAGGGCGTCCGTGTTCGAAGACAACTGGGAGGTGGGCTCAGAAGCAGCCATCCTTCAAAGAGTGCGTAACAGCTCACCAGTCGAGGGCATGGGCACCGAAAATGGACGGGGCTAAATCGGCCCCCGATATGCGAGCGGGCCGCAGTTTGCGGTCATCGTGTAAGGAGGCGTGGTGCTCGGGTAGAAGTAGGGGCGTAAGTTCCTATGGACCGGGTTCCATCGAAAATCCTGGGAGGAGTAGCAGCAAAGACGGGTGAGAATCCCGTCCGCCGTAGGGGCCAGGGTTCCACGACAACGTTTATCCGTCGTGGGTTAGTCGATCCTAAGTGAGTCCTTAATCGGCACTCGCGAATGGAAACACGGTTAATATTCCGTGACCCGCAGGTCAAAGCGTCCTCGAGGAAGCCAGCTGCTAGGGAGAGTGGGCATACGCCAGCCTATCTGATCCCAGTCGCTCCGGGAAGTACCGTCATGGTGAGAACCGGGGGAATGGGGAAAGGGACTCCGCAAGGAGTCTTCTTCCGATGCGGGTGGCCCGTGAAAAGTCGAGGATGGCAACTGTGGATCGTACCGAGAACTGACACAGGTGCCCCTGGGTGAGAAGCCCAAGGCGTGTCGGCGAGAATTCGAGCAAGGGAATTCGGCAAATTAGCCCCGTAACTTCGGGAGAAGGGGTGCCAGACTTGAGGAAGTCTGGTCGCAGTGACCAGGGAGCTCCGACTGTTTAATAAAAACATAGGTGGCCGCGAGACTGAAAAGTTGTGTATGGCCGCTGAATCCTGCCCAGTGTCGGTATCTGAAAGCCCGGTTCAACGGGACGAAGGACCGATAAACGGCGGGGGTAACTATGACCCTCTTAAGGTAGCGTAATACCTTGTCGCTTAATTGGCGACTTGCATGAAGGACCAACGAGAGCTCTACTGTCCCTGCTCGGAAGCCGGCGAAACTGACTCATTGGCGAGCAGTCCAATGTCTTCCGTCTGAAAGCGAAGACCCCGTGGAGCTTTACTGCAGCCTGCGGTTGTGGTACGAATTCGAATGTGTAGCGTAGGTGGGACTCGTTACCAGGGCGGGCCGCTAGGTCCGTTCCGAGAGATCAATGAAACACCACCCTTTCGGTTTTGTATCGCTCACCCCGTGAGGGGGACACCCGTAGGTAGGCAGTTTGGGTGGGGCGCCACGCCCTCCAAAATGTAACAAGGGCCCTCAAAGGTCGGCTCAGGTGGGTCAGAAATCCACCGTAGAGTGCAAGGGCAAAAGCCGGCTTGACGGGAATCTGCATAACGAGGATTCCCGATGCGAAAGCAGGACCTAGCGAACCAATGTGCCTCCCCTGTAGGGGCCATTGATAAGAGAAAAGTTACCCCGGGGATAACTGAGTTGTCTCCAGCAAGAGTCCCTATCGACCTGGAGGCTTGCTACTTCGATGTCGGTTCTGCCTATCCTGGTGGTGCAGCAGCTACCAAGGGTGGGGTTGTTCGCCCATTAAAAGGGATCGTGAGCTGGGTTTACACCGTCGCGAGACAGGTGTGTTGCTTTTTGGCGGAAGTGCAAGGGTCTCTGACGAGAAGGTACCCACAGTACCAGAGGAACGGGGTATCGGCGCCTCTAGTCCATCAGTTGTCTGGCAAGGCATCGCTGAGCAGCCACGCGCTCCGGGATAAGGGCTGAAAGCATCTAAGCCCGAAACCCCCTCGAAAAAGAGAGACCTTCAAGGACATTCGTAGAAGACGAGTTCGATAGAGTTGGGGTGTACGCAGAAAGCCTTCGGGCGATCTGTTCAGCCCGCAGCCACTAACGTCCGCAGCTACGTCAACTGGTTGCACTTGGCAGTTAAACAGAACGCGTGTGGTACCCATTTTTCCAGGGGACCCGACCGTGGGCCGACCGGCCGAACGTTCGGGCGACCGCCCGCATCCTTTACGGTCAGCGCGGGTGTGACGGGTCGTGCCGTCGCTCGGGGCGTCCAGCAGCCGCTGGCCCGTCGTCGCCTGGATCCGGCTCCGATTGCCGCCTCCCGCGATGCCGATGACCCTTGCCGGCCCCCCGCTGCCACCGGACCCTCCCCTCGAGCTCCTCGAGAAGAACCCGGTCGCGACCGACCCGCGGAAGCGGGTCTTCGCGTTCGAGGAGGAGGCGATGGGGGGAACGTCGTGCGGCTCATCTGGGACGCCGACGACCCGGAGTTCCTCGAGGCCGAGCTGCGCGCGCCGCTCTACGGCGCGCGACTGCCGAAGGAGGACGTCGCCCCGTTCTGGGCCGCTGTCAAGAAGCTGATCGCTCCTCTAGGGCCCCTCCCGGTCGACTCCGCGGATCCGAGGCCATGACCGACCGGCTCGACCTCGGGAGCCGTCCGAAGTCCCGGACCGGCCGCCTCGTGATCGCCTCCGTCGCGGTCGTTCTTGCCATCGTCCTCACCGGGTGCGCCGGCGCGTTCGCGAGTTCGGCCTCCCCCCGGCACCTCCCTCGGCAGGGACGCCGGCGACCTCCCACACATCGTCCGCGAGCGTCCCGGCAGTGTCGGCTGGGGTCTCTAGCTCGGTCCGTCCGGCGGGGGCGGGGTCCTCGTATGTTGTCGGCTCCACGGTCCTCGGCGTTGCGAATGTCCGTAGCCAACCGTCGAGCGCGACGTTCGACAGCGACGACGACGACCTTTACGTGACGAACTTCGGCGCGCCGCTCTTGGGCGGCAACACCGTCAGCATCGTCGACGACCGGAACGATACGACGCTCAACATCACCCTCGTCGGGGACGACCCCCTTTCCGGGGTCTATGCCCCCTCGAACGGAAACGTCTACATCCTGAACTTCGGGACCTCGAACAATCTCACGGTCTTCCACGGGCTGAAGATCATCAAGTGGATCCCGACCGGGTTCACACCATACTCTGGCCTCTACGACCCCTCGAATGGGTGGGTCTACATCTCCAACCAGGCGAGCCACAACCTCACCGTGATCAACGGCACGACCACCGTCGGCTCGGTCCCGGTCGGCCCGTACCCCGGTGTGGCCGCGTTCGACACCCACACCGATTGGATCTACGTCCCGGACGCCGGCACGAACAACGTCTCGATCGTCAACGGCTCCTCCCTCGGGAACGGAACATCGGTCGTCGGCTCGGTGAACGTCGGCGGGAGCCCGGTGTCGGCGATCTACGACTCCGCCAACGATTGGGTGTACGTGCCGAACCCCGGGACGAACAACGTGACGATCATCAACGGAACGTCGGTCGTCGCGACGGTTTCGGGCGGGGGCGCGCCCTCGGTACGGCGCGTACGACCCGCAGAACGGGTTCGTCTACCTCGCGGACCCCGGGACGAACACAGTCTACGTACTGAACGGCACCAGTTTCGTCGCGAACATCTCCGTCGGCCTCTACCCGCGCTCGGTCGCCTTCGACCCGGCCGACGGGCTCGTCTACGTGCCGAGCTGGACGAGCGACTGCACGACCGTGATCAACGGGACGACCGTCGTGGCGACGGTCGCGGTCGGGGTCAACCCGTACGGGCTCACGTACGACCCCAACGTCCACGCGGTCTTCGTGATGAACTTCAACTCGAACAACCTGAGCAAGATCGGGACCCCGAACCCGTCGTACCCGGTCACGTTCGCGGAGACGGGACTTCCGGGCGGGACGAATTGGACCGTCGATTGGAATTCCACGGCCTACCCGACGAACGGCTCCCAGATTGGGTTCCCCGAGGCGAACGGGACGTACAACTACACCCTGTCGACCGTCCCGGGGTTCAGCCCGCTCGTACCGTCCGCCCAGGTCACCGTCGCGGGCCACGCGGTGTTCGTGAACGTCACGTTCGGGCCGGCGTTCCCGGTTACGTTCCACCAGACGGGACTTCCTGTGGGAACCTTCTGGGCCGTCGGGATCGGGCCGGTGGTGAACGGGACCGAGAACGCCTCGCTCCAGTTGTGGGAGCCGAACGGGACGTACAACTACACGGTCGAGCCGGTGGCCGGGTCGGTCACGACCTGGTTCGGGACCGTGACCGTGGTCGGGCTGCCGGTCTCGGTCAACGTCTCGTTCAACACGTCGACCTACGCCGTCTGGTTCAACGAGACGGGGCTCCCGACGTCGACGTCGTGGGGCGCAACGCTCGGCACCTACGCCAACACGTCGACGAACGCCTCGTTCTCGTTCCTGGCGGCGAACGGCACCTACGACTTCTCCCTCGACGCGGTGCCAGGCTACACCGGCACTCCGTCGGTTGGCCGTGTGAGCATCACCGGCGCCGTCGTGGCGATCCGCGTGGCGTTCGTCGCGACGTTCCAAGTCCGATTCGACGAGATGGGACTTCCGGCGGGGACGAACTGGACGGTCACGTTCGGCTCAGGCCCGGTCTCCACGACAGCAACGAACTTCAGCGTCCAACGCCCGAACGGGACGTACTCGGTACTCGGTGTCGACGTCAGCGTTCCAGTTCATCCCGGTCGAGTCCCACGGCACGTTCAACGTGACCGGCGGACCGCAGGACGTCCTCTTGGCGTTCGAGTCCCGAACCTCGGTCGCCACCTCGTTCTGGCTGTACTTCGCGGAGTCCGGCCTCCCGAGCGCGACGCCGTGGAACGTGACGCTGGGGAACGCGACCGACACGAACACGAGTACCGACGGGCGCCATCGGATTCCTCGTGTCGAACGCCACGTACTCGTTCGAGGCCGCCGCAACCGGCTTCGTCGCGACCCCCTCCCATGGTCTCGTCGTGGCGAACGGCCCGGCGAGCGTGGCGGCCCCAATCCGGATCGTGTTCACACCGGTCGTTTCCTCGACGACTCCGACCTATACGATCCGATTCACCGCGGCGGGGCTTCCTGCGACCGCGGTGTGGCGGGTGAGCATCGGGACCGCGAACGATTCCGGGACCGGGGGTACCCTGACCCTCGAGGAACCGAACGGCTCGTACACGTACGCGATCGCACCGGTCGGCGGCTACGTGGCCAACTCGTCCGGCGCCGTGAACGTCTCGGGGGCGCCGGTCCTCATCGTAGTCGATTTCCATCCGTTCCTGAGCACGGTCATCTTCCGGGAGGTCGGACTTCCTGCGGGCGCCCCCTGGAACGTCTCGCTCGGGACCACCCCAAACGCGTCTACGACCTCGCTCGTCGAGTTCTCCGTGCCGAACGGGACCTACACGTTCGCCGTCGGGGGGGACGGCATGGCCCCCTCGCCGGGCACCGGCTCGGTCGTCGTGAACGGGTCGGGGCCGACCATCGTCGAGATCCAGTTCGCGACCCCGACCACCTCCGCAAGCACCGTCTTCGGTCTGACGCCGCTCGAGGCGGTGGCCATTGCTGTCTTCGCTGCCGTCCTCCTGGTCGGCGTAGGGACGCTCGGGCCGACCGGACGTACCCGGACTCCCGGCCCGACGAGGAGCCCGCGTCGGAAGCTCCCACGGACGGACCGCCCCCGACCGACGACGTCGGCGGTACGGACGAGCCCTGAGCCCCGGGCCCGGGCCCCCCGCCGTCGGCCGTCCCGAAGACCTTAGGGGAGCCGCCCGTTGGAGCCCGCGTGATCCGCTCGACGTTCCTCCATCTCCCGGGGGTCGGCCCCATCACGGAGGCCGAGCTCTGGCGGCGCGGAGTCCGGGATTGGGCGGAGTTCGGGGAACTCCCCGAGGCGTCGGCCCTCGCGTCCGCCCGGGGGGACCGCGTGCGGGTCGAACTCGCCGCGAGCGAGCGGGCGCTCGCGGAGCGGCACGTCGAATACTTCGCGAGCCGGCTGCCGAGCGCGGAGCACTGGCGGCTCTATCCGGCGTTCCGGGCGGAGACCGCGTTCCTCGACATCGAGACGACCGGCCTCAGCCCCTACGAGGGGATCGTCACGGTCGTCTCCATCCACGGCGCCGGCCGGACCCGGACGTTCGTCGCCGACGAGGACCTCGAGGAGCTCCCGGCGTACCTCCGGAAGTTCCGGCTGCTCTCGACGTTCAACGGACGGCTGTTCGACGTGCCGTTCCTGGCGCACCGGTTCCCGGGCCTCTCCGTTCCCCCCGTCCACATCGACCTCCGGTTCCTCCTGTACCGGCTCGGGTACGGAGGCGGGCTGAAGCGGATCGAGCAGACGCTCGGCGTCGGCGACCGCTCCGGCGTCGAAGGGATCCACGGCCTCGATGCGGTCCGGCTCTGGGAGGCGTTCCGACGGGGCGACACCGACTCCCTCGCACGACTCGTGCGATACAACCGGGCGGACACGGTGAATCTCGAGCCGCTCCTCGAGTTCGCGGTGCAACGGCTCTCCGAGCGGCTGCTCCCGCCTCCGCCGCCGTCCTAGCGCTGCGGAGGAGGGCCCGGCCCGCGCAGGGCTACGCTCCCGGGGCTCACCCTGTCGCCGGCCCGGTGCGAGACGGGGCCGGGGAGTCGAGCTCGACCGCCGACGGGGACGGGATGCTCGGCGCCCCGGCCACGGGGGTCGCGAGCGCGATCCGCTCCCGCGCGAGGCGGCAGTATTCGGACGAGGCGTCGACGGAGATGTAGTGCCGCCCGTTCCGCCGGGCGACCGACGCCACCGTCCCCGTCCCCCCGAACATGTCGAGGACGGTGTTCCCCCGGAAGCTGTAGAACTTCACCAGCCGCTCGATCAGCTGCTCGGGGAACGGGGCCGGATGGCCCCGGCGCGTCCGCTCCGGGGGGATCGCCCAGAACCCGTCGGACGCCGCCTGGAACTCGGGGCCGGTGATGTCGACGTCCTCCGGTCGGCCCGGGAGCTTCCACTGTCCCTTCGAGAACACGAGAACGTACTCCCACGACGGGATGATGTGCGGGTTCGACGGGCTCCGCCAGCTCCCCCAGGCGGTCCGGCGGCCCATCGTCTGCTTGTACCAGATCACCTCGGTCCGCATGATGTAGCCCAGGTCGCGGAGGTCGGCGGTGAGCTCGTGGTGGATCGGACGGAACGCCTTGATCGACGTCGGGGCCACGTTGAGGGCGAACCGGCCGCCCGGAACCAGGACCCGAAGGAGGTCGGCCCAGACGGACTTGAGCCACGCGAGGTAGTCCCGGTGGACCCGGTCGTCGGTGTACCCCGCGTACGCGATGCCGACGTTGTACGGGGGAGAGGTGATCGCAAGTTGGACCGACTCCGGAGCGAGTCGCTGGAGGGCCGCCCGGGCGTCGCCGTGGACGACCACGTCCGGCTCGCGAATCTCGAACGGAGCCGACCGGTGGCTCGTCCCACGCTGTCCCGCCCGCTTTGCCCCCATTCCCCTCGGTGCGCTCGCGGCGCGGCCAACCCGTTGAGGTAGGTCAACCCATCGGAGGCCCGGGGGCACCTCCGGGCGACCGGGCGGACGACGGGTCGGCCCGGCAGAGTTCGCGGCCCCTCCGTGCGACCGGCCAAAGGAACCATCATAGCACGGATGGCGCTGACCTCCTCGTCGGTCCGCCGGCCCGGACCCGAGGAAAGATGGTCGAACAAGCTCCAGTCGATGCGGCAAAACTCGACGAATTCCTGATGCGGTTCGTGCACGACTTCGGGGCGAACCTGCACGGACCGACGATTCTCGTCGGGGCGAAGCTGGGGCTGTACCGGGCCCTCGGCCAGTCCGGCGGGATGACGGCGGCGCAGCTGGCCAAAGCGACCGGGACGTCCGAACGGTACGTTCGCGAATGGCTCGCGGCGCAGGCCGCGTCGGGGTACGTGTCCCTGCGGCCGGATGGGTCGACGTTCTTCCTCACCCCCGAACAGGCGTTCACGCTCGCCGACGAGTCGAGCCCCGCCTACCTTCCCGGCGCGTTCTTCATCGCGGCCGCGGGGTACAAGGACGAGCCCCGGATCCTCGAGGCGTTCCGCACGGGGAAGGGGGTGGGCTGGCACGAGCACAGCCCGGACCTGTTCGTCGGGACCGAGAAGTTCTTCCGGCCAGGGTACGTCGCGAACCTCGTTTCGAACTGGCTTCCCAAGCTGAGCGGTGTCGTGGCCAAGCTCGAGAAGGGCGCGAAGGTCGCGGACGTCGGCTGCGGTCACGGTTCGTCGACGATCGTGATGGCGAAGGCGTTCCCCAACTCCCATTTCGTCGGGTTCGACTACCACGAGCCGTCGGTCCGAGAGGCCCGCGCCCAGGCGAAACGAGCGGGTGTGGACCGCTCCGTCGAGTTCGAGGTCGCCGCGGCCCAATCGTATCCGGGGACCGGGTACGACCTCGTGGCCTTCTTCGATTGCCTGCACGACATGGGCGACCCGAAGGGGGCGGCGGCCCACGTTCGTTCGACCCTCAAACCCGACGGGACGTGGATGGTCGTCGAGCCGATGGCCCGCGAGACCCTCGCGGAGAACCTGAATCCCGTCGGACGGATCTTCTACAGCGCCTCGGTCGGAATCTGCACCCCAGCCTCGGTCGCCCAGGAGGGCGGCATGTCGCTCGGCGCCCAGACCCCCGATTCCGTACTTCGGACGATCGCCCTCGAGGCGGGATTCGCCCGGTTCGAGCGGGCGACCGAGACTCATTTCAACCGAATCTTCGAGGGCCGCCTCACCTGAGCCGCGGGGGACTCGTGCGGCGGGTCGAGCCCTCGCCGACGGGTCGGCCGCTGCCCGACCGTGGCCTGACGAGCCGGCCCCCACGCCGGGGGGTCGTCCCTCGTCCCGGCATCGTCTCCGACGACCCAGGTCGTGGGGCACGAGTACCCGTACAGGGGCGTCAACGGTGTCGGGCGAGTCGTCCACGACCTTCGCGGACTGGGGGTACACGGGCACCTTGCCGCACGCGACGGCCTCCTCGGTGGTGGTCACGATCGCGTCGACCCGGGGGTACCTGGCGATTGCGCCGCCAGGGACCCCAGCCACCGTTCGCACGTACGACGACCGGGTCGTGGGCGCAAGCTGGTCGGACGGAGGGGGGCAGACGGAGATCATCCACTCCGCGTGCGGATCGGACGGCCGCCCCGGCCAACCCTTTCCCAAGCGGGAGGAGAACCCCACCGACGGGATTCCCTCAGCGGCCCTCTCCCTGAGTCGTGGCGGGCGAGACCCGGTTCCGGACCGGGAGCACCTTCTACGGCCTGCGGAGTTCCCGGCGACAGCATGCCCGAAACCTCGGCGGCAAGCGGAGCTCACCGGGGAGGCAACGGAGTACCGGCGTCTCACCGTGGGGGTCCGCTCGCAGGAACGGAATCGCGGTTGGCATCGGGCCGAGGCCCCGGGGGTTCCCCGGCAAGTGAGGTGGGGGGGTAGTACCATAGGCCTGCGAAATGACACCCCTTTGCTCGGTCGAGCTCGTCCATCCGGCACCCTCCCGGGGAGGATTCGGCCCGGGGAGCCTTAATTCGGCCCACGGGATGGGACTGAACGTGGCTGAGCCTAACGGCGTTCGCACTTCGGCCTCCGAGGTCGACATCGAAGTCGAGCCCATCGAGAGCGAGGAGGAAGACTACGTCAGCAGCCCTCCCGAGTATCAAATCGCAGTATCAGGAGTAGACTTCTCTCTGCAGGTCCTGCACGACAAGTGGCGATCAGGCGAGATTCTCATCCCCAAGTTCCAGCGAGGCTACGTATGGAGCGCGGGGCAGGCAAGCAAACTCATAGAGTCCTTCCTAGCAGGGCTCCCGGTCCCCCCGGTGTTCCTCTACACCGAGCAGGACACCCAGAAGCATCTGGTTGTCGACGGGCACCAGCGATTGCGAAGCATCTCGTACTTCTTCGATGGGGCGTTCAAGGCCGAAGGCGAGCCGGGCTACCTAAGAAATTTCCAACTCCAGGGTCTGGGAAGCAAGAGCCGCTGGGCGGAGAAGTCTTTCACCGAGCTTTCGGAACAGGATCAACGGCGACTGCGAAACTCGACACTCCACTCTGTACTCATCGCCCAGCTGGACCCAAATGACGACACGAGCATTTACCACATCTTCGAAAGACTAAACACCGGGGGGACGTCGCTGAAGAATCAAGAGGTGCGAAATTGCGTTTACTCGGGTCCATTCAACGATATGTTGATGGATTTGAACAACCTCCCCCAGTGGCGCGTTATCGTCGGCAAACCCCATCTAGACTCGCGACTCCGTGACGCCGAACTCATCCTCCGATTCATGGCTTTGCTGGAACGCGCCGAGACCTATGCTCAGCCAATGAAGGATTTCATGTCGCGTTTCATGAAGCGTAACAGGTTCGCGAATCGAAAGGAGCTGAAAGTCAGATCGGAACTCTTTGCGACGACTTGTCAACGCATCCTCGAAGGATTAGGCCCGAGACCATTCCATGTCTGGTCGGGGCTGAACGCTGCGGTCTGCGACTCCGTCATGGTCGCCTTTGCCCGTAACCCGACCGCTTCGGTCAAGCGCACCCGGGAAAAGTTTGCGGATTTGGTCCTCAGTCCGGATTATGTTCGGAGCGTCAGGGCACGCACTTCTAATGCAGACGTGGTGAAGGCCCGATTGTCGATTGCCTCGTCAGTGCTGTTCCAAGGGTGAAGCAATGAGAATAACGCGGATTGCCGTCAGCGGGTTCCGGTCGATCAAGAGTGCTTCAATCGACTCACTGCCTAGGGTCGCAGGTTTCTGGGGACCCAATGGGAGCGGGAAATCCGCATTGCTCCAAGCTGTCGCTTCCACTCGAAACTGGCTCCTCAGCCCAAGGATAGGCATCGACCCACCGCCCGAATTTAACTCGCGAGGACTCTCTCTCGGCAGTTGGCAACAGATAGCTTGGAAGGGACAGACCGATCAACCCCTCGATGTCAGGTTTGAGTTTGAGGCTGGGGATGCCGGAGGGATGCATTTCCCCCGACTCGATGAGGTCGGCGGAGCCCCTACACCTACGAAGCCAGCGGCCGATGTCAAGCTGATACGGGTACTTTCCGCCCGCGCGCCGAACCATGGCACGCTGGTCTTCGGTCAAGGAGTATCCCTTCGTCGACCTTGCCGTGAGCCCTGAAGCAATCCACCCGTTCATCCATTGGTTCTACCACGAGAAGAATCGAGAGCGCTTGCTGACGGGCGTCCCCAACGAGGTTGACCGTGTGGACTACTGGATGCAGAAGGTGGGTCTTGGGAGGCTTTCCGACCGACTTGTCGGGGGAGCGGACGGACAGGTATCCGCCGCATTTATCGACCAGACTACAGGCTACGACTCCCTGCTTGCTGATGGCGGATTTGGCGGCGTAACTTTTGCGCCCTTGGTCCTCGAAGCCTACAGCTTCCGGGACGGCGTCCTACTCATTGAGGAGCCCGAGATTTCGCTCCATCCTGGCGCTCAGGCCGACGCGTTCGATTTCTTCCTCGAGGTTGCGAGAGAACGGGGCCATCAGATCTTGTTCACTTCGCATTCCGACTATCTGCTGGCGAGGCTCGTCAGAGCCGTGCGCGACGAACCATCAACTGACGTAGGGGTCTTTGAGACATCCAAGGACTCCGACGGATCGCATTATCTCCGTCTTGGAACTGCCGAATTGATTCGGCGGTTCGAAGCTAAACAGCAGGTTCTTGCAAGTCTATACCGGAGACCAGATCCCGTCTGAGTGGAGTCGTGGCCCGCATGCCGCGCGGTAGAAAGGGCCCTTTTCAGTGGTGGACGTGCCTACGAAGAGGCGATTTCAAGAAATCGTCAGAGGTCGTCGAGAGCCTCTTCGATTCTCTTCAGAAGCCCCTTGGAGTAACCTCGAGTCGGACCCCCGCTCCGCAGCCTCTTCTTCAACCTCGCGAAACTCCCCTTATCAAACTCGTGCTCAGTCGCCCACGATAGCGGCAGTGCGAGAATCCTCCATGCGTTATCGGATAAGCTCGGTCGGTGAGCTCCCTTCCCTCCCGCGGAACTGACGGTACGCCTCGATCCATTGCGCCCCGACCGGCCTCTTGCTGAGTACGATGTCCTGGAGCCGTCACTCGGTACTTGCGCCCGTTCCTCTCGCAGATCGCCATGACCTCGAGCCCATCGCTCTCTTCGACATCTAGCACCGAGACCTCCTCCCCCACCACTCTTCCGGGGATGGGGAATCGAACGTGCTCTTGGATGGCGTAGCAGAGGCCCATGGCCACATCCTCTTCGGTGTCACAGTCCTGCTCCGCGATGGAGTCGATCAGCCGCTCGAGCCTGGGGTCTTTCCGGGACATGGCCTCCTTCGGGTAGAGGCCGGTTGATTCATACCTCGCGCCCTGAACTCTCCGGGTGCCCGCGATCGCTCGAGGCCGCCGAGGCGCCCTTCCGCCGACCCTTCTCCAGGACACCCTCCTCGAGCTCTACCCCTCCAAGGTGCTCACCCGCCTCGCTGAGGAGAGCGGGTTCATTCGCCGCTATCGGAAGATCGATCCGGTAGCGTTCTTCTGGGCCGTCACCCTTGAGGCCGGCGTCTACCTCCAGCGCTCCCTCGATCAGCTTCGCCATGTCTACAATCAGCGGGCCGCCAAGCCGATCCACAGCTACGCGAGCTTCTACGACCGATTCACTCCGGAGTTGGTGGAGTTCTCCAGCTCTGTGTGGCCCATGGCCTCTCTCAGCTGAAGAGCGCCCCCGGGAACCGCCTCAGCCCGAAGCTCGCCGCCTTCGAGGATGTGCTGATCCAGGACTCCACGATCGTGCGGCTCTCCGCCTCGCTGATGACCCACTTCCCCGCCACGAGGTCGACTCAGCCCACGGCGGGCGCCAAGATCGCCACCCTCGTCAGTGTGCGGGCGAATGGACCCAAGCGCGTGGAGCTGATGCCGGAGAGCGTCAGCGAGCGCGACACGCTGAAGCCCGGACCTTGGGTGAAGGGTTCGATCCTCCTGTTCGACCTCGGTTTCTACAAGCACCAAGCCTTCGCCCGCATCGCCGAGAACGGAGGGTTCTACCTCACCCGACTGCAGAGCCCGGTCGACCCGATCATTGTCCGCTCCCTTCGGGTCCACCGGGGTAGAGCCATCGATCTCGAGGGAAGTCGTGGAAGGAGGTCCGACCCCGGTTGCATCGCGAGGTGATGGATGTCGAGGTGGAGATCGCCTTCTCCCGGCGGGCGTATCGGCGGCCACCGTCGAGGAGACGCCCTCGCCGCCCGATTGGTGGCGGTGTGGAACGAGGAGACCCGGAAGTACCACACCTACCTCACGAACCTCGGCCCGGAGGTACTGAGCGCCGAGGAGGTGGCGGAGCTCTACGGGTGTCGCTGGGAGATCGAGCTGGTGTTCAAGGAGTTGAAGAGCCAGTACGCGCTCGACCGGGTGAACACGACCAACCGTTCGGTGGCGGAAGCGCTGATCTGGGCCTCGCTACTGACGTTGGTGGTCAGCCGGAGACTGCACAGCGAGATCCGCTCACGGCTCCCCGAGGAGGTGAGGGTTCGGTATCCGCCGATGCGGTGGGGGATCGCCTTCCGAGAGCAGTCGGGAAAGATCCTGGAACTACTGATGGAGCGGGTGAAGCGAAAGCACGTCGACCCCGAGCCCATGCTCGAGCTGGCACGGACGCTGATGGCAAGAGCGCTAGATCCGAACGCCGGACGAGAGAGATTCAGGGCAGAGTGGTGGGGTTAAGCGATAACGCATGAAGCCGTGCCATACACCTCCCGCTTGAGCCGCAGCCCAGCTCCCTTGCCGATGATGAGACGCTATCTCACCTAGAGACTCTCATGAAGGCGGAGCTCGATCGGATTTACTAAGGCTAGGAAACGGGCGGTCTGGTGCTCGAATCGAAGGATTCCTAGACTTCGAGAACGCTCCTCTGGGTGGAAGCAGACCCCTCGTTGCGGCCCCTTAAATAGGGGGGTGCAAAAAAACGCGAATCGGCACTCCCCCCCGCCCAGTGGGGTCGGCCGAATTCCGACAGGTGAGGGTGTCATTTCGAGGGCCTACGGTACTACCCCGCAAGTGAGGTGGGCGCGGCCAGATTCGAACTGGCGGTCTTCACCGTGTCAGGGTGACGTCATAACCACTAGACTACGCGCCCGCTCGGGCGGCCACCAGAGTCCGGTTCTTATCCCTTCCCACCGCGGCCGCTAGCGCCGGCCTGCCCGGGCGGCGGCCGGTCAGCCGTACCCGCCGGGGAATCCCCCGGGGTCCGGGTGCTCGTTCCAGTGGTAGTATCCCATGCTCTGCCGCTGGGCTTCGGTCACGTCCTGGCGGATTCCGCCCTGGAGCGAGCCGTACGCGGACCGGATCTGCTCCTCGATCGAGCGGGCCCGCTGGAGCGCCTCCCGAACGTGGGCCGCCTCGAGGTACTGGCTTCCCGCCACGGTGGCGAGGTCGCCCGCCGTCCGGATGAGTCCGCCGAGCTCGCGGAGGCGCAGCGTGAGCGCGTTCCGGACCCCGTCCAACGCCTCGGCCCTCCGGTGCGCCTCCCGGATCAGCTCGACGATCGCGTCCCGGGTCGCCGGTCGGAGCCGGCCGTCGGTGGCGATCTCCTGCGCGGTGAATTGGGCGAGCCGCAGGCGGTTCGCCTCGGTGTCGGGCATCGTCGTCTCGAGGAGGACCTCGTACCCGCCCCCCGCGATCCGGGAGCGGAGCGGGGAGAGGATCCCGTGGATGTCCTGGATGTTCGACGCCGCGACGAGGATGAAGTCGCACGGGACGTTGTCGACCCGGACCGCGGCTCCGCCGGACTGGGGGTTGCGGCCGGTGATCGGGAACCGCTTCTCCTGCATCGCGGTCAGGATGTGGCGCTGGATCGAGCCGAGGTGCGGGAGCTCGTCGATGAACAGGACCCCCTCGTGCGCCTCGTGGATCGCGCCCGGGACCGTCCGCTCGTACGGCTGCGTCCCGAGCTGGGGGTGGCCGCCGTAGGGGTCGTGCCGGACGTCGCCGAGGAGCTCGGTCTCGCTCGCCCCGGTCGCCATCACGAACGGGTTCCGGTCGAGCTTGACGAGGACCTTCCGCGGGCTTTCCTTCTGGAGGGTCCGCCGGCGTTCGAGCGCCCGCTGGTCGAGGACCGTGATCTTGTCGCCGGCCCGCTCGTAGGCGACGACCTCTTCCACGCCGTTCCGCAGCCGGGTCGTCCGGACCGATTCCATCGGGTTCCCGCCGGGGCTGACGGTGAGCTCGAGGATTCCCCCCACGAGGTCCCGGAACGGGTTGCCGCTCCCCGGCGCGATCCCTGGGACGACCTGCTTGACGTTCCCGCAGCTCGGGCAGTATCGCTCGGTCGGGAGGGAGTAGAAACTGCACCGGGGGCACCGGTACCCGAGCCGCTCGGCGACGGAGGCCGGCGCCTCGGTCGGGGAGATAAGCTCCCCCTCGATCGTCCGCTGGGCCTCCCGCTCCCGGTAGACCTCCTCGCGGCCGGCGACCTCGACGCTGGGCCGCTCGGGGTTCTCCGGGTTGTGGACGATCCGGATCTCGGTCCGGGGTCGCTCAAGGTGGAGCGCGAGCGCCTGCGCGGTCATCGACTTCCCGACCCCGGGGGGGCCGACGAGGAGGAGGTGCCGGTGCTGGTAGGCCGCGATCCGGGCGAGCTCGACCGCCTTCTCCTGGCCGATCACCCGGCCGAGCGGGTCGGACGGGATGGGGATGTCGTCGCTCGATTGGATCTCGTCGAGACTGGTGAACTTGCGGCGGGCCGGTTCGGCGCCCACCGGGGGGACGATTCGCTCACGGGCCCGAGAGAATGAGCGGGCGTGGAGAGATAAAGAGGCGCGGGGGCCGGCGGTGCCGGCCCCCGAACGGGTTCTAGTGGGGGCCCGGCGGGGGCGCGGTGTCCATCCGCGTCACCACCCGGACGTTCTCCGGGATCTTGCCGACGGCGCCGATCCGGTTCGCGATGACGAGGGCGATCCCTTTCTCGTGGGCGACGTCGAGGAGCCGCTGGCTGACGACCCCGTCGAAGACGAGGGTCTTGGCCGGCTGGCCGAGGGTCGCGAGCGCATCGATCATCTCCTTGACCGGGACCTCGATGACGACGGCGTCGTCCGGTCCGAGGAACACGCTCTTCGAGGAGTTCTCCAGCGTCCCGAGGATTCCGAAGTACTTCTGGAGCTCCGGCGAGAGGGGGCGGCCGGGGGCGGGGGCGGCGGGGGAGGGCGCCGTTCCATGTCGCGGGGCGGGGGAGGCGGCGGCATCCGGTCCCCGTCCGGCTCGCGGCGGGGCGGTCGGTCGTCCCGACGGTCGTCGCGGCGCTCGTCGCGCCGGTCGTTCCGCATCGGGGGGCCGCCGTCGCCCCGGTCGTTCCGCATGGGGGGGCCACCATCGCCCCGGTCCTCCATCGGCTGGCGCGTGGCGCCGGTCGACTCGAACCCGCTCATCTCCAAGAACTGGTTGATCGGGATCTTGTTCCGCAGGCACTTGACGAGCTGCTTCTGCGTCAGTTCCTCGACCTCGCTGCCGCGCGGGGCGCGGGCGACGAAGTCGATGTCCATCGTCTGGAGCATCTCGCGCAGGATCAGCTCGCCGGCACGGTCGCCGTCGGTGAACACCGTCACGGTCTTGCCGCGGGAGAGGTCCTTCACCGTCTGGGGGACGCTCGTCCCCTCGACCGCGATGCAGTTCTTGATCCCGCACCGCAAGAGGTTGAGGATGTCGCTCCGGCCCTCGACGACGATGAGCGCCTCCGCCTGGTCGATGTTCGGCCCGGCGGGCAGGTGTTCCGGCCCGTAGGTCGTGATCTCGTCGACCTGGAACGATTTCCGGACCGACTCGGTGAGGTCGACGCCGACCCCCTTCGACCCTTCCTGGAGCTTCTGGAGGATCTCCTTCGCCCGTTCGACGACCTTCTGGCGCTTGGAGATCCGGATGTCCTCGACCGAGATTACCTCGATCTTGGCGCGGCACGGGCCGATCCGGTCGACGGTCTCAAGGCCGGAGGCGAGGATCGCGGTCTCGACCTGGTCGAGCGACGACGGGATCGTGATCTCGCCCTCGCTCTTCCCCTTCCGGGAGTCGATCTCGACCTCGATCCGGCCGATCCGACCGGACTTCTGGAGGTCCCGGAGGTCGAGCTCGTCTCCGAGGAGCCCCTCGGTCTGGCCGAAGACGGCGCCGACGACGTCGGGCTTGTCGATGACGCCTTCGGCGGAAATTCGGGCCTTGATCTGGTACTTGGCGGCGCTGGGGTCGTTGGTCATGTTCGGTTCTTTCCTCCGCTGTGCGGGTGGATTCCACGTCGCCCGCGGGCGGCGTGGGACTCTTCGGAGGACGGGCGGGGGCGAAACCTAGCGGTCGCTCGCGGATGCGCGGAGCGTACGACAGAGTCGGGGGTGGAGCATGAGTCGTCAGTCCGTGAGGCGCGGCGACGCGAGGAGTTGCCTCCGAACGTCTCCGGGAGTCCTTCCAACCGTGGAGAGGGGAGGGGGGTATTTAAGCGCTGGCCAATCGGCCCCGCCGGACGACCCAGACGACGGCCGCCAGCACGGCGCCCCCGACGACGATCCCGAGCGAGGCGACCATCCCGGGGACGTCCGGACCGGGGGACCCGCCCGACCCGGTCGCGTTGGAGGGCGTCTCGACCTCCAGGACGAGCTTCCCCGCCGCGGTCGCGCCGACGGCATCGGAGACGGTGACCGAGACCGTGGCGTTCCCGGGGGTCCCGAACGCGACCGAGGGGTCCGTGAGGTTCGAGGTGGCCCCATTCCCGAGGTTCCAGCGCACCACGAACGGGGGGGTGCCGCCCCAGATCCCGGCCGAGAGGACCACCGGAGTTCCGACCACCGGCACGGACGTGGTCGGGCCGGCCGGGTGGACGCCGAGGGCCCCATGCACGAGGATCGAGACCGACGCGGACGCCACGGAACCGAGCGCATCGAGGGCGGTCACCGTCGCCGTGAACGCCCCCGCGGCGGCGTAGGCGTGGGTGGCGTCCGTTCCGGCCGCACCGGACCCGTCGCCGAACTGCCACGTCGCCGCATCGGGGGGTACCCCGCCACCGACGATCGAGGAGAACTGGACCGGGAATCCCGCGTCGGTCGCCGACCGGTTGGCCGACGCCGTCACCCCCATCGCGGGGAGGACGGTGAGCGGGAACGACGCGTTCCAGGACGCCTCCGCCGTATCGGTCACCGTCAGGTTCACCCAGAGCGGCCCCGCGGTCGCGAACGTCGTCTCGAAGGTGGGGGAGGTGTGGGCCCCGGCCCCGGGGACCCGCCAGTCGACCGAGTACGGGGCCGCGCCGCCCGTGATGTTGGTGAAGAACGTCACCGGAACGCCCGTCGTGACCGGGTTCGGGGTCGCGAACGCCGACGCCCCGAGCGGGGAGTCCACCTCGACCGGAAGGCTCGCCGTCAGGTACAGGTCCCGCTCATCGTGGGCGAGGACGGTAAGGTCGTACGTGCCGGTCCGCGACATCACGCACTCGATGACGCTCACGTTCGAGGTGCTGCTCGCCGGACCGCATCCCGGAGGAACCCGAAGGACGGAGACGCCGTACGGGGAGATCCCGCCGGAGGTGGTGATCCGGAGCGTGGCGGGCTGACCGACGTCCCGGATCCCGATCGAGTCGTTCAGCCGGATCGTGAACGGGTCGTGGAGGATCCACGTCTGCACGTCCCGCTGCTGCGAACCGATATCGGTGAACGCGAGGGCGTACCCGTCCGAGGTGTCGAACGTGACCCCGAGCGGGTTCAGGGTCGAGGGCCCGACGGAGACGTTCGCGCTGACGTTCTGCCAATCTCCGTCCGCGAACGTCCATGTGGTCCGGCCCGTGCTCTGGGGCGCATAGACGAATCCGTAGCCGAACGCCGAGTCGTACCCGCCGCCCTCCGGGAGCCCCCCTGACGTCGGGGGCTCCACGGCGGTGGGAATCGAACTCCAGGCTCCGTTGACGAACTCCCACGTACCCGACCCCTGGTCCCAGAGGACGTCGGCGCCGAGGTTCTGGTCGAGCCACATCGGCTGCAGGTCGGGGACCCACGGTGTTCCGGCCCCGACGACCTGGGACCATCCGGACGGGCCGAGCTCCCACGTTTCCGCGGTGCTCTCCTTCGTCACGACGAGGAGGACACCGCCCTGTGGGTCGGCCGCGACGGGAAGGCTGTCCCCCACCGGTGGGGCGACGCCGACCGAGGCGGTCAGGTTCTGCCAGGAACCGTTCACGAAGAGCCAGGTGTCGTTGACGTCGACGAAGCTCTTCGCGCCTCCGAACAAGACGACTCCTCCGCGCGCCGGGTCGTACGCGAGCTGGGCGGCGACCCTCGGCGAGGGGGATGTGGCGCAGCGAGGCGCCGCCGCCGTCCCGCTGCAGAGCTCGGTCCAGATCCCGCTCCGGTAGAGCCACGTGTCGTTCAGGATCGCCTGCCCGGGGAGACTCGTGCCTCCCCACAGGAGGACCCCGTCCTCGGCCGGGTCGTCGGCCATCATCGGTTCGTAGCGTGGCGACGGTCCGACCCCGCTGCTCCACTCGGTCCAAGACCAGTCGCCCGGGGCGCTGGTGGTATTGTTGGTACTCGCCGCCTCTCGCGTGGCCGGCGAGGCGGCGGCCCGAACCCCGGACGTTGCGACGGACGGAACCCCGGTCCGATCCATCGAGGGCGAGGAACCCCCGGGCGCGGACACCAGCCCGACCAACACGAACATCGCGGCGACCGCCGCGGCGAAGAACATGGCCACCGGCCGACCGGTCCGTCGGCGAATCCAAGGCGGCCCCACGTTCACTGCTGTCCCCGGGCCAACGGCGTCCGCTCGGGTTGGCGGTGCGCCATCGTCGAGCGAGGGCGAAACGGCGCGCGCCTCAAAGCGTCTTCGTCGGTGGCCGCTCCGTACGGCGGACGGAGTTCCGGACCGGTCGACGCCGCGGACGCTCCGCCACCCTCGAAGTCCAAGATAAAAACCTAATACGCGACCCGGTTAGGCGGCCCTCGGAGCCAATTGCATGCCAAAGCGTAAGGCCGCACCCCCCGCGCCGCCGGCGAACCCCGACGAAGTCCAGCCCGCGCCGCTCGCGGACGACAACTTCGTCGTGTCCCTGCGTGAGGAGCTGTCCCGGTCGCAGAAATCCGCCGGGCAGAAGGGCGGCGAGGACCTCGTCCACCGGGGCGAGCTCAACAAGCGATTGCTCCAGGACCTTTGGGAGGTCCACAACCAGTTCGAGCAGATCTCGGTCCATCTGACGATCGAACCGTCGCAGACGCTGTTCGCGACATTCGTCGAGTATCCGGAGAAGTGGGCGTTCCGCGACAGCTTCGACTTCGGGGCGGTCAAGACGATCGAGCTCCACGACCGGACCCCCGGCTGGGTCGGGTTCACCCTCCGCTTCTGGTACTACCGGACCCCCGAGGGGGCGTCCCATCTCCGGGGAATCTACGAGTGGTGCGAGGGCGAATCGTACCACAAGTACACCGGCTGGATGCGGATGATGAACCAGGCGGTCCTCTACGACACCCGCGAGGAGTCGGTCAACCTCCGCGAGCTCCACGCGGCGCTCCGCGACCTCGTGGTCCGCTGGTACACCGCCCACCTCGAGCGGAGCTCGGAGTCGTTGATCGCGCACCTGAAGGAGCGGTTCCCGAAGGGCGTGACCTACGCGAAGGAATCGTACCGGGACTGACGTTCCGGAACGACGCTCCGGGGCCGGACCCCTCCGGCCCCGACCATCGGGTTCATCTGCCGGGTCCCCCTCGCTCCGACGAGAACGGCGGCGATGTCGTCGGTAGGGTCGGCCCCGGCATCGACGTCCCCGGCGCCCGTGACGGTCCGGGACCAGCTCGTCGCGTACTTCGAGTCGCGCCGCAAGCTCGTCGCGGCCGACGCGCTCCGGCTCCTCGTTTCCCAACCGTGGCCCCTCGCGATCTCCCAGAAGGTGATCGAGGAGGTCGGGCCGGACGAATCGTTCGTCACGCTCGCGATGGTCCAGCGGATCGTCGCCGTCACCGAGGTCGCGACGGCCGGAGAACGGCCGCGGGCGAGCGTCCCTCCGACGTCCGTCGCGACGTCCGCGGTCGATGGCGCCCCGGTCGCCCCCGTCGGGGAGCGCTCGTTCTCGGTCGTCTCCCAGGGGTTCTCCGCCCCGCCGACGACCGATGAGCCGCTCGCCGCGTACGCGGCGCTGTTCGCCGCGCGGTTCAAGGCGCTCGCCCGTCACCTGAAGGGCCGGGCGACCCTTCCGAACCTCGTCCCGGTCGCCGAGGCGTCCGAGCGGCCGGGGACCGCGTCGGTGATCGGGATGGTCCGCGACGTCCGGACCACCCCGGAGAAGCACCACATCATCGTCCGGGTGGAGGACGACTCGGGCATGCTGGAATGCTTCGTCCCGAAGGACAGCCCCGCGTCCAAGACGACGTTCCTCCCCGACGAGGTCGTCGGCCTCCAGCTCGCCGTCGGGTCCGACCGGCAGCGGGCGCCCCGGGTCGTCGGGGTCGAGCGCCCGGAAAGTTCTCGGGGTCGCGTCGAGCACCGGGCGACGGTCCCCGGTCGGGTGCTGTTCCTCTCCGACCTCCACATCGGCAGCCGATCGTTCCTCAGCGGCCCGTGGTCGGAGCTCGCCGAGTTCCTCCACGGCCGCGGCGCCGTCCCGGAACTCGCGGCGGAGATCGAGTACGTCGTCGTCGCCGGGGACCTGGTCGACGGGATCGGGATCTACCCGAACCAGGAGAAGGACCTCGCGCTTCACGACGTCTTCCAGCAGTACGAAGAGCTCGGGCGCCGGCTCCGCGACCTCCCCGAGCGGCTCCGGCTCATCCTCATCCCCGGCAATCACGACGCCGTCTGCCCGGCCGAGCCCCAGCCTTCGCTCACCCCCGAGGTCGCGGGGCTCCTGCCCCCGAACGCGACGTGCCTCGGGAACCCGTCGACCGTGGCCCTCGACGGGGTCGTGGTCTCGGCCTACCACGGCCGCAGCTTCGACGACCTGATCCCGGCGCTCCCCGGAATGAGCTACGCCCGGCCCACCGACGTGATGAAGCGGATGCTCGCCATGCGGCACCTCGCGCCGATCTACGGGGGCCGCACGCCCCTCGCGCCGCTCGCCCGCGACGGCCTCATCCTCGACCCGGCGCCGGATATCTTCGTCACCGGCCACGCCCACACGTTCGGCGTCGACCAGTACAACGGGACGCTCCTCCTCAACGCATCGACCTGGCAGGCCGAGACCGAGTACCAGCGGATGCGGAACATCACGCCGGTCCCGGCCCACGCGGCCGTGGTCGACCTTCGGACCCTCGGCGTCGCGACCCTCGACTTCCTGGGCGGCCGCCCCGAGGGGGCCGGGGCCGCGTGACCCCGTACCCGCTCGACCCGGTCGACGCGACCGGCCCGATGCGACTCGTCCTCACGACCTTCCCCTCGACGGCCGCGGCCGACCGCGCGATCGCGACGGTCCTCGCCGCGCGGCTCGCCGCCTGTGCGCAGTCGACCGCGGTCCGGTCGCGGTACTGGTGGAAGGGGCAGCTCCGGTCCGACGACGAGGTCCTCGTGGTCTTCAAGACCGTCCCGAAGCGGGTGGGGGCGCTGTTCCGACGGCTCGGCGAACTCCACCCGTACGACGTCCCCGAGGTCGTCGAGATCGACGTCCCGAGGGTCCACCCGCCGTACCTCGCCTACCTCGCGGAGACGATCGATGCCGAGGCCCCGCCGCCCCCGCTCGGCGGGGGACGGCCGCCCGTCAGGCGTCGGGGAGCACGGCGAGCCCCGGCAGCTCGGCGCCCTGCACGAACTCGAGCGCCGCGCCCCCGCCCGTACTGATGTACTGAAACGCTCGCGCGACCCCGAGGGTCTCGGCGACCCGGGCCGAGTCGCCGCCCGCAGAGACGTGGAACCCCGCGACGTCGGCGAGGCCGGCGAGGACCTCGCGGGTCCCGGCGGCGAACCGGGGGTCCTCCGCGAGCCCGAGCGGTCCGTTCCAGAAGACGGTCTTCGACCCCCGGAGGACGTCGAGGAACGCCGCCCGGGTCGCCGGGCCGATGTCGAACGCGCGGGCGGTCTCGGGAAGGGCGGTCGCCGGACCGACCTCGGCGTCGGCCCCCTCGGTCCGCTCGAAGACGAGGTCGGTGGGAAGCACGAGCGCGGTGCCCGTGGTCCGGGCCGCGGCGCGGAACTCGGCGACCGCGTCGCCCAGCCCGGACTCGACCCGGGTCGCGCCGAGCGTGGCGCCGTCGGCGGCGAGGAACGGGAAGGCGAGGGCGCCCCCGAGCAGGATCGTGTCCACGCGACCGAGGAAGCTCGCGAGGAGCGGGAGCTTGTCGGAGACCTTCGCGCCGCCCAGGAGGGCGACGTACGGGCGCTCCGCCCCCCGGACGAGCGGCGAGAGTGCCCGGACCTCCTTCTGGACGAGGAACCCGGCGTACGAGGGCAACCGGTGCGGGACCCCGACGGTCGAGGCGTGGGCGCGGTGGAGGGTCCCGAACGCCTCCTCGACGAACACATCGCCGAGGCGGGCGAGCTGGGCCGCGAACGCCGGGTCGTTCGCCTCCTCGCCCGGATGGAACCGCAGGTTCTCCAGCATCAGGAACCCGCCGTTCTGGAGCCGGGTCACCCCCTCGATCGCGTGGATGCCGACGATGTCGTCGGCGAGCGGGACCGGCTGGCCGAGCAGGGCGGAGAGCCGATGGACGACCGGCCGGAGCGTGAACCGCGGGTCCCGAACGCCGTCGGGACGGCCCAGGTGGGACAGGAGGACGGTCTTCGCGCCGGCGGCCTCGAGATGCTTCAGCGTGGGGAGCGCCTCGACGATCCGCCGGTCGTCCGCGACCGACCCGTCGGGTCGCTGGGGGACGTTGAAGTCGACCCTCAGGAGGACCCGACGGCCCTTCACCGACGCCTCGGTGAAGCTCCGCTTCTCGGCCATGCCGCCCCCGCGAGGGCCCGAGGGGGAAAGCCGTTGCGACGGGGGTCAGCGCCGGTCGCGACGTTCGGCTTCCCGCGTCCGGATCCGGGCCATGGCCCGCTCGGTCGCGGGCATCGGGATCCCGTGCCGGCGGCCTGCCGCGGCGACGGCGCCCGAGATCGCCTCGATCTCGGTCGGACGCCCGCGGTCGAGGTCCTCGAGCATGCTCGACCGGTTCTGGGCCGTCGCCCGGGCGACGCCGAAGACCGCCCGCTCGGCCTCGGCCCGGTCGAACTCGTACCCCTCCGCGGCCGCCGCCTGGAGCGCCTCGCCAAGGAGGGCGAGCGCCTGGCCCCGCCACGGCTCCTCGACCAGACGGCCGTTCGGGATCCCGTGGTCCCCCGTGACCGGGTTGATCGCGGCGTTGACGAGGACCTTCCGCCAGACCTCCCGGTCGATGTCGTCCGCGAGGCGGACCGGGATGCCGGCCCGCTCGAACACTTCGCCGAGTCGCTCGGACCAGGCGGCGAGCGACGGATTCCGGCCGAGGACCATCTCCCCCGTGCCGGTCGGGTGCACCCGGCCGGGACCGGCCAGGCGGGCCGGGACCGTGTGCACGCCGCGGATCGTCCACGCTTCCGGGGACGACCACCCGCCCGCGGCGAGCCCGTTCCGAACCAGCCGCTCGATGCCAAGCCCGTTCGAGAGCGCGACGACCGGGACCGGCGTCGAGAACGCCCGCGCGATCGCGTACGCCGCGCTCTCCACGTCGCGGCTCTTCACGGTCAGGAGGACGACGTCCGCCGGCGCCCCGGCGGGAGCTCCGTCGCGGCCTCGACCCGGACCGGGAGACCCGGTTCCCCCTCGACCGTGAGGCCGTTCGCGGCGATCGCCGCGACATGGGCCGGCCGACCGATCGCGAGGACCGACTCCCCGGCCAGCGTGAGGGCGGCGGCGAACCGGCTCCCGACGGCCCCGGCGCCGAAGACCACGATGCGCACGGGGTCGTTCCCCGCTAGCCGAGCCGCCGGACGATCTCGGTGAGGTGGGGTGGACCGCCCCAGTCCCGGCGGAGCTCCACGAGGAGACCCTCGTAGTGGCGCACCTGCTCCTGGGCCTGCCGAACCTGGCCGACGAGGTACTCCGCCTCCCGGTGCAAGCGAGCCACCTCCGCCTCCGCGTCGGCGCGGGCGGTCAAGAGCGACTCGAGCCTATCGTGGAGCGAGCTGGGGGTCCGCCGCCGAGCGGGCACGGCCTGCACCTCCGGAAAACTGGCGACGACTCTCGTCGAGGATCGCATCGGAGACCTTGGCGAGCTGCGCGAGCTCCCGCTTGATCCGTCGCAGCCGCGTCTGCAACCGGTCCTCGCGGGTCCGGACCTCCCGGAGCGACTCCTGGAGGAGCGTGAGGCGGCTCCGCCACTTGTCGCGTTCCTGGACGCTCTGGAGGACCGTATCGACGTCCATCGGCCCGCTCGGCGGAGCAGCCACCCCGTCAATGAAGGTTTCGCTGGAGGGACGGCGTGCCCGGGCGGTGGTGTCCGACCTAGCGGACGAGCACGACCTCGGACTTGGCGCGGCGGGAGACGGCCTGGGAAACGCTCCCGAGCAGGATCCCCTTCGCGCCCCGCAGGCCCCGGGTTCCCATCACGATCAGGTCCGGCGACCGCTCGGTGGCGCAGCGGAGGATCTGGTTCGCCACGTGGCCCCGACGGAGCACTACGGTCGGCGCGACCCCGTGCTCGCCGGCGAGCCGGGCGGACTCGGCGAGGAGGACCTGGGCCTCCGCCTCGCCCCGGGTCGCCTCGGCCTCCGCGATCAGCGCCGGGAACTCCGTGACCGGTACGACGTGGAGGAGCGTGAGCTCGGCGGGAAGCGCGCGGGCTATCTCCGCGGCAAGCCGAACGGCGCGGCGGCTGCTCTCCGAGCCGTCGACCGGCACGAGGATGGACCGGACGCGGGTCGCTCCGCTCGCGGCCGTCACGGCGCCACCGGCTCCGGCGTGGGCTGGAACCACGTCTGGGCGATCAGGGTCGGCACGATCGCGGTCCCGATCACCACGCTCAGGAGGACGGAGAACTGGAACCGGTCGATGATCCCCGCGTTGAGGCCGTACAGCGAGGCGATCGTGCCGAACGTGAGCCCGGTGCTCATCAGAAGCGCGATGTACGTCGCGTCGTGCCCGACGAACCGACGCACGGTCGGCAGGAGTCCGGCGAGCTTCGCCCCGACCTTGACCCCGAAGAGGACGAGGACGAGCCCGGCGCCCGCCACGAGGGCCGCGATGGAGATGTTGAGACCGGCGCTGATGAAGAAGAACGGCGTGAGGAACGCGAGGGTGAGCGAGCGGAGCTTGAGGAGGACCGCTGGGTTGCGGTCGAGGACGCTCGCGAGCGCGAGCCCGAGGATGTAGGCGGGGAGGACCGCCTGGGTTCCCGCGAGCTGGGCGGTCGCTCCGAGGAGCACGACCAGGAAGAACACGAGCTTCACCTCGGGCTCGCCGGCCCGGCCCTGGAGCTTCGCGAACAGCCAGTCGAAGAGCCGGGGTACGGTGAGCGTGGCCGCGACGACCGCGGCGAGGAGGAGGAAGATGTACTCGTTCGGACGAACGAACAAGAGACTGAGCGCGAGCGCCGTCCCGAGGTCCGTGATGAAGCACGCCGAGAGGATCAGCTTCCCGGTCGGAGTCTTGCTCGCGCCGGTCTCGATCAGGACGACGTAGACGACCGCCACCGAGGTGGTGGAGAGCGCGACCCCGGCGAGCAACGAGGCGTCCCAGCTCCATCCGAGGACGACCGCGGTGAACGCCCAGGCGGCGAGGAACGGGGCGAGGAACGAGACGAGACCGATGCTCGCCGACGCCTTCCACGTCTTCCGCATGGCGACGGGGTCGATCTCGGCCCCGGCGAGGAAGGTGAGCACCACGCTCCCGATCCCGGCGAGGAACGGGAGCCACGTCTCGCCGCCGGCCGAGACGCCGAGATAGTTCCCGGCCACCACGCCGACCAGGATCTCCACGATCGCGACGGAGACCCCGAGCCGGATCGAGACGAGGGAGGCGAGGACGGCGAGGGCGAGGATGACGACCAGCAGCGCCCATTCGACCATCGCTTCCGCCCTTGGGGTGGCGCGGTTCGTCGAGGTAGAAGCTATCAGCCCGCGCCGGGCGGTCGAAGGGGAGCTTCATCCCCTGTTACCTTGGACGAGCGCCCGCCCTTCTTGAACTCGACGGTCGCCGGCAGAACGCTAAAGAACCGACACGGCTCGGCGGCCCGGAAAGGTCCGGTCGATGTCGGGAGTTCACAAGATCGCGGTGCTCGGAGCCGGAACGTCGGGGGAACGCTCGCCCAGCGGCTCGCCGAGATGGACGTCGCCGACGAGCTCGTGCTGGTCGACATCGTCGACGGCCTCCCGCAGGGGAAGGCGCTCGACATCCAAGAGTCGGCCCCGATCCTCGGATTCTCCACCCGGCTCGACCGGGTCCACCTCGCTCGAAGCGCTGGCCGGCGCCGACATCGTGGTCGAGACCGCCGGCCTCGCCCGGAAACCCGGGATGAGCCGCTCGGACCTCCTGACCAAGAACGCGGACATCCTCCGCGACCACGCCCTCGCGGTCAAGGCGCACGCGCCGAGCGCGACGGTGATCGTCGTGACAAACCCGGTCGATGTGATGACCTCCTGGTTCCGCCAGGTCGCCGGTCTCCCGGCGGCCCGCGTCTTCGGGGAGTCGGGCACCCTCGACACCGCGCGGTTCCGGTGGTTCGTCGCGGAAGCGCTCCATGTCGCCCCGCGCGACGTCACGGGGTTCGTGCTCGGTACGCATGGGGACACGATGGTCCCGGTCCTCTCCCACACGAGCGTGGCGGGGGTCCCTCTGACGACCCTCCTCCCCGCCGACCGGCTCGAGGCGATCGTCGCACGGACGAAGTCCGGCGGCGCGGAGATCGTGAACCTGCTGAAGATGGGAAGCGCGTTCTACGCCCCCGCGGCCGCCCAGGCCGAGCTCGTCGCCGCCGTCGCCCGGAACGAACACCGCCTGGTGGGTGTGACGGCCCACCTCGCCGGAGAGTATGGCCTCCGCGACGTGTGTCTCGGCGTTCCGGTCGTCCTCGGGCGAGCCGGCGTCGAGAAGGTCGTCGAGGTCAACCTCACCGAGGGGGAACGGACCGCGTTCGAGGCGAGCGCGGCCGCGGTTCGGGCCGACCTCGCTCTCCTGCCTTCGGTCCCGAAGGCGTGAACGCCCCGAACCCCTCTTAGTCTCCCGCGCCGTTCTCCCCGCATGGCGCCCGACGACGGCCCGAGTGACCACGGCGCTCCCGTCGGGTACGTCGAGATCAAGCGCCGCCTCGCCACCCTCCGGTACCAGACCGACTCCGCCGACCACGCCCACATCACCGTGAAACCGGAGGTCTGCGCGCGCTGCCCCCACTCGTTCTGCACGAACGTCTGCCCGGCCCAGTGCTACGAACGGATTGCGGGGAAGCTCGTGTTCCGGTACGAGGACTGCGTGGAGTGCGGGGCGTGCGACATCGCCTGCGACCAGGGCTCGGTGACCTGGACAATGCCGCGCGGTCCGTACGGCGTTCGGTACGCCTACGGGTAGGCTCGGACATCCTCCGACCGTTCGGGTCGAGGCGCAGCTTCAAACCCCCACGGACCGGTCCGTCGTCGAAGATGGCCACGCCAACGACCGAGGTCGCGTCCGCAAGCCCGGCGCTGTTCCCGTACCGTCCTCGCCCCGGGCAGGACCGCGTCCTCACGGCGGTCGCCGAGCTCACCCGGCACGGCGGCGCACTTCTGGTCGACGCTCCCACGGGGAGCGGCAAGACCGTGGCCGCACTCGCCCCGCTGATCGAGCACGCCGAGGCGGCCGACCACCGGATCCTCTACCTCGTGCGGACCCACGCCCAGGAGGTCCAGGTCCTCGCCGAGGTCCGCGCGATCTCCCACCGTCTCGACCACCCGATCCTCGCGGTCGGGCTCCAGGGTCGCCAGCGCCGGTGCCTCCTCCTCGAGGGGGTCGCCGAGATGAAGGGGGCGACCGCCGAGGAGCATGGAAAGCTGTGCGCCGACCGGAAGCGGGCGACCGAGCGCTCGTTCGCGGAGGGGGGCGGCGGGTTCCAGCCGCCGCCAGAGCTTCCCGACGACGGGCCGGTCGACCTCACCGACCTCGACGGGTGCGCGTACTACGCCCGCGTGCTGCAGTCGGACCTGGAGACCCTGAGCGACCGGTTCAGCCAGAAGCTCCCGTCCCCTTCGGAGTTCGAGGCGTTCTCGCGGGAGGAGAACCTCTGCCCGTACGAGCTCGCGAAGAAGCTCTCGGCCCGCGCGCGGATCGTCACCGCCCCGTACCCGTTCTTCTTCCACCCGCACATCCGGCGCTCGCTCCTCGCCTGGCTCGGCGTCGGCCCCGACCGGGTCGACCTCGTCGTCGACGAGGCCCACCATCTCCCCGACCACCTCCGCGAGCTCTCGACGGTCTCGCTCCCGCAGGAATCGGTCCGACGGGCCCGGGCCGAGGTCGCCGAGCGGGGCGATTTCGCCCTGCCCGACGGACCGAGCGCGAGCCGCCTCCTCGAGATCGTCGAGCCAATCGATCGACCTGCTCGTCGAGCGGTGCGGCCCCGACGACGATACGATCCTCCCTCCGAACGCCCTCGAGGACGCGCTCCTCGCCGAGATCGGGGGAACCTCGCACCGGCTCGACACGTGGCTCGGGGCCCTCGTCTCGTGGGGGGAGGCGCTGCGGGACGAGCGCCGCCGGCAGCGCCGCCTCCCCCGTTCGTGGGTCCACGCCGTCGGCCTCTCGCTCCTGTCGTGGCCGCAGCTCTCCGCTCCGGAATACGTCAAGGTCGCCGCCCGACAGCCCCGGCGCGCGCTCGAGGCGTACGCCCTCGACGCGCGAGGCCCCGCGGACCCGATCCGGGCCTGCCACCTTTCCGTCCACCTGTCCGGGACCCTTGCCCCGCTCGCCGAATACCGGGACTCGCTCGGCCTCGGCGAGGAGACCCGCCTCCTCACCGTGCCGTCGTACTTCCCGGCCGAGAACCGGAAGCTGTTCTACGACACCGTCGTCTCCACGCGGTACGAGGAGCTGCAATCGGACCCGGCGGCGGTCGGCCGGATCGCCGACCGGCTCGCCGAGGTCCTCGAGAGCCTCCCGGTCAAGACGGCCGTCTTCTTCCCGAGCTTCGACCTCCTGGACCGCGTCCTTGCCGCGGGACTCGCGGGCGCCCTCCCGCCGAACGCCGTCGTCGAGAGCCGCCGCCTCCCGATGGGCGACCTGTGGCGGTCGATCGAGGGGTTCAAGAAGGAACCCGGCGGCGGGGTCCTGCTCGGCGTCACCGGCGGTCGGATCGCCGAGGGGGTCGACTTCCCGGACGACGAGCTCGAGGCTGTGGTCGTCGTCGGCATCCCCTACCCCCGACCGAGCGCGAAGCGCGAGGCGCTCCGGGCGTACCTCGATGCGACGGTCGGCCACGGGTGGGAGTACGCGGTCGAGGCCCCCGCCGAGCGGGCGATCCGCCAGGCGCTCGGCCGGATGATCCGGTCGGAGAACGACCGGGGGATCGGCGTCATCCTCGACCGGCGGGCCGAGTCGTTCGCCGACGCGCTCCCCGGCCTCCAGCCGCTCGGGGACCTCACCGCGGTCGCGCGTCGGTTCTACGGCCGGCGGAGCCCGTGGAATCGCCCGCCTCCGGTCGTCGCCCAGAAGCCGTAATGAGCCCCGCCGGCCCCCCGGCGGTCGGCCGATGATCATCACCCGGACCCCGCTGCGCATCTCGTTCGCGGGAGGCGGGACCGACCTGCCGACGTACTACCGGGAGTACGGGGGGGGCGCGGTCACGAGCGCGGCGATCGACCGGTACGTCCACGTCCTCGTCAACGAGAAGTTCGACCAGTCGATCCGGATCGCCTACTCGCGGACCGAGAACGTCGAGAAGCTCGCGGACCTCCAGCACGGCCTCGTCCGCGAGGCGATGCGGAGGACGGGGGTCACCGACTCCCTCGAGGTCCACACGATCGCCGACATCCCCGGCGAGGGGACCGGCCTGGGTTCGTCGTCGAGCCTGACCGTCGGCCTCCTCAACGCCCTCTACGCGCACCGGGGGATCCTGAAGGACCCCGCCGAGCTCGCCGAGGAGGCGTGCCAGATCGAGATCGAGGACCTCCACGGGACGCTGGGGAAGCAGGACCAGTACATCGCCGCGTTCGGCGGCCTCCGCCACTTCGAGTTCCGGCCCGACGACACGGTCCGGACGACGCCGATCCCGCTCGCCGCCAAGGAGCGGGAGGCGTTCTCGCTGCACCTGTCGCTCTTCTACACGGGCCTCACCCGCCGCGCCGAGGGGATCCTCAAGGGCCAGGACGCGCGGACGAGCGCGAACCACGAGACGCTCGGGGCGATGCGGACCCTCGCCGACGAGACCCGCGACGCGTTCCTCGCCCGCGACTGGGCGAACGTCGGCGCGCTCCTCGACCGGGGGTGGCAGTTGAAACGGACCCTTTCCACCGGGATCTCGAACGAGCAGATTGACGGGATCTACGCCCGCGCGAAGGCGGCCGGGGCGTGGGGCGGCAAGATCACCGGCGCCGGCGGAGGGGGGTTCCTCCTCGTCGTGCACCCCGCCGAACGGCACGCTGAAATAGCGAACGCCCTGTCGCCGATGCGCCGCCTTCCGGTGCGGATCACCCCGGAGGGCTCGCGCATCCTGTTCGTCGGCCGGTGAGGAAGGAGCGATGGAGGTCGGCGCGTACGTACGACGGTACGTCGAGGAGACCCACGCCGCCCTCACCGACCCCTATCTCGCCCACGCGGTCGAACAGATCGTCGCCGTCCTGCTCACCGCCCGGTCGGCCGACCGGACGATCTACTTCTTCGGCAACGGCGGGAGCGCGTCGACGGCGTCCCACTTCGTCGTCGACATCGGCAAGGCGACGATCCGCGGCGACCACCGCCGGTTCAAGTGCGTCGCCCTCGTGGACAACGTCGAGACGCTGACCGCGTGGGCGAACGACGCCGAGTACGCGAAGGTGTTCAGCGAGCCGCTCGCCACGCTCGCGCAGGCCGGGGACGTCGCCGTCGGGATCTCCGGGAGCGGGAACTCCCCGAACGTCCTCGAGGCGATGCACACGGCGAAGCGGCTCGGTCTCCGGACCATCGGGCTCACGGGGATCGGCGGCGGGAAGCTGAAGGGGGTCGTGGAGATCCCCGTGGTCGTCCCCTCGAACTCGATGCAGCACGTCGAGGACGTCCACCTCCTCCTCTGTCATCTCCTGACGGCGTACCTCCGGGATGAGGCCCCCGCGCCCCCCGGACGATGACGGTCCGCGTCCGCGATTACATGGTGCTCGAGGTCGAGCACCTCGATGAGGCGACGAGCGTCGGAACCGCGATCGACCGGCTTACGCGCAGCCGGCACCACGGCCTCCCGGTCACCGACGCCTCGGGGAAGCTCGTCGGGTTCGTCAGCTCGAAGGAGCTCCTGCGGAACTCGCTCCGGCGGGCGACGCCCCTCAAGGAGATCATCCGACCCGGGACGTACACCGCGACGCCGGACATGGCGCTCGACGACGTCGCCCGGATCATGTTCCGGTTCGGCCTCCGCGACCTCCCGATCACCGACGAGGCGGGCCGGCTCGCCGGGGTGATCTCGAACCTCGACATCGTCCGCTCGCACTTCGAGCGGGCGTCGCCGGCGAAGTCCGAGACGCTGAAGCATCTGCTCTCCGAGCGGTACGGTCTCCCGTTCTCCTCGCGCCGGGGGCTCGTCCCGATCTCCCGGCTCCGCCCGACCCAATGGAAGGTGTTCGAGGACGAGCTCGAGGGACGTCGGTACGAGCTCGAGCGGGGGTTCGCCGAGCCGGTCCTCGTGGTGCAGAAGGGCGACCTCTGGATCCTCGTCGATGGCCACCATCGGGCGCTCGCCGCCCAGGAGATGGGGCTCGCCCAACTGCAGGCGTACATCCTCACGTGCGACAAGCCCGAGGAGTTCTCCGCGTTCGAGACCGGGCTCGAGCGGGTGGCGAAGGAGCACCACCTGAACAGCCTCGCCGACATCGAGATCGACCGGTCGGCCCACCACCCGCTCCTCGAGGTCACGACCCAGCTGATCCGCCGGTTCGGCCCGGAGGACCCCGCCGGAACGGCCGACCCACCGGCGTGAAATCCGCCGCGGCCGCGATTCGTACACTAGGGATATCAAGCGAGCTCCCGTCGCGCGACCGGCGCAAATCGATGCCGGTCTCGCACGGGTCCCGGACGGCGCGCCGCGGAAGCTCCCGACGGCGGGCCCGGACCCTCGTTGCCCTCGGGCTCACCCTCCTCGTCGTCGGTGCGCTCCTCCGGGCCGCCCCGTCGCCCGGCTCGGCCGCGCCGCGCAGTTTCGCCTCGGGCGGGGCGGGGGGCGGCTCGGTGGGGACGACCGTGACCGTGAACCTGACGGATGCGCCGTCGTTCGACCCGAACGCGATCGCCGCCTCGTCCGGCACCTCGGTCGCCGTCGACCTCGTCAATACGGGGAACTTCACCCATACGTTCACCGTCTCCTCCGTCGCGAACGAGTCGCTCAACCGGAGTTCGACGCCGGCGGCGCTCGACGCGTTCTTCCAGCAGCACCACCCCTGGGCGAACGTCTCCGTGAATCCGGGGGCGTCTGCGTGGGCGAACTTCACCGTCCCCGACGGAGCGAGCGGGTCGTTCGAGTTCGTCAGCGTCGTTCCGTACCAGTTCCAGGCCGGGATGGCCGGGTACTTCAACGTCACGAGCGGCGCCCCCGGGGCGGGGATCACGCTCAGCGAACAGACGTCGGCGAGCGACCTCGCGTTCGTCCCGGCCGTCCTCCAGGCGAACGCGACCGGCTACCCGGTCCGGGTCTCCGTCCAGGTCTCCAACCTCGGGTCGACCGGCCACACCTGGACCCTTGTTCCCCAGGCGGACGTGAACGTCACCCCCGGGAACTTCACCTCGTACTTCTCGACCCACCCGCCGGCGGCGAGCGTCAACGTACCGACGACCCCCGGCGCGGTCATCTGGGCCAACTTCACGATCCCCGCGGCCGGGACGTACATGTACATCTGCGAGATCCCGGGACACTTCGCCGCGGGGATGTTCGGGTACCTCTACGTCGGAGTCAGCCCGCCCGCCGTCGCGCCCCCGCCGAGCACGGCCGTCGTCGAGCCGCTGCTCCTCGTCGGCGGCGGGGCGCTCCTTGGGGTCGGAGTCCTCCTCACCCTCGCCTCCACCTTCGTCGGACGGTTCCCCCCACGGGCGCCCACGGGCCATCACTGACCGGCCGGGTCGGTCACCGACCCCGGTGAGGCCCGGGCCGACCGGGCCATCGCGAGTCCCTCGGCTCGCCGCTCCACGATTCGGCGCGGCCCCGGCCCGGCGGAGTTCGATTCCCGCAGGTTCCCCGCGCACCCCCCTCGTTCGGAATGATTATCCGCCCTTCCGTATTCGAACGCATTCGGCGGACCTCGTCCCCGATTCTGGATGCACGTATCCCTACGCGCCCTTCCGGTCGTCCGCGCCTCGGCTCGCGGCCGGGGCATCGGGGCGACGGCGGCCGTCCTGGTCGTCGTCTTGCTCGTCGCCCTCCCGACCGGCACGGTGGGGTCTCGCGTCCCCTCCCCGGTCCGTTCTGTCCCGCCGACCGCCGGAACCGCGGGACGACTCCTTCCGCACCCGGCCACGACCTCGGCCCTTCCGGGCTCGATCCCCTCGTCGCGGGTGGTGAACGGCCCGTTCATCTACCGCGAATACCGGTCCCATCCGTTCGACCCGGGGAACGGGACTGCCGGCAACGGCAGCACCGCATCGCCCCCGCCGGCCCTCGACCGTCTCTCGCTCCCCGGTCGGGGGTCCGTACCGGGAACCTCGGACGGCTGGATCACTGGAACGGTCCTCGACAGTCTCTACCAGACCCCCGTCGTCGGAGCGAACGTCACCCCCTCCGGGTGCTTCGACCCGAGCTGCGAAGCCACGACGAACGCGAGCGGCTTCTTCCGCCTCGCCCTCGCGCCGGGGCCGACCAGTCTCGGTTTCTCGGACCCCGTGTACCTCCCCAACACGACGACGGGGACCGTGGTCGCCGGCTCGGTCGTGTCCGTCGGCATCGTGCTCCTGGTCCACGACGCGACCGTCACCGGCTCCGTCGTGGCGGACCTCCCGGGGCTCCCCGGGCTGGCCAACATCTCCGTGACCAGCATCTCGCGCGATGGAGAGCTCATCGGACCGACCACGGATCTCACCCCCCCGAACGGCTCGTTCTCCCTCGAGGTCGACCCGTTCGCGCTCGAGGTCGATTTCGTCCCGACCGGGCAGGCTCCTCCGGGCTACGTCGGGAACGCCACCTTCGTCGACCCGACCCCCTGGCAGGTCCTCGATGTCGGGCCGATCCGCCTCGAGGGGGGCGTGCCGGCATCGGTCTCCGTCGTGGACTCGACGAACGGACTCCCCGTCGACAACGTCACCGCCGAGTTCTGCTCCGACCGGATCGACGGGGCGTGTTTCGGGGTCGACCACGGCAACGGCACCGCGACCGTGGCGACGGTCGCCGGCCCGGGGTTCTTCGCGGTGGCGGGCGCGGGGTACGAAACGAACGTCACCCAGGCCCCGGACATCCCGGCCGGAACGATGGGTCCGGTCCCGGCCCCGGCCGTCGCCCTCGTCCCGGACGGGTTCGTCGAGGTCACCGTCAACTTCACCGGGGGCACCCCGAACGGGAGCTGGGAACCGTCCGGAGGGTTCGGGTTCCTGATCATCGCGTGCGCGCTCTCCGGCGGGCAAAACGACTTCCTCCACCTGAGCAGCCCGATCCTCCCCACTCCCTCCTGCGTCGGGACCCCGGCCCAGCTCGGGCAGACGGTGCTCGCCGCCGCACCGCCGCTCCGCGACGCGGTCTACGTCGTTCCTGGGTACTCGGTGCCGAACGGGATGCCCCTCGCCGAGCGGCCAATCCCCCAGTTCCCGCTCACGTTCTACGCGAACCTCACGTGGGCGAACGTGACCCCGGACCGGGTGACGGACCTCGGGACGATGGGGGTTCTCCCCGGAACGTACCTTGCCGGGTCGGTCACCGTCGGGGGATCGCTCGACTCGGTCGTCAACGGGAGCGTGTCGGTCCAGGCGTGCTCGACCGTGCGCGCGGCGCTTTGCGACCCGGGTGTGACGACCGGAGCCGGCGGCCAGTCCGGCCCGATCCCCTCGGGGTGCTCGGCGGGCCCGTGGACGTTCTGCGCCCCATCACCCCCGGGCCCGATCCGCCTGACGATCGGCTGGGGTCCCGCCTCGAACGCGACGTGGGTCGACGTTCCGTACACGTGCTGCTCCCAGCAGGGACGCCCGACCGAGGTCGGTTCGTTCGGCCTCTTCGCCGATGTGGGGGCCGTCCACGGCACCCTCGGAATCGAGGGGCTGCCGACCGGCTCCAGCCCGACGGGCGGGTGGGTCGCCGAAGTGGAGGCGTGCCCGGCGGTGCCGGGTCCGCTCCCCTGCTTCTACGGCTCGAGCTCGTCGGGGTCGAACAACTTCTCGATCCCCGCGCCGCTCGGCTGGGACCTCGTCACGGCGACGGCCGTCGACTACCGGATCAACCGGACCTGGATCGACGTCACCGGAAATAACTCGACCGGCGACATCGAGCTCGCTCCGTATGGAGCGGTGAGCGGACGGATCGTCTCGGCGGCCACCGGCGCGCCGGTCCTCGAATCGTTCGTCCAGGCGTGCAACGTCGCCAACGACCTCTGCCTCCCCGGGTGGGAGGAGACGAACTCCAACGGGACGTTCGAGGCGTCGTTCCCGACGTTCCCGTACCCCGGGGGAACGTTCCAGATCGAGGTCAGCGCCTCCGGGTTCGACCCGGAGAGCACGTTCGCGAACGTGACGGCCGGGGAGGTCACCAACCTGACGACCCTGCGGCTTCCGCCCGTCGGGCTGGCCGGAGACGTTCCGGTGCCGGAGGCGGCCCATCCAGCGGGCTCGTCCACGCCCACGACGGGCTCGTGGGTGACCGGCCGGCTCGTCGACGCGGTCTCCGGGCTCGGCGTCGGGGCGGCGTCGATCTCGGTATGCCAGCTCCGGGCGGCGGGTGGGTGCGTCGCCGCGTTCTACTCCACGCTCCCGGGAGGCGAGTTCAACCTCACGACGGTCCACGGGGCGTACGAGATCTGGTTCAACGCGACGCACTACCCGTCCGACGTCGTCTACCTGAACGCCACGACCGCCGGGACGGTCGGCCTGGGGAACATCGAGCTGACCCCCCTGCCGCGGCTCGTCGGACGGGTCCTCGTCGGCCCGTGGGGCTCGCTCGGCCCGGCCTACGGGGAGGGCGCGGACCAGACCCTCGTTGAGGTCTGCACGAAGCAGCTCGTGTGCGGTTCGGAGGGAGTCGCGAACTCCGCCGGATTCTTCAACGTCAGCGCCCCGAGCGGCACCGGCGACCTCCTCACGTTCACTGGCGGAGGGCCCGGCGGCTGGGGAGGGAATGGGCTCCCCGGGTTCACGACCGCCGAGTTCCCCCAGTCCATCGGCGGGACCATCACCCGGCTCAACTCGACCGGGCCGGGCGGCGCGTTCCTGCTTTCGATCCTGGGCGGGGTGGCCGCCGGCGTGAACGAGACCGGCGGTCCGCCGACCCGCCCGGCGATGTTCGTGACGTACGGCGCGGTCGCGAACGTCTCGGGGGCGACGCTCGCCTTCCCGACCGGCGCGGGGGGTGGGTTCGTCGCCTTCCTCCCCGCGGGTGCGTCGCAGGTGGTCGTGAGCTCGGACGCGATCGGTCTCGTTCCGGCGACGTCGGCGCCGTCGAACGGCTCGGTCGTCGCCGGGGTCGTCGTCGCCGACCCGACGCTGACCGAGACTCGGTTCGGGTTCGTGACCGCGGAGATCACCGATGCGTCGGGCGCCGCGCCGCTCGGGAACATCCCGATGGGGGCGTATCCCGTCGGGGGCACGAACCCGTACCTGTCCGGGAACGACATCTCGAACGGGACCGGCGCGATCAACGTGAGCGCGCCGCCAGGGGCCGATACGCTCGGGATCAACACGTCGGCGTACGCTCCCTGGACCGGGAACATCACCGTCGCGGCGGGCGAGCCCGCCGCGTTCGGCTCGGTCGAGCTCACGGCGCTCGCCGACGGCGGGGTGACGATCGTCCGGACCGAGCAGGTGAACACCGTCTCCGGACCGATCGTACCTGGTGTCTACGATCCGGTCGCCGGCCGTCCGGTCCCGGGGCCGGGGTCACGGAGGGGGCGCTCGGAATCCACGCCGGACCGCTCAACGACAGCGACCTCGGCGAGTTCTTCTTCCCGGTCGTTCCGGATGCGCTCGCCAACCTCACGGTCGTGGCGACCGGATTCTCTCCCCTGACGTTCGGTGAGGACCTCGTGCCGGGGGAGACGGTCGTCGTCCAGCCGGTCAACCTCACCGCGGGCGGAATTGTGACCGGGACGGTCGTCGCCGAGCCGGGGAACGTGACGGTGCCGTACGCGACCGTCCTGGTCTGCCCCATCGCCCTCCCGACGTGCCAGACGACGGTGGAGACGAACGCCACGGGAGTGTTCTGGGTCGGGGCGCCGAGCGGCTACGACGTCGTCTCCGTCGTATCGAACGCCTACCTCACGAACTTGTCCCGGATCGTCGCGGTGACCCCGGACGGGTTCGTGGAGCTCGGGAACGTGCCGGTGTTCGGCTTCGGGACGGTCCGCGGGGTCACCCTCGGCCTGCCGAGCGGGACGGTCCTCCCCGACGTCAACGTCAGCCTGTGCTCGGAGTTCAGCCCTCCCGCGGGGTGTCTCCCGGACGAGAGCGTGACCACCGATGCGAACGGTTCGTTCTCGATCGAATCGCCCCCGGGGGTCTACTTCTTCTACGCCGCGCTCCCCGGCTACAACTCCACCCGGTTCGAGCTGGTGCTCGGCCCGGGCGTCGACCTCGACCTCGGGGTGGTCGTCCTCCAGGCGTACGGCGTGGAGAGCGGAACGGTCGTGACCCCGACCGGCGCCCCGTCCCGAACGCGACCGTGTTCTCGTGCGCCTCGTACTCCGGCGGGAACTGTGCGGGGCCTTCGACGACCAACGTGACCGGCGAGTTCCTCCTCGTCGCGCCCCCCGGACCGAACGACCTCACGGTCTCGGCGGCCGGGTACCTCGACTCCGTCGTCCGGGCCTCGGTCCCGCCCGGTCGGTCCGTCTCCCTCGGGCCCATCGTTCTCACTCCGCAGCCCCCCGACGTGTTCGAGAACATCACCGGCACCGTCACCGAATCGCCGTCCGGGGCGGTCCTCCCCGGGGCGTTCGTTGTCGCCGAGGAAGGGGGGGCCCGGGTCGCCCAAACGGAGACCCGGGGGAACGGGTTCTACGACCTCATCGTGCGCTGGGGGACCCCGACGGTCTTCGTGGGGATCCCGGGATTCCGGTCGGCGAACGCGACCGTGGTCGCCCACGCCAACGTGACCGGTCTCGACTTCTCCCTCCCGACGATGGTCTACGCGGTGCGCGGCGTCGCGTTCGACGGGGGTACGGGGACGGTGCTCGGGGGCGCCACGATCGAGGAGAACGGGACGGTCGTGGGGACGACGGCCGCCAACGGGGCGTTCGACCTCGCCCTCCCGAACGGGACGACGAGCCTCGTCGGCACCCACCCTCCGGTCGGAGCGGTCGAGGTACGCGACCGTCCGGTTCTCCGTCACGGTCACGGGCGGGGCGACCGTCCATGACCTCACGATCCCGCGGTCGGTCGTTCCGCTCAGCGGGGTCGTCGTCGATGCGTCGACGGGAGTTCCGATCCCCGCGGCCGAGGCCACCCTCTGGACCCCGGAAGGCGCGACCCTCTCGAACGGTGCCACGAGCGGCACGGGCGCGTTCGCGTTCGCGGTCACCCCCGGCAGGTACAACGTCAGCGTGACGGCGCCGGGGTACGCTCCGGCGAACGTCAGCGTTTCCACGGGCGGCGCGGGGAACCACACGACCGTGGCGCTCTTCGCCACCCCGTCGGGCGGCGCGCGCTCGGCCGGAGGATTCCCTTCGCCCGTGGTCGCGGCCGCCGCCGCGGCGCTGGTGGTCGCGCTCGGCGCGGTCGTCGTGCTCCGACGGCGCCGGCCCCCCGGGGTCCTTCCGGCACCGGCCCCCCCCGAGTAGGGGCGCCGGTCGAGGGGAATCGCTCGTGTCCGATCCGGTCGCTCCCCCCGTCGACGCCGAACCCATCTCGCGCTCCCCGGCGCCGGACTCTGCGCCTCGCCACGGGGCTCCGTTCGGCCGCCGGTCGCGGGTCCATTCCGGGCCGACGACAGGATGCTCCGGTCGTCCGGGTCGGTCGGTCGTGGTCGCCCTGCTCGTCGCCGCCCTCTTCGCTCTCCCCTCGGGGGCGATCGCCTCGCTGCCTCCGTCTGCACCCTCCGGCCAAGCGGCGTCCCCCGCTCCGGGAGTTCGGGATGCGACCCCAGGAATCGGGTCGTCCCCGCTCGCGGGGTCGATCCCCCCGGACCGGATCGTCAACGCCCCGGCCGTCTATCGGGCCTTCCACTCGTTCGTGAGCTCGCCACCGACCGCCGCCCGCCGGAACGGTTCGGCCCATCTCCCGCCGCCACCGCCCTCCGGTACAGTGCTCCCGGTCTCCCGGGCGCGCTCCCCGGCGGGCACCGCCCCGGGCTGGGTCGCCGGTACGGTCGTCGACAGCGTGTATGCGACTCCGGTGGTGGGCGCGACCGTCGGTACCTCCGCCGGTGCGGCGGGGTGCGGGAACTGCAGTAGCGGCACGACCAACGCGACCGGCTTCTTCCGGGTCGAGGCCGACCCGGGGCCGATCACGGTTTCGTTCTACGATGCGAGCTACGTCCCGAACGTCACCGCCGTAACAGTCACGTCCGGCCAGGTGCTCTCCATCGGCACCGTCGAAATGGTCCATTTCGCGACCGTCTCCGGCAGGGTCGTCGCCGACGTCCCGGGCCTTCCCGCGCTCGGGAGTGTGTACGTCTCGAGCGTCTCGCGGGACTACGGCGAGGCCGGCCCGGCGTCCAATGAATCGGCCCCCAACGGGTCGTTCTCGCTCGCCGTCGACCCGCTGCCGATCGAGGTCGACTTCGCCCCCACCGGGGGGGCGTACCTCGGCAACAGCACCGACGTCGACCCGACCCCCTGGCAGGTGGTCGACCTCGGGACGGTCCGCATCGAGGGCGGCGAGACGATCTCCCTCACGGTGACCGACGCCGAGACGGGGCTGCCCGTCCAGAACGCGTCCGGTCGATTCTGCTCGGAGCGGATCAGCTCGGCGTGCTTCGGGGCGACCTCCATGCTGAACGGCACACTCGACATCTCGGCGCTCCCCGGTCCCGGATTCGTCGCGGTCGGGGCCGGCGGGTACGTCACGAACGTCACCCAGGTCTCCGAGGTCCCGTCCGGAACCGCCGGGCCGGTCGGGCTCGGGTCGGTCTCCCTCCTGCCGGTCGGATTCGTCGAAGTGACGGTGAACTTCACCGGCGGTGTCCCGAACGGCACCTGGTCAGCGTCGGGGTTCGAGGTCTTTGTCTGTTCGCTCTCCGGGATGGATTCCGATATCGGTGTGGCCGGAGAACTGCTCCCTCCGAGCTGTCTCGCGACCCCGGCTCAACTCGGCCAGACGGTCCTCGCCGCCGCGGCGCCGCTCCGGAACGTCGTGTACGTCCTCCGGTGCTACCTCGTCCCCGCCGGGTTTCCCCTCAACGAGTACGGGGTCGCCCCGCCGGGGACGTGCAACCCCAAGGTCGGCGAGGTCCCGACCGCCAACCTCACCTGGGCGAACGTCACCCCCGACCGGGTGACGTACCTCGGATCCCTCGACGTCGATGCGGGAACGTACCTCGACGGCACGCTGGACGTCACGGGGCCGTACGCGAACTCGACGACGCTCGCGGTGGTCGAGCGGGCGTGCTCGACGGTGCGGGTCGGGGTGTGCGGGCCGAGCGTCGGCTCGAACGCGTCCGGGCCGGCCCCGCCGGTCCCCTCCGGATGCCCGACCGCCGCATGGACGTTCTGCGTGCCAGCGCCACCGGGACCCGACGTGCTCACGCTCGGCTGGGGTCCCGTGCGGAACGGGACGTGGGTCACGGTCCCGAACGGGTGCTGCTCCCAGCAAGGTCGTCCGACGAACGTCGGGACGTTCGGGATCGACACCAACCTCGGCCCGGTGGGCGCGGTCCATGGGGCGGCGGGACTCGTCGGGCTCCCGGCGGGGACCGCCCCGGCCGGGGGATGGGTCGGGAACGTCGAGGTGTGCGCGGCCGTCCCGAGCGAGCTTCCGTGCGAGAACACCACCCTCGACCGGCTCAACGGGACGTTCACCACGGTCGCCCCCGGGGGCTGGGACATCGTCACGGTCGAAGTGGGCGGGTACCGGCAGAATTGGACGTGGGTCGATGTCGTCGGGAACAACTCGACCGGGACGATCGAGCTCACCCCGGACGGCGTGGTCGAGGGTCAGGTCGTCTCGGCCGCCACCGGCGACCCGGTGCTGGAGGCCCAGGTCACCGCCTGCAACGTGGCGACCCCCGTCTGCGAGGTCCGCGGGACCGAGGAGAATTCGAACGGCACGTTCGGCTTCCCGCTGGCGACCGTACCCTACCCGGGGGGGACGTTCCAGGTCGAGGTGACCGCGTCCGGGTACGACCCGGAGAGCACGTTCGCGAACGTGACCGCCGGGGCGACGACGGACCTTCCGCCCCTCCGTCTGCCCCCGATCGGCGGTACCGTGGGGGTCCCGGACCGGTCGCTGCCGCGGGGAGCGAACTCGTCGACGCCGACGACGGGTTCGTGGGTGGTCGGGCGGCTGGTGGACGGGTCGAGCGGCCTCGGGGTCGGGTCGGCGCTCATCACGATTTGCCAGTTTCTCGCCTCGAACTCGTGCTCGTACAGCTCGGGCTCCTCGTCGAGCGGGGGGGAGTTCAACCTGAGCACGGTCCACGGGTCGTACGAGGTGTGGTTCAACTCGACGTACTACGTCTCCGATCAGGTCTACCTGAACGCCACATCGGCCGGGACGGTCGACCTGGGGGTCCTCGACCTCCGGGAACTTCCCCGGGTGACCGGACGGGTCGTCATCGACCCCTGGGAGTCGCTCGCCACGTCCCAGCACGAAGGCGCCGACCAAGTCATCGTGACCGTCTGCGGCTCCGGCCTCGCCTGCGGTCCGGAAGGGGTCAGCGACCCGTCCGGGTACTTCAACGTCAGCGCGCCCGCGACCGGCGCGGTCACCGTCAACTTCGTCGGGTCCGGGCCCGTCGGGGAGGGCGGGAACGCGTTCCCGGGGTACTCCCCGACCGTGGTCTCGGGCTCGGTCGGGGCGGGGGGGACCCAGGTGATCGGGTCGGCGACCGGAGGCGCGATACCGCTCTCGATCCTCGGGGGAGAGACCGGCTACCTGACCGAAACGGGAGGCCCTCCAAGCCGGCCGGGATGGGCGACGTACGTCGTCCAGGGGAACGGCGCCGGGTCGTCGGCCGCCTTCGTAGTGGGCGGGAGCGGCTACTACGCCGCGTTCCTTCCCGCCGGGGCGAACGCGACGTTCACCGCCGCCGACGCGTACGGGCTCGTTCCGGGAACCTCGAGCGTTTCGAGCGCCACCGTGGCCGCGGGAGTCGTGGTCGTCGGTCCGAACGTGTCGATGACGCGATTCGGGTTCGTCACCGCGGAGGTCCACCTCACGACGAACGGCGCACCGGTCGGCCGAGGTCTCCGTCACCGCGAGCGGCTCCGGCGGATCGAACCGGACGCTGGTCGGCACCGCGGTCACGAACGGCTCCGGGGACGTCAACGTGACCGCTCCGCCCGGCAACGACGTCCTGACCGCGGGCTCATCCCTGTACGCCAGCTGGAACGCGACCGCCTCGGTCCCGATCGGGGGGGTCGTCGCGTTCGGACCCATCGGCATCACACCCCTCGCCAACGGGGGGCTCGTCATCCTCCGTTCGGCGTCGGTGAGCACCGACGGCGTCCCCATCGTGCCGGGGGCGTACGACAACATCTCGGGGCTCCCCGTGCCCGAGGCGACGGTCGTCGAGGCCGGACCCCTCGGGATCCACGCCGGCCCGGCCCTCGCGAACGACCTCGGCCAGTTCTTCCTCGCCGGGGAGCCGGTCGCGAACGCGACCGTCACGGTCTCCGCGGCCGGGTTCAACCCGCTGACGTACGGCCGGAACCTCAGCCAGGGGGGCTCGGAGGTCGTCGCCCCGCTGAACTTGACCCCCGGGGGGATCCTGACCGGGACCGTCGTCGCCGAGCCGGGGAACGTCACCGTGCCGTACGCCGCGGTCTCCGCCTGCCCGGTCGCCCAACCGCTCTGCCCGACGAGCGTCACGACGAACGCGAGCGGAGTCTTCTGGGTCGCCGCTCCGAACGGGACCGACGTCGTTAGCGTCGTCACGAACCTGTACCTGTCCAACCTCTCCCGGATCGTCTCGGTCCCGGCCGACTCGTTCGTCGAGCTCGGGGACGTCCCCGTCTACGGGTTCGGGACCGTCCACGGGGCCGTGCTCGGTCTCCCGAGCGGGGCGTTCCTCGACGGGGCCAACGTCAGCATCTGCTCGCAGTTCAGCCCCCCCGGCGGGTGCTACGCCGACGAGAGCGTGACGGCCGATGCGAACGGGTCGTTCGCGCTGGAGTCCCCGCCCGGCCTCTACTTCTTCGACGCGGCGCTCGCCGGCTACAACTCGACCCGGTTCGAGTTCGTCCTCGCCCCCGGCGAGAACCTCAACCTCGGGATTGTGGTCCTCCAGGCGGACGGGGCGGAGGCGGGTACCGTCGTGACCCCCACCGGGGGGCCGGTCGGGAACGCCACGCTCGACTCGTGCGCCTCGTACGCCGGCGGAACCTGCTCCGGCGCGTCGAGCGGCCCGGACGGCGGGTTCGTCGTCGTCGCGCCCCCCGGGCCGAACGAGCTCACCGTCTCCGCGCCCGGGTACCTCGACACGGTGGTATCGGTGAACGTGGTCTCCGGTCGCACGACCACCCTCGGACCGCTGGTCCTCTCCCCAGTTCCACCCGATGTGTTCGAGAACGTGACCGGCTTCGTGACCACCGCCGCGTCGGGCGCCGTCTTGCCCGGCGTGACGATCGCGGCGGTCGAGGACGGGGCCCGGATCGCGCAGTCGTTCAGCCGCCAGGATGGGTCGTACGCGCTCTCGATCCGATGGGGGACGGTCACCCTGTTCGTCGGGATCCCCGGCTACCGACCCGCGAACGTCACCCTGGTCGCCCACGCCAACCTCGAGGACGTCAACTTCTCCCTCCCCCGGTGGACCTACGCCGTCGCGGGCGTGGCGTTCGACGGCGGCACCGGCACCGTCCTCGCCGGGGTCGTCGTCGCCGAGAACGGGACCCCTCTCGCGACCTCCGGGACGTCCGGGGCCTACCAGCTGGCCCTTCCGAACGGGACGTTCTCGCTCGCGGCGAGCCATCCAGCGGTCGGGCCGGTGAAGTACGGGACAATCCGGTTCACGGTCACGGTGAACGGCGGGTCGGCCCGGGCCGACATCACCGTCCCCCGGACCGTCGTTCTGCTCGCCGGGTCGGTGGTGGACGCGGCGACGGGGGCGGAGGTCCCGACCGCCTCGATCACCGTCTGGACAATGGGGGGGGCGCCGGTCGCGAACGGCTCGACCGTCGACGCGAGCTCGTTCGCGTTCGCCGTCGACCCGGGGACGTACAATCTGAGCGTGACCGCCCCCGGGTTTGCCCCGGCGAACGTGACGGTCTCGACCGGCCCGGCGGGGACCCGCGCGACGGTCGCGTTGACCACCGGGACCGCCGCAGCGACCGGCGGCTCGTCGCTCGCGCTTGAAGTGACGGTGGGGGTAGCGCTCGCCGTCGTGGCCGCCGTCGCCATCGCGCTCACCGCGCGGCAGCGGGCCCGGCGGCCCCCGGCGGGAGAGCGGTACCTACCGGCCCGGCGAGCCGGTCGGGGCCGACGACGACCCGCCTACGTGACGACAACGAAGGCGCGCATGATCCCGTGGTACGTGCCGCAGAACTCGGTGCACTGGATCAGGTAGCTCGTTCCGGGGGCGACCGAGGGGACACCGAAGGCGAAGGTGTTGACGCGGCCGGGGATCGCGTCGATCCGCACGCCGAGGTTCGGGATGTTGAACGAGTGGATGACGTCGAGGCTCGTGACGTTGACCTGGACCTCCGTATTCGGACGGACCCAGAACGCCCCGCCGGTCGCGGTGTTGTTCGCCGGGTTGTAGGTGACGTTCGCGCACGTCCCGTTCTGCGGGTAGCAGAACTCCCAGTACCACTGGTGGCCGATCACGTTCACGTACTCGTCGACGTGGGGCGGGACGGTGTCGACCTGGTAGAGGAGGACGGTCGAGTACGCGAGCACGCCGGCGAGGAGGGCGACGACGGCGAGCGTCCAGGCGTATTCCATCTTCCGGGTGCTATCCATAGCGGCGCCCCTTCGTGTGCGGGTCCCGGTAACGCCAGAGGGCGTAGGCGAGGAACGCGTAGGTGATCAGGGCCCCGGTGACCGATATCCCAATGAGGACCCAGACCAGCGGGGTCGTCTCCGCCAGGTTGGACGTCTCGGCGGCGACGCCAGTCCACGGCGCAATCGCACCCGCTGCCCCCAGTCCGAGGAGCGCGCGGGCAAGGGGCCTCGGGCGCACGGGGGGTCACGGGGTCCCGCGCTTGATATTTGACTCGTACCGAACCGGACAGAAGGCGGCCCGGGCGTGCCCGCGGGTGTCCTTGGGGGGCCCCGGTTCGTACCAAACCCGTTTGAACCACCCTCCCCGTCCCGCCGCCCAAGCGCACCCGCTGCGCCCCGGGAAACGAACGATGGGACGGTCGTACGCGCGCGCCGCGACGGCGCTCCTGGTCGTCGCCCTCGTCCTCACGATCGCCCTTGTCCCGTTGCTCTCCCGGTCGGCGCCGCCCGCCTCCGCATCGGGGCTCCGCACGTCGACGAACGGGGTGGACTTCCTCAACGTGACCGTGTCGAACTCGCTCGTCTTCGCCGCGAACCTCGACGAGGTCCAGCCGGGGGACGTGGTCCACGTCGCCGTCACGCAGCTCGGCAACATCCCGCACACGTTCACCCTCTCCCCGACCGCCGGGTACGAATTCCCGACCACCGACGGCTCGAGCGACCTCGATAGCTACTTCGCGGCGCACGCCCCGCTCCTCAACATCCAGATCAACTCGACGACGACCGGGTCGATCACCTACGGGAACTTCACCGCCCCGCCTGTCGGGGTGTACCAGTACGTCTGCGAGGAGCCCGGCCACTTCCCGAGCATGTCCGGCCTGCTCGGCGTGGGCGTGATGCCGGGGAGCCTGTCGACCAGCACGGGACCCGGGGCGCCGGTCTACATCATCGCCGGGACGATCATCGCCCTCGTGATCATCGCCCTCGTCCTCGGATTCGTCGTCGGCAAGCGCCGGGGGTCTGCCGAGGAAATGTCGCCCGAGCGGCTCGGCTACCCGGAACCCGCCGTCCCCGACCATCCGTCGGCCGGCGGACAACCTCCGCACGCTCCGTAGGTTCCGAGTTCCTCTCGACCGGGGCCGGAAAGACTAAGAGGGACCTGCCGTTGCCAACCTACGGACCTCGTAGGAGGTTCGAAGGTTTTCTCATGGCGTGGGGGGTCCCGAGTCGCGAGCGCCGTGTCCTGAAAGCCGGTCACTCTTCGATCGCGGTCACGTTGCCGAAACCGTGGGCGGAGGCGATGAACCTCCACCCCGGCGACCTCATCGTCTTCGACCAGAACGACGACGGCACGCTCTACCTCCGGCCGGCCCCGACCGCCGGCACGGTCCTCGGGACGACGCCGTACCTCGTCCAGGCCCCCGCGTTCGACACTCCGGGGGTCCTCGAACGGCTGGTCGTCGGGGCGTACCGGGTCGGCCACGACGCGATCGAGATCCGCAGCGAGGCACCGATCCCGGCCGAGCGGGTCGAGGAGCTCCTCTCCGCCGCCCGGAAGCTGATCGGGGTCTCGGTCGTCGCCCAGGAGCCGAACCGGATCGTCCTGCAGAACTTCATCGACCCGTCGAAGTACGGCCTGCCGCAGCTCGTGCAGCGGATGAAGATGATCTTGATCGCCTTCCTCGAGCAGTCGGAGATGCTCCTCGACCGGCGCACCCACTCGCGGCGGCTCCCGTCCCTCGACGAGGAGACCGAACGGGTCCTCGCGCTCCTGGTCCGCCAGCTGTTCCTGGCGAGCCGCGACTGGTCGCTCGCTCGGCGGATCGGCAGCCCCGACCCCCGACAGCTGCTCGAGTGGCGTGTCGTCGTCCACGCGCTCGAGGAGCTCGGCGGACTCCTCTCGGAGATCGTCGACCTCCTCGACGCGAGCCGCGAGCGGCCGGCGGGCGACACCGCGGCCCTGCGGACCCATCTCGCCGAGGTCAAGACGGGTCTCAAGTCGGTCGTCGACGCGCTCATCCGGCCGTCGCTGACCGATGCGTGCGAGGCGTACTCCCAGGTCCGCGCGCTCGGGGATTCGGCCCGCGAGAGCGCGGAACGGATGGGGGTCACGGCCCGGCGCGCTGGCCTGCACGCGGCCACGGTCGCCACGCAGCGGAGCGCGGGATGCCTCTCGACCCTCGCCGAAGTCGCGGTCGACCGGGCGGTGTCGCTCGGCAACGAAGGCGTGGTCATCGCGCCGGTCGAGCGTTCAAGTACCCGACGTCCGGACCGTTCGTACGGGTCGCACCTCCCCATACGAACGCCACATACCCCCCGCCCCGGTGGTCGGCCGAATCCCATGTTCGATTCGCTGGACGACTGGTTGATCATCGGCATCGTGGTCGCGATCCTGTTCTACGGGTCGAGCAAGATCCCCCAGTTGGCCCACAGCCTCGGGCGGTCGATCGGGGAGTTCAAGCGCGGTCGGCTCGAGGTCGAGCGGGAGCTGAAGGCCGAGCAGGCGCGCGACGCGGCATCGGCGGCCGACCCCCGGTAGACACACTTCCCGAGGCGAGATGGGCACCGTCGGACCGGTTCGAGCGGGGGCCGCACCCCGCCGAGGCCCCGGCCGGTCCGGGAGCGGGTCGGAGTGACGCATGGGCGAGCTCGACAAGGTCCTCGCGATCCTGGGCGAGGTCCGGCGGCGCCTCGTCCGGATCGTCGTGGTCCTCGCCCCCATCTTCGGCTTCCTCGTCACGTTCGAGCTGAAGCCCTATCCGCTGCACGTCCTCGGGCGGACGGTTCCGTTCGCCTACCCGTGGCCGAACCTGTTCTACAACGTCACCGCCCAGGTGTTCCTCGCGCTGGAGCACCTGATGCTCCCGCCGAACGTGGAGCTCCTGAACGTCGGCGTCGGCGACTCGATCATCGTCCAGATGGAGATCGGGGCGCTCCTCACGCTCATCCTCGGGATGCCGTGGATCGTCCACGAGGTCGGGGCGTTCCTCGTCCCGGCGCTCCGGCACAACGAGCGGGAGATGATCCGGAGGATCGGGATCCCCGCGACGGGCCTGTTCGCCCTCGGGACCGCGATCGGGGTGTTCTACCTCACGCCGCTCACGTTCCGGATCCTGTTCCTGTACGTCTCGGCGATGGGGCTCGCGCCGGTCCTCGGCGTCCAGCAGTTCGTCCAGTTCGCGCTGCTCTACCCGATGGCGTTCGGGCTCGTGTTCGAGATGCCGGTGTTCCTCTACGCCCTGACGAGGCTCGGGGTCGTCCGGGCCGCCACGTGGCGGCAGCACTGGCGGGCGGCGGTCGTCGGCTCGCTCGTCTTCGGCATGGTAGTCACGCCGGACAACTCGGGAATCACGATGCTGATCATCGCGGCCCCGATGATCGCCCTCTACTTCGCCGGCGTCGCCTTCGCGACCCGGTGGGAATCCCATGCGACGGCCGGTCGCGGCGGGGCCGCGGCCGCGCCGGGGTGAGGTAGGATGGCGCTCTTCTCCGACATCGATTGGGGAATCCTCCTCGCCGTCGCCGGGTTCCTGTTCCTCGGCAAGGAGAGCGGCGCCGCGCTCCGGCAGTTCGGACGGTACTACGGGCGGTTCGTGCGCCTCAAGCAGGAGATCCTCGGGGAGCTCACCCGGGCAGCGCAACTGCCGGCGCCCCGACCGGAGGGTCGCTGTCGATCCGCGGCGCGCTCCTCGGGTACCCGGAAGGGTCGGCGACCCCCGGGATTCCTGCCGCGGTGACGAGCGCCCCGACCGGTCTCCTCGCGGCGACGGTGCCCCCGGGTGGGATGGGACCGGACCGCTGGTCGGTCGCGCTGCCGAGCCCGGGCCTGGAGGGGCCGACCCTCCGATGAGCGCGCTCTCCCTCGACGACGAGATCACGCTCGTCCAGATCCTCCTGCTCCTGGCCGGGATCGCCATCACCTGGGCGGTCTACTACGGAAGCGACCGCGCGGAGCTCCCCGGGGACGCCGCGATCCCGGAGCCCGGTCTCGTCGACGACATGGAGATCGACGCGCGCGGGAGGACGCTCTGATGTCGTTCTCGTGCCCGTCGAGCTGTCCGTACGTCGCCGCGCCGGCGGCCGCGCTCGACTTCCCGGTCGGCCAGCTCCACCGGCTCGCCGGGGTCGAACCGGCCACCCGGGCGAGGTCGACGAGACGAAGCGGAACGTCCTCAAGCTCCTCGTCGCGGTCGGGGTCGTCGGTGCCGCGGGCGGGGGTCTCGTCGCCGGCTCGCTCCAGTACGCGCAGCCCCCGACCGTCGGGCTTTCGAGCTTCCCGAGGGTCCAGCTGCTCGACCTCGACGGTTCTCCCCTCACGGTGACCAACGTCGAGAAGGAGTACAACGTCCAGACGAGCGACGTCTTGACGTTCAACTACCCGCTCCGGAACGAGCCGAACTTCCTGATCAATCTCGCACCGGCTCCGGGGATGTCCGGGGGTGCCACGAACGTGCTCAACGGCGTCGGCACGCAGAAGTCGATCGTGGCGTTCAGCGCGATCTGCCAGCACCTCGGCTGCCCGGCCCCGGCGATCGACTTCTACCCGCCGGGAATGTGTCCGCAGACTCCGGGCGGCCATCCGTTCTACATCCACTGCACCTGCCACGGTTCGACTTACGACGCGACGAACGGCGCGGCCAACCTGACCGGCCCGGCGGTCCTGCCGCTCCCGCAGGTGCTCCTCGAGTGGGACCCGACGGACGACACCCTCTACGCGGTGAACGAGGTCGGACCGCCCGTCAACGGTCACCTCGACACGCTCTCCGGCGACTACGGCGTCGGCAGTTCGAGTCAGTTGTCGAAGCAGTCGCCGGTCCTGCTCTGCAATTTCCCGTCGTAGGAGGAGGACGATGGGATTCGAGCACTGGTTCAACCGGACCCTCAACCGGGTCTGGGGGTTCATCGAGGACCGGAGCGGGATGCCGAAGTGGGCACTCCGCCCGCAGCCGGAGTTCACGTTCAAGCCGTCGGTACTGGACGGGGGCGTTCGTCGTCAACGCGTTCCTCTACCAGGTCATCTCGGGGATGCTCCTGCTCCTCTACTACCAGCCGAGCGTCAACCCCACGTACACCGCGTGCGGGCAGGCGATCGGGGCGCTCTCGACGGCACCCGCGGCGTGGTGCAGCACGTACTACATCGTGAACTCGGTGCCGATGGGCTCGCTGCTCCTCTCCACGCACCTCTACGGCGCCTACGCGATGATCTTCCTCGCGTTCGTCCACTTCTTCCGGGGCTACTACCTCGGCGTGTACAAGGCACCCCGCGAATTCTCCTGGATGGTCGGCACTCTGCTCCTGCTGACGACGATGGGAATGGGGTTCACGGGCTACCTCCTTCCCTACACCCAGATCTCGTTGAACGCGACGAACGTCGGGATCGTCCTCGCGCTCCGATTGCCGTACGCGGGGCCGCTCATCGGACCGCTGCTCCTTTCCGATGGGACCGGCCAGGGGTTACTCTCGAGGATGTTCGCCGCCCACATCGTCCTCCTACCCCTCGCGCTCGCGGCGCTCCTCTACGCCCACATCGCGCTGTTCGAGTCCCACGGGATCGCGCCGCCGGCGACGTCGGACCCCCTGCAACGCCGGCGATTCACCGAGGTGGAGGACAAAAAGAACGTACCGTTCATGCCCCACATCTTCTTCTACATCACGAAGTGGGCGCTCCTCTACATCGGGCTCCTCATCGGGATCGCCGCGCTCTGGCCGTGGAACCTCCCCACCTACGCGGGGAACGTCGCCGCCGCGGCCATCGTCACGGAGCCGGACTGGTACTTCCTGTGGCTGTTCAAGCTGGTCGATTTCCAAGGCGTCACGCCCGTGATCGCCGTGGGGGCTACGACGGCGATCATCCTGTACATCCTGTTCCTCCCGTTCCTCGACCGCTCGAAGGTGACACACCCGCGGGACCGCCCGGTGTTCATCTGGCTCGCGACGTCGCTCGTGGAGTTCTTCGTGCTGATGACCGTCTGGGGCGGTCTCACGCCGGGGGTCGCCATCCCTCCGATGGAGGTCGCGATGCGCCTCGTGCCGGCGTTCGCCGTGAACGCCGTGGTCATCGGCCTGTTCCACTGGCGCTACCGGCGGAGCTACCGGGCCCGCCTCGCCGCGCGCCTCGGGACCGGCTCCCGGCTTCCCGGCGCCTACCCGGTCCCCTCCGGCGGGGCCCGACCCTCGGTCGCGGAGGCGAGCGCCCGTGACTGAAACGGAGACGCCCCAGGTACCGGACCGGCTGGCTCTGGGGGATCCTCGCCCTCCTCCTCGCGATCGGCACCGCCGCTGCCGCGTTCGTCGTCTACGGAGTGACCGAGCTCTTGTCGACCGGCGACTGGCTCGTCGACGTACCGGCGTTCGTTGGCGGCGCCTTCGTGGCGTCGGTCGCGATGCTCCTCCTCACTGGCATCCTCTACCGGGTCGACCGGCTCCGCGGGACCCCCCACCGGGAGGTGCGTCTCTTTGAGTGAGCCGACCCCCACGGACGAGGAATTCGCGAAGGTCGTCGAAGCGCAGCGGTCCGAGGCGTCCCGGAAGGTCCTCGAACTCTACAACGCGACCACGATCCTCCTTCTCCTCGGGATTGGAGGCCTCGCGATCTACGCGTTCCGGCTCGGCCCCCTCGTGGGACCGGGGGTCGAGGAATCGTTCGGGCTCGCGGCGGCCGCGATGTTCCTGATGGGAGCGCTCCTGGTCCACCTTGTCGACCGGGCGTACCGGAGCTGGCCACTGGGCCGGAAGTTCCGCCCGTCGACGCCACCAGCCGCGACCCCCGCCGCGGCCGCGCGGGTCGTGACCTGGCTGATCGTGATCGCAACGGTCGGCGGCGTGGCCTACGTCCTCGCCCAACTGCTGATGTGAAGGAGGAACCGAACCGATGACCGACCTGACCGTGCCCCTCGTCGAGATCGGGATCATCCTGGCGCTCGCGGCGTTCGGGCTCTACCTCGCCCGGTACCACGGCGAGTGGTTCGTCAAGAAGGCGGCGCTCTACCTGTTCACGACCGACCACAAGCGGATCGGTCTGATGTACATCACCACAGGAATCGTGTTCTTCTTCATCGGAGGGATCTACGCGATCCTCATCCGGACCGACCTCGGGTTCGTCCAGGGGCTCGGTCTCGACCCGCAAACGACCCTCGGCATCACGCCCGACGTCTACTCGACGCTGTTCACGATGCACGGCGTGCTGATGATCTTCATGTTCATCATGCCCGTCCTGGCCGGGTTCGGCAACTACCTCGTCCCGTCGATGATCGGGGCGAAGGAGATGGCGCTCCCGCGGATCAATGCGATCGCGTTCTGGATGCTGCCGCCCGCTGGCGTGATCCTGATCCTGTCGAATGCCTACGCCGGCTGGACGGGCTACGTCCCGCTCTCGCTCGAGGCGTACGGACCGAACCCGAACGGGGTCAACCTCTGGATCCTCGGCCTCCACATCCTGTCGATCTCCTCGATGCTGGGCGCCATCAACTTCCTCGTCACGATCACCAAGCACCGGGCCCCGGGCGTCCACTACTGGAACATGCCCCTCTTCGTCTGGGCGACGCTGATCAACTCGGTCCTCCTGATCTTCGCGCTGCCGTCGCTCTCGATCGCCCTCACGATGGTCCTCTCCGACCGGAACTTCGGGACCCACATCCTCGCGTCCGCGAACGGGACCCCGCTCGGCGGGGCGCTCCTCTATCAGAACATGTTCTGGTTCTTCGCCCATCCCGAGGTCTACGTGATGGTCCTCCCGGCGTTCGGGATCATCTCCACCGTCATCCCGAAACTTGCCCGGAAGGACATCTTCGGCTATGGGGCGATGGCGATCTCGCTCGGAGTCTTCGCTGTACTTTCCTTCGCCGTGTGGGAGCACCACATGTTCGTCACCGGTCTCGCGACGGACGTCCAGTTCGTCTTCATGCTCTCGACCATGGCGATCGCGGTCCCCTCCGCGGTCAAGACGTTCAACTGGGTCGCGACGCTCTGGGGCGGACGGATCTGGATGGCCGTCCCGATGTGGTTCTCGGTCGCGTTCATCACCGGGTTCGTCATCGGCGGCCTCTCCGGCCTCATGCTCGCGTCGGTCCCGGTCGACTACCTGTACCACGGAACGTACTTCGTCGTGGCCCACTTCCACTACATCCTGCTCGGCGGGACGCTGATGGGGATCTTCGCCGGGATCTACTTCTATTACCCGATCTGGACCGGCCGCTGGTACTCCCAGCGGCTCGGGCATCTCCACTTCTTCCTGACGTACGTGGGAGTCAACCTCCTCCTCTTCCCGATGTTCCTCCTCGGCGCCGAGGGGATGCCCCGGCGGGTGTTCGTCTATCTCCCGACGCCCGGATTCCAGGAGCTGAACTTCCTCTCCAGCATCGGGGCGGCGATCCTCGGGATTGGCCAGCTCGTGTTCGCGTTCAACATGATGTACAGCTACTTCGCCGGCCAGCGCGTCACCTCCCCCGACCCGTGGGGCGAGCCGGCGCCGACCCAGATGGTCGGCGGGGTGGCCGCCCCGCTGCCGAGCTCGCAGCGCAGCCCTCTCTCGAACCCCAAGCCGAGCGCGGAGCCCAGCCCCTAGCCCCCTCGACGGAACACGATCCATGCAGAAGCACACCATCTTCCGGGTCCTCGCCATCGCCGCGTTCGCCTCGGTCTACGTGACCATCATCCTCGGAGGGAACGTCATCGCGAGCGGCTCCGGGCTCGCCTGCCCGGATTGGCCGTCCTGTCACGGGACGTTCCTCCCGCCGTTCAGCGGTGCGATGGCGATCGAGTGGAGTCACCGCGTGAGCGCGTTCGTCACCGGCGTCCTCGTGGCCTCGATGACGCTCGTCGGCCTTGTCGCGGAGCGCCGGCGCCCCGTCCTGCGGGGGCTCACGGTCTGCGCGTCGCTCCTGGTCCTCGCCGAGGCACTCCTCGGCGGCCTCGTCGTGGACTCCGGACTCGTGGTGGGGATCGTCCTCCTCCACTTTCTGCTCGCCACGGTCCTCTTCGGGCTCCTCCTCCTGATCGCCTTCCTCGCGAACCTTCGGGAGATCCCGAAGCGCTGGGCGTCGTGGGCCGAACGGGTCGCCGACGAGGAGTCGCCCAGCGCCGCTCTCGCGCGCCGAGAGCGGTTCGGGATTCCCGATTCCGCCCCGGACCCCGGCGCGGCACGCCGCGCCGGCGGGCCTGAGTCCTGGGCCGCGTCGATGGGAGGAACGATGTCGGGCCCGGCTCCCCCGGACGTGCCACCCGTTCGGCCGTCCCGATGGCGGGACGTCGTGACCCTGACGAAGCCCGGGATTACGGCGCTCATCGTGATGGTCGCCGTGGCCGGGTACTTCCTCGCCCTCCCCTCCCCGGTCAACCTCGGGCGGCTTGGCCTCCTCGCCCTCACCGGTGGGCTCGCGTCGGCCGGTTCGGCGATGCTCAACCACTACCTCGACCGCGACGTGGACGGCGGGATGAAGCGGACCCGGGGCCGCCCGCTCCCGGACTCGCGGATCCAGGCAAGTCGCGGGGTCCTCGTCGCCGGGACCTCGCTCGTCGCCCTCGGCGTGGGCGGGGCGCTCGTGTGGCTGAACCCGCTCACCGCGCTGTCGATCGCGCTCGGCGCCCTGACGTATGTCGTCGTGTACACGGTCGTCCTGAAGCGCCGGACGAACTGGAACATCGTCATCGGCGGGTTTGCCGGGAGCGCCCCGGCGCTCGCGGGTGGGGCGGCGGCCGTGGGAGGATGGACCACGCCGGTCCTCGCGTTCGCCCTCCTCGTCTTCCTCTGGACCCCGCCGCACTTCTGGAGCCTCGCGCTCCTGTTGCGCGACGACTACCGGCGCGTCGGGCTCCCCATGCTCCCGCGGATGGACGACCCGGCCTACTCCGGCCGCATCGTGGTGGTGTCGGCGGCGCTCCTCGTACCGGCATCGGTCCTCCTCGTGATCGTCGCCCCGTTCGCGTGGCCCGCGGCGATCCTGGTCCTCGCGGCCGTGGGAGCGTACCTCGCGCTCGCCATCCCGCTTTGGCGACGCGTCGACCGTCCGGTGGCGTTGCGGGCGTTCATCGGTTCCGGCCCGTACCTGCTCGCGATCATCGTCGTCCTCATCGTGAACTTCTGGTTGCACGCGATGGGCGTCGCCCCGTTGTGAGCGCTCCGAGTGTCGCGCGGGGAAGCGCGACGTTATCGTCCCCGCCGAGCTATTCCTGACGTGTCCGAACGAGCTCCGACCGGGACGGGGCGCACGGTTCCCGACCGCGTCCGCGAGGCCGAATCGACCCTCCGTCGCCTCGGGTACGCTCGCGTCGAGCCGGGGACCCGCGACGCGTCCGCGCCACCCGCCTTCTGGGTGCAGGAGGCCGGGGTCCCCCGCCGGACCTTCCCCGTGTTCGTGCCACCCACCGGCGAGCGGGGCGAGGCGGGACCCTGGGCGGGGACCGCGAAACCCGACCCGAGCCGGCCCTCGCACCGCGCCATCGTGGTGGTGGGGACCGATGTCGCGGCCGAGGAGACGTGGCACCAGATCGCCTCGGCCGGCGGGGCGGAGATCGACAGCGAGGTCCGGATCCTCGTCCTCGGGGCCGGGGAGACAGTACGGCCGCACTGGCATGCGATCGTCGTGGACCGGGCCACGCTCCTCCGACTGTCGACCGGCGTGGTCGTCGGGATGTTCCGCCGGGCGTTCGCGTCCGCCGGCCAGAGCCCGGTCGATTTCTCCGAGCTGCTTGAGATCCTCCGTGAGCGGTTCCACCTCGACGTCCAGCGGTCGCTCGGGGTCACGAGCGACGAAGACGCGCTCTTCCTGCTCTACCAGCTCGCCCAGCGGGATTCGTACGCCCCGGGCGACGCGGCATCGAACCTCCACTCCCTCGTCCTCAAACCGACCGGTCCCGCCGCCCGGCTTCCCTGGTTCGCGGGCTAGGGCCCCCGGACGAACCGAGCCGTTAAGAATCGGGCCGCGAACGGGTTCTTGGACGGTCCATGCCGCACTCGGAGCCGGTGGAGAACCCGTACGCGACGACCCCCGGAAGCTCGACGCCGGGCCGCGGTGTTTCGCGCGAAGAGGGGGTCGCGGACCTCTGGTCGTTCTTCTGGCTCTCGCTCTCGGGGACCGCCATCCTCGTCATCGTGGGCCTCGCCGCCCTCGTCCTCACGCACCACTGAAGCCCTCGCGCGGAACCATTATCTCCCCGGCGCGGGTCGGCGCCGCCGTCGCCCGGAACGGGGCCGTGGGGTAGCTTGGTCCATCCTTCTTGCTTGGGGTGCAAGAGACTCCGATTCAAATTCGGACGGCCCCATCCGGGCGCCCGGGCCAGCGCGGACGCGTTATGCCGACGCCGCTCCTGAGGGCTCGGCGATGGGACGTCGATTCGTCGCGGAGCGACGCCGCGACCCGTACTACCGCGCGGCGCAGGACGAGGGACTCCGTTCCCGCGCGGCGTTCAAGCTCGGCCACCTCGCCGACCGGTACCCGCTCTTCCACTCCGGCGACCGGGTCCTCGACCTCGGGGCCGCTCCCGGAGGATGGTCGATCGTCGCGCGGGAGCGGGTCGGGCGGCGGGGCGCCGTCGTCGCCGTCGACCCGAGGACCGTCGACCCGATCGAGGGCGTGACCGTGATCCACGGGACCGTGGGGACGGCCGGTCTCGCCGACCGGCTCGGCCCCGCCCCGTTCGACGTGATCCTTTCCGACATGTCCCCGAAGATCAGCGGGGCGTACGCGACCGACCACGCCCGGTCGGTCGCCCTCGTGCGCGCGGCGTACTCGCTCGCCGAGGAGCGGCTCGCCAACGGGGGCGTCTTCGTCGCGAAGGTGTTCGCGGGCGAGGAGCTCGACGATCTCGACCACGACCTCGGGCCGTCGTTCGACCGGTGGGCCCGGACGAAGCCTCCGGCGTCCCGGGAGCGCTCGAGCGAGCTCTACCTCATCGGGCTCGGCTACCACCGGCCGAAGGCGCCGTCGTAATGGACCCCTGGCAGGCCGCGGCGGACCGGATGGTCGCCGAGCTCGGGCCGCTCCCGGCGCCGGTGGCCGCGGCGATGCGCGCCGTGCCGCGCCACTGGTTCGTTCCGGACGGGGCGCAGAAGCGCGCCTACGACGACGAACCGGTTCCGCTCGGGAGCGACTATGCGACCGTCTCCGCCCCGCACATGGTCGCCCTCCAGCTCGAGTCGGCCGAGCTCCGAAAGGGCGCGAACCTCCTCGAGATCGGGAGCGGAAGCGGCTACCTGCTCGCCGTCGCCGCCGAGATCGTCGGTCCGAGCGGCCACCTCGTCGGGGTCGAGGTCGACGCCGGCCTCGCCACCCGGAGCCGGGCGACGCTCGCGCGGCTCGGGGTGGATGCGACGATCCGGATCCGGGACGGTCGGGCGTCGGTCCCCGAGGGCTCGGTGTTCGACGCCGTCCTCGTCTCGTGCGCGAGCACGATCCTCTACCCATCGTGGGTCGCTGCGCTCGCCGAGGGGGGACGGCTCGTCGCGCCGGTCGGAACCCCGGTCGAGCAGGTGCTCACCGTCTACCGGAGGACGGGCGACCACGGCACGACCACCGTCGGACCGGCCTGCCGGTTCGTCCCGCTCCGACCTCATATATAGGGCCGTCGAATACCGCCGTCCCGCCAATTTTGAGGGTCGGTCGTTGTGATTCGGTTTGGCCCTGCGGGTATCCCCCTTTCCTGTAAGGGCCGCACGCTCCGGGACGGGATCTCCGACGTCCACCATCTCGGTCTCACCGCGATGGAAGTGCAATTCATCAAGGTCAACCCGCTCACGCGGGTCGTTCTCGACGAGGAGATCGGCAAGACCGCCCGGGAGCTCGCCCTCCAGCTCGTGGTCGGCGCCGGACCGGGTCCCGTCGCGAACGTGCCGTCCCTCGAACGGATGGTCGCTCCGATCGGGAAGAAGGATTCGCTCACGACGCTCACGTGGAGCCTCGCGAAGGACTACGCCGACCTCGCGCAGACGAAGGCGCTCGCGCGGGCGCTCGACGTCGACCTCACGCTCCACGCCCCGTACTACGTCGACTTCTTCGGCAGCCAGGAGGCGCGGGAGCGCTCGACCCGCCAGATCCAGTGGGCGTCGGTGCTCGCCGAGGGGCTCGGAGCCCGGATGGCCGTGACCCACCTCGGGTTCTACGGGCCGGGGAGCCGGTCGGACAGCGTCCAGGAGCTCACCCGGATCGCGCGCGAACTCTCGGACTGGTTGAAGGTCTACTCGAAGGGAACGGTCCACCTCGGTATCGAGCCGAGCGGGCACCCCGACGTCTTCGGTTCGCGCGAGGAGATCCTCGAGGTCGCCCACCAGGTGAAGGGGGTCGTCCCGATCCTCAACCTCCCGCACCTCGCCGCGCGCGAGCGGCGGACGTTCGACACCCCGGACGACCTCCGCCCCGTCGTCGAGGAGTTCGTCGCCGCGAGCGGCGGGGAGCTCTACATGAACTTCGCCGGGGTCGAGTTCTACGGCCCGGGCGAGTTCCGCCTGACGCCGATCAAGCGGGGCCAGGCCCGGTTCGACCCGGTGGCCGAGCTGTTCGCCGACCGCGAGTACGACGTGACGGTGATCTCGAGCTCGCCGCTCCTCGAGCACGATGCGATGTACATGAAGCTCCTGTACGAGCGGGCGCTCGCCAAGCGGTACGCCCGCAAGCACGCCCCGTCCCCGCCGGTGGCGAAGAAGCCGCCGGTGCCGCCCCCGAAGGCCGGGGGGAAGGCGCCCGCCCGGCCCCCGCCCGCCGGCGGCCGCCGCCCCGCTCCCCCCGCGAAGCCGGCGTCCCCCGCGAAGAGGTCGGACCGTGACCGGAAGCGACGCCGCTGAGTCCCCGGTGTTCTCCCGGGCCCAGGCGTACATCGGACGGCGGGTCAGCGAAGCGATCGGCCAGATCGACCCGGCGACGATCGACCGGGCGGTGGCGATCCTCGCGAAGGCCCCCGCCACGTTCGTCTACGGCGCGGGCCGGTCGGGGATCATCGGCCGGGCGTTCGCGATGCGGCTCGTCCAGACCGGCCTCACCGCCTACGTGATCGGCGAGAGCGTCACGCCGATCGTCCGGAGGGGCGACGCGGTCGTCATCGTCTCCGGCGCCGGCGAGAGCCAGTCGTCGATCCAGACCGCGAACATCGTCCGACGCGAAGGGGCCGACCTCGTCGTCGTCACCGGGCGGGCCACCTCGAAGCTCGCGCACGCCGCCACGCTCCTCATCCCGCTCGAGTTCGCCGACGACGCCGACCGGCACCGGTTCGCGCCGCTCGGCACGCTGTTCGAGTCGGCGAGCCTGCAGCTCACCGACGCCCTCGTCGCCGAGCTCATGCGCGTCCGCCGCGAATCGGAAGAATCGATGCGCCGGCGCCACGCGATCATGGTGTAGCCGCCGGCGCGCACCGCCGACGACCGAAAGGTTAAGGCCCGCGAGCCCTGCCCGCCCTCGTGCCACGCCGGCCGGAGACCCGCGAGGGAACGCTCGTCCCGATCCCGACCCGCTTTTTTGTCACGAGCGGGAAGGGGATCAACAAGACGAGCGAGCTCAACGCATTCGACCTCGCGCTCCTCCAGGCCGGGATCGGGGAGCAGAACCTCGTCAGCGTCTCCTCGGTCCTCCCCATCGGCATCCGCCAGGTCGACCGCGTGCCGATCGCGCGCGGCGCGATCACGCATTGCGTCCTCGCCCGGATGGGCGGGGGCGAGGGCGAGGTGATCAGCTCGGGAATCTCGTACGGGTTCCGGACCGATGGCCAGGGCGGCTACGTCGCCGAGGGGCACGTCCACGGGACCCAGAAGTCGCTCAAGGAGTTCCTCCGGTGGCGGATGGAGGAGATCGCGCACTTCCGCGGGGTCGAGCTGCGCCGGATCCACTACCGGACCGAGGAGCTCGTGATCCCGATGGACCACTACGGCGTCTGCATCGCGGCGTGCGTGTTCCTGCCGTAGGGCGAGGACGGGCTCCGCTAGAGGAGCTTGCGGAAGAGGAGCTTGTCCTCGAGGCTTCCCTCGATGGCGAGGCGACGGGTGACGAGCGCCTTCATCGGACCGATCTCCTTCGCGATGAGCCCGAGGAAGGTTGCCCGGTCGGTGGTGATCGTCAGGTCCGCCTTCCCGGCCCCGTCGGAGCGGAGGTTCTCGAGCCGTCCCTCGCGCAGGTCGACCGCGTAGGTGCCGGCATCGGTGACCCGGATCCGGATCGTCCGGACCAGACCGGCGAGCTCCGCGCGGAGCGCGGGGTTCTGTGCGGCGTGCCGGTTGAACCGGTCCACGACCCCCGCGAGCGTCTCCTCGATCATCGCGCGAACGCCTCGAGCGGTCGAGCCGGCCGCGTCGGAATAAGTCTTCCCATCGTCGCCCACGAGGCGCGCAGCCACGGCGGTGGCGGCGCGCCGCCGGCGAGGGCGACCCGGACGAACTCGACCGTTCCCGCATCGGACGGATAGCCGCTGCCGATCCCCTCGCCGTACCGGCGCCGCAGGCGAGCGACGGCCCGGTCCCGGTGGACCTTGGCGACGATCGAGGCCGCTCCGACCACGAGGAGGTCCCGGTCGGCCTTGTGGCACGCGTGGACCCGACCGGACGTCCCGGAGAGTTCCCGGAGCCGGCGGCCGAACCGTTCGGCGACCGGGTCGCAGGCATCGGCGTACGCGATGTCGGGCCGGCTGTCCCGGATGAGCTTCGCGAACGCCCCGAGCTCGAGCTCGTTCAGGCCACCGACCGCCACGGCGCGGTCGACCGCCTTCGGAGGCAGATGGACGGTGAGCGCGGTCCCGAGCCGGGAAGCTCGGCGAAGATCGTCTCCCGACGGGCCGGTGTGAGACGCTTCGAGTCGCGCACGCCGAGGGCCGCCAGTTCGGGGATTCGACCGGCGTCCAGCACGAACCCACCGACGACGAGCGGCCCGACGAACGCACCGCGACCCGCCTCATCGATGCCGAGCACCCGCCCCTCCGGGGTCGGGGGGACTCCGGGGCCCGGGGCGGTGCGCATCGGTGGAGCGGCGATGGCGCGCACCCCATAAGGCCCGTCCGTCTCCGAGGTTGGAATGCTGCACGGTCTCGCCGTTCCCGTTCCGACGATGTTCGACGAGGACGGGCGGCTCGACCCCGGGCGGAATGGGACGTTCGTCCGCACCATCGCCTCCGCCGGCGTCGACCACGTTCTCGTCCTCGGGTCGGTGGGAGAGTTTCCGCTGGTCGACGAGGCCGAGCGACGCACGCTCCTCGAATCGGCGATTGAGAGCCTGACCGCCAGGGCCGACGCCTGGGTGGGCGTCGGCGCCGCGAGCACGCGGGCCGCGGTCCGCCAGGCGGAGGCTGCCGAGGAAGCCGGCGCGGCGGCGCTGGTCGCCGTGCCCCCGTACTATCTGCACCCCACGCCGGAGGCGGTCGCGCACTACTACCGGGCGATCCGCGACGCCACGAAGATCCCCCTCCTCGCCGAGAACGCTCCCGGGTTCGTGGGGTACGCTCTCCCCCGGAGCTCGTCCACCGGCTCGCTCGAGAGCGGGTGCTCGACGGGCTCCAGGACGCCGCCGGATTCCTCGAGAGCGTCGTGGGGTTCCGCTCGGGCGCGCCCCCCGAATTCGCGATCCTGGTCGAGAACGACGCCCTTCCGCTCGCCAGCATCGAGAAGGGGGCCGACGGAGCGGCGCTCCGTTCCTCGAACGTCGTGCCGAAGCTCGGGGTCGCGCTCGTCCGGGCGGCCCGGGCCCACGAGACCGCGCGAGCGAGCGAGCTCCAGACGGTGGCGACGCAATTGGACGCTGCGCTCCGGGCCGGCCCGTTCCCTTCGACCATCAAGTTCCTCGCCGCCCAGGCGTGGGGTGCCCGCGTCGGCTACCGACCTCCCTACGAAGCGCTCTCGTCGACCCAGGAGAGCACGGTCCTCGCCGCGTTCGACCCGCTCCGTCCGCTCCTGCGACCGTTCCTGTAGGGGTCGAGGCACCCCTCGTCGCTCCGCAGGAACGACTCGGCCGGGTCGTCCCCGACCGGCGAGCAGGTTCCGCGCGCGCGAAACGTCAAATACCGCACCCCGCTCGCTCGACCTCCCGCGAGGACCGATGGGAATCTGGCAAGGACGATCGCGGCGGAAGCGGACGGGTGGCCGGCTCCGGCCCATCCGCAAGAAGCGGCGGTTCGAGATCGGACGGGAGCTCCAGCACGCGACCCTCGGTGCGGGCACCGTCAAGCGGTACCGGGTGCGCGGCGCGAACCAGAAGATGCGGATCCTCACCGTGGACGTGGCGAACGTCTACGACCCCGCCACGAAGACCTCGAAGGTCGTCAAGATCGTCACGGTCCGGGAGAACCCGGCGAATCCCAACTACGTGCAGCGGAACATCATCACCCGCGGCGCGATCCTCGAGACCGAGCTCGGCCTCGTCCGGGTCCGCTCCCGGCCCGGCCAGGACGGCGTTGTGAACGCGGTCCGGCTCGGCGAGCGCACCGCGGCGGCGTGACCCCGGACGGGGGGCGCCGATGCCGGACCACTTCTTCGTCTACCCGACCTACCTCCATCGCGGCACCACGCGGGCGCTCGGCCGACGGGTCCCCCAGGCGGCCACCGTTCCCGAAGCGACCGTCGAGGAGATCGTCGCGGTCGCGACCTCCCTCGGATTCACCGCGGTGGCCGAGCCGGACAAGCAGTACCCGCGGCAGTTCTTCCAGCAGTCCGGTCGGGTCCGCGTCACGAAGAAGGCCGGAACTCCCAAGACCGCCTTCCTCCGCCAGCTCGGAGAGGAGCTCGCCCGCCGACACGTCGCGGCAGGCGGTCGGTAGATGGAGGAGCCCGGCACGGTCTACTTCACGGGCACCGCTGGCGCCGGGAAGACGAACCTCGTCCATGCGTTCCGGACCTACCTGAAGTCGGAAGGGTTCGAGGCGACGATCCTCAACCTCGACCCGGGGAACGAGAACGCCGACCTCGAGCCGGACGTCGACATCCGCGAGTGGGTCCGCTTGGCCGACGTGATGCAAGAGCACGAGCTCGGGCCGAACGGCGCGCAGGTCGCCGCCGCCGACATGATCGCGCTCAAGGTCTTCGACGTCAAGCAGGCGCTCTCGGAGTTCCGGTCCGACTACGTCCTCATCGACACGCCGGGGCAGATCGAGCTCTTCGCGTTCCGGGAGGCGTCGCGGGCGATCGTCGATGCGCTGAGCGGCGAGCGTTCCACCATCGCGTTCCTCTTCGACCCGGCGCTGGCGCGGACCCCGAACGGGTTCGTCTCCCTCCTCCTCCTCTCGGCGACCGTCGAGTTCCGGTTCCGCCTTCCGACGGTGAACATCCTGACGAAGACCGACCTCCTCGACCCGCCCCGCCTCGAGGAGATCCTCGGCTGGGGCGATGAACCCGGGCTCCTCTACGACGCCGTGACCCGCGAGACCGCGACGCCGGACCTCCAGCTATCGACCGAGCTGTTCCGCGCGATGGAGGCGATGGCCCCGCTCGCAACGCTCCTCCCGACCTCGAGCAAGGCGGGGACCGGGATGGATGCGGTCTACCGCCAGCTTCAGATGAACTTCGCCGGCGGCGAGGACCTAGAGGCGTCCCAGGGTCCGAGCGACCCGTAACCCGGCCTATTCGGTGAAGAACAGGCCCATGCCCGGCCGAGGCCGCGTCGTCCTCGTCCTGGAACTTCCGCTGCAACGCGTCCGCCTCGGGGCCGGGCAGTTTGCGCCCGAGCGGGGCGAGGAGCGAGTCGGCCCTGGCGACCGCCTCGTCCGTGCCGCTGACGACGACGTAGAGCTGTCCGGCCGGGCCCCCGGCCGATGGGGCATCGCGGACCTTCTGGCTCTGCCGCGAGACGAGGTCGTCCCGGAGCGCCGCGTCGAGGTCGGTCCGCTTCGCGGCGGGGACCTCGTAGACCGTGGTCGCCATCGGCCGCGCGACCGAGGCCGCCTATTTGGGGTTTGGCGACGGCGCGGGACCTTGCGGTCCCGCTAGATCCCGAAGCTCCGGCGGGCCGCGAGGACCTTCGGGTCGTCGAGGCCCATGATGTCCGGGTTCAGCCCGTCCTGGACGGCGATCCAGTAGGCGAGCCACTGGAACGGGATCCCCTGGACGACCGGGGCGATCCCCGGGGGGACCGGCGGGAGCGCGAGACCGTTCTCCACGGAGGCCATCCCGGAGGTGTCAATGTGCCACGCGAACGCGTCGAGATGGCGGGCCGCCCCGAGCCCTTCGACGACCCGGCGGCGCTCGAGCTCGGTCCCCGAGATCGCGAGGACCGCGGCGTGCTCGTTCACGGAAGGGAGGACCCCGTGGAGGAGCTCCTCGACGCCGACGGCGGTCGCGAACCGGCGCGTCGCCTCCCGCAGCTTCAGCGCCGCCTCGCGGGCGGTCGCCTCCCCGCTTCCGGACCCGACGAGGACGAACCGGTCCCGGTCCCCGAGCGCCTCGACGGCCTCCATGACCCGCGGCTCCAGGCCGAGGGAGTCGCCGATCGCCTCGACGACCGTCGACTCCGCGACCGGGTCCGGCCGCGGTTGGACGAGCGACCAGCCGGCGGCGACGGCGGCCGCGTAGCTCACCGTGTGGGTCCAGGAATCCTCGCGCGCGTGCTTCGTCTGGAACGACTCCGCGGCGAGGTCGCGGCACTCGCCGTGGTCGGCGGCGGTGACGAGGAGCGTCGGCACCTTCCGTTTCGCGAGCAGTTCGAGCGCCCGGGCGGTGACGAACGTCTCGGCGGACTCGGAGAACGCGACCGCCACGTCGGCCCGGGCCGTTTCGGGGGCGTCGAGGAGGTCGAACGCTTGGCGGGCCTCGACGACCCGTTCGGGCGTCGCCGAGCGGGCGGCGGACGCGACCGCGAGGGCGGCGTGGAACGACGTGCCGATGCCCACCGTCAGCAGCCGGGCCGACGGGTCGCGGGTCCGCGCGGCCCCGGCCCAGCCCGCGACCTCGGCGAACGTCGCCTTGACAGCGACCTGCTGGCGGCGAACCATCTCGTGCATGAAGAACGGGTGGCGGGTTCGGCCGCGCGGCGGCTTCGGGTCCTGGGGCGGGGGGAACGGCGTCGCCATCGGCGGGCGCGAGCGGCTCCCGGTCCAAATGCCTCTCGGTCGCCCGCAACCCCCAAGTGGGGCGCGTGGGTCGGCCCGCCGTGTTCTCCAGCACTCTCGAGGCTCCGGTGCTCCTGCTCGGCTCGGCGCACGTCGTCGACCTCGACGGGCCGATCCGGGCGACACTCCGGGACCGCCCCCTCGATGCGATCGCCGTCGAGCTCGACGAGGAACGAGCGCGGGTCATGTTGTCGGAGGAGCCGCCGGGGAAGGGGGGCGGACGCGGGGGCGAGGCGCCGCTGTTCCTCCGGCTGTGGGGGGTCATCCAGCGAAGGCTCGGCGGCGAGCTCGGTGCCGGGGTCGCCGGCGCGGAGATGCGGAGCGCGGCCCGGCTCGCGAAGGAGCGGGGGATCCCGCTGCTCCTGATCGACGACCCGATCCGGGACACGATCCGCCAGCTCATCGGCGCGCTCTCCCCGAAGGAGCGGGTCCTCCTCCTGGTCGGCAGCATCGTCGGGCTCGTGATCCCGTCCCGGGTCGTCCGGAAGGAGCTCGACCGGTACGCCGAGGCGCCCGGCGACTACGTGGGCGAGCTCCGGGCGGCGTACCCCGGCGTGGCCCGGGTCCTCTTGGACGAGCGGAACGAGCACATGGCGGCCCGACTCGTCGAGGCCCGCCGGAACGGGTACGGCCGGGTCGCTGCCGTCGTCGGCGACGCCCACGTGCCGGGACTCGCCGAGGCGCTGCGGCGCCGGGGCGTCCCGAGCGAGACGGTGGCGTTCGGCCAGCTGCGCGGCACTACAACGTCGTGACCGAATCGGCGCCCTGCGCCGCGATCGCGGCGAGGAACGCGTCGGCGAGGGCGACGACCTCAGGGGCCCGGTACGCCTCGAGCGTCCCCCGGTCGGCGGCCGCGGAGAGCGCTGGGTCGACGGGGAGGGTCGCAAGGACCGGGACTCCGTACTCCTTCGCGATCCGCTCGACGCTGCCGGGCCCGAACAGCGGGATCCGCTCGTGGCAGTGCGGACAGGCGAGGTAGCTCATGTTCTCGACGGCGCCGAGGAGCGGAACGTGGAGGTCGCGGGCCATGTTCATCGCCTTCTTCACGATCATCCCGGCGAGCTCCTGCGGGGTGAACACGAACACCATCCCGTCGATCGGGATCGTCTGGAAGACCGTCAGCGGAACGTCGCTCGTCCCGGGCGGCATGTCGATCAAGAGGTAGTCGAGCTTTCCCCAGTTCACCCCGCCGAAGAACTGGGTGATCAGCCGGGTGACGAGCGGCCCGCGCCAGATGACGGGCGCCTGCTCGTCCTCGACGAGGAACTGGGAGGAGACGACCGGGATCCCCTCGGCCGAGAGGGTCGGTTCGATCCCCTCCCCCTTGTCGAGGAGCGGACCGGTGAGCCCGAAGAGTCGGGGGATCGAGGGGCCCGTGACGTCCGCATCGAGGAGTCCGACCGCAAGCCCGCGGCGGCGCAGCTCGACCGCGAGGAGCGCGGTCGTCGCCGACTTGCCGACCCCGCCCTTCCCCGAGCCGACCGCGACGACGTGGACGATCCCACCCTTGCCCATCTTCTGGAGGACGCTCCCGGGTCGGCCCCGCGGGGCCGGGCTCGGGGGCGCCGACGTCGGATGCGGCGCGGGGGGGGCGTCCGACGGTTGCGCCATCGCTCCGAAGCCGGACCATCGTATATAACGGGAGGCCGCCTGCGCGCCGCCGGAGCTCCCGTGGCGACCCGTCCGACGTCGTTCCTCGACGAGTTGTTCCGGCCCCAGTCGATCGCCGTCATCGGGGCGTCGAACCGGCCCGGTGCGGTCGGGACATCGCTCTTCCGGAACGTCCTCTCGGCCCGCTTCCAGGGGGTCGTCTATCCGGTCAACCCGACCTGGCCCAGCGTGAGCGGGGTCCGGTGCTACCGGTCCCTCCGGGAACTCCCCGAGGCTCCCGACCTCGGGATCGTCATCGTCCCCGCGGCCGCCGTGCGGGGGGTCGTCGACGAGCTCGGTCGGGCCGGGACGAAAGGCGTGATCGTCATCTCGGCGGGGTTCCGCGAGGTCGGTGGCGCCGGGGTCGCCCGGGAGGAGGAGCTGGTGGCGACCGCCCGCCGTCACCGGATGTCTCTCGTCGGTCCGAACTGCTTCGGCGTCCTGAACACCGACCCGGCGGTCTCGCTCAATGCGACGTTCTCCGACGACCTCCCGCCGCGCGGGAACATCGCGTTCGTCAGCCAGAGCGGGGCGCTGTGCGCGGGGATCCTTCGGTATGGGATCGCCGAGCGGATCGGGTTCTCCCGGTTCGTCTCGATCGGCAACCGGGCGGGGATCGACGAGAACGACCTCCTTCGGTCGCTCGCCGACGATGCCGCGACGTCGGTCGTCCTCCTGTACATCGAGAACCTGGCCGACGGGCGTCGGTTCCTCGAGACGGCCCGCGAGGTCACCGAGAAGAAACCGGTGATCGTGATCAAGAGCGGACGCTCGGCGGCCGGGGAGCGGGCGGCCCGGAGCCACACCGGCTCGCTCGCCCACGCCGCGCAGGACCGGCTGTACGGGGCGCTCTTCGAGCAGTCGGGCGTACTCCGCGTTGATTCGATCGGCGAGCTGTTCCGCGCGGCGAAGGTCCACGCGGCCCGGTTCTCGCTCGCGGGACCCCGGCTCGCGATCCTCACGAACTCCGGCGGCCCCGGGATCGTCGCCGCCGACGCCTGCGCCCGGGTCGGCCTCGAGCTCCCGATGCCATCCCCCGCGACCGTCCGGGGACTCCACGGACGACTGTCCCCGTCCGCGTCGCTGTCGAACCCGCTCGACATGACGGCGGACGCCGATGCGAGCCAGTACTCCCGCGCCCTCGCCATTCTCCTCCGCTCCCCCGGTACCGATGGAGCGCTCGTGATCGCGACGCCGACCGGGACCCTCGCGGGCGACGCCCTCAGCGAAGCGATCCTCGCCGGTCGGGGGACGAACCCGAAGCCCGTGGTCGCCTGCCTGTTCGGCCTGACCGACCTGAGCCACGAGGTCGGGGTGCTCGAGGACCGGGGCATCCCCTCGTTCACCTTTCCGGAGGAGGCGGTGGCGGCGCTCGGCACCCTCGTCAAGTACCACGCGTGGAAGACCCGGCCGAGGACGAAGACCAAGTCGTTCCGTGTGGACCGCCCGGCGGTCCGCGCCGCGGTCGCGGCCGCCCGGCGGAGCGGCACCCCCGTGCTTCCCGAGTACGCCGCGCGGGCCCTTCTCGCCGCGTACGGGGTTCCGTTCGCTGCGTCGCTCCGGGTCGCCGACCTCGACGGAGCGCTCCGCGCGGCGTCGGAGATCGGCTACCCGGTCGTCCTGAAGGTCGCTTCCCCCGACATCTCCCACAAGACCGACGTCGGCGGGGTCGCCGCCAACCTCGCCAACGCGACCGCGCTTCGGGCGGCGTGGGGGACGATGCGCTCCGAGGTCGCCCGCCGGGCCCCCGGGGCGCACATCGAAGGATTCGAGGTCGAGGCGATGATCCGGGGGGGCCACGAGGTCCTCGTCGGGGCGCAGCGCGACCCGTCGTTCGGGCCGGTGGTCGTGTTCGGGATGGGCGGGATCTATGTCGAGGTCCTCCAGGACGTCACGTTCCGCCTCGCCCCGCTCCGGCCCCTCTCGGCGGTGAACATGGTCGCCGCCGTCCGGGCGGCCGCGATCTTGAATGGGGTCCGGGGCGAGCCCCCAGGCGACCTCGCCTCGCTCTACGACGTGATCCAGCGGGTCAGCCAGCTGATCGTCGAGGTCCCTGAGGTGTCTGAGCTCGACCTGAATCCGCTGATCGTGCGGGCCGCCGGGCAGGGCGTCGTGGCCGTGGACGCCCGGGTCGTGCTCGATCTGTCTTCCAGATCGGGGCGTCTCGCTTCACGCGCTCGATGAGGAACCGGGCGGCGCGGAACGCCTCGTCCCGGTGGACCGCCGCCGCCCCGACGACCACCGCGACCTCGCCGACCACGAGCGTGCCAACCCGATGCCAAACCACGACCCGTCGGACCCCGGCTCTCCGTTCCGCCGCCGCTTCGATCTCGGCGAAGATCCGCAGTGCCATCGGCCGGTCGGCCTCGTACCGGAGGGCGCGTACCACCCCCTTTGCGGTTCGGTCCGGCCGAACGCGCCCGACGAACACCACGATCCCTCCGGCGCCCGGGTCGGCGAGCGCCCGATGGGCCTGGGCCGGGTCGATCGGGCGGGCCGAGAGCGCGACCGACACGCGCCTACCCTCCACTATACGGCGGGTGGACCGCGAACTCGTCTCCGGGTCGGAGCCGCCCGGTCCGACCCCGGAGGTACGTGCCGTTCCGGGCAAATCGCGCGTGCTGGAGGATCGGGGCGAGCGACGGTCGTTGCTCGGCGAGCTCCCGGAGGACGGTCGCGATCGCCACCCCCTCTGGACCGGTCGGGCGGTCGATACGCGCCGCCCCCGCGGCCTCCCGGGCGGAGGCGAACAGCCGGATCGCCACCGTTCCCGTCATCTCCCGTCCGGACGCGCGGGTCGGCTAATCGGTTTCGGCGGCCCCGCCATCGACGACACGTTCCCGTCGGGCTGTCGGCGTCGGGAGACAATCGATTAATAGCCACCCCCGCTCGAAGGGCGAAGATGGGCGAGATTTCGGTCCGCGCAGGAGGGGCGGCGGGGGATGGGATCGCCTCGGTCGGTGAGACCCTCTCGCACTCGTTGTCGCGGATGGGGCTGAACGTGTTCGGCCACAACGCCTACCAGTCGGTCATCCGCGGCGGCCACGTCTGGTTCCAGGCCCGGGCCTCGACCAACCCGGCCCATTCGCAAGGGGACTCGTGCGACGTCCTCTACGCGCTCAACAAGGAGACCGCCGACGTCCACCTCCCCAGCCTGTCGCGGGGCGGGACGGTCGTCTACGACCCGGAGAAGTTCGAGATCCCGGCGAGCGAGCTCCCCGCCGGGACGAAGGCACTTCCGGTCAAGACGCTCGAGATCGCCCGGAAGTACACCTCCCAATCGATCCTGCAGAACGCCGGCGGGCTCGGGGCCACCGCGTTCCTCGCCGGGATCCCCCTCGATGTCCTGCAGACCGCCCTCGCCGACTCGTTCGGGAAGAAGAAGGGCGACGTCGTCGACTGGAACCTCGGTGCCTCGGCCGACGGCTACGCCTACGCCCAGGCGAACGCCTCCGCGAACGACCACGCGGTGAGCAAGGCCGGGGCGCCGAAGCTCCTCATGACCGGCAACGCCGCGATCGCCCTCGGGGCGGCGGCGGCCGGATGCAAGTTCCTTGCCCAGTACCCGATGACCCCCGCCTCGTCGATCATGCACTGGATGGCCGCGCACTCGCGCGACGTCGGCGTGGTCGTCAAGCAGGCGGAGGACGAGCTCGCGGCGATCAACATGGCGATCGGCGCGTCGTACGGCGGCGTCCGGTCGATGACCGCGACGAGCGGCGGCGGGTTCGCCCTGATGGTCGAGGCGCTCGGGATGGCCGGGATGTGCGAGATCCCGCTCGTCGTGGTCGAGTCGCAGCGGTCGGGTCCGTCGACGGGACTCCCGACGAAGACCGAGCAGGGCGACCTCAACATGATGCTCGGGGCGGGCCAGGGGGAGTTCCCCCGGGCGATCCTTGCTCCCGCGAACGCCGTCGAGGCGTACCGGGCCACGATCCGCGCGTTCCAGGTCGCCGAGGACTGGCAGACGCCGGTCCTGCTCGCGAGCGACCTCCACCTGTCGGAGAACTACATGACGGTCGACCGGTCGGAGATCGACCTCAACGTCGAGATCCCGTCGCTCTACTCGGTGCAGCCGAACGGCCACGACTACAAGCGCTACGCCTACACGCCGTCGGGCGTGTCGCCGCGGTCGCTCCCCGGCCAGCCCGGGCTCCAGTGGATCGCCGGCTCCGACGAGCACGACGAGAAGGGCCACCTGATCTCCGACGTCAAGTCCGGGATCCCCATCTGGGTCGCCGAGCGGACGAAGATGATGCAAAAGCGGATGGGAAAGCTCGCGGGCATCGCGCGGGCGACCGAACCGCCGCACCTCGAGGGCCCGGCCGACGCCCCGCTCACGTTCGTCGCCTGGGGGTCCACCGTCGGGGCGATCCGGGACGCGATGACGCTCCTCGCGGCGAAGCACGTGGAGACGAACCTCCTGCAGGTCCGCACCGTCTACCCGCTCCACACCGAACTCCTCGAGGCGGCGATCGACCGGGCCAAGGCGACGCTCCTCGTCGAAGCGAACTACTCCGGCCAGCTCGGACGGCTCATCCGGGCCGAGACCGGACGCCACCTAACGAACCGGCTGCTGAAGTACGACGGAGAGCCGTTCTACCCGTACGAGGTCGTCGGAAAGGCCCTGGAGGTCCTCGGTCATGGCCGGAACTAGTGCGCCGTCGGTCGCTCCGACGGTCGGAACGCCGCTGCCCGTCATCGGAAAATCCGACACAAAGCCGACCTGGTGCCCCGGGTGCGGGGACTTCGGGGTCGTCGCGGCCGTCGAGATGGCGCTGAAGCGCCTCAAGATCCCGAGCCACCAGGTGGTGATCGTCTCGGGGATCGGCTGCTCGTCGAACCTCCCGCACTTCCTTTCGAGCTACGGGTTCCACGGGATCCACGGCCGCTCGCTGCCGATCGCGGAGGGGGTCCGGTGGGCGAACCACGGCCTCACGGTGCTCGCGACCGGCGGGGACGGCGACGGGTTCGGGATCGGCGCGGGCCACTTCATCCATACGATGCGGCGGAACGTCGACATGACGTACGTCACGATGGACAACCAGATCTACGGGTTGACGACGGGACAGGCGTCGCCGACGTCGATGATGGGGCAGAAGACCAAGTCGACCCCCGCCGGCGTCATCGAGAACCCGATCGACCCGATCAGCCTCGCCCTCGCCGCCGGCGCGACGTACGTCGCGCGCGCGTTCTCCGGCGACGTCAAGCAGATGGCCGACCTCGTGGCGGCCGGGATCCAGCACAAGGGGTTCGCGTTCGTCGACGCGATGAGCCCGTGCGTGACGTACAACAAGATCAACACGTTCGACTGGTTCCGCCAGCGCGTCTACAAGCTCGAGAACGCCGGGCACGACCCGACGAATATCGTCCAGGCGTGGGAGCGGTCGCTCGAGTGGGGCGACAAGGTTCCGACCGGCCTCTTCTACAAGGCCGACAAGCCGACGTACGAGGAGCTCGAAGAGGTCCTCGCGCCGGGCCCGCTCGCCGGCCAGCCGACCGGGCTGAAAGGACGCGAGAGCCTGCTCGACGAGTTCGTCTAGCCGACCGTCCCGCCGTCGGTCGCCGCGGCGACCGCGAAGACGTAGGCGTCGCCGGAGTGGTAGACGAGCGGGTAGCCGCTCGGGTCGGCGAGGAGGGGCGTCGGGTCGTACGGGTCGCCGAGGACCGTGTTCGCCCCGGTCACCACGACGAAACCGACGCCGAGGACCGCGAGGTCGGTCGTCCCGTTCGGGGCGAGCGTCCCGTTCTCGAGCTCCCGATCGAGGTCCCGGTAGGTCGCGTTCGGGTACGAGAATCCGAGGACCATCGGGAAGACGACTCGGAGTTCGGGTGCCTCGGCGGTCAGAAACTCGGCGGCGCTCCCCGGGGCCACAAGGACCCGGGTCCCGGGGGGAGGGTCGCCGCCGCCCAGGCGAGCATCGCGAAATCGTCGGCGCTGACGTTGCCGAACGAGTGGTAGAGGGTGCCGAGGGTCCCCGGCACCTCGGTCGTGGTGACGGCGACCCCCGGAACGAGGAGGAGGAGGCCGACGGCGAGCGCCGCCGTCGCCGCGGGGGGAGGTCGGGTCCCGTCGAGGGACCAGCGGCGGTGCGGTCCGGCCCGGCGGGCGCAACGGCGAGTCCCCGCTCGAGGAGGACCACGATCGGGACGGTCGCGAGGAGGACGTAGAGGGTGAACAGCATCTCGGAGAGCTCGGACCCATTGGTGAGCGGGGCGATCGAGGCGAACGGTCGGACCCCTCCCGACGCGAGCCCCTCGACGAGGAACCAGGCCGCCGCGGAGGCGAGCCCCCCCACCACGAAGCGGCGGAGCGCGCCGAACGGGCCGGAGAGCGCGGGGAGAACCAGCACGAGGAGGCCGGCGACGAGGAGCACGGCGAGCTCATCGCGGAGCAGGGAGAACGGGGAGAGCCCCTGGGAGGTGGGGCCAAACAGGAACGGGTCGGCGTACGCCACGATCTGCGGCCCGGTGAGCCCGACGGGAGCGAGGGTCCCGATCCCGGGGGCCGTCGCGGCGAAGCCGATATGGCCCAGGCCGCGCGCCACCGCCCACAACGACGGGGCCACGGGAACGGCGGCCGCGCCGACCGCGAGACCGTACCGGCCGAACCACGCCCGGGCGCTCCCGAACCACCTTCCGGCGACCGCCGCCCCGGCGACCACCGGGAGGGCGAGCATCCACCAGACGATCCCGACCGGACTGAGGGCCGCCGCGTACCCGGTGACGAGCCCGAAGGCGGCGACGTCGCTCCACGGAAGCGGTGTCGGCTCGATCCAGGCTCGCGAGAGGGCGATGAGGAGGAGGGTCAACGGAAACGCGGCCACGAAGTCGTAGCTCCCCGAGACCTGCATCCGGGTCCAGGTCGCGACGAGGGCGAGCACGACGGCGAACACCGCCCCCGCGCGCTCCCCCCCGAGCCAGCGGTCTCCGAGGACGTACCCGCCGAGGGGGGCGAGGCCGAGGAAGAGGGGGGTCACGAGCACCGCGGTCCGCGCCGGAGGCAGCCCGAAGAGGAGCTGGGCCGTTCCCATCCAGACCGAGGCCCCTTGCGGATAGACCACCGGGGCCGAGAGCCCCGCCCCGGCGAGGGTCGTCGGGATCGAGTGGTGCGCGAGCAGGAGGGTCGTGTAGGTCGCAAGTTGGCTCGCGTCGTACGTGTTCCCGGTGGGCACCCCGATGGCGACGGCCAGCTCGAGGAACCCGAGGGCGGCCGCGGCCGCGAGGGCGATCGCTGGCCCCGGGGTGAGGAAGCGGCCGACCGCCGCATCGACTGCCGCCCCGCTCTGGGCCCGCCCGAGCCGGACGACTCCGTAGAGGAGGTAGGCGAGCGACACCCCGAGGAGCACGGGGAACGTGGCCGCGGTGAACAGGCCGAGGGGGACGACGGCGACGGCGTAGACCAGCGCGCCCCCGAGGTAGATGTTGAGGACGAGCCGCTCGACCGGCCCGAGCGAGCGCCACGACCGGACCCACCGGAGGGCGAACGTCCGGACCGCCCCGCCAACGACCGCGGAGGCCGCCGCGAAGACGAGCAACCCGAGCGTCCACGCTCCGAGCCCCGGCCCGGGAACGCTCACGCCCCTCGATGGACGCCGAGGGGTCTTTAACGCGCCTTCCCATCGGTCAGCACCCTTTTCTCCCTCGTCCGCCCGACGGCACTGGGACAGACTTGGGCGCGCCAGGACGGTCGACCCGGGACGGTCTGTACACCGTCACCCACGGCACCGTCCTGATGCTGCTCGGTACGCTCGTCTACGTCGGGGCGACGTTCCTCATCCGCGTGGTCCTCGTCCGAACCCTCTCGGTCCCGGACTGGAGCGCGTTCGCCTACGCCGTGGCCCTCGCCGGGCTCCTCGCGTCGATCGGGACGCTCGGCCTCCCGCAGGCGATCGCCCGGAGCCTCCCGTTCGCCCCGGGGGACGATGAGCGGAGGACGATCGTCCGGAGCGCGTCGCGGGTCCTCGTCGGGTCGGCCGCCTGCTTCACCGCCGGGATGGCCGTCGCGGGGTTCGTCGTGGGCGCGTTCTACCACGACCCGACGCTCGCCCTCACGCTCGAGGCGTTCAGCATCGCGGTGGGCTGCTCCATCCTCGCCTCCCTCGTCATCTCGATCTTCCAGGGGTTCGAGGACGTCCGCCCGAACGTGGTCTACTCCCTGATCCTGAATCCGGTCCTGTTCCTCGCGTTCGTCGTCATCCTGTTCCGGGTCGCGCCGCACCCGCTCCTCCTCCCCGAGACGCTCGCCGCGTACGTCGCGGCCAATGTGCTGATGATCGCCGGGCTCGGGCTCTACGTCCGGCGGAGGCTCCCGGTCCGACTCCCCGCGGGCCCTCGGGCCCCGGGGGAGGACCGTCGCCTCTACCTGTTCGCGATCCCGCTCTTCATCGTGAGCGTCGCGAGCTTCGTGACCGGCAACGCCGACCTCCTCCTCCTCGGGATCTTCCACTACTCCGGGGTCGGGGGGTACTCGGCGACCCTGACGCTCGCGCGGCTCCTCCAGATCGGGACCGGGTCGCTCGCGTACATCTTCCTCCCCGTGGCGGCCCGGTTCGTCCGGGAGAAGGACATCGAGGGGGTGCGGCTCACTTACGCGACGGCGACGAAGTGGGTCGCGCTGACGAGCCTGCCGCTGTTCTTCCTGTTCTTCTTCTTCCCGGCCGCCTCGCTCGGGTTCGTCTACGGCTCGCTCTACACCGGCACCACGGTCCCGCTGCAGATCCTCGTCTGCGGCGCCCTCGTCTCGACCCTCGTCGGGCCCGCGGCGGCGACCCAGGTGTCGTTCGGCCAGACCCGGCTCCTCGTCTACAATGCCGCGATCTCCGCGCTCGTCGATGTGGCCCTCGCCGCGGCGCTCGTCCCCGCGTACGGCCCCACCGGGGCCGCCATCGCCTGGGCGGTGGCGAACGCCCTGAACCCGGTGCTCTCGATCGTCGAGCTCGCGGTGCTCGAGGGGGTCCATCCGTTCCAGCCCCACTACGTGCTCCCGGTGGCCGTCACCGCGGTCCCCGTGGGGGCCCTCTTCCTGCTCGTCCACTTCCGGTTCTCCGGGCTCGAGCTTCCCCTCGTGGGGATCGCGATCGCGGTCCTCTTTGTCGGGATCGTGGTCGGGACCGGGAGCGTGGACCACGGGGACGGCCTCGCCCTCGAGGTCGTCGAGGGGATGCTCGGCCGGCGGCTGAACTGGCTACGGCGGATCGGTTCCTGGCGGGTCCGCCACGGCCGGGGACCGCCCGGCTCGACCCGCGGTGGGGACGGGCCCGGTCGAGGGCGGTCAGCACGAGTGCCGCCCCGAGGAAGAACACAACATCGAGCGCGAGCGCGTTCGCGACCCCCCTCGCCCCCGACCAGTCGGCGACCGCCGCGAACCCGAGGGTCAGCAGGGCCGCGTAGAGGGGGATCCGGGGGCTCCAGCCGGCCCAGGACCGAGTAGGCGGAGTAGGCCACCAGCACGACCAGCAGGACGTCCTGGAACGGGACGGACACCGGCCTACGGAGCGGGCCCGGCCACATAGCGCTCCCGTCGGCGGCCGCGCCGTCGGCCCGCCACGCCGCGTGATACCCAACCTTTACATAGACCACCCCGCCCATTCCAACTAGGTCCCCCCGAGGGGGCCCACGTAGCCATGTCTCACCTACCGAACCGGGCTTCGCTCGTCCCCTATCTGTTCGGCCTCGTCATCCTCGGCACCGTCCTCGCGGCGGCCCTTGGGCCGGCCACCGGTACGGTGACGGCGTCGGCGAGCTGCCAGGTACGGGACGTGCCCGAGCAACGGCCCCGGTCTCCTCACCTACGGGGTCGCCGCGATCGTCGCCCTCATCATCCTCCTGATCGCCGCCGCGATCATCTACCAGCGCCGCCGCGGCGGCGGGAGCAGCCCGCCTCCCGCGAGCGGTGGGGCGGTCGCCGCGTGGAGCGGCCCGTCCGGGCCGGAGTCGCCCGCCGCCGCCGAGGCCCCCCCACCCTACATGGAGGGGCCCGAGGACGCGGTCGCCGCCGCTGGCGCGGGCGCCGCCGTGGGCGCCGGAGCCGGTGCTGCCGCCGCGGAGGCCGAGCCGGCCGACATCGACTCCCTGATGGGGGAGCTCGACCGGATCAGCGGGGAGATCCTGAAGCGGGGCCCCGGCAAGAAGGGTCCTCCGTCCGCCGGCGGCGGCGGCGGCGACGCCGATGCCCCCGCCGCGGACTCGTAACGGCCACGCCCGCTCGCCGTTATACGCCCCGGGTGCCTCGTTTTCCCCGATGAGCGACCCGACCCCGACCGAACCGAACGAGGAGCGGCTCCTCGCCCGGCTGCACGAGGAGATCGCCGGGGCCCCGACTCCCGTCCGGGAGATCGAGGCCGGGATCTCCCTTTCGATCGCGCTCGGTCGCCGCCGGCCCGCGGTCGCCTGCGGGGGGTGCCAGACCCCGCTCGAGTTCGAGGGGATCCCCGCGCGGACGAACGCCGCGCTCCGGGTGCCGTACCGGCTCGATCCTCGCCCCGCCCACCGCCCCCGGCTAGGCGGCCAGCCGAGGCTCCGGACCGAATGTTCTCCCTGCCGATCGTCGAGACCCTCGTCGCGGTCCTGACGGCGGTCCTCACCGCCGGGGGGCTCACCGCCCTCTTCGGGCTCATGGTCGTCGAAAGTCTCGGGATCCCGCCGTTGCCGAGCGAGGTGATCCTCCCCTTCGCCGGGTACCTCGTGTTCTCCGGGGTCTACCCGTTCTGGGAGGCGTTCCTCGCGGCGCTCGCCGGGAGCCTCGTCGGGGCGTTCTCCGCGTACGCGATGGGCCGGTACGGCCGGCACTGGCTCGAGCGGTCGGGAACGGGGGGGCTCCGACTCGACCCCGACCACCTGCGGGCGATGGACGCCTGGTTCGCCCGGTACGGCGAGCCGGCGGTCGGCTTCGCGCGGCTCGTTCCGATCCTCCGGGCGTACATCTCGTTCCCCGCCGGGACCGCGCGGATGGACCCGCGGAAGTTCGGGGCCTACACGGCGCTCGGGACGATCCCGTTCACCCTCGCGCTCCTCTACGTCGGGGTCCTCCTCGGACGGAACTGGGCGTCGATCCAGGGCACGTTCCACTACCTCGACGTCGTCGCCGTGGTGGTCCTGGTCGGCGCGGCCGTGTATGTTGCGCTCCGGTGGCGGGGGTCCTCTCCGGGGGTTTCCCCCCGAGACTCATTCGGAGTACCGGATCGCCTCGGCCGGCGGAAGTCGGGCCGCGCTGAGCGACGGTCCGAGGATCGCGAGCAGCGTGAGGCCGTAGCTGACGAGCACGACGGTCGCGATGTTCGCCCACGGGACCGCGAACTGCAGGAGCGCCACGGCCCCCTGGCTCGCGTCCCAGTCGAGGACGATCCCGAGCGCCGTGCCGATGAGGATCCCGAGGATCGTCACGAACGAGTACTCGAGGACGAAGGCCCGGAGCACCATCCCCTGCGTGAACCCGGTCGCCCGGATCACGCCGATCTCGGCCCGGCGCTCCACGACGGCCCGCATCGCGAGGATCCCCATCGCGGCAATCCCGACGCCCAGGCCGAGCGCCACGAACACCTCGAGGAGGTCGAGGATGGCGAGGGTCGTCTGGAGCGACGCGGCGACGACCTGCTGGAAGTCGATGACGACGAGGCCGTAGAGGTAGAACGCGGCCTTCAGATGCTGGAGCGCGAGCGAATCCGAGGTCCCGGGGGTCGTCCGGACGAAGAAGGCGCTCGTGCCGTTGATCCCGAGGGCGTGGGCCGTGGTGGGGTTCAGGAAGTAGCCGGGGACGAAGCTCTCGCCCAGCACGGCGATCACCGTCACGTTGCGGTGGGCGCCGGTGTCCGGGTTCGTCAGCTCGATCGGGGTCCCGACCGGGGCCGTCGGGTGGGCCGCCCCGCTCGAGATGCTGATCCCGGTGGCGTCGAACTGGTTGGAGACGACCACGTCGTTCGGGTCGTCCGCGAGGCTCGCCCACACCGCGGCCGGAGCCGAGCCGTTCTCGGTCGCCGTGAAGTTGAACTGGGCGGTCCCCTCGAGCGTCTCGCTCGACGGGAGCCCCGCAGGCCCGGCGAACGCGGTATCGACCCAGGGCCCCGCATAGCCGGGGACCTGCGACGAGACGTAGCCGGCCCCGAGCGGCACGACCGTCGCGATCTCGCCGTGGAGCGTCGAGTTGTTCGCCACGACCCCGGGGAAGTTCGGCACGGGGGTCTGCGAGTAGGCGAAGAGGGGGTACCCGCCGGACTCCGCCTGGATCGAGTTGTTCACGCCGACCTGCACCGACGATCCGATCGTCGCGATGCCCACGATCGTGAACAGGACGAGCCCGAAGATCGTGAGGTTGATCGCCGTGCGGAACGGTCGGCGACTCGGGTACGAGAGCGCGATCCGCGCGACCGGGACCGTCTTCGGGCGGCCGCTGACGAGTGCGGCGACGCCTCGCACGACGAGGTCGGAGTTGAAGCTGTAGACGATGACCGCACCGAGGACCATCAGGATCCCCTCGACGAAGAAGATGAAGATCCCGCCCGTGTGCTGGGCGCCCAGGAGGGCGCGGCGCAGCGGCACGAACCCGGCCCAGACGACGAGGGCGAGGCCCGCGACGGTGAACACGGTCCGGTTGCGGACGAAGCGGCTCGCGACCAGCGCCGCGCCGAAGATCACGAAGGCGCCGCCGATCGTCGGGTCGGAGATGTCGGTGGTCCCCTGGTAGGACTTAGCGTAGAGAAGCCCCCCAAGCACGAGCGCGACGGCGCCGAGGTAGGCGAGGTAGGTGTAGACGTGCCGGGCGGGCGGCGGCTCCGGGATCGAGCGGATCGCGCGGACGATGTTGAGCCGACTCACCGTCCACGACGCGGCGGTGACGGTGATGAGCGTCAGGAGGAACCCGGCGACGTACGCGATGAGGAGGCTGGATGGTTGGACTGTGAACGCCCGCAGGATCGCGAGCGCCGAACTGCCGCCGCCGCTAAAGATCGCGACGAACGCGTCGATCACCCCGAACCCGACGACCAGACCGAGGAGCGTGCCCGCGAGCGCGCTCCCGAGCGAGTACAGGAACCCCTCGAAGTAGTAGGTGTAGACCAGGTTTCCGCGGGTGAGGCCGATGGCGCGGAGCATCCCCATCTCGCCCTTCCGCTCCTCCGCGATCATCACAAAGATGCCGACGATCAGCATCGAGCCGGCGACGATCGAGAACAGGCCGAGCACGAGGAACAGGTCGGTGAGGGAGCTTCCCGATTGGACCGCGACGAGCAGGTTGTCGTGGAGCTGGTTGTCGACCACGACGCCCAACGGCAACGTCAGCGGAGCGAGCGTCGCATTGATCCGGACGCTGACGTTCGGGGAGTTCGCGGCGGCCGCGGCGGCCGAGCCCGTATCAGTGACGGCGAGGAAATTGACCTCGCCGCTGACGTTCTCGGCCGCCTGGGCGGTCGCGAGCGTCACGTACGCATTGCTGCCTCCGAGGAACCCGCCGCGGCTGTTGTCGGACACGATCGCCTGAACGGTGAGGTTGACCGCCCGGACGCCGACGAGCGTCACGTGGTCGCCCACCGAGGCGTTCAGGTCCGAGGCGGCGACGTCGTCGAGGAGGACCGTGCCGGGTCCGGGCCCGACACGGTCGCGCCACCGTCGGTCTGGAACGTCCCGAGCGCCCCGATCGAGTTCGGGTCGGCGCCGATGAGCCCGAGGCCCGGCTGCGGGAGTCCTGTGGTATGGTCGAAGACGCTCGCCGAATCGATGATCATCGGCGTCACCGAAGCGACCCCATTCACGCCTAACACGGCGTTCGTGATCGCGGCGGACTCGTTCACCGGGAGGAACGAATAGGTCGAGGAGACGACCGATTCGTTGTAGATCGCCTGGTCGACCCCGTGGAAGCTGACGTACGTCCCCTGGACGGCGACGGCGTTCACCGTGTCGCCGACCACGAGGCTCGCCGAGATGATCGTCGTTCCGACGAGCAGGCCGAGCAGGACGAGGACCGTGCGACGGCCGCCCCGACGGACGTTCCGCGCGGCGATCTTGAAGCTCAACCGGTGGGTCGCCGCGAGGAGCGCGGTGATCCCCAGGACCACCACCAGAATGAGGAGGGGCAGGAACACCCCGGACCCGGCCATCGGCTCGCCTCCGGTTCAGGCGACGAACTGGCCGTCGCGCATCCGGAGCGTCCGGTCGCACCGGGCGGCGACCTCCGGGTCGTGCGTGACGACCACGATCGTCTGGTGGTAATCGTGGTTCAGCTGGCGGAGCAGCTCGGTGACCTGGCGCGACCCCTCCTCGTCGAGGTTGCCCGTCGGCTCGTCGGCCCAGACGATCGCGGGCTGGCCGACGAGCGCCCGGGCGAGCGAGACCCGCTGCTGCTGGCCCCCGGAGAGCTCCGAGGGCCGGTGGTGGAGGCGGTCGCCGAGGCCGAGGTCGGTGAGGATCTTGACGGTGCGCGCGCGGGCCTCCTTCTGGTGGACCCCGGCGATCAGCAGCGGGAGCTCGGCGTTCTCCACGGCGGAGAGGATCGGCAGGAGATTGTACGACTGGAACACGAACCCGGTCCGCTTCGCGCGGTACCCACTTCGTTCCCGGTCGTTCATCGCGTGGATGTCGACGCCCTCCAAGGTGACCTTTCCCTTCGTGATGTCGTCGAGCCCGGAGAAGCAGTTCAATAGGGTCGTCTTGCCGCAGCCGGACGGTCCCATGATGGCGACCATCTCGCCCCGCCGGATCTGGACGTTCACACCCTGCAGGGCCGAGATCGCGGTTTCGCCCGAGCCGTACGTCTTCCAGACGTCCTGTCCCTCGACGACCATCTCGGTTGCCATCGACCCGCTCCGAGCGGCCCGTCCCCCCGCCCCTTAAACCCGTTTCGTTACTCTCGGAGGCGGAACATCCCGGAGGACCCCAGAGGCGAACTCCGGCCGTGACGACCGACCCGGTCATCGCGCCGATGAATTCTCCGTCCTCGACGAGGGGGATTCCGCGGCGCAAGTGGCCGTGCGGGAACACCGCCCGACGGCTCTCGAACGGCGACCACCCCGCCGGGGAGCGGAGCGACCGACCCCGGATTGGGACGCCCCGCCGGAAGTCGACGGCGAGGATGTTGGCCTGGTGACCCGGGGCGAGGCGGCCCATCGGAAGGCCGAACCATCGTGCGGGGCGGTCCATGGCCGCGGCCAGGAGGACCGGAAGAGGGAGCTCTCCGGCACGGACGAGTTCGAGGAAGATGGGCACCATGGTCTGGACGCCGGGAACCCCGCTCGGAGCCTTTTGGAACGGCAGTTCCTTCGTCGCCGCGTGGTGCGGGGCGTGGTCACTCGCCAGCATCGGGATCGCCCCCGCGGCGAACCGTTCCCAGAGGGCGCGGCGTTGGGGTTCCGAGCGGAGCGGCGGGTTCGTCTTCGCGAATGGGTTGCCGTCCGGTCGCGCCCTCAGGAGAAGATGGTGGGGGGTCGCCTCGCAGGAGACGCCCGCCGCGGCGACCCGGTCGACCGTTTCGGAAAGCGTCGCATGGGCGACGTGCAACCGGAGGGACTTCGGTGCGCGAAGGAGGTGGTCGACCGCTTGCGATTCGGCCTTCGGCGGCCGGGCGGCGTTCCACCCCTCGGTCGAGGTCGGAGGGACGGTGGAGTTGGCAAAGGCTGGAGGCCATTCCGCGTGGACCGAGAAGGGAAGACCGGTTTCCGCCGCCGCCGCGAGGATCTCCGGGAGTCGCTCGGTCGGTGTCTCCTCGACCTCGGTCGTGGGCGCGAGGTAGAGTTTCAAGGCGCCGGCGACCCGTCCGACCGACCGGATGGCGGCGGGGGACGGGGCGGACCCGTACAGGACAACGTCGACGGCGATCCGGCCCCGGGCGAGGCTCGCCTTGTCCTCCCATCGCTCGGCCGTGTCGACGGGTGGTGTGGTGTTCGGCATCTCCCCGACCGCTCCCACTCCGCCGAGCGCGGCCCCCTCGGTACCGCTCGCGAACGACTCGGGTGGGTCCGGCCCGCCCGGGTCCCGGAAGTGCACATGGACGTCGGTCGCGGCGGGGAGGAGCACGGAGTCCCCGTAGTCGATCCGGTGGCCCGCGTCCCGGAGATTCCGACCGACGCGGCGAATCCAACCGTCCCCGTCGATGCCGAGCTCGACCGGACGGAGCTTGCCATCGAGCCACGCCCGCCCCGTGACGACGAGCTCGTACCCGCCGCTCGCCTCGGCGCCGGGACGGCGGTCGCTTCGCCCCGAGCGCGCCGCCATCGGGGGCCGGAGGACCGCGGGGATTAAGGGTCGCGCGGTCGGCCGGCGGAACGCTCTTAGGCGCTCGCCCGGTCCGGCGCCCGATCGGATGGCGAAGACCCCGCGCTGGTCGTATGCCCGGGCGGGGGTCGACCGGAGCGCGGTTGCCGAGTCGCTCGCGGCCCTCTTGGTCGGGACGCGTCACCGGCCGTCGGCGCGCTCGGGGCGTCTCCTCGACCTCCCGGGGCATTATGCCGGCCTCGTCCGGATCGGGACTGAGACCCTCGCGGTGACCACCGACACGGTGGGCACCAAGGTCGTGCTCGCGGACGAGTTGGGGAGCTGGGAGGGGGTCGGCGAGGACGTCGTCCAGGTGAACGTCAACGACCTCGCGGCCGTCGGCGCCCGCCCTTCGGTCCTCGTCGACTGCATCCTCTGCGCCCGTCCCGACCCGAAGGTGTTCGCGGCGATCGGTCGGGGGATCGGGCGGGGGCTCGAGCGGGCCCACGTGGCGCTCGCCGGGGGCGAAACGGCGGTCGTGCCCGACATCGTCCGGGGGACCGACCTCGGCGGCACCGCGATCGGATTCTTTCCCCGCGGACGCCGTCCGGTGACCGGCGCGCGGATCCGGCCCGGGGACGCGGTCCTGGGGATCCCGGCCCAGGGGTTCCACGCGAACGGGTTCACGCTCCTCCGCAAGCTCCTCCGGGAGCACGAGGTCGACGTGCGACGCCCGCGGCCGGGGTCCCGTCAGGCCCTCGGGAAGGAGCTCCTCCGGCCCGGACGGATCTACGTCGACGCGGCGGAGGCGATCGCGGACCTCCCGACGACCCACGGGCTCGCGCACATCTCCGGCGGAGGAGTGCGGAACCTCGTCCGGCTGAACGACGACGTCCGGTTCGAGCTGACCGGCTGGCCGGCGCCGGCCGGGGTCTACCGGTGGGCGGCCGAGCTCGGCGAGATCGACCCTCTGGAACTCTACCAGACGTTCAATCTCGGGGTGGGATTCGTGGCCGTCGTGGCCTCGTCGGCGGTGGAGAGCACCCGGCGGGCGTTCGACGCCGCCGGCGTTCGCGATTCCCGGGTCCTCGGACGGGTCGTCCGCGGGACCGGGGTGTCGCTGCCGCACCTCGGCCTCGAGTACCACGGCTACGCCGGATGAGCCGTACCGGGCGAACCGTTATCGCGCGCATCCTCGTCGGCCGGGCGTGGACCCCGACCTGCAGCGTCGCCTCTCCGCCGCCGGTCTCGCCCTCTTCGCCGCGGTCCTCTGGGCCTCGTACTATGTCTTCGTCCTGACGCTCGCGCCGAACGTCCCGCCCTCCGGCCTGATCGTCTGGCCGTTCGCGTTCGGCGCCGCCGGCTACCTCGCGTGGTCGGTGTCCGGCGGCCACCTCCGCTCGTACGCCCCGCTGTCCCGGTCGTGGGCGGCGTGGGCCCGGGTCGCCCTCCTCGTCCTGATGCAGCTCTCGGTCCTCGCCGAGACGTTCCTCGCCGGGGCGGTCGACACCTCGCTCCTCTCGCTCCTCGGGGACGTGGTGCTGACCCCGATCCTCGTGATGACGTTCCTCCGCGAGGGCCGCGGCCGGGCGCGGGACCCCGTCTTTGTCGGCGGCGTCGTCCTCGCTACCGGGGGCGCGACGTTGACGATCGTGGCGGGCGGGGCGGTCCGTCCGCTGACCGACATGGCGGCGGTCGTCGCCGCCCTGGTGCCGTTCTTCATCGCGATCTATTTCCTGTCGGCCGCGCAGGAGAACCGCACGACCCCCGCGTCGGCGGTCGTCGGCCATGCGACGGTCTTCGCGGCGGTCGCGACCGCGGCGATCGCCGGCCTGCTCCCCGGCGGGTACGGGGGCCTCGTGTTCCCGTCCCTCACCGCCGCCGTCCTCCTCGCGGCGATGGGGTTGACGAGCTTCTTCCTCGCCCCGGCGCTTTACTTCCGGGCGATCGAGCAGACGGGGATCGTCCTGCCGGCGATCCTGATGGCGTCGATCCCGGTGTTCACGCTGTTCCTGACCGCCGCGTTCTTCCGCGTCGTTCCGCCGGTCCTCGGGATCGTCGGCGTCCCGCTCGCCGTGGCGGGCGCCGTCCTGGCCCTGCAGGGAGCCCACCCTCCCTGGTCGCGCCGGTATCCCGCGGCGAGCGCGGCCGCGAAGTAGGCAGTTACCCGAAGTCGGCGAGCGACGTCGGTCGTCGACGCTTGGGCCCCTTGGCCGCCTCGCCCACCGGGGTGTCGAGGGTCGCGGCCGCGGGACCCGGTGTCGGAATCGGCGCCTTGTCGACGAGCCGCTGCTGGTGGCTGCCCCGGAGGAGCGCCGCGGCGTCCCAGTCGAACACTTCGGTCACCCGCGCGAGGGTCTGGGCGACCCGGTCGGCGTAGTACGCGTAGTCCGGCGGCTTGAGGAGCTTCCGACCCTCCCGCCACGGCTCGATCTCCTGCGGGCTCGAGCGGGCGTCGGTGACGATCCACGCGACCTTCATCCCCGGGATGACGTCGTACCCCTCCTCCTTCAGCTGGCGGAACACGCGGAGGAACGGGAGCGCGTCCCGGGTCCCCTCGTTGTACTCCGATTCGGCCCGGACCGACCGGGCGATCACGAGCCGTTCCGGAGGGACCTCCCCCCGCCGGCATTTCTGGACGAGCTCCCGGGACCGTTGGACGGCGCCGTCGGTATCCCCGGCGAGGACGAGGTCGAACACCTCGAGGAGCGCCTCCGACTGGAAGTCGAACGCGTCGGTCCGGCGGGTCTCGTACCCGCGGACGACGAGCTCCTCCTTCGGCCAGGCGGTCCGGCCGACGTACCGCTTCTTCGCGCCGTGGGAGAAGAACGAGGCGAACACCGACTGGAACTCGAAGGTGACCCCGGCGCGGGTGAACCGCTTCGAGATCGACTCGCCGAACTCGCGGGACGCCTCGAGGCCGGCGACGGGCGAGCGGACGAACACCGAGTCGGTGTCGGAATAGACGACGTCGTGGCCGTCGGCCTCGAGCGCGCGGATGATCGTGGTGATCTCCTCGCGGGCGAACGAGGTGATCGCCGAACCGATCTCCTTGTCGGTGAACCGGTAGAAGCTGGAGGCGAGGACGCCGTAGAACGAGTTCATCAGGATCTTGACCGCGTTCTGGAGACCGTCGTAGTACTGCCGGACCTCGTCGGAGGCGGCGTCGGCGAGCTGCCGGCGGAACCGGTCCCGGTCGGCGAGGAGCTCGCGGAGGATCTCGGGGATGATGCCGACCCGGACCTCGGGCGGGACGAACCGGGCGCCGGAGGGGCTGACGGTCGACCCCGTCGGGCTGAGCGTGGTGAAGCAGATGTTCCGGCTGATGATGATCGACGGGTACATCGACTTGAAGTCGAGGACGACGACCCACGCGTAGATCCCCGGCCGGATCGCGTGGACGTACCCCCCCTCGATCGGTGCGTCGCGTCCCATCCGGTGGGTCGGCGGCACGCCGACGTGGCGCCGGTCGGCCCTCGGGATCAGCAGGGCGTCGATGTACTGCGACGTCCGCCCGTTGAGCCCCTCCTCGAGCGGCAGGTGGGCGACGGTCGCCAAGTCCGCGGCCTTGTCGATGGCCCGGAGCCGCTGGAGGATCCGGAGCGCGAGGTCGGCGTCGTGCTCGCAGTACTCCATCACCCGTTCGGGGTTGGCGGCCCATTCGGCGTCGATGTTCCGGCGGTCGACATCGAGCTTCTGGTCGCCGAGGAGGGTGCGGCTGACGAAGTCGAGCGACTCCTGCTTCGGCCGGAGGTCGCGCCGCGCCGACCACCACGCATCGGCGATGACCCGGCCCGAGAGCCGCCAGAGCCGCTCTCCGGCTTCCCGGAGCCCCGAGCCGTCGCGTCCGAACGGGAGGGGGACGCGCCCGAGCGCCTCGGCCCGCTCGAGCAGGAGCGGAAGGTCGTACCCGCCGATGTTGTAGCCGGTGATCACGTCCGGGTCCTCCTCCCGGATCACACGGACGAACTCCTCGAGGATCCGACGCTCGTCCGGTCCCCCGAACCGGAACGAGCCGCGGGTACCGTCGGCGCGGGCGACCACCCCGCAGATGGTGAAGATCGTCCGGGTCCGGATCGAGTTCTCGATGTCGAACGCCAACGTCGTCAACGCCGGGCGGAACGGCTCGACGGTCCGGATCTCGGGACCCCCCTGGGGGTCCGGGACGATGCGGACGACCGTGTCGACGGAATAGTGCCGGCGGACCTCCTCGGGGACCGGCTCCGCCTCGAACCCGACCGTGAGCGCGAGCCCCTTGTCGTAGAGGAACCGGTGGACGAACGGGATGTCGCACGCGAGGACGCTCGCCTCGTCGTGGGGTTTCCGGTACCGCTCGCGGTACTCCGGGACGAGCCACGGCGACCGGAGCGTCACGCGGACCGCCCGCCGGTCGGCCCCGGCGAACCACGTCGTCTCTTCGGTGAGCGAGACGATCTGGGGGTCGGCCCGAAGACGGGCGAGCGACTCCTCCGTCGGCTCGGTCAGGAGGAAGTACGGCCGGAATCCCTCGTATCGGGCGACGACCGGGGCTCCGGACCGGCTTCGCCCAAACAGCTCGATGACCGGTTCGTCGCCGACCCGCTGGTACGAACCGCCCAGGAGGAACAGCTCGTACGCGCTCACGGGTGCCGGACGGAGGTCCGCGTAATAGGTGTTTCAGCCGCGGGAGAGAAACGCGCGGAGGCGACCGAGGTCGTCGTCCCACCGGGCGAGGTTCTTCCGGGAGCGGAACGTCGCGGCCGGGTGGAGGAGCGGGAAGAGGGTCCATCGCCCCCGGGTCCGCGTCACCCCGGCGGCCTCGGTGATTCGGGGAGCGTCCGGGTCGAGCGCCGCGAGCGCGTGGGCCCCGAGCGGGACCAGCACCTCGGGGCGGAGGAGCTCGAGCTGCCGGTCCAGGTACGGACGGCACGTGGCCGCGGCCGACCGGGAGAAGACGTTCGCGGGGGGGCGGCACTTGAGGAGGTTGACGATCCCGAGGTCGTCGCCGGCAAGGCCGAGCCGCCCGATCCCCTCGTCGAGCCGTTTCCCCGACCGCCCGACGAACGGGAGTCCCTGGCGGTCCTCCTCGGCGCCGGGGGCCTCGCCGACGAACACGACTCGGGGGTGGCCGCCCCCGCGATAGACCACCGCGTGCGTCCGATGGCGATGCAGTTCGCACCGAACGCACCCCCGGATCTCCGAGCTCAGCCGCTCCCAGCCCGGGGGGTCCGTGCCGATCGCGACCGAGTCCGGCAGGCGTCTCCCCGGGGCGGGACACGGCGGTCCCGGGCTTGACGATTTGCTCCGTACGCGAGCGTCCGGAGCGGCCGCCGTCCGTCGTCGTCAGGCGACGGAGTGACCCTTAAATACCGAGGGTCGGTGGCACGGACCCTCCAAAGCCATGGCTCCGCCATCCGGCCTGAACACCGCGGGCAAGCTGTCGTCGCTGCGCCAGCGGAGGCGCTGGTCGGACCGGTACTACAAGCGGCGGACCCTCCACCTGAAGGAGCGGTCGGACCCTCTGGAGGGCGCCCCCCAGGGACGCGGGATCGTCCTCGAGAAGGTCGGGGTCGAGGCGAAGCAACCGAACTCGGCGATCCGCAAGTGCATCAAGGTCCAGCTCATCAAGAACGGCCGTCAGATCACCGCCTTCGCCGTCGGCGACGGGGCGATCAACTTCATCGACGAGCACGACGAGGTCCTCGTCGAGGGGATTGGAGGCCGGATGGGCCGGTCCTACGGGGACATTCCCGGCGTGCGCTACAAAGTGATTCAGGTGAACGGCACGTCGCTCGATGAGCTCGTGCGCGGACGCAAGGAGAAGCCCCAGCGATGAGCGGACCCGCCGAACCGATGCTGCCCCCCGCCGACGCCCCGGATGCCGGCCCTGTCGTCCAGCGCCCCGCGGCGCCTCCCCCTCCGCCGTTCCCGCTCCCCCCGCTGTTCGGCAAGTACTCGTTCGAGGGGATCGAGGTCCACGACCCCGGCCTCCAGCCGTACCTCTACCTCCACCCGATTTACGCCCCGCACTCGGAGGGGAAGCTCTCCGGCCGCCCGTTCATGAAGAGCCACATGCACGTGGTCGAGCGGCTCGCGAACAACCTGATGAAAGGCGGGAAGTTCACGGGAAAGAAGGGGAAGGCCCTCGCCACCGTCCGGATGGCGTTCGACGAGCTCGCGGCCCGCGAGAAGAAGAACCCCCTCCAGCTCCTCGTCGACGCGATCGAGAACGCCGCGCCGCGCGAAGAGGTCACCCGGCTCCAGTTCGGTGGGATCTCCGTTCCCCGGGCCGTCGACGCCTCCCCCGCCCGACGGGCCGGCGTGGCGATCCGCAACCTCGCGCAGGGCGCGATCACCGCCTCGCACAAGTCCACGAAGTCGATCCACAGCTGCCTCGCGAACGAGATCGCGCTCGCGGCGAAGGGCGACCTGACGAGCTACGCCGTCGGGCGCAAGGAAGAGGTCGAGCGGGTCGCCCAGTCGGCCCGGTAGGCACTCTCGAGGTCCCCGATCGATGACGCACGTCCGGGCCGAGCTGGCGGCGGCCATTCCCGGCATGATGAAGGATCTCGACCAGATCCGGAACATCGGGATCGTCGCCCACATCCACCACGGCAAGACCACGCTCTCGGACAACCTCCTCGCCGCGGCCGGGATGATCTCGAACGACCTCGCCGGGAAGCAGCTCTATCTCAACTTCGACGAGCAGGAGCAGGCCCGGCTCCTCACGATCAACAACGCGGACGTCACGATCGTCCACGAGTACGAGAACCAGCGGTACCTGATCAACCTCATCGACACCCCCGGCCACGTCGATTTCGGCGGCGACGTCACCCGCGCGATGCGGGCGGTCGACGGGGCGGTCGTCGTCGTCTGCGCCGTCGAGGGTGTGATGGCCCAGACCGAGACCGTGCTCCGTCAGGCGCTCCGGGAGAAGGTGAAGCCGGTCCTGTTCATCAACAAGGTCGACCGGGCGATCAAGGAGCTCAAGCTCACCGCCGACTCGATGCAGAAGCGGTTCACGACGATCATCACCGAGGTCAACGAGCTGATCCGGCGGATGGCGCCGGACGAGTTCGTTGACGAGTGGTCGGTGGACCCGCGGGACGGTTCCGTCGCCTTCGGCTCCGGCTACGAGAACTGGGCGATCAGCATCCCGTACATGCTGAAGACCGGGGTGAAGTTCCCCGACATCTTCGATTTCGTGTCGACGGGTCGCTCGCGCGAGATCGCCCAGCGGGCCCGGATCAACGACGTCGTCTTCGACATGGTCGTCAAGCACCTGCCGGCCCCCAAGGTCGCGCAGCGGTACCGGATCCCGAACATCTGGCGGGGCGACCCGAAGTCGACCGTCGGCATGGCGATGTCCGAGACCTCGGCCGAGGGTCCGACCACGTTCATGGTCACCGACATCACGATGGACCCGAACGCCGGGGAGATTGCCACCGGCCGGGTGTTCTCCGGTCGCCTCGTCAAGGGGATGGAGCTCAACGTCGTCGGGACGAAGATCAAGAACCGGGTCCAGCACGTCTCGCTGTTCATGGGGCCGGAGCGGCTCATGGTCGAGGAGGTCCAGGCCGGCAACATCGCGGCCGTCATCGGCCTCACCGACGCGTTCGCGGGGACGACGATGTCGAACTCCCCCGAGATGGTCCCATTCGAGGAGATCCGGCACGTCTCCGAGCCGGTCGTCACCGTCGCCATCGAGCCGAAGCACATGGGCGACCTGCCGAAGCTCATCGAGACGATGCGGAAGGTCGGGAAGGAGGACGCGAGCCTCCGGGTCGAGATCAACCAGGAGACCGGCGAGCACCTCCTGTCGGGGATGGGCGAACTCCACCTGGAGATCACCCAGTACCGGATCATCAACGACTACAAGGTCGAGATCACCTCGTCGAAGCCGATCGTCGTCTACCGCGAGACGGTCCGGGCCCCGGGCGGCCCGTTCGAGGGGAAGTCCCCGAACAAGCACAACAAGTTCTACTTCGAGGTCGAGGCGCTCCCGGCGCCCGTCGTCGCCGCGATCCACGAGGGCGAGATCCCGCAGGGGAAGTCGTTCAAGGACACGAAGACCCTCGTCACCAAGATGGAGGCGCTCGGGATCTCCCGCGACGAGGGACGGGGGATCGTCGCCGTCGACGGCACGAACATCCTCTTTGACGTCACGAAGGGGATCCAGAACCTCAACGAGACGATGGACCTCGTCGTCGACGCGTTCAAGGAGGCGATGAACCGCGGACCGCTCGCGAACGAGAAGGTTTACGGCCTGAAGGTCCGGCTCGTCGACGCGAAGCTCCACGAGGACTCGATCCACCGCGGGCCGGCCCAGACGATCCCGGCGGCCCGCTCGGGGATCTACGGCGCGATGGTCCTCGGCGGCCGGGTCCTGCTCGAGCCGCTCCAGAAGGTCACCGTCAACGTCCCGCAGGAGATCCTGAGCGGCGCGACCCGGGAGCTCCAGCGCCGGCGCGGCGAGATCCTCGACATGACGAACGTCGGCGACCTCCAGACGGTGGTCGCCAAGGTCCCCGTCGCCGAGATGTTCGGGTTCGCGTCCGACATCCGCAGCGCGACGGCGGGGAAGGTCCTGTGGTCGACCGAGTCGCTCGGGTTCGAGGTCATCCCGACCGAGCTCCAGACCCCGGTCGTGTCCGAGATCCGCCAGCGGCGCGGGCTGAAGCCCGAGCCGTACGACGCGGCGTACTACTCCGGCTGAGCCGCCCCCGCGCGGCGGTGGTTCGGACCGCGAACGAACGAAGGATCCCCGGGCGTACCCGCGGGGACTGTCGTGGGTTCGACCCGCGGATCGGGGGGCGGAAAGCCCCTACGCCCCGGGCGACCGGTCCAGCGTCCGCTGGCCCTTCGGGCGGGGGCCGTCCGACGACTTCGACTTGAGCGGCCAGGCGCCTTCCCGGTCGAGGAGCCAGCGCTTCCGCCAGAGGCCGAGCCCGAAGCCCGTGAGGTCCCCGTCGTTGCCGACGACCCGGTGGCAGGGGATGATGATCGGCGCGGGATTGCGGTGCATCGCCCCGCCGACGGCGCGCGCGGCGCCGGAGTGGCCGGCCCGCTTCGCCAGCTCGCCGTACGTGACGGTCTCGCCCGCGGGAACCCGGAGCAGTTGCCGCCAGACGGCCCGGTCGAACGCGGAGCCTGTGAGGGGCACCGCATCGACGTCGAAGGCGGCCCGGGACCCCCGGAAGTACTCCGCGAGCTGCGACGGCGGCGACCCCTTCGGGAACGGTGCCTTCCGTTGGTGGGCTCCCTCGGGGATCCCCGTCTGGCTCGTGCCGCGCTCGAGGAGGTCGACGATGTGGACCTTCTCGCCCTCGTAGACGACCCGGAACGTCCCGATGGGGGTCGGCACCTCGGCGAACTCGACCTGGGCCTCCATGGCGGGGCGACGACGCCCCGGGATATCTCCGTTCGCCCGCGGCGCCGCCCTGTCCGGCCCTTAGACGAGGCCCGAGCTCGTGATCCGGAACTCGGCCGCGCCTTCCCCGAGGGAACGGTGCTTGACGAGGACGGCCCGACGGCGCGCGCCGGTGAGACGGTCGACCCGCACGATCGTCTTCGCCGCGTGGTTCACGAACGACCCTCCGAGCGGCTCGAGGTCGCCCGTCCGTTGGTTCCGCCAGACCTGGTTCGTGAACAGGACCGGAAGGTGGCCCGCGATTGCGGTCGCGACGAGCTCGGCGAGCTCGCGGCCGAGCGCCTGCCGGCCGGCGTCCTCGTCGTCGCTCGAGAGCGTCAGGCGGTAGTAGAACGTCGCCGAGTCGAGGACGATCAGGCCGACCGGGCGCTTCCCGTCGCGGGCGAGCGCGCACGCCGCGCTGACGGCGGCCGTCTGCTCGGCGAGGCTCTTCGGGGTCGCGAGGAGCATCCGCTGGAGGACCTGCTCGAGGTGGCCGTGGGCGATCGCCTCGAGCCGGTCGACGCTGACCCCCTCGGTGTCGATGTAGCAGACCCACCGGTCGGCGAGCGCGAGCCGGGTCGCGGCTTCGAGGCAGATCAGCGTCTTGCCGGACCCTCCTTCGCCGTAGAGCTCGGTGAGCCCGTCGGTCTCGAGCCCGCCGCCGAGGAGCTGGTCGAGCGGCCCGACACCGGTCGGGCAGCGGTCCCCGGGCATCCGCGCGGGACGAGCGTCGTCGGCTAAAAGCGACCGGACGTCGATGGACGGTCAGCCGACCGGGTACCGGGTCCCGAGTTCGGGCGACTCGGTCCGCTTCGCCCAGCCGACGAACGCCTCCGGGTGCTCGGTGTGGACCGGGTAGACCGTTCCGGGGGCGATCTCCCGGACGATCTGTTCGAGCTCGGGACCGGAGGCGTGGCCCGAGGCGTGGTACTGGTGGAGCGAGAGGCCGAAGTGCTCCAGCCACCGGTGGAGCATCTGGTCGTCGAGGTCGTCCTCCTGGAACGGCTCGGACATCGAGCGGATGTACGGGCTCCCCGCGTCGGGCCGCAGGTCGATCAGCTCGGCGAAGTGGCTCATGTCGAGGGAAAGGAGGAGCTGCGACGCGTGGGTCCGGACCCAGGGTGCGTCGACGGCGGCGTCGAGGTAGGGGCGCTCCCACGGGAAGTACCGCGACTTCGGCCGGCGGTACACGTAGAGCCCCTCGCTCTCGCCGGGGACGGGCGCGGGGATCGAGGGGAAGGCGGCGTGGGTCGCGCTCAGGAGGTACGCCGTCCTTAGCGACACGACGAGCGAGCGTCCGGCGGCGACCGCGGCCGCGTACAGCGTGGCGAACCGGTCGAGGTCCCTCGGGTAGCAGCTGACGAGCGCGAGACGGTTCGTCGAGCCAAGGAGGGAGTCGACGCCCGACCGGACCCCCTCCTCGGAGAACTGGCGCCGCGGGTCCGGGCCGGCCCGGGTCCCCTCCGTGATGAGGGCGACCGGGTGCTCGGCGGCGGCCGCGGCGACGAAGGCGTGGGTCTCCGCTCCGCGGGGACCGTGCTGGCGGAAGTCGCCGGTGTAGACGATGGTCCCCTCGCTCGTCCGGACGAGGAACCCGCTCGCGCCCGGGATCGAGTGGTCGACGGGGAGCGGGACGACCTCGATCCGTCCGACCCGCACGGGGGTCCCGTACGCCATCGTCCGCCAGTCGTGCTCGCCGTACCGGGTGAAGGTCGACGCCTCGATCGCCTGGAGGAGGGTCCTTGTCCCCTCGCTCGCGTAGACCGGGATCCGGGGGTCGACGAGGTTCAGGTGCCCGGCGTGGTCGAGGTGGGCGTGGCTGACGAACACCCCCTGGAACTCGGGGTCGGTCGGGCGGAGGTCGGAGCCGGCGAGCGCCTCCTCCGAGTAGAGCCCCTCGACCCGCGGGAGGAGGCCGAACTCGAGCCGGTCCTTCACCGGGGAGCTCGGGCGGGGCTGCAGGTACTGCCCCCAGGTACTGCTCCCAGACCGGGGAGAACGAGGGGCCGAAGTCGATGAGGATCCGGTCGGGGCCGTCCTCGACAACGACCTTGTTCCCGCCGATCTCCCGGACCCCGCCGAGAAACCGGAGCGTCGGATGCCCCACGGCCGACCGAGCGCGTCGGGGGAGATGACGGTTGGTCCGGGCGGGCCCGCTACCGGGCCTTCAGGACCTTCTTCACGTTCGGGTGTTCCTTCGTGAAGATCTTCCCGCCGCAGTTGTCGCAGCGGACGCCGAAGAGGTTCGAGTCGCTCGGGAGCGCTTCCCCGCAGCGGATGCACCGGAACATGCCGACGAACTCCGGACGCCCCGATTAATCGTTTGCGGTCGCGGTGGCCGCGGACGCGTCCTTCTCGGACCGGGTGATCGGGGGGGCGGCGGTGAACAGGTACGCCCCGCTCGCGAACTTGACCCCACAGCGGCGGCACTCGAAGACGCCGCTCGCGACCCGATGGACGGTGACCGTCGCGCACTTGGGGCACGTGCCGTTCGCCTCGCGGGCCCGGTCGATCTCGAGGACCCGCCGGCGGATCCGGATCCCGTAGCGGGCCCCCATCCAGCCGGTGTTGCCGACCTTCTTCGTGCGCTTGCTCATCTACGCCCCCGTGGCGATCTTCCGCATCCGGTCGCCGTGCTGGAGGGCCCGCTCCGCGAGGGATTTGACGTCTTCGGGGGAGAAGGCGCCGATCAGCCCCTTCTGCATCGCGACGATGTTGGCCTGTTCGTCGGTCGCGATCGTGAGCCGGCCCTGGCAGGCGAGCTCCTCGTCGAACGAAGGGTCGACGACGATCGTGTCGCCGAGCCGGACGAACGTCGTCTCGATGGGCAGGTGCTGCACGGCGAGCGGGGAGTCCGACTCGGCGAGCCCGAACCGCTTCGCCGGGAGCGTCGCGTGGGTGAGCGCGGTGAGCGCCGCGAGCGAGCCAGCGTCGATCAGGTTCCCGGAGTGGTCGATGACGTGGACGTCGACGTAGAGGACCCAGGTCTTCTCCCCGGGGGTGACGCAGAGCTTCGTGAGGTCGACCGTCTCCGCGGCGCGGATGGCCCGGTCGATGACCCGCGAGACCTCGATCGCCCGCGGATGGGGCGGGCCGGGCTCGAACGTCGGGTTGGAGAGGGGGACGAGCTCGGCGTTCGTGGTGAGGACCCCGGCGTTCGGGGTGTCGGGGAACGGCTTCCCCGGCTCGAGCTTCACGCCGGCGACGACCGCGGTCGGGCCGATCCGGGCGAGCGCGGAGCCGTCGGCCGAGGCGACGAACCCCGGCTCGACCGTGACCTTCCGGGTACTCGTCGATCCCGCGGCCGTCGAGGCGGCGGCCGTCGCGGGCGAGGTCGAGGATGTGGGTGGCGAGGATCTCGGACGTGACCTCGTTGCTCATGCGGCGGCTCCCTGGGCGGGACCGCCCAGCTGGTACCGGTCGCGGAGCGCCTGCTTCATCTTCTCGTAGATGGCGCGGCACCCGACGACGCCGAGGTCGAGCGACTGGGAGAGCTCGGGGGCGGTCATGTGGCCCTCCATCTGGAGGAGCACGAGCCGGCCGGACTGCGGGACGAGGGCCATCGGGAGGTCCGCCTCGCCGAAGTTGTCCTCCTCCTTCTTGAGGTCGAGCGCGATCTTCCCGGCGACCTTCCCGACCGCGACGGCCGGCAGGAGGTCGACCATCGGGATCCCCGCGTCCGCGAGGGCGACCGAGGCGGCGACGACGCCCGCGCAGCGGGTGCCGGCGTTCGCCTGCAGGACCTCGATGTAGATGTCGATCGAGGTGCGCGGAAACTCCTCGACGAAGATCACCGATTCGAACGCCTCGGCGATCACCTTGCTGATCTCCTGCGACCGGCGGTCGAGGCCGGGACGTTTGCGTTCATCGACGGAGAACGCGGCCATGTTGTACTTGCACTGGACGATCGCCTTGTTGTTCTGCTGGAGGTGGCGCGGGTGGACCTCGCGGGGCCCGTAGACCGCCGCCATCACCTTGTTCGCGCCCCATTCGACGAACGCCGACCCGTCGGCCTGGTGCAGGGCACCGGCGACGATCCGCATCGACCGCAATTCGTCGAGTTGTCGTCCGTCGATCCGCTTGCCGTCCGGGCTCAGCAGGACCGGGACCTCCTTCGCGCCTACGCTTCCCATGGTGGTTTCTCCGTATGGAATGGAATCTCTAGAACGGGGCCGGGCCGCCCGAGTCGTCGTCGTCGGGCTCGTCCCCACCGTCGATCGGGCTGGGGGGCTCGAACGGGGGTCGGGTCGGCGTCGGCATCGGGGGCATCTCGGCCGTCGCCTCGCGCGTCGACCCGAGGAAGCCGGCGACCCGCTCGGTCAGCCCGGAGCGCTGGCCCTCCTCCTCGATGAGGCGGAGCGCCTCCTGAACCCGGATGATCCCCTCGGGGGTCCCGTCGACCCAGATCCGGCCGTTCTGGCCGACCGCGATCCGGCACCCGGTCTCCGCGGTGAGCATCTGGATCATCGAACCGCTGCGGCCGATGACCCTCGGGACTTTCGCCGGGGAGACGGTGATGACGGTCCCCCCGTCGACCTTGCCGAGGTCGTCGCCGAGCATGGTCACGCCGATCCGACCCGTCGGGTCGATGTTCTCGATCGCGACGACGACGGTGTCCCCCACGTGGAGGTACTGGCCGCACTCGCCGACCTCGATCTTCCAGGGGGTCCCGGTCATGTGGAGCGGGGCCCACCGGGGGGCGCCGATGTCGAGCAGCCAGAACGTCGTCTGGACGTCCGTGACGGTGCCGACCACGACGTCCTGCGGCTTGGGAATGTACCGGCCGGAGAGCGGGATGACCCGGACGACCGGGGGACGGCGGGACAGAAGGCCGAGGACCGACGCGTACGTCCGTCCGTCGACGCGGTACGTCCCCGGGCCCGGCTGGAGCCCGTGAACGTCGATCTCCTCACCGGGGAGAACTAACGTGCGTTCCCCGTCCGACCGGGGAGGAACGACTGCTGGGCCACGGCCTCGGTGGCCGCGGCGATGTCCATGTCCCATTGCTGCTCATGCACCGGGCCGCGCGACCTTGCCCGTTTATTTAACGAGCGCGGTCTCGGCGGCGCCCTTCGTGCGGGCGCTCAGTTTCTCGTAGAGTTCCGTCTGCACGCCGGCGGGAATTTCGAGGACGGCGCTCCATCCGCCGTCCGGCAACCACTGCTCGTCCGCGAGCTTCCCGAGCCCCTTCAATTCCCCGATCACCCGCGGGTAGAACTGGGCCGGAACCTTCACCCGGACCCGGACCGTGTCGAGCCGGATCGGGAGGAGCGGTCGCAGCTTCGTGATGATCTCGGCGACCTGCTGGTCGGCCGGGCGGAACGGGTCGACATGGACCTTCGCCTCGACCATCGCCGCCTCGATCCGGGCAGGGGGGTGGGGGGCCCCGGTCTGGGGGTTCATCGCGTTCCGCGCGATCGTCGCGACGATCTGCTTGTGCTTCGCCGCCTGCAGCTCGTGCCGCTGGTCGGTCGTGACCTGGACCTCGCCGTTCAGGATGATCTGCCGGGCGATCTCGGCGAGGTCGCGGGTGTGGAACGTCTTCTCGAGGTGCTCGGCGGAGATCTTGTCGCCCTTCTTCGCGTCCTTGAACACCTGGTCGAGGGCGAGCTTGTCGGAGAGGTCGACCGTCCGGCCGTCCTTGAGCGCCTGGACCGCGACCGGGTCGACCAGGACCTCGAAGCGGGAGCCGCCCTTTTCCCACCGGGCGACGACCGCGTCCTCGACCGTGACCATCAGTGCCCTCGGGGGGCCGGGTCGCTCACGCGCGAGCGGCCTTGGCTCCGGGTCCGCCGGCCGGAGGAAGCCGCGCGAGGTACTTCTGCGTTTCCTCGTTGGAGAGCCGGTGGCTCCCGCGGGCCCGGTCGAGCGTGAGGACCTCGACCTGGCCGAGGGTCGCGGACTCGTCGAGCGACTGGCGGAGCCCCTCGAGGGCGAGGAGGATCGCCGCGTCCGCGTCCATGTGGGGCCGGTGCTTCTGCTCGAAGAGCTCCATGACGGGACCCTTGTTCCCGCCCGTGCTCGTCGCCTTGAAGCTCGTGAGCGAGCCGGACGGCTCGGTCTCGAACAGGTGGACCCCCGAATCGTCGAACCCGCCGACGAGGAGGGCGGTGCCGAACGGTCGGACGCCGCCGAACTGGGTGTACTGCTGCTTGTAATCGCAGATCCGCCGGACCAGGAGCTCGACCGAGACCGGCTCGGAGTAGGTGACGCGGTTGATCTGGCCGGCGAGCCGCGCGTAGTCGACGAGGACGCGGGCGTCGGCGACGAGCCCGGCGGTCGCGCAGGCGATGTGCTCGTCGATGAGGTGGATCTTCTCGAGGCTCGCGGGCTCCGCGAGCTTCGGGTTCGGGATGCGCCGGTCGGCGACCAGGACGATCCCATCCTCGTAGCAGACGCCGGCGGTCGTCGCGCCGCGCCGGACGGCTTCGCGGGCGTATTCGACCTGGAAGAGGCGGCCGTCCGGCGAGAAGACCGTGATCGCACGGTCGTACGCCATCTGGCCGGGTTGCATCTCCATGGGCGGAACTCCTCGAGGCGGCCCGCCCCACGGAGGACCGGGTTATAACGGGTCGCCGGACGGTGGCGTCCGGGTAGTCGACTCCCGCCGGGGAATCGGCCGGGCAACGGTAAAGCGGCCGAGCGCCCGACGGAGATCGATGCCCCCGCCGCCGTCCGAGCCGGCCCCTCCGGCGAAAGCGCATCGGCTCGCGAACGCCGCGAGCGTCTACCTGCGGAGCGCCGCAGAACAGTCGATCGACTGGCACCCGTGGGGGACCGAACCGTTCGCGCTCGCCCGCCGGCTGCGGCGTCCGGTCCTGATCGACATCGGGGCGGTCTGGTGCCACTGGTGCCACGTGATGGACGAGGGGACGTACTCCGACCCCGAGGTCGCCCGCCTCCTCGCGGAGGGGTTCGTCGCCGTGAAGGTCGACCGGGACGAGAACCCCGAGGTCGACCGGAGGTTCCAGCGCCAGGTCAACGCGATCACGGGCGAGGGCGGGTGGCCCCTCACCGCGTTCGCCACCCCCGAAGGGGAAGTGTTCCTCGGGGGGACGTACTTCCCGCCGGAGGACGGGATGGGCCGGCCGGGATTCCGCCGCGTCCTCCGCGAGGCCGCCCGGCTCTACCACGACGAACCGGAGAAGGTCCGGCAGAACGCGGACGTCGTGCGCGGGGCGCTCACCCGGATGTCCGAAGGCCGGGTCGCCCGAGCGATCTCGAACCCGGAGTTCCTCGCCCGCGTACGCACTTCGATCCACGAGAGCTACGACCCCGTCCACGGCGGGTTCGGCCAGGCGCCGAAGTTCCCGCACGCCGGCGGGATCGAGTTCCTCCTCCTCGACGGGTTCCAGGGCGGGGACCCCCGGTCCGCGGCCCGGGCGATCGCCACGCTCCACCAGATGGTCGACGGCGGGATCTTCGACCAGGTCGGCGGCGGGTTCCACCGGGTACTCGGTCGACGAAGGGTGGCACGTCCCCCATTTCGAGAAGATGGGGGCCGACAACGCCGAGCTCCTCGCAGCCCTGGTCGAGGTCGACCGCCAGGAACCGCGCCCCCGGTTCGCCGATGCGATCGGGGCGACGGTGCGGTGGGTCTCGACCGTCCTCGCCGACCCCGCCGGAGGGTTCGGCGCGAGCCAGGACGCCGACAACGCGCCCGGCGACGATGGCGGATACTTCACGTGGAGCCGGCCCGAGCTGAAGGCGGTCCTCGGGGCGGACGACCTCCGCCTCGTCGTACGGACGTTCGGCGTCGGCACCGACGGACGGATGCCCCACGACCCGGACCGGAACGTGTTCTACCGGTTGATGTCCGACGCGGAGCTCGCGAGCGACCTCGGGGTTCCCGAGGCCGAGGCCCGCCGACGCCTCGATGCGGCGGTCGCGAAGCTCGCGGAGGCCCGGGGCCGCCGACCGAGCCCGCTCGTCGACCGGACCCTCTATGCCGACATCAACGGCCTGTTCCTCCGCGCGTTCGCCCGGGCCGGGCGGGCCTCGGGGTCCGCCGCGTGGCTGACGACGGCGCGCCGCGCCGCCGACCGGTTCCTCCGCGACGGGTACGCTCCGGAGGCCGGGGTCGTCCACCGGCTCGGAGGGCCCGCCGCCTCCGGCCACGGCCTCCTCGCCGACCAGGCCGCGATGGCGCTCGGCCTCGTCGAGCTCGCCGGCGCGACCGTGGAACCCCGGTATGCGACGGCCGCGAGCGCTCTGCTCGACCTCGTCGACCGCGAGTTCCGGGCGGACCACGGACTCCTGCGCGACGTCGCGCCGGGCCTCTACGACGGGCCGAAGGTCGGGTCGGTGGACGAGCCGGCGTATCCGCTCGAGGACACCCCGAACCTTGCCCCGAACGCCGCGGTCGCGATCGCCCTCCTCCGACTCGCGGCGTTGACCGGGAACGATTCGTGGCGCGAGCGGGCGCGTCCGCTCGTCGCGGCGATGGCGGCGCGCCTCGGCCCAGCCGGCCTCTTCGCCGGGGGAGCGGCGTTCGCCGCCGGCGCCCTCGACGTCGTCCCCGCCCGGGTCGTCGTCGAGGGGACCGGACCGGACGCCGAGCGGCTCGCGCGGACCGCGGAGCGGACGTACCATCCGAACCTCTGGGTGTTCCGAGGGGTCCCGCCCCCGCCGTTCTCGCTCCCGGACGAGCTCGGCACCGGCGGGCACGCCGCCCGGGCCCTCGTCTGCTTCGGGACCCGGTGCCTCGCCCCGGTCACCGAGCCGGTCGCGCTCGTTTCCGCGATCCGCTCCGGCGGCTCGACGGCGGGGTGACGATCGGACCGACGTCGGTCCCGTCGAGAAGGTACGCGCGGGGGGAACCTTCCCCGAGGAACCGACCGAAGAGGAACGACCGGCTCCGCCGGGGCTTCTCCCGGTTGAGCGCCTCGCGGCCGGCGAGCGGATGGAAGGCGGGGAGGACGATGATCTCCTTCGCGGCGAATCTCCGGGGCGCCGCCCCGGAGGCGAGCGGGGGGAGCTCGGCGCGGACCCAGCACGCGAGCTTCCCGGAGGCGGACTCCCCGGTGGACGCGAACCGGAATCCCGGGTGGAGGTGGCCGGCCACGAGCCACTCGGCCCCGAGCACCTCGGCCGACGGCCAGCGGTGTCCATGGAACACGCCGACGCCGTCGCGGAGAAGCCCGTCGGCCCGGTGGACCGTGACCTCCCGGGGAAGGTGCGGGGCGAGTCCCACGTCGTGGTTGCCGAGGACCACATCGACCTCCACCCCGGCGGCGAGGAGGTCGGCGAACACCCCGAACACCGCCGGTCGGAGCGACCGCGGAGTACCGACGATCGGATGCTTCACGTCCCCGGCGACGACCAGGCGCGGGACCCCGCTCTCCTGGCAGGCGGCGAGCAGCCGGTCCCGAAGCGCTTCCGGGGAACCCTCCGGGGGACCCGGCGCCCCCCGGTCCCCGACGGTGAGGCCGAGGTGGAGGTCGGCCACGACGAGCCAGGGTCGGCCCCCGTCCGATGGGTCGACCCGGAGGACCGGACGGCCCCGGAGCGGCGTCACGCGGGTCGGTGGCATCGCCGGCCGGGAGCCCCCGGGGGACAAACCGACTCCGACGGGCGCGGGGCGTCCGTTCCGCGGTCCTTTTCTATTCTCTCGGCGCTGAATAGCGGACATGGGGAGGGAGGTCTCGACGGCCGGCCGGGCCGGCCCGCGGGACCGGGCGATCGAGCGGATTCGCCACCTCCTCGAGAGCGCGGGATTCTTCGTCACCGACGCCCACCACGTCCGCCCGTCCAGTTTCGACCTGATGGCTCGGCGGGATTCCCAGCTCCTCATCGTCAAGATCCTGAAGAACATCGACGCGCTCGACCCGGGCGAAGCGGCCCGGATCGCCGAGCTCGGTCGCCAGTTCCCGGCGACGGTCCTCGTCATCGGCCAGACCTCCGGCGGGAACGCGCTCGCCCCGGGGGTCGTCTACAGCCGGTACGGGGTGCCAATCGTCGTCGAGGAGAGCCTGCAGGAGTATCTCCAGAAGGGGGTCCCCCCGTTCCTGTTCAGTGGTCCGGGCGGCATCTTCGCCCGGGTCGACGGCGCCCGGCTCCACGCCCTCCGGGAGGAGCGCCAGATCTCGCTCGGCGCCCTCGCCGCGATCGCCGGCGTCTCGCGCCGGACCATCCAGCTGTACGAGGACGGCGCCGGAGCCGAGGTCGAGATCATCGAGCGGCTCGAGCGATATCTCTCCGAGCCGATCGCCCGCCCCCTCGACCTGTTCGCCGAGGACCGGCCCGCCCCCGAACCCCAGGGGAAGGGACCCGAGGCCGAGGGCGAGGAGCCGCCGCCATCCCGCCGGTTGCGCTCGACCGGCGACTCGCTCCGCGACGGAGTCCTCCGCCAGCTCGACGGGATGGGCTGGGAGGTCACGGTGACGATCCGGTGCCCGTTCGATGCGCTCTCCCACGCCGACACCCGCGGCGCCGAGCGGACGCTGCTCACGTCGGTCGGGACCCTCCGGACGGCGCAGAGCCGGGCCGACCTCCTCCTCCAGCTCGCCCGGGTCGCCGAGGGCCACGCGATGTTCGTAGTCCGGGAAGCGACCGGGCGGCGGGACATCGAGGGGCTCCCGATCCTGTCGGTCCGCGAGCTGCAGCGCCACCGCGACCGGGGCGAGCTGCTCGACGTGATCGAGGAACGGGGCGCCGGGTGATCGAGCGCGCGCTCGACGGCGTGACGGTCGTGGGCGCGGTCCGGGGCCTGGTCGCCGAAGGCGACCGGGTGCGGGCGAGGCTCGAGCGGGTCCATCCGTCGGCCGTGGGGATCGCGATCTCCCCGGACGAGCTTACGGGGCTGCGGGAGTACTTCGTCTCGCCGGAGACCGAGCCGGTCGTGCCGCTCGCGCCGACCGAGGCGGGCGAGGTCCGGGGGCTGGCGCGGTACGGCGAGGTCGGGGTACCGAACCCGGCGGCGGTGGAAGCGATCCGGTGGTCGGACGCGTCGGCGGTGAACGTCGAGGGGGTCGACCCTTCCGACGACGACTACGCCGAGTGGTTCGCCGATTCGATCAGCTACGTCGAGCTCGTCCGACGGACGCTCCGCGAGCGTCGCGTCGTCAAGCGTCCGCCGACGCCGGCGACGGCCGACGAGTTCGCGCTCGCGTGGAGCGGGACGATCAACAAGGGGGCCGGCTCGCGCCGGCTCATGGCCCGTCGCGACGCCGCGGTGGTCGAGGGGCTCGGCCGGCTGCGCGCGCGCGCGGCCTCGATCGTGCTGCTCGTCGACCGGGAACGGTTCGACGGCGTCGTGGCCCGGATCCTCCGAGGCGGGCTCCCCCGTCCGGACGCCGGTCGGCGGCGGGTACCGTGCGAGTCGTTAAGAACCGCCTCGCCCCAGTGGGGTTCGCAAGGTCTTTTTCGATGCCCACGCAGGCGTCCGAAAGCCGGAGGAGCCGGCCCTACGCCGTGGTGGACGTCGGCTCGAACACCGCGCGTCTCGCCGTGTTCGAGGTGACCGCCGCCGGAGGTCTCCGCGCGGCGTTCGAGTCGAAGGAGGTCCCGCGGCTCGGCGAGGGGACCGGCGCGGACCGGTCGCTCTCCGACGAAGCGATGCGCCGCGGCCTCGAAGCGCTCGCCCGGTTCCGGCGACGGCTCGCGACCGCCGGGGACCCCCCGGCGATCGCCGTCGCGACGAGCGCGGTGCGGGACGCCCCGAACGGCGCCGAGTTCGTCGCCCGGGTCCGCACGGCGACCGGGTTCAACCTGCGGATCCTCTCCGGCGAGGAGGAGGCGCGGTATGCCTACCTCGGGGTCGCGGGCGCCTGGGACCTCCACTCCGATACCATCGTCGACTTGGGCGGCGGTTCCCTCCAAGCGGTCCGCACCAGGGGCGGCGTTCTCGAGTCCGCCGGGAGCGGCCCGCTCGGGGCCCTCCGGTTGACCGAGGCGTTCCTCCACCACGATCCCCCCAAGCAGCGCGAGCTCGTTGACCTGCGGGCCCACGTGCGCGAGGAGTTCCGGAAGCTTCGGGGCGCCGGGATCGTCCGGGGCCAGCTCTATGGTGTCGGCGGGACGATCCGGTGCCTGGCGCGCGTGGCGGTCGACCTCACCGATTACCCGCTCGAGCGGGTCCACGGCTACCCGCTCACCCGCCGGACGCTCGCGCGCGTGGAACGGGTCCTCCTCGGGCTCGACGCCGACGAGCGGCGCCGGATCCCCGGGGTCGGCGGCCACCGGGCCGACGTCATCGTCGCCGGGGTCGTTGTTGTCGACGAGCTGATGCGGCGCACCGAGGCGAGCGAGCTCGTCGTGAGCGCGACCGGGATCCGGGAGGGGATCGCGATCGAGCACGCCGGGATCCGCGTCCCGGCGGCACCGGAGGTCCTCGCGTGGCGGTCGGTCACCGCCGAGGCGAGCGCCCTCGGCTTCTCGCTCGTCCACGGCGAGGCGGTCCGGTCGGTCGCGGTCGAACTGTACGAGGCGCTCGCGCCGCGGTTCGGCTGGGGGGCGAGCGAGCGGCTCGTCCTCGACGTCGCCGGCTGGATGCACGACGTGGGCTGGACGATCGACCCGTGGCGGCACGCCAAGCACTCGGCGTACGTCCTCCGCCACGCCGCGATCCACGGCCTCACCCACCGCGAGGTCGCCCTCGCGAGCATCGTCGCCTACCTCCACGAGGGGGACCCGTTCCCGAGCCAGTGGAAGGAGTCGTTCCACGAGATCCTCACCGACGACGACCTGGAGACGGCCCGGCGCCTCGGGGCCCTCGTCTTCTTCGCCGAGGCGCTCGACGGGGCCCGTCCGGGGATCTCGATCCCGCGGGGCTCCGACCGGCTCGTGCTGACCCCGGAGAGCGGTCGCGGCGCCCGCCCGTCCGACCGGACCGTCCAGCGGCTGCGGAAGCCGACGCGCCGCGCGCTCGGCCTCGAGGTGGAGCTTCATGGCCGGTAGCCTGCCCCCGGGCGTCCCCGAGGGGACCACCCCCTCGAGCAGCCGGCTCGCCGGCCGGCTCCTCGTGTTCGAGGGGCTCGACGGCTCGGGCAAGTCGACGCAGGCCCGGCTCCTGGTCAAGTGGCTGCAGGCGCGCGGCTACCGGGTGTTCTTCACGGAGTGGAACTCCTCCGAGCTGATCAGCGACACGATCCGGCGCGGCAAGAAGAAGAACCTCCTCACGCCGACGACGTTCTCGCTCCTCCACGCGACCGACTTCGCCGACCGGCTCGAACGGCACGTCCTCCCGCCGCTCCGCGCCGGCTACGTCGTCGTCTGCGACCGGTACGCGTTCACGGCGTTCGTCCGGGACGCGGCCCGGGGCTGCGACCCGGAGTGGGTCCGGAGCCTCTACGGGTTCGCGCCGAAGCCGGACAAGGTGTTCTACTTCCGCGTCCCGGTCGCGACGTCGCTCGCCCGGAAGCTGGCGAGCCGGCAGAAGATCTCCTACTACGAGGCGGGGATGGACCTCGGGCTCGCCGACGATGCCGTCGCGAGCTACGAGAAGTTCCAGTCCCGGCTGAAGCGCGAGTACGAGCGGCTCGTCCCGACCGACGGGTTCATCGTGATCGACGCCGACAAGCCGGTCGAGACCGTCCTCAACCAGGTCCGCCGCGAGGTGCGGCCGCTCCTCACCGGCTTCCCGAAAGCGGAGGCGCTCGTCCATGCCGACCAATAGGACGTACGGGACCGGGCTCCCCGGGATGCCGCGGGAGCCGTTCCGTGGCAAGTTGATCGTCCTCGAGGGGGCCGACGGCTCCGGTCGGACGACCGAGGTCGACCTCCTGCGCGAGTGGCTCGAGGTCGAGGGCCACCCCGTCGTCGACACCGGCCTCCGGCGCTCGACGCTCCTGAGCGAGCAGATCGAGGAGGCGAAGAAGGGGAACACGCTGAGCGCGACGACGCTCGCGCTCCTCTACGCCGCCGACTTCGCCGACCAGCTGGAGAACAAGATCATCCCGTCGCTCTCGGCCGGGAGCACCGTCCTCGCGGACCGGTACATCTACACCCTGATGGCCCGGGCGATCGTCCGCGGGGCGAGCCGCTCGTGGGCGGAGAAGCTCTACGGGTTCGCCCTCGTCCCCGACCTCACGATCTTCCTCGACGCGAAGACCGACATCCTCCTCCACCGCGCGATCGCGAAGTACGGGAGCCTCGATTACTGGGAGAGCGGGATGGACCTCTGCCTCTCCCGCGACCGGTTCGAGAGCTTCTACCGGTACCAATCGCTCCTCCGCGCCGAGTTCGGCGCGATGGAGAAGAAGTACGGGTTCCACCGGGTCGACGCGAACCGGACCCCGACGGCGGTCCACCGGGAGACCCGCGACCTCGTGGCGCCGCTGTTCCGCCCGAACGGCACGCGCCGCCGGTAGACCGCGGCGAATCGGGCCCGGTCCGGATCGGACGCGAACCCACCCACCTCGAGGTCCCGAGACGAGGGCGCGGCCCTTCGAGCGAGACGGCTTGGCCCGAGAGCCTCGAACGGGGTCGGCGCGGCCCGGCTAGCGGCGCCGACCGATCCGCGCGAGCGCCTTCCGGTCGAGACGCCACTCCAACGTGCCGGCCGCGGGACGGACCGCCTTCGGGAATTCCACGGCGGCGACGCCGGCCCGGCCGAGCCGGGTCACCGAGACGGCGTCACCGGTGAGCGCGAGACCGACGAGCTCGCCGAGCTGGGGTTCGTGGCCCACGAGCGCGACCGTCGCCCGGGCCGGGACGTCGGTCGCCAGGCGGGCGAGCGCCGCGGCGGCCCCGGCCCCGGGGGCGAGTTCGGCCCATCGCACGAGCTTCGACGAGACGGCGAGGCGGTCGCGCACGATCTCCGCGGTCGCCAGGGCCCGGGCGGCCGGACTGGTCAGGATTGTCCGGACCGACGGCTCGAGGACGGCGAGGCCGGCGGCCGACTCCCGCGTCTCTCGTCGGCCGTCCCGCGTGAGCGGCCGGTCGTCGTCGTCGGGCCACCGTTGCGGGTCGCGCGATTCGGCCGGACCGTGCCGGAGGACGAGAAGGCGCATGCCGGCGGTCCCTTCAGTCTTCGGCGTCGAGGATCGCCTCGAGCCGGGTCCGGGCGGCGCGACGGAACTCGTCGAGCGAACCTTCGTTGATCAGCATGCCGTCGGCGAGGGCGAAAGCGCTGCCGATCCCCCACTTCAGCTCGCGGCGGTCCCGGTCGAAGAACTCCTGGAGGTTGGCGCCGTCGTCGCCCCGGCCTCGCTGCATCAGCCGGTCGTACCGCTGCTCGGGGGAGGAGAAGATCCCGAGGACGAACAGGTCGCCGAAGTTGTGCCGGAAGATCCCGACCTCGCTGTCGGACCGGCAGCCGTCGACGAGCATCCGGGTCTCGATGAGCTTCGGGACCGCCCGCTGGGCCCAGATCCCGGGGCCGTGCTTCTCCCGCTCCTCGTTCGCGATCCGGGAAACGTTCGCGTTGTTGATGGGGAGCCCGCGCCGGCGGGTCTCGTCCCGCACGAGGTCCCCCATCTTCAGCGAGGCGAGCCCCATATGGCGCGCCACCTCGACGAGCTCGTCCTTGCCCGAGCCGGGCATCCCGACGGTGACGATGAGTTTCATAGCGAATCCGGTGGCGGGGGCGGCGGGGGCGGGGCCGAGGTCCCGAGCCGCGCCGCGACCTCACCCTCGGTCGCTGCCTGGAGCCGGTCCGCCCGCAGGCGGTAGCTCTGTCCTTCCGCCTCCTCGAGCTTCGACTGCTCGAGGAACCGGTCGGCCTTGATCTTCAGTTCGGCGGTCTTCTGGGTCCGGGTCGCGGCGCGGTGGTCGAGGGTCCGGGCCTTGTGCTGCAGGTCGACGACCTTCTGCTGCAGCTTGCGCACCCGGTAGTGGAGGCTCGTGACGTCGGACCCGATCCCGATGCGGGGTTGGATCGACCCGTCCGGACCGGGGACGCCCGGCGCCGGCATCCCCGACCGGGCCTGGATGTCGCGGTCGAGTTGCGCGATCTCCGACTCGATGTCGGGGATCCGCGCGAGGACCTTCTGCCCCTTCTCCCGGAGGATCGCCGCCTGGTGCCGGAGCTTCTCGATCCGGGTATTGACACGCGCCGCCCGCTGCTGGTTCCGGGTCGAGAGCCGCTCGTGCTTGGCGGCGATCTCGCGGAGCTTGGTGATGTCGGCGTACCCCTGGCCCACCCAGCGGGATTCCCGGTGAACCGAGGCTCCGCTGGCGTTCGGGGTCGAACCGGTGGGTGCGGGACCGCCCGACATTCGGAGTTCGACCGGATACGGAGACGGCCCCGCGCGTCCTTAACCCTTTTTCCCGACCGGAACCGCCGAGAAATGCGACGTCATTCGCCCGGGCCGGCGGGAGGGGCCGGAACCGCGACCTCGGGGCGGGGAGGGTGGTGGGCGGCCCGGAAGATCGCTGCGAGCTCCTCCGGGCGGACCCGCCGTTGGGCCCTCGAGTCGCGCTCGCGCAGCGTCACGGTGCCGTACTCCCGCGCCGCGGGGTCGACGGTCGTCCCATCGACCGTCACGCAGAACGGCGTGCCGGCCTCGTCGGCGCGGGCGTACCGCTTCCCGATCGTGCCCGCCGTGTCGAGGTCGGCCCGGATCCCGTCCCGCACGAGGTCGCGCGCGAGCGTCCGGGCGAACTCTGTGTGGGCCTTCCGGATCAGCGGGAACACCCCGACGGTGACGGGCGCGAGGTGGGCGGGGACCCGCCAGAGGGTCCGGTCGCCGTCGACGCCGACACCGACGTCGGCGAGCATCCAGAACGCCCGGTCGGGGCCGAAGGTGAGCTCGAGCACGTGGGGAAGGAGACGGCCGGAGCCGTCGGGTTTCGCGACGGTCAGGTCTTTCTTCGACCCCTCGGCGTGGCGGCCGAGGTCGTAGTCGCCGCGGTAGTGGACGGCGGCGATCTCCTTGAAGCCGCCGAGGCTGGCCAGGTCGACCTCGACGTCGAACTGGATCCGGTTGTAGAACGCCCGTTCCCGGTCCGATTTCTCCCAGAACCGGATCCGTTCCGCGGGGATCCCGAGGACCTCGCGGAAGAACCGGAACGTGTGGGCGAGGTGGAACGCGTAGAACTCCGGGAGACCGCCCTCGGCGACGAGCGCCGCCACCGTCGTCGGCACCGCGCGGTCGTCGCCGGCGTCCCGCCGCGCGGCCCGAACGATGGGGATCTCCACCCCGGCGACCGAGCCGGTCGGCACCGGGAACGAGGCGGGGTCGAAGAAGATCTGGAGCTCGGCCTGCGTGAACGCCCGCATCCGGAACAGGACCTGGCGGGGCGCAATCTCGTTCCGGTACGCCCGCCCGATGACGGCGATCCCGAGGGGGAGCGCTTTCCGGCCCACCTCCCACATCCGGGCGAAGGCGAGGTAGCTTGACTGGGCGGTCTCCGGGCGGAGGTACGCCCGTTCGCCGTCCCCGGCCCCCATCGTGAGCCCGAACATCAGGTTGAACGGTCGCGGTACCGAGAGGTCGCTCGAGCCGCAGTTCGGGCACTTCGCGTGCGCCGCCTGGAGGAGTTCCCCGATCTGGGAGGGGAGCAAGCCGTCGACCCCTTCCGGCCGGGTCGCCTCGAGCATCGTGTCGGCGCGGAACGACCGGTGGCAACTGGCGCACGTGACCTCCGGGTCGGTGAAGTTCTCGAGGTGGCCCGACGCCCGGACGACCGATTCCGGGACGATCTCCGCGGGGTCGATCCAGTAGTAGTCCTCGGAGAGTCCCACGAACCACGCGCGCCAGGCGTCCTCGATCCGGCGCTTGAGCTCGGCCCCCAGCGGGCCGTAGTCGTACAGTCCCTGGAGCCCCCCGTAGATCTCGGCGGTGGGCCAGAGGTAGCCCCGGCGGCGGAGGAGCGCGTACAGCTCGTCGATCTTCACGCCGGTCCCCGCTCCGGTCCGCGGCTTCCCGGTCGAACGATAAGGTGTTCGGTCGCGCGGGTGACGAGCTGGTACGCGGGGTCGTCCGGAGGGAGGCGGAGAACGATCGGGCGGGCGTCGGTGCCGGGCGCGATCGTCGCGCGCGACGACCGGCCGAGCCACCGCCACGGCTCGACGAACGCGGCGCGGGCGAGGAACTCCGCCGGGGCCGGCGCCCCCGCGAGCCGCGAAGAGACGTAGTCGAACTCGAGCTCCCGCCAGATCGACGGGGCGTGGAGCATCGCGTTGTCCGTGCCGAGGATCGTCGGGACGCCGAGACGGGCGAGGTCGGCGAGCGGCGGCCGCCGGCCGAAGAGGGCGTTGGAGCGCGCGCACACCGCGACCGTCGTCTTTGCAGCGAGGACCTGCTCGAGGTCCGAAGGCGTCGCGCAGGTGAGGTGGACGAGAAGGTCCGGATGGCCCCGGAGGTACGAATCGGGGTCCTCCCGTTCGGCCTCGCTCGCATGGAGGGCGAACCGTCGACCGGCGGTCCGGCACGCCGCGGCGATCCGGTCGAGGTCGTCGGGTCGTTCGTCCCTCGCCGCGGAGAGTCCGATCCCCTCCGACTCCTGGAGAAGCTCGCCGAGTTCGCCCGCATCGAGGGGGCGCTGGAGCGGCCGCCCGAGGATCGTCACGTCGACCCCGGAGCGTTCCGCGGCTCGCCGGAGCAACCGGACGCCCGCGGTCCCCTCCTCGCGGAAGTCGATGGCGGCGGCGATTCCCTCCCGGCGCATCCGGTCGAGCGCGCGGCGGATCGCGGCGACCTTCCGGGACGGCGGCGTGTCGCGCAGCAGACGGAACTTGAACCCGTCCGGCGGCCGGACCATCTCCGCGACGGTCGTTGCCGGTGGCTCGACCGTCGAGGCCGCGTCCCCCAGGTGCGTATGGCCGTTCACCGGCGGGGGCACCACGATCCCACGGACGCGGCGCTCTCCCGGCTTCCGCGATGCCGTCCCCAGTTGGCCGACCTCGATCACGGCCGCCCCGTCGAACCGGACGTATCCGGGCCGGATCCCTTCGAGGTCGACGACCGCTCCTTCGACCAGCACGCGAGCGCCCGACCTCCCTACGGCGGGGGCTATGTAACCCGGCCGGCGGGCCGCACCGAAACGACTAATCGGGGGCGGCCGTCCGCTCGCCATGGCCCCGTCCGCCCGCCGATCGCCGGGGGACCTCCTCGTCGTCGGCCATACGGTGGTCGACCGGTTCTGGGACGTCCGCCACCTCCCCCTCCCGGACCGGACGGTTCCGGTCGAATCGGTCCGCGTCGCCCTGGGGGGCACGGCGGCGAACATCGCCCGATCCGCCGCGGGCCACGGCCTGCGAGTCGGTCTCGTCAGCCGGGTCGGCCCCGACTTCCCGAAGGAATTCCGACGCCGGCTCCGGGCGGAGCGGGTCGACCTGGAGGGCCTCGAGACGGTCCGGGGCGAACGGTCGCCGACGTGCCTGATCGTGGAGGACGGGCGCGGCGGCCAGATGACGCTCATCGACCAGGGGGCGATGGGCGATGCGGCCGACGCCGTCCTGCCGCTCGGCATGCTCCACCGGTACCCGTGGGTCCACCTGACCACGGGCGACCCGGCGTACCAGCTCCGGATGATGGACGCCGCACGGTCGGAGGGGTCCCGGGTCGCGGCGGACCCGGCGCAGGAGGTCCACTACCGGTGGGGCGCCCGCGACCTGCGGCGGCTCCTCGGGGGGTCCGAGATCTTCTTCGGCAACGAGTCGGAGGCAAGTGCCACGGCCCGCCTCTTCGGGATGAGCGCGGCCGCGCGGCTCACCCGGCTCGTCCCGCTGGTCGTGGTCACCCGGGGCACGAAAGGGGCGCGGGCGTACGGTCGCACCGGCATCGCCGACGTACCCGGGCAGAAACCGAGCCGACTCCGCCAGGTGACCGGCGCCGGAGATTCGTTCCGGGGAGGATTCTACGCGGCCTGGCTCCGGGGGGCACCGCTTCCCGACGCCCTGGCCGAAGGGGTCGCGGCCGCGACCCGATGGATCGAGTCCGCCCGGTTCCCCTCGCGGCGGGCCCGATGAGGATGCGACCGTTCGGCCGGCTCCTGCCGGCGGACGAGGCCCTGGCCCGCCTGCTGGCCGCGACGGTCCCGGTCGGACGCCGGGAGACGGTCCCGGTCGAGGAGGCGCTCGGCCGACGGGTCGCGCGGCCGGTCGTCGCGCGGCACGCGGTCCCTCCATTCCGGCGTGCTTCGTGGGACGGGTATGCCGTCCAGTGCAGGTCGACCGGCGGGGCGAGCGTGGACCGACCGGTCGGGCTTCGGTTGGCCGGGGAGGTCTACGCGGAGACACCATCGCGGCGGCGCCTCGAGCCCGGTACGGCCGTCGCGATCGCGACCGGCGGCCCGCTGCCACCGGGCGCCGACGGAGTCGTGATCTTTGAGGACGTCCGGGTCGAATCCGGGGAGGTGGTCGTCTCCGCGCCCGTCCGCGTGGGCGACCGGATCGCCGAGGTCGGCGACGATTTCCCGAAGGGGAGCCGCCTCGCGCAGCGCGACGACCTTCTGACCCCGGCCCGGCTCGGCGCCATCGCGGCCGCCGGGATCCCGACGGTCGAGGTGTGGGGGCGGCCGAGGGTGGCGATCGTCCCGAACGGCAACGAGCTCCGCCGCCCCGGAGAGCCGCTTCCGTTCGGTGCCATCCACGAATCGAACAACGCCGCCCTCGCGGCCCTCGCCCGAGGCTTCGGGGCGGAGGTCACCACGCACGACCCGATCCCCGACGACGAGGGCGCCATCGAGGCGGTGGTCCGACGCGCGGCCCGCGGCGTGGACCTCCTCCTCGTGACCGGCGGCAGTTCCGTGGGAGAGCACGATTACCTGCCCGCGATCTTTCCCCGGCTCGGCCGACTCCTGTTCCACGGGATCGCCGTGCGGCCCGGGAAGCCGACGCTCGCGGTCCGGGCCGGCCCGACGCTGGTGGTCGGGATGCCGGGACATCCGACCTCCTGTCTTGCGAACGGACTCTGGCTCATCGCTCCGGTCCTCGCCCGCCTCGCGCACGCGGCCCCCGACCCGTGGAGCGAGCGGTCGGTCGTCCTCAGCGAGCCGTACGAGGTCCCGAGCTCCGGGTTCGCGACCGTCGTCCCCCTCGAGGTCCGGGGCACCCGGGCCCGGCCGACGTTCCGGACCTCGTCGTCGATCACGAGCCTCCTTCCGGCCAACGCGTTCGTCCTCCTCCCGCCCCACCGCGCGGCGCTCCGGAAAGGCGACATTGTGACGGCGAAGCTCCTCCCGCCCCCCTTCGCCGCCCCGGCGCTTTCCGGCGGCCCCACCGCGACCCGCCGCCGAAAGGCTAAGTGACCGCGGTCCGATAGGGAACGTGTGCTGCGGGACCGCTACGGCCGCCCGTTCACCGACCTCCGGGTCTCGCTGACCCAGCGGTGCAATCTGCGGTGCGTCTTCTGCCACATGGAAGGGCAACTCGTCTCGAACGAGGAACTCACCCCCGTCCAGATCGAGACGGTCGTTCGCGCCGCGGTCCGGGCGGGCGTCGAGCGGGTCAAGCTCACCGGCGGGGAGCCGACGCTCCGCACCGACATCGTCGAGATTGTCCAACGGGTCGCAGCGCTCGGGCCCGACGTCTCGATGACCACGAACGGACTCCGGCTCGCCGAGCTGGCGTCCCCCCTCCGGGCGGCGGGCCTCACGCGCGTGAACGTGAGCCTCCCGAGCCTCGACGCCGGGACGTACCGCAGCCTCACGGGGGTCGACGGTCTGGCGAAGACCATTGCCGGAGTCCGGGCCGCGGTGGCGGCCGGACTTTCCCCGGTGAAGCTGAACGTCGTCGCGCTCGCCGGCTCCACCGCCGAGACCTCGGGGTTCGACCGATTGCTCTCGTTCGCCCGCGAGGTCGGCGCGTGGATCCAGGTCATCGAGTTCGAGAATGTGACGGGCCGGGTCGACCCGGAGGTCTACCGGTCGCTCCACTCCGAGCTCGGTCGGCTGACCAAGGAGGCGGCCCACGCCGCGTTCCCGACGGGATACAACCGGCTCCATCACCGGCCTCGCTACGCCCTCACCGACGGGGGTCCCCCGGTGACCCTCGAGGTCGTGCAGCCGGTCGAGAACCCGTCGTTCTGCATGGCCTGCGAGCGGCTCCGCGTCACCAGCGATGGTCACCTGAAGGGGTGCCTCATGACGAATGCCGGGCTGGTCGACCTGCGCCCGATGCTGCAGCTGCCGGAACCGGAAGCGGCTCTCGCGGAGGCGTTCGCCCTCGCGGTCGACCGCCGGCGGCCCTACTTCGTAGGGCCCGAGACGCCGACCCCCGAACGCACCGTGGTCTCGGACGGTGGGACCCTTCCGATGGCGCCCGCCCGGTCGTGACCCGGCATCGTTAAGGAACGACGACCCTCCATCGGACCATGCGACGCGGCGAGCTGCGGGTCGCGCTCCTTTCGATCGAGGGGACGAACTGCGACGACGAGTTGTTCGTCGCGCTGAAGACACTCGGCGCCCGCCCCGAGGTCGTCCACCTGAAGCAGTTCGAGCAGCGGGACGTCGAGCGGTCCCGGTTCCGGAACCTCGACGATTACCAGATCGTCCTCCTGCCCGGCGGGTTCTCCGCCGGGGACTACGTCCGGGCCGGGGCGATCTTCGCGGCCCGGATCCGGGTCGGCGATCGGACCGCAGCTCGAAGCGTACCTCCAGACCGGGCGGCTCCTCGGAGGGATCTGCAACGGGTTCCAGGTCCTGACCGAGCTCGGGCTCCTCCCCGGCCAGCCCGGCGGCCGGCTCGGTCCACCCGGAGGCTGCGCTCCATGCGAACGCCTCCGGGCACTTCGAGTGCCGGCCGACGTTCGTGGCGTGGGACGGCGGCCAGTTCCCCGGGTTGCGGCATGTGCCGAACGGCCAGCGGTACCAGTTCCCGTCCGCGCACGCCGAGGGCCAGCTCGTGCTCGGCCGGTCCGCCCGGCCAGAAGCTCCACGAGCTCGAGGCGAACGGCCAGGTCCTGTTCCGATGGGTCGCTCCCGACGGCTCGGCCGCGACGTACCCGTGGAATCCGAACGGCTCGGAAGGGAACGTGGCGGGGCTCACGAGCCCCGATGGGAACGTCTTCGGCCTGATGCCCCACCCCGAGCGGAACTTCTTCCGCGCCCAGGCGCCGGATTGGACCCGGACCGGTGGAGCGGAGGGGAGCTCCGACGGCGAGCGGTTCTTCGAGGCGATCCTCCGGTACGCGGAGCGGACCGGGTAAGTCTCCAGACGGAAAGCCGCTCCCCGGCGAGCTCGCGGGACGCGACCAGGGTGACGTCCCCCCCGTCCAGCAACCACGGGGCGAACATCGCGTCGCGCGCCGGTGCCGGCGAGAGCGAGGAGAGGAGGAGGAACGCCCGGCCGCCCGGGGCGAGATGGTCCCGAAGCCCCGCCACGATCCGCCGCGCGACATCGAGGCCGTCGGGGCCGCCGTCGAGCGCGAGGTTCGTCCAACGATCCGGGTCGCGCTCCCCGGGCGACGTGGGGAGGTACGGGGGATTGGCGAGGATCCGGTCGAACGTGCGGAGTCCGGCCGCGAGGTCGGTGCGGACCGGGGCGACGCGCTCCCCTCCGGCGCGGGCCCGTTCGACGAGCCGGGCGAGCGCGTGCGGGTTGCGGTCGGTCGCGACGACGGACCAGCCGGCCCGCGCGGCCGCGAGGCTGAGCTCGCCGTTCCCGCAGCCGACCTCCAGCAACCGACCGGCGCCGGGTTCCGCGGCGAACGGGAGGAGGAGGACCGTGTCCTCGCGGACCGGATAGACCGCCGGGAGAACCCCCTCGCGCGGGCGGTTGTGGGGTCGTAGCACGCCGGGGCCAACGGGCACCGAGCCTTTTTCTCTCTCCGGGCGATTGCGGGATTCCCGCTGGAGTTTCGCGATCGTGCCTCGTCGCCTTGCAGCCCCTGTCAAGATCGGCATCACCGGGCTGCCGGGCTCGGGGAAGACGCAGACGCTCCTCCGCATCATCCAGCTCCTCGAGCAGGAGGGGGTGAAGGTCGGCGGGATGGTCACCGAGCCGATCGTCGAGAAACAGCGCCGGACCGGCTTCCAGATCACGAACTGGTTGACGAAGGAGCACGAGGTGTTCGCCCACGAGGGGCTGAAGTCCCGGGTCCGCAGCGGAAAGTACGGCGTCAACCTCGCCGCGCTCGACGGCCTCGGGACCCGGTCGCTCGCGGAGGCCCGGGAATCGGCCGACGTCATCGTGATCGACGAAGTCGGCAAGATGGAGGTCGAGAGCGACACGTTCACCCAGTCGGTGGTCGACACGCTCGACGCGAACAAGTCGATCGTGATGACGCTTCATAAGAAATCGCGCAATCCGCTCCTCCAGGACATCCGGCGGAGGGACGAGCTACGACTTCTCGAGGTGACGCCGGTGAACAAGAATCTCCTCGCGTTCAAGATCGTCCGGCTCCTGACCGGGAAGGCGCACTAGCGCCCGTCCACGACTCCCGCGAGGGCGGGACCGCGCTCGCGCTGCCGGACCCCGCCGGAGCCCGCGGGCCGGCGAAGCGGCGGGCGGTGTTCTACAACGGGGCGATGTCGCTCGACCGCGACCTGCACGTCGCCGTCGTTGCGGCGTGGGCGACCACCCGGGGTCGCCGCGGTTCGGCGTGGGAGATGCTCGCCGCGACGGGGGTGCGGGGGCTCCGGGTCCTCGTCGAGAGCGGCGGGCTCGACCGTCTGGAGAGCACCGATGCCGGGGGTCCGGCGGCCCACGTCCTCGCCACGAACGCCGCCCGGTACGCGGACCGCGGCGCGACGGCCCGACAATGGGACGCGCGGCGGCCGGTCCCCGGGGGGCCGTTCGACCACGTCGACCTCGACCCGTTCGGCTCTCCCCTCCCCTTCCTCGCCGCGGCGCTCGACGCCCTCGGGACGGACGGCCTGCTCTCGGTGACGGCCACCGACATGATCGTCCTCGCCGGCGTCGACGCGGCCGCGACCCGGCGACGGTACGACGCTGCGCCGGTCCAAGGACGGCTCGGCCCCGAGGGGGACTCCGGATCCTTCTCCGGACCGTCTCCGACCGGGCCGCGGTCCGGGGCCGGGCGATCCGTCCCCTCGTGTCCTATGTCCACGACCACTACGTCCGCGCCTACGTCTCGGTCGGGGCGCCGGCCGGGACCCCGCCGGTCGGCACGATCGACCCGGGCCGATGGGAGGGGCCGCCGTTCCGGTCCTCCGGGGTCGTCGGCCCCTTATGGCTGGGACCGCTGTTCGACTCCCCGTTCCTCGACCGCCTCCAGGTCCCGACCGCCGCGGCCAACGGGGCCCCGTTGCTCCGACTCCTCGAGCGATTCCGGGACGAATCGGCCGCGGACGTTCCGTTCTACTACGAGCCGAACGCGGTCGCCCACGAACTGGGGCTGGCCGCGCCACCGTCGACCGGGCGGTTCGTCGCGTCGCTGCGGCAGGCCGGGTTTCCCACGGGTCGGACCCACGCGCGGGACGGCGCGTTCCGGACCCGGGCGCCCCGGGGGGACGTCTACCGGGTGGCGGCCCAGCTCCACGGGTGACGTTCGGTCAGGCCCAGAACGCCCGGTTCTTCGCGTAGCTCCGCTCGGCCTTGACGATCTCCGCGACGAGCTCGCTCGTCTGGCGGTAGGGGCGGGAGAGGAGCCGGCGGGCGGTCTCGGGTCCCACCCCCCGCGCGGCGAGCGCGAGGAGCGCCCGTTCGCCGAAGTTGGCCACGAGCTCGGCCGAGGTGTACCCGGCCCGGACGAGCGGGGGCAGCGATTCGGGAACGGTCCGGGGCGCCTTGCGGCCCTTCCACTTCCGCTTGGCGTACACGACGAGCGAGCGGATCTCGTCGGTCCGCCGGGGCGACATCACCGCGGAGAGGGCACCGTGGCAGAGGCCGCACCGGCTTCCGCCCTCGGCCGCGTACCGCGCCGGGGTCGTGGTCCGCTGGAATCCACACCTTAGGCACACGAGGGTGAGGGGCTCGGCGCGGAGCCGTTCCTCGACCGCACGCAGCAGGGTAGGGGGTGGCACATCGGGCAGTTCCCGCCACTTGAGCCGGGCGAGCGGAAGGTCGGTCCAATCGGACCTCGGGGTCGCGACGACCGCGATCTCCCCGTCCCGGATCCGCTCGAGGACGGCGCGGGCGTGGGGGACGTCGAACCGGTCGTGGAGGGTCTTGTCGAGCGCCTCCTCCCCGAGCGGGTTCGTTTGCGAGGCGTCGAGGAGCGGCTCGAGCCGCCGGGCGTCGCGGGCGTCGACCGACGCCGGCAGCGCCCCGAACTTCCGGGCCACGTTCAGGAACACCCACCGGTACTCGAGGCCGGCCGGAACGAGGCGGGTGAGGGTCCCCTCGAGGTCCTCCGGGGGAGCCGGATCGCCTGGGCGAGACCGTCGGCGTCGACCGCCACCGGAAGCCCGAGGACGATCCAGGTCGGCTCGACCGCCACGACCTCGACCCGGGCGCCGAGCCGCTCGGTCAAGCTGCCCGCGATGGCGACGGCCAACGTGTCGTTCGTGCGGGTCCCGAAGCAGCACCCGTAGACGGCGAGCCGACCCTGGGGGACCACGGTGACCGTCCGGTCGTCGGGGATCGGTCCCGTCGCGTGGCCGGCGGCGAACCGGGTCTCGAGCCGGGCGCGCGCGTCGGGGCCGAGCGGATACCGGCCGACGGTCCCCTCGCGCCGGAGGCGGCCGATCTCCTGGGCGACGTCGAACGGGACCGGAAGATCCTCGCCGACCCACCGGGGCTCCTGCCCGATCTCCCGGACCGGCTCGACGAGGAGCTCATCGTTCCGGAACTCGACGACCCGCCAGGTTCGCCCGTGGAGGAGGAAGATCTGCTTCGGCTCGCCGAGGATCTGGGTCAGCACGAACCGTTCGTCGAGGGTCCCGATCGGCCGGCGGGTCCCGATGTCGCGGAGCCGGTAGGTCCGCTGGTCCGGGATGAGCGAAAGCGTCGCATAGAACCGCTCGAGCGTTCCCCGGCCGGCCCGGACTTCCGTCCCTTCCCGGCGGAGGGAGCCGAGCCCCTCGAGGTAGGTCACGAGCGCCTCCCAGTCGGCGTCGGAGAGCTCCTGCGTCGGCTCGGCGGCCCGGAGGGTCCGGGCGACGTCCGCGAGAGGGACGGACCGGTCGGCCCGGAGGGTGGCGACGAGCTGCTGGGCCGCGGCGAGCCGGTTCCCCCGCCGCCACGTCGTCGGCTCGACTTCGCCGTGGACCGCGCGGCGCGCGAGGACCGCCGCCTCCTCGAGGTCCTCGTCGTCGAGCGCGAGGACGAGCCCGTGGGCCTCCTTGTCGAGCCGGTGCCCGGAGCGTCCGATCCGCTGGAGAAGCCGACCCGCCTGGTGGGGCGAGCCGAACTGCACGACGTGGTCGACGAAACCGACGTCGATTCCGAGCTCGAGCGACGACGTCGCGACGAGGCCCCGGAGCTTGCCCTCCCGGAACTCCTGCTCCGCCTCCTCCCGGACCTCCCGGGAGAGCGACCCGTGGTGGACCGAGACGGGAAGGTCCGGCGCAAGTCGGTTCAGCCGCGCGGCCAGCCCCTCCGCGGTCGGCCGCGTGTTCACGAACACGAGCGTCGTCCGGTGGGCCCGGATCGTCTCTTCGAGGGCCCGAAGCGCGGCCAGCTGGATCGGGTCGGCCCGCAGTTCCTCCACGAGCGCCGGCGCGAGGGGAGCTCGGTCGTCGCGGGGAACCTCCGCCGTGATCGTCACCCGGCGGGGCCGGGTCGCCCGGCGGACCTCGACGTGGCGGGGCGCGGGGGAGAGGTAGCGCGCCACCTCCTCGGGGTTCCCGATCGTCGCCGAGAGCCCGACCCTTCGGACCCGGCGCCCCGCCAGGGCGTCGAGCCGCTCGAGGGTCACCATCAGCTGGGCCCCCCGGTCGGACGGGGCGAGCTCGTGGAGCTCGTCGACGATGACCGCCTGGACGGCCTTGAGGCCGAGCCGGAGGCGCGGTCCCACGAGCAGGAGTTGCAGCGTTTCCGGGGTGGTAAGGAGAAGGTCGGGCGGGTGCTTCGACAACCGGACCCGCTGGCTCGCCGACGTGTCCCCATGGCGGACCGCCGCGGTCAGTCCGACGGCCTCCGCGAGGGCGACGAGCCGCTGCTCGAGGTCCCGGTTGAGGGCCCGGAGCGGGGTCACGTAAAGGACTCCGATCGGGGGACCCGGGTGGGCGAGCCGCTCGGAGAGGAGGGGGAGGATCGCCGCCTCGGTCTTGCCGGAGCCGGTCGGGGAGATCAGGAGCACGTCGTCGGTACCGGCGAGGGCGTCGATCGCGAGGCTCTGGATCTCGGTCGGGGCGACGATCTCCCGCTCGGCGAGCGTGCGGACGAGGCGGGGGTCGAGCCCGGGAAACCCCGCCGGCGTCGATTCGGTCATCGGAGTCCGTTCGTGGCCCATCGTGGCGTTCGGGGGACGCTCACCGATTCGCTTCGCCCCGCCGTTCGGCCCGGCCGAGCTCGAGCCGACGGAGACCGACCGATTCGTCGAACGGGCGGGCGAAGGTCTGCCCGGGGAACGTCTCGAGGACCGCTTCCACGAGGAGTCCGACGGTCCCGCTGACGAGGTGTCCGGCGACCGCGGTATGGTCGGCGAGCCCGAGCGTGGCGTGGAGGTGGACCGACGGCTCGCCGTCCGCCTCGGCGATCGACCCGGCGAGGGAAACGAGCTCGACCGGCGTTGCGAGGTCGCGCGGGACGTACTCCGAGCCGTTCCAGAACGCCACCCGGCTCGCGGTCAATTGACCGATCCCCATCGGGATCGCGGCCGCCCGGATGGCGTTGGCGCGGGCGAACTCGGCGAACGCATCGGGAAGCCGCTCGCCCTCGACCAGACGGACCATCCAACGCGACCCCTCGGCGACCGCCTGCATCGGGTCCCGGAGGCCTCCGCCGCGGAAAAGCCGGGCGGGGGGAGAAAGGGTATCCCTTTCCGGGACCCTGCGCGGCGCTTCGACGATGGCGACCGCGGAACGAACCGAACTCGGTCCCCGGACCGAAGACCAGGTGCTGGCCGAGCTTCGGGCCGGTGGCCGAAGCGTCGTTGCCCTCTCCGGTGGGGTGGACTCCTCCGTCGTCGCGTCGCTCGCGTACCGCGCGCTCGGGCGGGCGGCCGAGGCGGTCACCCTGGCCGGTCCGGCCGTTTCGGCCGAGGAGGTCGACCGGGCGCACCGCGTCGCGGAAGCGATCGGGATCGCCCACACGGTCGTCCCCGTCGACCCGGTCGCCGACCCGAGCTACCGGGCCAACCCGTCGAACCGGTGCTACTTCTGCCGCTCGGTCGAGACTCGCGCGATCCGGGAATGGGGCGCCCCGCGAGGGGTCGCCCGGTACCTCGACGGGGTCCAGCTCGACGACCTCGGCGACCACCGACCCGGGATCGTCGCCATGGACGAAGCCGGCTTCGGCCACCCGCTCGTCTGGGCCCGCTGGCGGAAGGTCGATGTCCGCGCCTTCGCGCGGTCCGCCGGTCTCCCGAACTGGGACACCCCGTCGGACGCGTGCCTCGCGTCCCGGATCCGGCACGGCCAGGAGGTCACGGTCCCGCTCCTCGGGCGGATCGAGCTCGCCGAGCGGGGGCTCCGCGAGCGGGGATTCCGGCGGGTCCGCGTGCGCGTGGACGGCGACTTCGCCCGGGTGGAGGTCGACCCAGCGGAGGTCGCCCGGCTCGCGAGCGAGCCGGTCGCCTCCGACGTCCGATCGGCCCTCCGGAGCCTCGGTTTCACCGACGTCGCGATCGACCCCGCCGGGTACCGGGCGCGCCCGGGGGCGTGAGGGGGCTCCGCGAAATGGCCACGAAATCGACCGTCGCCACCGGCATCGTCTCCGACCCGACCGGACGATTCTCCCTCGAGACGGAGCTGGTGCCCCAGGGGGACCAGCCGAAGGCGATCGACGAGATCGTCGAACGGGTCCGGGGCGGCGAGCGGTACGTGACGCTGCTCGGGGTGACCGGCTCGGGCAAGACGTTCACGATGGCGCACGTGGTCCAGCGCCTCCAGCGGCCCACGCTCGTGATCTCGCCGAACAAGACCCTCGCCGCGCAGCTCGTCAGCGAGTTCCGGGCGCTGTTCCCGAACAACGCGGTCGAGTACTTCGTCAGTTACTACGACTACTACCAGCCCGAGGCGTACGTCCCCCAGATCGACCTCTACGTCGAGAAGGACGCCTCGATCAACGAGGAGATCGACCGGCTCCGCCACCGGGCGACCCAGGCGCTCCTCACCCGGCGGGACGTCCTCATCGTCGCCTCGGTGAGCTGCATCTACGGCCTCGGCTCCCCCGAGGATTACCGGGCCTCGGTCGTCGAGCTCGCCGACGGTCAGACGATCAAGCGCCAGGAACTGCTCGAGCAGCTCGTCCGGATGAAGTACGAGCGGAACGACATGGAGCTCCGTCGCGGGCGGTTCCGCGTCCGCGGCGGGACGATCGACGTGATGGGGGCGGGCGAGACCGTCCATCGGCTCGAGCTCGACGGGAACCGGATCGGCCGGATCACCGAGATCGACCCGACCACGCAGGAGGAGCTGCGGAGCCTCGAGCGGGTCGCGATCTTCCCGGCGACCCACTTCCTGACCGTCGACGAGCGGCTCCGCGGGATCCTCGCCGAGATCGAGCTCGAGCGGGACGCGCGGGTCGCCGAGCTCCAGCGCGAGGAGAAGATCGTCGAGGCGCAGCGGCTCCGCGGCCGCGTCAACTACGACCTCGAGATGATCCGCGAGACCGGCTACTGCTCCGGCATCGAGAACTACTCCCGGTACTTCGCCGGCCGCAAGGCCGGAGAGCCGCCGTACACCCTCCTCGACTTCTTCCCCTCCGACGCGCTCGTCTTCCTTGACGAATCCCACGTCACCCTCCCCCAGCTCGAGGGGATGTACAAGGGCGACCGAAGCCGGAAGGACAACCTCGTCGAGTTCGGCTGGCGGCTGCCGTCGTGCCGCGACAACCGGCCGCTGAAGTTCCCGGAGTTCCTCGCCAAGATGCGGGAGCTCGTCTTCGTCTCCGCGACCCCCGGACCGTTCGAGCGGAAGGTGTCGCGGGGCGTCGTCGAGCAGGTGATCCGGCCCACCGGGCTCGTCGACCCGGTCGTCGAGGTCCGGCCGGTCAAGGGCCACATCGCCAACCTCGTCGAGGAGCTGCACGGGTGCGTGGACCGCCACGAGCGGGCGCTCGTGACCACGCTGACGAAGCGGACGAGCGAGGAGCTCTCGACGTTCCTCGCGAACTCCGGCTTCCGCGTCCGGTATCTCCACAGCGAGGTCGAGACGATGAAGCGGATCGAGATCCTCCGGGACCTCCGCCTCGGCCGATTCGACATCCTGGTCGGCATCAACCTCCTCCGCGAGGGGCTCGACCTCCCCGAGGTGAGCCTCGTGGCGATCCTCGACGCCGACAAGGAAGGGTACCTCCGGAGCGAGACGTCGCTCATCCAGACCTCGGGACGGGCCTCGCGAAACGTCGCCGGCCGGGTCATCCTCTACGCCGACCGGGTCACAGGGTCGATGGAGCGCGCGATCGCCGAGATGTCGCGGCGCCGCACGACCCAGCTCGAGTACAACGAGGCCCACGGGATCGTCCCGGAATCGATCCGCAAGGAGGTCCGCTCGCTCCTCGCCCCGAGCGAGGCCGCCGAATCCGGCGAGCTCAGTGTGGCCGGCCTCGGACCGAAATGGAAGGAGCGGCTGCCGCTCCTCTTCGCCAACCTCGAAGAGGAGATGCATCTCGCCTCCGAGCGGCTCGACTTCGAGGAGGCGGCCCGAATCCGCGACCGGATCCGGGAGCTCGAACGGACCACCGGCGGGGTCCGGGCGAAGACCCCGCGCCGGAAGGGCGCGTGACCCCGGGCCGGGCGCTTTAAGCCCGTCCCCCTTCGCCCCCGACGATGGCGAAGGCGGCCCCGCGCGAGCACACCGGCGGTCTCGATGCGCTCCGCCGGCGCGGCGCCGTGACCGAGCTCCTCTTCCTCTACGAGGTCACGACCCGGGACGTACCCCATCTCAAGGGGATCGCCGAGCGGCTCGGGGTGACGGTCCAGGCGATCTCCCACTCGTTCCGTCAGCTCCGGGCGCGGGGCCTCGTCGATGTCCAGCGGGGCCTCTACCACCCGACGGTCGCCGGGACGGCCTTTCTCCACGCCGCCCTCGAGGAGTTGCGGCGGGACGTCGACGAGCACCTCGGACGGCTCCCGGTCGTCCGCTCCGCGCGCGCGGTCGCCGCGACCCCGGTTCGCGCCGGCGAACCTGTGTCGCTCGCGATCGTCGACGGCATGCTGACGGCCCGGACCGGGGGCGAGGGGGCGTCGCACGGCCGCGCGGCCGCGACCGTGCGCGCCGGTGCGCTCGTGCGCGTCACCGACCTCGTCGGAATCGTCCCGATCTCCCCGGGCCACGTCCGCGTCCTGACGATCCCCTCGGAGGCGCTCGACGCGGAGGCCACGGTCGCCGCGCTCCGGCGATTCCTGCGGACGGCCCGCGGTGGGCTGCTTGCGGCGCACGGGGGGGAGGCGGCCCACTTGGCCCGCTCCGCGACGGAGCGACCGGTCGTCCGGTTCGGCACGGCGGCGGCCGTGCGCGAGGCTTCGGCGCTCGGCGTGGACTCCACGGTCGTCGTTCTCGATGAGGAACTCCCGAGGTTCCTCGAGCCGTTCCAGGGACCCAACCCGCCCCCCCTAACGGTGGTCCGGCTCGCGGTCCGGCGAGGGCGCCGGGGCCGCGAGCGCACGTAGCAGCGCGGGGACTCCGTCAACGACCTCCGAGTTCGCCCGGAGAGCGGCGAGGGCGAGCGCCCCGGGTCCCCCCGTGAAGTCCCGGGACGTCGCGCCCGGCGGGTCCACGAGGAGGACTCGCGTCCGCCCGCGCGCCGCCTCGATGTCCTCGAGATTCGCGAGATTCCCCGGGCCGATGGGGAACGGCGCTACTACGATCGCGTCGGCCGCCCCGATCAGTTGTCGGTGGTGCTCCCGGACCTCGGGCCCGAGCGGCGCGAACGGGAGCTCGGTCGCCGTTGGCACACCGAGCTCTTCGGCCGTCTGGGTGTCCGTGTCGAACAGTGGGACGGCGCCGAGCGTGACCCGGTCGCCCTCGGCGGTGAGGGCGCGCAGGATCGAGCTCGCCGAGCCTCCGCCTCCGACCACGTGGACCCTCCGGAAGAGCGCCGTCGCCGCCGGTCGAAGGTCGTCCGCGGGGAGACGCGGGATCAGGTAGGGAAGGCCGGTCCTCGGGTCCGTGCGGAGGTCCGCCACCACCCCCCATACGTCTCGGAGGAGCGCCGGGGAGAGCACCGTCGCGGGGAGGCCGTCCGCGACGATCCGGCCGCGGTGGAGGACGACCACCCGGTCGGCGTAGCGGGCCGCAAGGTTGAGGTCGTGCAGAGCGGCGACGACCGCCCGGCCCTCGGCGTGGGCGAGCCGCCGCACCCGTTCGAGGATGTCGAGCTGGTGGCCCATGTCGAGGTGGGCGGTCGGCTCGTCGAGCAACAGCACGGGGGCCCCTTGCGCGAGCACGCGGGCGAGGCGCACCCGCTGACGCTCGCCGCCGCTCAGTTCCTGTACCCCGATGTGCGCCCGGTCGGAGAACCCGAGCTCGGCGAGGACCCGATCCGCAATCGCAAGGTCCCCGTCGCTTGCCGGCGCGAATCGGACGGAGTGCGGATACCGCCCGTAGAGAACGTCCTCCCGGATCGGGACGTTGTCTCCGACGGGCTCTTCCTGCGGCATCCACGCGACGGCTCGTGCCCGCTCCACGAGCGACAGGGAGGCAAGCGCGCGGCCGCCCAGTTCGATCCGACCCCCCACGACCGGGGCGAGGCCCACGACGGCCCGCACGAAGCTGCTCTTCCCCGAACCGTTCGGTCCGGCGAGCGCCAACAGCTCCCCGGGTCGGACGCCGAGAGTGATCCCGTGCAGCGCCGTTACGGTCCGGTAGCGGACGGTCAGGTCGGTCGCCGAGAGACCGGGCGCGCCGACGTCGGTCACGCGGGTGCCCCGGGGACCGAACGGCGCCGGAACAGGAGGTAGAGGAAGAACGGCGCCCCGACGAACGACGTCGGGATGCCGACTGGGAGTACGATCGGCGGCAGCGCCGTTTGGGCAATGTCCCAGGCGAGGAGGAGGAACCCGGCGCCGACGAGGCCGGCGAGCGGCACCACGCGACGGTAGTCCGGGCCGACGACCCGCCGGACGATGTGGGGCGAGACGAGTCCGACGAACCCGATCACGCCCGTGAACGCGACGGCCGCGGCCGTCGCAACCGTGGTGAGCAGGACGAGCGTCAGCGTCACCCGCTGGACGGGGACTCCGACGCTTTGCGCGACGTCCTCGCCGAGCTGGAGGAGGTTGAGCTCCCGTCCGAGGAGGCTGAGGACCCCGCCGACCGCGAGGAGGACCCCGAAGAGGAGCGCGTCGTGCGTCCAGGTCGCGTCGCTCATTCCTCCCAGGAGCCAGAAGCTCACCTGCAGGTCCGCGATCGGGTTGTAGAGAAGGAACGTCGCGAGGAGCGAGGAGAAGACCGCGCCGAGGGCCACGCCAGTCAGGACCAGCGTCTCGGCGGAGCGCCGCGCAATCCGTCCGACGGTGAAGATGACGAGCCCGGGGATCAGGCCGCCGAGGAAGGCGAACACCGGTAGGGCGTACGCCGCCTGCGCGACGTCGACGTCGAAGACGAACAGGATCGCGGCTCCCATCGCCGCCCCGGTCGAGAGTCCGAGCAGGTACGGGTCGGCGAGCGAATTGCGGAACACTCCCTGCAGGGTGGCACCGGAGAGGCCCAGGATCGCCCCCGCCGCGAGGGCGAGCAGCATGGCGGGGATCCGCGCCTCCCAGACGATCTCCGCCCAAATCCGGCACTGGTTCGCGGAGACGTGGATCCCCGGACACGCGGCCGGCGAGGAGACCGGACCGGGGCCATGCGCGAGGATTCCCAGGCTCGACTCGAGCGGGATCGGGACCGGACCGATCAGGGGGGAGACAACGACGAGGACCACGCCGCCGAGCAGCAGCAGCGCGCCGAGCCACCGCCCCCGAGGGGCGCGGACCGGGGCCAAGACCCCGGCGCGTCCGCGAAGCATCTACGGGGAGGTCTGGAGCGTCGGTTGCAGCCAGTACTCGAACAGCGGGAGGGCGAGGATCATCGTCGGGTCCGCCTCGGTGATCAGCGTCACGTCGATCGCGTGCAGGGTGCCGTTCAACTGGCTCCAGTAGGGCGCGGTCGTCCAGTTTTGCACCGTCTCGCCGCCCACGAGGGCGGGGTCGTTCCAGCTGGTCCCATAGACCACGACGGACGGCTCGTCGTCGAGGACGACCGACCCGTTCATCTCGAAGTAGGTGAGCGGGGCGCCGCCGGCGACGTTGGAGCCACCGGACAGCTCGATCAACGACTCCCCGAACGTCCCCGGACCGTACGTGTAGTAGCCGCCGCCGTCGAAGTAGTAGGCCAGGAGCACGCTCGGGATAGCGTCACCGTTGTCCGAGAGGTTCGTATCGAGATTGGAGGCGTTCGTGAGCGCATCGTCGAGCGAGACCTCGAGGGGGAGCGCCCTCGCATTGTCCGGGTACATGGAGGCGACGAGGGCCACGTCGCCGACGATCCCCTGGAGACCGCTCGGGGCCAGCAACACGACCGGCAGATTGTACGTCTCCGTCAGCGTGGTCACATCCGAGGCCGAGGTGATCGTGCTCGCGAGGACGAGTCCCGGCGAATCGTTCGCGACGGCTTGATCGTTCAGGGTCGGGAAGTCGTTGATGCACATGCTCGGCGTGAGGCCCCACAGCGACGTCTGGTTGGGGGAGTACACGCTTAGCAGGCCGTACTCCGTCGGCGCGCACCCGAGGCCGACCACGTCAGCCCCGAGTCCGAGCCGGTAGACGATGTCGAGGATACTGGGGGCGAGTACGACGATCCGGGACGCGTTCAACGGCACGGTGACGCGCCGTCCGAGGTCGTCGACGATCGTCTCGGTCGTCGGTCCTTTCGGCTGGGAGGTGTTGTTCTGCGAGCTGGGAGGCGTCGTGGAGGCCGCCGGGGTGGTCGTGCGGACCGGATGGACCTCGAAGTAGGCCGCGGTGCCGGCGATCGCGACGCCCGCGACGACGAGGAGCGCCACTACGAAGACGGCGGGCGCGACGCGCGGAGCGGGCGTGGCGGACGACGGATTCAATGTCATTAGATTCGAGACAAACAGCCTTTACATAAGGGTTGTGCGGCGGCCGCGGGGGCGCCGCGGTCGGGCCGCCCGCCGAAGAACAAAGGATATCTGCCCGGCTCCTCCGGTCCCCTCGGAGGGAGCATAGGCTAACTTGGCAGACCAGCGGGCTCCAGTCAGGGCGGCGGCTTCGCCGCCCTGGAGAGATTAGGGTCTGCGGAGGGGCGTTCGCGCCCCGATGACGAATGACTGGAGCGCGCGGAGAGACCCGCATATGGGGGTTCAAATCCCCCTGCTCCCATCCCCTCCCCACCGTCGGCGATTCCCGCCCCGCCCTCCGTTCGCCTTGGAGGCGAATGCGATTCCGCGGTCGATTCTTGTTCCGAAGGCCGTATAGAGCGGCTCGCGTGGGGAACCACCGTGCTGGAGTATACCGGGATCCGCGTCCGGGACCTGGAGCGCTCCCGACGCTTCTACACATTCGGACTCGGTCTGGTCGCCGGACGGACGGGTCGGATGGCCGCCGGCGGAGTCTGGATGGAACTGACCGACCCGGAGAGTCGGGCGATGCTGGAGCTGAACTTTTACCCGGACGAGCCGCCGTACCGGGAAGGGGACGAGCTCGACCATCTCGGATTCGTTGTGCCGGACCTCGACGCCGCCGTCCGCAAGCTGACGGAGCTCGGCGCCCGTGTTCGAATCCCCGCGTTCCGCGAACAGGAGCACCGACTCGCGTTCGTCTCCGATCCCGATGGGGTCTGGATCGAGTTGACCGAGCGGGTCGCCTCCGAGGAACCCCCGACGTCCCAGTCCGTGGAGTAGGGAATCGCCGTGGCGACGCCCCTAGAATCGTCGGGAGTCCCTCCCGGACCGATTCCACCCGCCATCGGGGGTTACCAACCTTCGGACCGGTTCGTCAAGTGGTTCGGCAAGCCCGCAGCCCCGCCCCCCACCCAACACACCCCGCCGGTCCACCGGGGCCTGGGCCGGTCCTCCTACGGGGTGTTCATCCTGACGACTCTGATCCAGGTGATGGGGGTCATCTCGACCGCGGTGGTCGGGCATACCTTCTTTCATCGGATTCCCAGCCCCGGCACCCCGACCGGCCTTACGATCTGGGGAGAGATCGTGTTCTTTCTCCTCATCGCGTCGTCAATCAACTGGCTCGGCGACCTTCGCGTGGGCGCGGCCTACACCTACTACGTCTCCCGGGGTCAGCCAGCGAAGGAACTGACTGGGACCTACCTGACTCTCCGCGTCGTATTGGTCAGCCTGATCGGGTTGGCCGCGCTTCCCGCCACGTTCGTTCTCGGGGGAGCCCTCCACTTCTCCTACTCGTCCCCCACCTACCAGTCGTTCGGTCTGTTCCTCGTACTGCCAGTCCTGTGGTCACCTTGGATGGTGGTGTCGCAGCTGCGCATCGCCCGGGGCAGCTCAATCCAAGCTCAGTATCCGCAGTTCGTCGAGGTGGGTGTCCGCACGGTCGCGATCATCTCGGTGATCTTCCTCGACCCCGGCCTTCTGGGATTCACCTACGCGTTCGTCATCGGCGCCGCGGCGTCGTTTGCGTACTGCATGCCGGAGCTTTGGAGAGAGATGAGCCCGCCAGCGCAGGCCCGCGCTGTCCAGTTGCTCCGGGTACTCCTGGCCCCTGATGGGGAGCCTGATGTTCCAGTTTCTGGCCTCGAACGCGCCGCCGTTCTTCGTGACCGGGCTCCTGCACCAGTCATCGCTGTTCGCCGTGTTCTCCTGGGACAACGGTTGGAGGATCCTTCTGCTTTCTGTTCCAAGCGCGGTCGTCCTCCCTTTGTTTCCGTATCTGGCCAGCTTCCACGCCCGGGGAGATTACGCGCTCGTCCAGCGGAAGACGTGGGAGGCGCTCCGGTTCACCGCGCTGATCGTGCTGCCGGCCTCAATCGCGATCGTCGTGTACCGAGTTCCCATCCCGAACGTCATCGTCGATGGCCAGGTCGCGCAGCTCGGGGCGATCACCATTGCGCTACTCGCGATATCTGCGATTCCCCTCGGGCTGAGCCAGGTGATCGGGACCGCCCTCAATTCCATCGGGTACCAACGTCTCGAGCTGTACATCTCCGGCACGATCGTCGCGGGTATGGTTGCGTCGACCGTGGTCTTGTTCCAGTTCTATCCGACCCTCTGGGCCATCGCGGCCGGTGTCCTCGTCGGGTCGTGCGCGGCCCTGGGGCTGAATGCGTACTTCATGGAGCGGCTTCTTCGCGTCCGGATTCGGGTCTTGCCCATCGTCCGGATCACGGTGGCGGCCCTCGCCGCGTTCCTCATGATGTCGGAGTTGAATCGGTTTGTCAACCCAAATCACTGGTGGATCCTGTTCCCCTTCATCCTGCTCGGCTTCGTCGTGTACCCATTCGTACTTGCCGGGATCGGTGAGCTCACGAAGGCCGACCTGCTGACGATCACCGGGGCCGTCGGACTCCCCGACCGCCTGGGTCACATGCTCGGTCGATTGTGCTGGCGGGCCGAGCCGCCCCCGTAACGGTCACGCCGCGGTCGGGCGAGACCGGAGCGACCGGGTCGCGACGGCGACCAGCGCCGCGATGAGTTTCGGGTCGGAGTTCGGCTCTGGCACCCGCCGGTACACGACGCCGAGGTCGTCGGCGAACTGGCGGGTCACGACATCGAGGTCGTAGAGGACCTCGAGGTGGTCGAAGACGAACCCGAAGCTCGCGACGATGTGGGTCTTCGCCCCCTCGGCCTTCCACTTCCGCATCTGCTCGGTGATGTCCGGTCCGAGCCACGGCTCGGTGTCGTTGCCCGCGCTCTGGAACGTGAACTCCCACCGGGAGAGCCCCGCCGCTTGGGCGATCGCGTCGGCGGTCTCGTGGAGGATCGCGGGGTACGGGTCGCCCAGGTCGGCGTACTTCTTCGGCAGGCTGTGGGCCGACAGGTGGACCACGGCGGTCGGGTCATTCGCCGCCGCAACGTCGGCCCGAATCGCCCCGGCCCAATAGTCGATCAACGCCGGCTCCCGGTGCCAGCCGGCGGCGAGCTCGACGGCGATCGGGCGGGGGGCGCGGGCGGCGCCCGCCTCGAGGGCCGTGCGGTACGGCTCGAGGATCCACGTCGAGGCGTACGGAGAGAGCGGGATGGCGACGAGGCGCGTCACGCCGGCCCGGCTCGCCTGGGGGATCACCTCGGAGACGTTCGGGTGCCAGTGCTTCGTTCCGAGGAAGACAGGGACGCCGGGAGCGTCGGCCGCGAGCCGGTCGGCGACCCCATCCCGGACCATCGCGAGGATCGCCGACTGGGGGGAGCCTCCGATCCGGGCGTACCGGCGCTCGTACTCCTTCACGACCTCGGGCGAAGGGGCGCGATGGAGGATCTCGGCGAGGTACCCCGGCAGGTCCTGGGCGCCGGAGGGGCTCCCGTACCCCATCAGGAGGACGCCCGCGCGTCCCGCCTCCTTGGATTCGGTCATCGTCGCGAGACCCCGTCCCGGTGGACGAGCTCGACGAGCTCCTCCACCCGCGCGGGGTCGGTCTCGGGGAGGACTCCGTGGCCTAAATTGAAGACGTGCGAACGATGGCCCGGCACCTCGGCAAGGACCTCGGCGGCGCCCCGGGCCACGGCCGCGCTGTCGGCGAGTAACGCGGCCGGGTCGAGGTTCCCCTGGAGAGCCACCCGGTCACCGAGCGCTGCGCGCACGTGCCCGAGCGGCACCCGATGGTCCACCCCGACCGCGGTCGAACCGAGGGAGTCGAGGGCGGGGAGAAGGTGGGCCGACGATGTCGAGAAGTAGATCGTCGGGACCCCGAGCTCCCCCGCCCGAGCGAGGACCGACCGCAGCACGGGCGCCGAGTGCCGCTCGAACTGGCGCACCGAGAGCGCTCCCGCCCACGAGTCGAACAGTTGCAGCGCGTGCGCCCCGGCCCGGACCTGCATCGCGAGGTAGTCGACGGTCAGGTCGCCGAGCACGCCGAGGAGCCGGTCGAACGTCGCGGGCGACTTTTGGAGCATCGTGCGGGTGGCGAGGAACTCCTTCGAGGGACCTCCCTCGACCAGGTACGCCGCGAGGGTGAACGGCGCGCCGGCGAAGCCGAGGATCGGCCGGTCCGGGGCCGCGGCGCGGAACCTTCGGACCGCCTCGCCGACGAAGCCGACGTCCCGCTCGGCGTCGAACGGCCGGAACCGGTCGATGTCGGCGATCGACCGGACCGGCTCCGGGACGACCGGGCCCGTGCCCGGGTCGATGCGGAAGTCGACGCCGAGTCCGGCGAACGGGAGCGTGATGTCGGCGAACACGACCCCGGCGTCGAGGTCGTACCGCCGGATCGGCTCGAGCGTGACCTCGGCCGCGAGCTCGGGGGTCCGGGCGATCTCGAGGATCCCGTGCTTCTGCCGGAGCGCGCGGTACCCGGGAAGGTGCCGACCGGCCTGGCGCATCAGCCAGATCGGGGTCGTGTCGACCGGTTCCCCCCGGAGCGCCCGGAGCAGGCGGTCCCGCATCAGCCGGCCCGGCCGGCGGCTGCGGTGAACCCGGCCCGCGCGGCCCGACGGAGGACGGCGAGGTCGGGGTCGCGCACGGCGGTGGAAACGAACGCGCTCTCGAGCGGGGAGGGGGGGAGGTAGACGCCGTGGTCGAGCATCGCGTGGAAGAACCGGGCGTACCGACCCCGGTCGCTGCGCTGGGCTCCCGGGAGGTCGACGACCGGGCCCGTGCAGAAGAACACGGTGAACATCGAGCCGACCCGCTGGACGCAGAACCGTTCGAGCCCGGCCCGGTCGGCCTCCTCCACGAGGACCCGCTCGACCGCCTCGGCGGACCGCTCGAGCCGCCGGTACGACGTCGTACGGAGCGCGTCGAGCGTCGCGGCGCCCGCGGCCATCGTCACGGGGTTACCCGCCAACGTGCCGGCTTGGTAGACCGGGCCGTCCGGTGCCAGAAGGTCCATCCACTTCGCCCGCCCCCCGACCGCGCCGACCGGGAGCCCGCCGCCGATCACCTTCCCGAGGGTGACGAGGTCCGCGACCCCCCCGAGGGTCTCGTGGGCCGTTCCCCGCCGGAGCCGGAACCCGGTGATCACCTCGTCCATCACGACCAGCGCGCCTCCGGCCCGGCTCACGCGGGAAAGGCCCGCGAGGAATCCGGCGACCGGAGGGACGACGCCCATGTTCCCGGCGACCGGTTCGACGACGACGGCGGCGATCTCCCCGGGGTACCGGTCGAACAGCGCCCGCAGCCCATCGAGGTCGTTGTACGGCGCGACGAGGGTCTCTCCGACGATGGCCGCCGGCACCCCGGCCGAGTCCGGGATCGCCTGGGTCGCCACTCCGGACCCGGCCCGGGCGAGGAGCCCGTCGGAATGACCGTGGTAGCCACCCTCGAACTTGACCACCTTCGTCCGTCCGGTGGCCGCCCGGGCGACCCGGACCGCGGTCATGACCGCCTCGGTCCCGGAGTTGACGAACCGAACCCGTTCGACGGACGGGCACGCGCGGACGACCCGCTCGCCGAGCTCGTGCTCGGCCTCGGTGGGGGTCCCGAACGTCATTCCGCGCCCGGCCGCGGCCTGGACCGCGCGCACGACCGTCGGAGGCGCGTGGCCGAGGATCGTCGCCCCCCAGGAGTTGAGGAGGTCGAGGTACCGGGCGCCGTCGACGTCCGTGAGGTACGCGCCGCGGCCGGAGCGGACGAACACCGGGTCCCCGCCCACCGCGCCGAACGACCGGACCGGGCTGTCGACGCCGCCGACGAGCGTCGTCCGGGCCCGTCGGAACGCCCGGGTCGACCGCGGCCGGGCCGCGCCCCGGGTCACGGAACGCCGTCCGCCAGGTCGAGCATCCGACGGGGAGGCACCGCGAGGCAAGTGAAGATCGGGGTCTCGAGCTCGGTGTACCGGCTCACCTCGCTCGGGCGGAGGTCGTGCACGAGGTCGAGGAACCGGCCGGGGTCGTCCGTCTCGAACGAGAGGATGAACTCGGCGTCGTCGATCCCGAACGAGTACCCGGTGTGGATGGCGACGTCCGGGAACTTGTGCCCGATGCGGAAGTGTTCGCCCATCAACTTCTGCCGGTCGGCGAACGAGAGCCCGTACCACTCCCGCTTCTTGACGAACGGATAGACGAACAGGTACGGGCGGTCGAGCGGGCGGCGGGTGCCGCCCTCCGACCCCTCGTGCGCGTGGTCGCCGAGGTACTCGGAGCGGAGGGCCATCCCGAGGTAGCTGTGGGTCGTCTCCAGATACCCGCCGATCGGCGAGCCGAGGAGTCGGGCGTGGAGCTCCTGGACCGGCTCGAGCGAGGGGGCGATCGTCCAGAGGAGCATCTCGGGCCCTGCCTTCGTTCCCACGAGGGAGTAGGTCCGGAGCCAGACCCCTTCCGGAGGGGATTCGAGGAGTCGGGCGACCGCTTCCTTCGCCGGGTCGCGGGTCTCCCGGGCGAGCCGACGCCATTCCGGGAGGAGCCGGAGGAAGGTGTACTTCAGCACGTCCCGCCGCTCGGCCGGAGGGGCGGCGTCGGGGGGCGGTCCGCTCATTCGGTCCGCTCCTGCTCCCAGCGAGCGAGCGCGAGGGCGAAGTACGTGACCACGACGTCGGCCCCGGCCCGGTGGATCGCGGCGAGCGACTCGACCGCGGCCGCCTTCGCGTCGAGCCACCCGCGGTCGGCCGCCGCCTTGATCATTGCGTACTCGCCGCTCACCTGGTAGGCGGCGATCGGCACGTCGTACCGGTCCCGGGCCCGGGCGATCACGTCGAGCGACGGGAGCGCCGGCTTGACCATCACGAGGTCCGCGCCCTCCGCGATGTCGAGCTCGATCTCCCGGAGCGCCTCCCGTCCGTTCCGCGGGTCGAGCTGGTACCCGCGGCGGTCCCCCTCCGCGGGGGTCGAGCCCTCGACCTCCCGGAACGGTCCGTAGAACGTCGACGCGAACTTCGCCGAGTAGCCGAGGATCCCGACGCGGGAGAACCCGGCCCGGTCGAGCGCCGCCCGTAGGTGGGCGACCTGGTGGTCCATCATCGCGCTCGGGGCGACAAAATCGGCGCCGGCCCGCGCGTGGGCGACGCCGACCTTCTCGAGGATCCCCAGCGTCGCGTCGTTGTCGATGGCCCCGTCGACCCAGACCCCGCAGTGGCCGTGGTCGGTGTAGGCGCACAGGCAGACGTCGGTGATCACGACGAGCTCCGGCCAGTGCCGTTTGATCGTCCGGACGCAGTTCGCGACGGCGCTCTCGGCGCTGTACGCTTCGCGGCCCCGCGGGTCCTTCCGGCCCGACTGGCCGAAGAGGAGCACCGCCGGCACGCCCGCGTCGAACGCCTCGCCGGCGTGACGGGCCCCCTCCTCCGCGGAGTACCGGAACAACCCCGGCATCGAGGGGAGTCGTTCGCGGGCGGCCGTGCCCGGGCGCACGAAGATCGGGTAGATGGTCCGGCCGGAGTCGAACCGGGTCTCGGCGAGCCACTCGCGCATCCGCGCGGAGCGGCGGAGACGGTGGAGACGGGGGAACGAGCCCCCCCGGACCGGTTCAGCGGACGGCTCGACGACCATCGAGGAGGAGAGTCACCGTGGCGGGGGTAAATGCTTGACCCGGCCCCGCGTCGAGGAGGCCGACGTCCCGGACGCCGGCCCGCCGGACCGCCTTCGCGGTCGTCTCCCCGAGCGCCCGGAACGGAACCGCACGGGCGAGCTCGCGGAACGCGTCCTTCCCGAGATGCGTTCGGAGTGACCGGAGCGCCGAGGGACTCGAAACGATGAGCAGCCGACTCTGGAGGAGGCCGCGCCGAACGTCCGCCGGCATCCGGGCGGCGGGAACGGTCCGGAACGCGACCACGTCGCGGACGGTGTGTCCCCGGGCGCGAAGCAACATCGCCAGTCGCGGACCGGCGATGTCCGACCGCGGGTGGAGGAGTCGGAGGGGGCGGTCGGCGGGGACGGCGGCGGCGATCCCGACCATTCCCAGGGGACCGTTGGGAAGGACCACCCGGTAGCCGAGACGCCGCGCCCCGACCGCGGTCGACTCCCCCGCTGTGTAGACGACCGGGCTCGCCCCCTCCTTCCGCGCCGGACCGAAGACCGGGGCGAGGGCGAGGTCGGCTCCCCGCGGGCTCGAGAGCACGATTCCGTCCCAGACCGCGCGTTGGAGCGACCGCTTCCGAGCCGGAGAGATCGATGGCACGAACCGGAGGGCGTCGAACCGGACGACGCGCACCCCCGCGCCCTGGAACGCCGCCACGAGGTCGACCATGGTTCCCCCGGCGGCGACCACCCTGACGGGGCCGTCCTGGGCGTCGACGCTCCGTTTCATCGTGGGCCCCCGGACCGACCGGCCTCCCCCAACTGGGCGAGGTCCGAGCCCGCGAGGCGTCCGAGCGACCCGGCGTTGAGCACCGGTCCCTCGCGCCGGACCCGGATCGAGCGACGGCCGTCGGGGTCGAAGAGCTCGGCATCGACGGTGAGGGCTTCCCCTCGGAGCCGCGCGTACACACCGAGCGGAACGTTGCAATCGGCCCCCAGGACCGCGGCGCAGGTCCGCTCGGCGGTGACCGCCGCCCGGGTCGGCCCGTGGTCGATCGACCGGACGACCCCATCGACCTTGCGATCCCCGTACCGCACCTCGACGGCGAGAGCTCCCTGCCCGGGGCCGGGAGGAACCGGGCGGGCGGGAGGCGGCGCCCGATGCGGGCCGCGAGCCCGAGTCGACGAAGCCCCGCCGAGGCGAGCATCACGGCGTCGACGGTTCCAGAGTCGACCAGGGCGATTCGGGTCCCGACGTTGCCCCGCACTTCCACGACCTCGACCGTCGGCCATTCCCGGAGAAGCTGGGCGCGCCGCCGCACCGAACTCGAGCCGACCCGCGTCCCCGGCGGAGGGGGTTCGAGGGAGGCCCCGGGTCGCCCGACCAGGACGTCGGCCGCATCCGCCCGCCGGGGAAACGCGGCGACCCGGACCCCCCGCTCGGGCCGGACCGGGAGGTCCTTCGCCGAGTGGACGGCAAGGTCGACCTCGCCTGATTCGACCGCCGCGCTGATCCGGTCGGTGAAATCGGGCGAGCTTCCGACGGTCCGGTTCCGGTCGCCCGCGGTCGTGATCGGGACGACCTCGAACGCCGCCGCGGGCATCGCTTTCCGGAGGGCCGCGAGGACGAGCTCGGTCTGGGCGAGCGCGAGCGGACTCTTCCGGGTGCCGACGCGCAGCGCGGCGGTCACGGACCCGGGGCCGCCGGGGCGAACAGCCGGAGCGCGAGCTCGCGGAGCGTCGCCTCCTCTTCGGCCGCCGAGAGCTCCCGGAGCCGCTCGGTCGGTCCGGCGAGGATCCGTCGGACCAGCCGTTCGGTAAGCTTCTCGACGGAGGCCCGTTCCTTCGGCGGGAGCGCGCCGAGGTACGGCTCGGCCCGGGCCATCTCGGCGAGCCGGAGCCGTTCGGCCTCGCGCCACAGCTCGGCGACGAACGGCTCGAGGGCCGCCCGGCGGAAGCCGGAGTACGCCCGGTCGGCCGCGGCGTCGAGGGCCCGGCCCGTTGCGTCCGCGGACGGGGGCCGGGCGGACGCGCGGAGCTGCTCGAGGTCGATCCGACGCACGGGGCGACCGACCGAGACCGCGGGGTCGACGTTCCGGGGAAGCCCGAGGTCCACGACGACGAGCGGCCGGCCCGGGTCGCGGTGGACGAGCTCGGGGACTCCGACGAGCCGGCCCGCCGTCTTGAGGGCCGTCACGAGGCCGTCGGCGAGGGCGAGTTCCTCGGCCAGTTTCGAGAGCGGTGCGGCCCGGGCCCCGGTGGCCCGGAGGAACGACTCCTCGGGGGGTTGGGTACGGTAGAGGATCGTGACATGGGCGCTCGGGCCGAGTGCCTCGACGACTTGCCGGCCCACGATTCCCGAGCCGGCGACGACGACCCGGGGGAACGGGGGTCCGACCTCCTCGAGCATCCGGGCCGCCCCGACCTTCGCGACCGAACCCCCGGTGCCCGGGGTCCGGTCCGCGACCTCCCCGGCCGTACGGGCGGCCCCCGCGAACATCGGGCCGAGTCCGCCGTTCGGGAGTCGGGAGGCGACCCGCCCCCCCGCCCGCCGGACCTGGGCCTGGACTTCCCGCTCGCCGACCGCGAGCGATTCGAGGCCCCCCGCGACGCGGAACAGGTGGCGGACCGCGGCGGGGCCGTCCCATCGGCGCCACCCGGCCCGGGGCCGCGGGAGTAGCGTCTCGACCCGCGCCGCCGCGGCCGGGGCGGCCACGACCGCGTACAGCTCGAGGCGATGGCACGTCTTGAGAACGGCGAACTCCCGGAGGTCCGGGTCGAGGTCGAAGGCGGCCCGGGCGCGCTCGTCCGACCACTCTTCGGTCGACCGTTCGAGCCGCTCGAGGGGGCCGGTCGACAGGCTCCGCTCGAACGCGACGAGCCGGAGGAGGTCCGGCGCACGTCCGGCGGGGGCGGCCCGGGGTCCCTCGACAGAGGACGACAGTTCGAGCAACGCCGAGCGGGTCCCCACTGCCCCTCGGGGTCGGACGGAGCCGTGGCTTTATCCCGGCACGGTTCGTACTGTCGGAACGTCGGTTGAATGGGGTCCCGGCGGGGTCGCGGTAACGCCAACGCCACCGACGGACGTCCCGGGTTTCCGGAACCTAACCTTATACCCCCTTGTGGACCTAGTCAAGTTGGAGGAACCCCCCATGCCCGAAGCTGCCACTCAGGTCCACGTTCAAGTCGAGATCCGCCCGAGCGCCGCGGACCAGGTCCGGCGCCTCATGTCCGGCCAGACGAACGGCATCGCGGTCCGCGTCTACGCCCAGCCGGGCGGGGGCGGATGCTGCGGCGGCGGAAGCGCGGTCCAGTTCGGCATGGCGTTCGCCAAGCCCCGCCGGGACGACGAGGTTGTCACGGTCGACGGGTTCTCGGTCATCGTCGACCCGACGAGCATCCCGTTCGTGAACGGGGCCGTCATCGACTACGTGGAGACGCTCGAGGAGTCCGGGTTCAAGATCACGAACCCCTCGCTCCCCGAGCCGGACGCCGCCGGCCTCTCGGGCGGATGCGGCTCCTGCGGCTCGAACTCCGACAACGGCGGCGGCTGCGGGTGCGGGTCCGGCCACTAGACCAAGCCGCCCGGAGCGGTCGCGGCCGTCGGGCGAGCGTCGCCCGCCGTCCCGCTCAATACAGCCCCCTCGCTCGCGCCCCGCCATGACGGCGGAGGCGTTGCTGGCCCGGGACGTCCGGAAGACGTACTCGTCCCGACGGGCTCCGACCGTCGAGGCGCTGGCCGGCGTCTCCCTGGTCGTCCATCCCGGGGAGCGGGTCGCCCTCCTCGGCCGGAACGGCGCGGGGAAGACGACGTTCCTGAAGATCGCCTCGACGCTGCTCTCGCCGACCGGCGGGACCGTCGAGGTGTTCGGCCACGACGCCGGCGCCCGGCCCGATGAGGTCCGGCCGATGATCGCGGTCGTCCCGCAGGAGGGGAAACCGTTCTTCCACCTGACCCCCCGCGAGCAGGTCTACACCTACCTCCGCGCGCGGGGGTTCGGACGCCAGGAGGCGAAGTCCCGGACCGAGGACGCCCTCGGCCAGATGGGGCTCGAGGAGGTTGGCGACCGGCTGTCGATCACCCTCTCCGGGGGCCAGCGGCAACGGACGATGGTCGCGACGGTCATCGCGACCGAGGCGCCGCTCCTCTTCCTCGACGAGCCGACGATCGGGATGGACCCGTTCGCCCGGCGGGCGGTGTGGGATTCGCTGCGGACCCTCACCCGCCGGGGATCGACGATCCTTCTGACGACCCACTATCTCGACGAGGCCGAGGCGCTCAGCGACCGGCTCTACATCGTCGAGCGGGGCCGGGTCCTCGTCGACGGGACGGCGGGGACGCTGAAACAGGAGGTCGGCGGCTCGCTGCGAGTCTCGATCCCGGGCGGCGAGCGATTCGCGGAGACCGCACGGGGGTTCGGCTCGGTCCTCACCGACGCCGGCACCCTCCACGTCATCACGACCCCCGAGCGACTTCCCGAGCTGATGACCCTCGCCTTGCGGGAGCACCTCTCGGCCACCGTCGGGCCCGTGACCCTCGAGGAGGCGTTCCTCCGGGTCGTCGGACGGTCGATCGACACCGAGGAGTAACCGATGGCCGCCGTCACCCGCACCCCGTTCCGGGGCCTCGTCGCGTTCTCGCTCACCGAGCTGAGGGTCCAGCTGCACGAGTCGACGTCGATCGTCACGAGCTTGATCGTCCAGGTCGTCCTCCTCCTCTTCGTTGCGATCCTCGCCCGGGACCTCCTTCCGGTCGCGCTCTTCGGCGGGATCCTGTTCTCGATGTTCGCCCTCGGGCAGCGGGTCCAGAACGAGGCGGCGTTCGTCCGGATCGACCACAAGCTGAACGAGCTCTACCTCGCCGGCCCGCTCACTCCGGAGGCGTACTTCCTCGGAATGTCGCTCGGGGTCCTCGGCGCCTACCTGACCCCGATCGGGGTCCTCGTCGCGGTCACGTACGTCGTCGCCGGGATCAGCGCGACGACCGCGCTCGTCCTCCTCGCGGCCGCCGCCGGGGTGTGGCTGTTCGCCTCGTCGTTCGGCTACTTCGTCTCGACGCTGTTCCGGGACATGCGGACGATCTGGCCGTACGCCTCCATCTTCTACAACCTGTTCGGGGTCCTCCCGCCGGTGTTCTACCCGCTCGGGTTCTGGCCGGCGCCGCTCGTCCCGGTCGCGCTCGCCATCCCCCCGAGCGCCGCCGCGGCCCTCGTCCAGTCGACGATCGGCTGGGCGACCCTCGCGCCGTGGGAGGTCGCCTTCGCGGCGACCGCCCTCGTCCTCGAGGGGCTCGGTACGTTCGCGTTCGCGATCTACTGGGCGCGCCGGACCGTCCGGGAGGACGCGTGAGCGCCCCGCTCCGGTCCGACGGGCCCCGCGAGGTGCCGCGCTCCGGCCGGGTCCTCCCCGCGTTCGGGATCCTCGGCTGGCGGTGGATTCAGCCGGAACCCGGCGGCGACGATCGCGCCGATCCTCCTGCCGTTCATCTTCCTCTACTTCCTCCACCTGATCTCGCCGGCGAGCTACTTCCCCCTCGAGGTCGTCGGCGCGATGCTGTTCACGACCCAGAACATCGGCAACTGGGTGCTCGGGGACTCGGCGACGTGGCGGATCGAGGCGTCGCTCCAGGACTTGTTCGTCGCGTCGCCCCTGGGGAAGTTCCGGTACCTGATCGGCATCGCGGTCTCGAACCTCATCCCGGCCGCCCCGGCGCTCGCGGTCCTCGCCGGGATCCTCCTCTACGTCGACCCCGCGAGCCGGGCCGTCGGGCCGTGGGTCGTCCTCCTCGGCGTCCTCGTCGTCCTCTGGGTCCTGTTCAGTGCGATCGGGATCGCCGTGTCGAGCCGGGTCCGCTCCCAGCGGGAGATCTGGCCGATCGGCAACCTCGCGTTCACGATGATCGGGATGCTGACGCCCTTGTACTACCCGCTCTCGGTCCTCCCCGGTCCGTGGCAGGTCGCCTGCCACTTCGTCCCGTCGACGTACGCCGCCCTCCTCGTCCAGGGCGCGTTCGGGTTCACGCCGGCCCCGGACCTCGTTCTCGTCGAGTACGGGGCGCTCCTCCTCGTCCTCGCCGTCGCCGTGACCCTCGTCGCCCTCCGGCTCTACGTCTGGGGCGAGCGGTGACCGGCCCCGGCGACCGGCAAAGGTTCATCCGTCCCGCCGGCATGGAACGGACGGTGCCCCTCGACCCAGACGAACCGGTGAACGCGCGACCGCGGTGGCCGCGGCCGGCTCGGATAGGGGACCTTCTTACGCTCCACCCTCCGTTGCCGGAGGGTCGGTAGGAAGCACCGCATCGATGGGGAACAACGAGTTCGACGAGATCCTCTCCGCCCTCGACCGCGAGACGGCCCGGATCCGGGTCCGCGCGGAACCCCGCCGGTACAACAAGCCGGCGACCGTCATCTCCGGGTTCCCGCCCGGGGTCGACCTCGCGGAGACGACCCGGTCGCTGAAGAACCGGCTCGCCACGGGCGGGTCGGTCGTCGACGGCGAGGTGTACCTCCAGGGGGACCACCGGCTCCGGATCCGGGACGAACTCGCCAAGCTCGGGTTCGACCCCGAGACGGTCGAGGTGTCGAACGCCCAGCTCCCGAAGCGTGGTCGGCGTGGATAACGCCGCATTCGACGCGGATTAAGCGCACTCTCCGCAGCTCCGCACGCAAAATGCGCGCGCCGCTCGGGATATATCGCGCGGGGCCTCGGGAGCCTCCGAAGGGTTCCCCATGAGCTCGTATGCCCACCCCGAAGCGCTCGTCGAGACCGCCTGGGTCGCCGACCATCTCCACGACGCGAACGTCCGCGTCGCGGAGGTCGACTACGACCCGTCGGCGAACTACCAGCTCGGGCACATCCCGGGGTCGGTCCTGATCGACTGGAAGGCCGACATCAACGACCCGGTCGCCCGCGACCTCCTCTCCCCCGAAGCGCTCGGGAAGCTCTACCATAGGACGGGCGTGAACGCCGACACGACCCTCGTCCTGTACGGCGACTTCAACAACTGGTTCGCCGCGTTCGCGTTCTGGGTCCTGAAATACTACGGCTTCCACGACGTCCGCCTGATGAACGGCGGCCGGAAGAAGTGGATCGCCGAGGACCGGGCGATGACGAAGGACGTCCCGACCGTCGCGGACGGGACGGCGAAGGCCCACCCGGCGAACGAGAAGCTTCGGCGTACTACCCGACGGTCCACGCCGCTCTCGCCGAGGTCAAGGCGGGGAAGCTCGGGCTCGTCGACGTCCGCGGACCGAAGGAGTTCACGGGCGAGGTGACGGCGCCGCCGGAGTACCCGAACGAGCACGCCCAGCGGGGCGGCCACATCCCCGGCGCCGCGAACATCCCGTGGGCGCAGGCGGTCAACGAGGACGGGACGTTCAAGAGCTTCGCCGACCTCCAGCAGCTCTACCAGGCGAAGGGGATCGTGCCGGCGAAGCCGGTGATCACGTACTGCCGGATCGGGGAGCGGTCGAGCCACTCGTGGTTCGTCCTGACGTACCTGCTCGGGTTCCCGGACGTGCGGAACTACGACGGCTCGTGGACCGAGTGGGGGAACCAGGTCCGTAGCCCGATCGAGAAGCCCTAGTCGGGCGGGACCGGCGGCATCCGCCGCCGGCGGGGCGTCGGCGAGGCGACCTTCCGCACGAGGAAGTGCCGGAGGTTCTCCTCCGGCCACGCGTGGAGGACGGGGTACCCGCTCCGGTCCGACCACCGGACCATCTCGATCGGGGCGGTCGCGTCGTCGGTCACGAGGTGGACGACCTCGCCGACCGCTCGGCGCGCGAGCTCCTCGTCGAGCCGGACCAGGATCGCCTGGCATTCGGCGCCGATCTCGAACATCTCGACGTCCGGCGATGCCGGGAGGCAGTGGATCCGCATCGACCGGACCTTCGCGCGGACCCCGTCGGCGATCTCCGCCGCTCCGGGGAGCGCGTCGAACGCGCCCGGCTCCGTCGGTCGGAACCGGACGACCCATCCGTCCGAGTACGGCGCGTCGTTGAGGAGCTTCGGGCGGTCTCGGAGCGGCTCGTTCCGGGCGAGGATCGTCCCGCCGAGCGGGAGCCGGACCGCGCCGGTGAACCGGACGCTCTCGACGGTTGCGACGCTCCGGCCGCGCGGTTGGGGACCGGCCAGGTCGCGGAACGTCACGGCGGTGAACTTCCCGGCGAACGAGACGATCGGCGCCATGAGGCCGACCTCGACCGTGCCGGTCGCGGGGTCGGCGCGGGCCCAGACGTCCGACTCGAGGTCGTACCGTCGGTCGTCGGGCAGCGGGCAGCCGTCGACGTCCACGGCCGCGCGAGCCGGGCCGTGGATTTACCCGTTGGCCCGACCTCGGACCGCGTGACCTTTTATGGCCCGGACGGACCTCGCGCTCCTTCCATGGTCGGGCGGGCGTTCGAGGTCGGGCCGGAGGTCGCGAGCGCGCACCGGTGCCGGTGCGGCCACTACCCGACGACGCACATGCGCGTGGTCCCCGCGGGGGGGAGCGCGGCGGGGTCGTTCCGACTCGAGCCGGTGGGTCCGTGCCAAGTGTGCGGGGAATCGTCGTGCCGACGGTTCGCCCCGTAGCTTCCCGACCCCGCAAGGAGGATGAGGGGCACGGACCGTTCCCCGGGGATGCGACCGGTCGCCGCGGTCTTCCTGGTCGCCACGCTCGCGGTCCTCGCCGTCATCGTGCCAGTCGCGGGCGGGCCGACCGCCGGTGTCCGTGCCCCGGTTCCGGTCCCCGTCCCTCCCGCGAACCTGGTGGTCTCGTCCGTCCCCGGCCCATCGGTGACGATGCCGGAGGCGTCCGGTGGGGCCTCGACCCGGATGCTCGTGACGACCGCCGACCCGGCGACGGTCCCGAACGACGGGCTCGCGACAAACCTGACCGCGTTCCCGAGCGCGACGTTGCCGACGAACTCGTCATTCCAGACCGGTGCCGAGGAGGTGATCGGCTCGTTCGAGGCGGTGTTCGGTCTGTTCACGAACGACGAAAAGGTACCGACGGCGTTCTACGCGATCTTCTCGAACACGACCGACCAGCTCGTCCAACTCGAGTACCTGGGCGGGGCTCTCCGTGTTCCCGGGCGACGCGTACGATTTCCAGCTCGAGGAGTCGAGCGGCACGGTCTGGACCCTCTCGGTGAACGGGGTACCGTTCGGCGACAACGTCTCGGCGTCGACGTTCGATTTCGAGGCCCCGACGGCGACGTGGCTCGGCGGGGTCAGCTTCTCGGAGGTCGCGATCTACTCCGCCACCACGACGGTGCCGGTCTCGTTCGTGGCGACGACCGCGCTCGCCGTCCACCACCCGGGGGGCGGCTGGTACCTCCCGGGGAACGGGACGGCGAGCTACACGGGGCCCCCGAGCGCCGCGTTCGGGATCGAGGGCCGGGTCCAGCTCGACGGGTTCGCTCCCGGGGAGGTCGCGTCGGGGACGTCGCTCGCCGCGGTGCGGGGTACAGAGCCGTTGTGGACCACGGGACCGGTTCCGGTCGATGTCGGCGTGACGCTCTCGTCCGCGACGGTGCCCGGCCTCGGGCTCGTCAACGTGCAGGTGAACGTCTCCGCACCGTCGGTGGGGCCGCTGGGGACCGTCCCCGTCTACGTCGAGGACACCCTCGGCGGGAATGCCACGCCGCCGACCGTCTACACGGAGGCCGACGGACTCGGCGCGACGATCCTCGTCCTCCCGAACGAAAGCGCGGCGGTCGGGACCATGGTCCGGGCGGTCGTCACGATCCTCGGCTTCGTGGGGTCCGCCTCGACCGGCCTCACGATCGACCCGTCGATCCAGGTGATCGTGACGGCCAGCGTGGCTGCCCTCGCGATCGCGCCGGGCGCGAACGCGACGGTCACGTTCGTGACGACGACCACGGATGGGCAGCCGTTCCCCGGGGTCGCGCTCGCGCTCTCGGCCGGGCCGCCGGTCGGTGGCGCCCCTAACACGGGCGCCGGCATCACCCCCCAGCCGAGCGCCGGGACGACCGACATCTCTGGGGCGCTCGCGGTCGCGCTCCTCGCGCCGCCGGTCGCCGGTGTCTATAGCGTGCTGGCGGTGGTGAGCGACTACGGGGTTTGGGGGGAGACGACGATCCACGTGACCGTGCGGGCACCCCCGCCGACGTTCTGGCAGCGGTACGAGACGAGCGTGATCGTCCCCTCCGCGGGGGTCGCGGTCGCCGTGGTGATCCTCGCGGGCCTGGTCGTATACTTCCGGAAACGCCGCGGGCCCCGCCAATCGTTGCCCGAGATGGACCTGCGGCGGCTCCGCGAGGGCGGGGCCGAGCGGCCCCCGGGGACCCGGACGGGCCCCCGGTCAGCCGTACGCCGCCCGCATCAGGTAGTCCTTGAACCGGTGCAGGCGCTCGTCCCAGAAGTGGAAGTGGAACGACCGTGCCTCCTCGCCCGGCGCGGTGGCGGGCCAGCCGGAATGCTCGAGCGTGACGTCGATCCCCTCCGGCGAATCCTGCAGCCGGACGTAAACGGTGCTCGGCCCGGGGCCGACCCCGTCGGCGTAGACGGGGGGTGGGCGCCAGGTGAACCCGATGTCGGTGTCGGCCGTGAAGTGGGTGACGCGGCCGAGGCTCGCGAACGCGAGCGGCTCGGTGAACTCGAGCTCGTACGGCCCGTCGACGATCGTCTCGACCCGGGCGACCGGCGCGAGCCACTCCCGGACCTTCGTCGCGTCGGTGAACGCCGCGAACACCATCGGTTGTGGCAGGGGGACCGTGACCTGGATCAGGATCGGGTCGAGCAGTTCGTCGGCCACGGGCGAGGGAGCGGGCGGGGCGACCTATAGGTCTTTTCCCCCGCCGACAGCGGGGCTCAGACGTACTGGGTGCAGCTGTAGCAGTACGACCGGCCGTACTGGGGGATGTACGTCGCCGGGCGACCGCACCGCGGGCACATCGAGGCGACCGGCACGCTCGGAGGCGGGGCGTACGCGACGCCCCCGGCGGCTGGGGGCGCGCCCGGCCGTCCGTACCCGTACGTCGGGCCCGGACCTCCGTACGGGGTCCCGTAGGGCGTGCCGTACGGCGCCCCGTACGGGTTCGGCATCCCACCGGGACCCGACCAACCCCCCGTCGACCGGGACTCGGACTCGGCGTCGCTCAGCTTCACGTAGGCGATGATGTAGAGGATCCCGACGACGAGCCCGCCGACGATCAGGCCCATGATGCCAAGAAGGAGGGTCGGTCCGCGGGCCCCGGCGAAGTCGCCGTCCCGGGTCCTCCGGTAGCTATACTGGTACCCCACGTAGATCATGAGGATCGGGACGACGATGGCGACGGCCGCGAGGGCGACGAGCGCGAACCCTCCGACCAAGAAGAACACGCCGCCGACCCCGAGGAGGAAGAGGCCGAGGAGGATGAACACGAGACTGAAAATGACCTGGAGGATGAACGCGACGAGAATGAGCGTCTCGGCGGTTCCCTGGGATGGCGGCTTCGGCCGGGACCCGCCGGGCGCCCCGTACATCGACGACCAAGACGGGGGTCCCGCGTAGTTGAACCCTTCGACGGGGCGTCGGCGACCCGGCCGCCGACGAACGGTTAGATAGCGGTCGACCTACCGCCCGCGGGACGGCCCCGTGGACGAGGTTGCGCGCGCCACCGCGGCGCTGACCGGATTCTGGAACGCCGCGCAGCTCCCCCCCGAGCGGCGCGCCTACGCGGAGTTCCAGGCCCGGAGGTACCCGTCCATCGTGCAGTTCCTGGCCGGCTCCCCACCCCGGTCGGGGACCCGCTCGCTCGACCTCGGGGGCGGGGTCGGCTCGCTCGCGGTCGCGCTCCACGCCGCGTTCGGGGGGGTGTACGACGTCGCGGACTTCCTGCCGACCTCCGACGTCGTGCGGGCGGCGCAGGTCGGGGCGGGGGTCGAACGAACCTTCCGGTGCGACCTGACCGCCCGGCCCGCCCTCGAGGCCCTCCCCGGCGGATACGACCTGATCCTGTTCGTCGAGGTCCTCGAGCACCTGCTCGTGAACCCGCTCCTCCTGTTCCGCGAGATCCGCGACCATCTGGCCCCGGGGGGCCGCCTGTTCCTCACCACCCCCAATGTCGCCCGGCTTGGCAACCGGTACCGGCTGCTGCTCGGTCGGTCGATCCAGGAGCGGGGCCGGTATCCCCGGGACGGCCAGGGGGTCTACGGGCACGTGGTGGAGTACACCCGGGCCGAGCTCGACCGGCTTCTCGCGGTCGAGCGGTTCCGGCCCCTTCGGGCCCGCGTGGTCCAGCAGATGCCGACCCGGAACGTCGGAGCGCTGAAGCGGTTCGGCGTCGCCGCCCTCAATCGTCCGCTCTGGCGGCGGTGGGAGCTCGGGGACGACATTCTGGCGCTCTACGAGCGGTCCGAAACCCCCGTCGGATCCGGCGAGCTGGCGACGATGGTGTGAGCGGCCGAGCGACGTCCGGCACCTTGACGCGCCGGCTTCGCGACGACCGAACCCTTCAAGAGAGGGAACGGACCGGTGGAGCGTCTGATGCCGTCTCCGCATCCCTGCCGAAGCGCCCTCCTCCTGACGAGCGCCCTCATCGTACTGATCCTCGTCCTGAGTCCGTTCGGACCGGTTTCGGCGACGCACTCGACGAGCGCGGGCGTCGTACCGGCGGGGATCGGGTCGACGGTCACCCCGACCCGGACGACGGTCCCCGCGGGGCACCCCGACGTGACCGTCCCGGTCGGAAACCGGCTCTACTCGACGCACTCCACTCTTCCGCCCGGCGTCTCGCAACCCGGCCTGGTCGCCGTCGACAACGCCACCGGCACTGTGTACAGCGTCAGTGAGGACGCCCCGATCCTCGTTGCGTTCAACGCGTGGACCGGCGCCGAGGAGCGGACCCTGATCCTCACCAACCAGACCGCCGACTATTACGCGGAGACGATCGCGCTCGACAACCTCACCGGCACTCTCTACATCGCCTTCGTGGAGGGTGGGCCGAGCTACATCTCCGTCATCGACGCCGCGACGTTCGCCTGGGTGGCGAACATCTCCTTCGCGGGCTCCGTCAACCCGAGCTTCTGGCCGGCCCAGGAGTTCTTCGATTTCTACACGAACCAGCTGATCGTGGAGAACTCGAGTCTCCAGAACTCCACCGACGACGTCGTCGCTGTGAACACGACGACCAACACCTTCGGGGCGTGGCTCGAGGTGCCGTGCCTCGGGCCGGCATACTACTACTTCGGTTGCGAGGCGGACTACGCCATGTTCGAGGTCCTCGACACGTTCAACGCGTGGATCGTCATCCTCCCGGACGAAGCGTCGGGGGTCTCCTCCCTCGTGTTGAGCCCCACCCTCAGTGGCGATTTCGTCTCCGCCGGATTCTCCGGTCCGGGTGGGTTCTTCTTCGGTCCGGGCGCGTTCTGGGCCGACGGGTTCAACGTCACCTACTTCGCCAACGTGACCGGGGATGGCACCATTCTCGCGTTCGACAGCTCCGGGGGATTGGACGCGAACATACCGGCCCTCGTGCCCGGCTACCCGACCGCGTTCACGGACGACCCGGCGACGGGCTGGCTCGGCCTCGCGGTCGTGAACCTTTCCTCGTCGAGCCCCGGGGTCCAGTTCGACCTCGTCAATCCGTTCCTCCTCACGCTGGAGATCCAGCTCGTGAACTCCTCGACGCCGTACTACGACGACCTCGACCAGATCGCGTGGCTCGACGCCGCGAACGGCACCGGATACTTCGTGACGAGCGGGTACGACGACTACGGCTCCACGGGCGAACTGATCGAGCTCAGCTACACCGCCCCGGACGCCCAGGTCGTGGAGACGTACTCGGCCGGGTTCGAGCCGTTCCAGGGGGAACTCCTGTCGGCAGTCGACCCCACCCTCGGGCTGGTCATCGAGGCCCAGTTTGACTACAACACCGTCTGGGCCCTGAACGAGAACACCGGCGCCGTCGTGTGGTCCGAAGTGTTCGCGGACACCGTCTACTTCGACTGGATCACCGTCGACGCGGCCGGCGGGATCGCCTATCTCACCACCTTCGAGGGGATCCTGGGGCTGAACGCCGCGACGGGAGCGGTCGACGTGAACATGAGCCTCAGCTGGGAGGACACCTCGGCCTCGTACGGGTTCGGACAGATCCTGTACGTGCTCGACGTGACGAACCAGACCGTCCAGCTGTTCTCGAACGCGGGCGGAGCGACCTCCCTCGTCGCCGACGGCCAGATCAACCTGCCCATCGGGTCGGACGCCTACTACCTCTCCGCGTCGCCGACCGCCGAGGTCGTCGCCGACGAGGACTACACGGGAGGGCCGTACAACGATGTCCAGGTCTCCACGGTCGCGGCCGGCTCCACGGTCACGAACCTGACCGGACTCTACGACGTGAGCTCCCTCGCGTTCAACGCGACCGGCGCGCTCTTCGTCGGGAACGGAACGACGTCCGACACGCAGGGAAACATCACCGTCTGGGCCCCGAACACGTGGACGCTCGTACGGACCGTCCCGTCCCCCATCCCCGTGTACGATCTCTACTTCGACCCGGCTGTCAACGCGCTCCTCGTGACGGGACCGAACTCCGAGGTCGACCTCCTGAACGCGACCACCGGACACCTCCTCACGACGTTCAACACGGCGGGGTTCCTGGAAGTGCCTTCGGTCGACGCCTCGACCGGCACGATCGCGGTCCCCGGCTCGACCGGCGAGACGCTGCTCGCCAACCTCGTCCCGCTGCCGGGCGCGGCCTCCGGCCTCGCGGTGACGCCCAGGAACGGGACTCTCGCCGTCTCCTGGACGGCAGCGACCGGTGCCTCCGGCTATCCGGTCACCGGGTACGTGGTGTACACCGGTTCCTCGGCGGCCGGCCCCTGGACCCAGGTGGGCTCCCCCTCGACCGCGACCTCGGCGACCCTGACGGGCCTGACCGACGGCACGACCTACTTTGTGACCGTCCGCGCGACGAGCGGGTCCGGGACCAGCCCCGCCGCAACGGCCGTGTCGGGCGTTCCGGTCGGGGTCCCCTATCCCCCCACGGGACTCGCCGTCACCGCCCCCACCTCCTCGACGCTCGCGGTCGGATGGGGTGCGCCGAGCTCCGACGGAGGCGCGGCGATCTCGGCCTATACTGTGCTCTACGCGACGACGGTGAGCGGTCCTTGGACCTCACAGGCGGCAGGGACCGCCACGAACGCGACGCTCACCCACCTCGCTTCGGGAACGACGTACTTCGTGAAGGTCGAAGCGGCGAACTCGGTCGGCACGGGGAACCCGAGCGCCTCCGCCCAGGGAACGACCAGCGGTTCGAGTTCCAACTCGTCCAGCAGCGGGCTCCCCGGCGGGTCGTGGCTGTGGATCGCGATCGCGGTCGTAATCGTGGTGATCGTGGTGGCCCTGCTGGCCGCCCTGATGATGCGCCGCGGCAAGTCCTCGCCTCCGGGCGGGTCGCCTCCCGGCGCCCAGTCGGGACCGGGAGCCCCTCCGAGCGGCGCGGCGGGCGGCACACCACCGCCTCCGCCTCCCGGCGCCCAGTAGAGCGCCGGACCCCGCTCCGGGGGTTGCCCTCGACCGCACGCGCCCGCCCGCGGAGCGGGACGCCGAGCCATCCCAGGAGCCGCCCTGGGCCGAATCCCCGCCGACGAGCCATCTGGCGAAGGGCCGTGCCGGTCGACCGCTGGCCGGATCCCTCGGCTCGGGGCGGAACTGATTCTTGGACACGAGATTCGGTTCAGCGGGACCGAACCCTTCAAGAGGGGGAACGCGGCGTCTTTGAGACGATGGCTCCGCATCCCGTTCGAAGCGCCCTGATGTTGACGACCGTGGTCGTGCTGCTCGCGCTCGTGGCCGGGCCGAGCGCCGCCCTGACCGGCACCCATGGCTCCCCAGAGGCCGCGCCGTCGGCCCACGTCGCGGCGGTCCCGTCGGCCGCGTCCACGACGGCGGCCCGAGTCGGGGCGGCCCCCGCAGGTACCGTCTCCGCGGGCGGACGGGTGTACCATACCAGCTGGACGCCCCCCCTCGGCGTCGCCCAATCCGGCCCGATCGTCGCCGACAATGTGACCGGCACCGTCTTCAGCGTCAACTACGCCGGCGCCCTCCTCGTTGCCTTCAACGGGTTCACGGGCGCGATGGAGCGGTCGATCATTCTCTCGAACGACTCGAACGAGTATGAGGGAGTCTCGATCGCGCTCGACAACGTCACGGGGAATCTCTACGTCGGGCTCGACAGCGGGACCGACTACGCCGCAGAACTCGCGGTGATCAACTCGACGACATTCGCCTGGGTCACGAACATCTCGTTCGCGACGGGGCCCCTCCTGGGGTTCGAGCCGGAGCAGCAGCTCTTCGAGTTCAACACGAACCAGCTCCTCGTGGAGAACTACCTGAACCAATCGATCATCGCGATCAACACGACCTCGAACACGATCGCGACGTGGGTCGACGTCCCGTGCTCGGGAACGACCTACTACGGGACCTGCTACTCGGAGTACCCGATGTTTGAGATGTACGACGCGGCCGACCAGTGGATCGTCATCCTCCCCGCGCTGTCGAGCTACGCGTGGTCAATCGTTCCCGACGCGAACCCGGCGCTCGACGCCTTGTCCACCGGGATCAACTCCTCCGAACCGGATTTCATCTTCGGTCCGGGGGTCTACTCGACGTTCCTCGGCCAGGAGTACTTCACGAACGCCAGCGGGAACGGCGACCTCGTGGCGTTCGACGACAGCGGCTCCCTCCTCGGGATCGTGTACGACTCCCTCCCCGGGACCCCCGGCGCGTTCCTGAACGACCCGGAGACGGGCTGGCTCGTGTACTCGGTCGAGAACGAGTCGGGTCCGGGCGCGCAGGTCGAGCTCGTCGACCCGCTCAACGGATTGCTCGCGGCCCAGATCGCGAACGCCACCCTCCCCAACTACTATTCGATCGACTACCTGGCCGACCTCGACGCGGCGAACGGCACCGCGTACGTGGTGACCGGCGGATACGACGCGGGGGATTCGGAGCTCGTGATGTTCGGATTCGCCAGCCCGGGTCTCGAGGCGGTCCTGTCGTACTGGTACAACCCCGCCGCCTCCCTGTTCCCGATCGCGTCGGACTCGGCCCTCGGGCTCGTGTACGAGCTCGCCGGCGGCTCGGACCAGGTGTTCGCGCTCCAGGAGTCCACGGGCGCGGTCGCCTGGGTGACGACGTCGTCGGACCTGAGCGATTCCAACTGGCTGACCCTGGACGCCGCCGACGGCCTTGTCTACGTGGGGACGGACGGATCGATCGTCGCCCTCGCCGCCGGGACGGGCGCGGTCGACGCGGAGTTCCCGGTCGCCTACACGGCCGGCGATCTCGCGTACGGCTACGGGCACCTCCTCTACGCGATCGACGGGGCCAACGAGACGATCCAGGTCTACTCGAACGCCGGAGGGGCCACGTCGCTCGCCTGGGACCAGACGATCGTCCTGCCGGCCGGCTCCGACGCATGCTCCCTGAGCGCCTCGCCGGTCGCGATGTTCGTCGCGGACCTCGACTGCGGGCTCGGGTACAACGAGACCCAGATCTCCTCGGTCGCCACGGGGGCGACGGTCGCGAACGTGACGGGCAGCCCGAACGGGTGGGCGGCCAACTTCAACGCGTCCGGGTACCTGTTCGTCGGAAACGACTCCGTCGGCGGGGGGACGGGCGATGTGGCGGTCTACGCGCCGTCGACCTGGGCGCTCGTCCGTACGATCCCCACGGCCGTCCCCGTCGACTTCCTCGACTTCGACCCCGCGATCAATGCCCTCGTCGTCTCCGGGTACGGTACGGCCCTCGACATCGTCAACGCGACGACGGGGGCGACGTATGCGACCCTCAACGTGCCGGGGGTCTCCGACGACGGGCAGTGGCCCGCCGTCGACGCGGCGACCGGCGCGATCGCGGACGCGGGCTCGACGGGCGAGACACTCCTTGCGACGCTCGTGGCCCTGCCGGGCGCCGCCGGCGGACTTGCGGTCACCTCCGGGAACGGGACGCTCGCGGTCTCCTGGACCGCGGCGACCGGGGCCTCGGGATACCCGGTGACCGGCTACCTCGTCTTCACGGGTGCCGCGGCGACGGGTCCCTGGACCCAGGCCGGGTCGGCCACGACGGCGACCTCGGCGACCGCGACGGGACTGACCGACGGTACCACGTACTACGTGACGGTGCGCGCGACGAGCGGCTCCGGAACCGGCCCGGCGGCGACCGCGGTCTCCGCGACCCCGGTCGGCGTCCCGTACCCGCCCTCCGGAGTCGCCGTGAGCGCCCCTACCTCGTCGACGCTCACCGTCGGGTGGAACGCCCCCAGCGCGAACGGCGGCGCATCGATCTCGGCGTACACGGTGCTCTACGCGACCTCGGCGAGCGGACCGTGGACCTCCGCGCCGGCGGGAACGGCGACCACGGGGACGCTCTCCGGCCTCTCCGCGGGCACGACCTACTACGTGAAGGTCGAGGCCGCGAACTCCGTGGGGACGGGGAACCCGAGCGCCGCGGCGCAGGGGACCACGAGTTCGTCGGGCTCCGGGTCGACGTCCGGCAGCGGACTCCCGGGCGGCTCGCTCACGTGGATTGTGATCGCCGTGATCGTGGTCGTCGTCGTGGTCGCCCTGGCGGCGGCGATGCTGATGCGGCGTGGAAACGCCCCGCCCCCCTCGAGCGGAGCGCCCCCGGACGCTTCGTCCCCTCCGGGCGCCCCGCCCCCGGGCACGGCGGGCGGAAGCCCGCCGCCCCCTCCGGCGACCCAGTAGGAGACGGAACTCCGGTCGGGGCGCCCCGGGACGAGCGCCCGGGCCGGCGGCGTGGCCTAGGCCGCCGGCATGAGGTAGTGCTCGTTGCCGTCCGGGTCGCGGATGCTCGCGTACCATCCCCAGGGGGCCTTCTCCGGTCCCCCGGTGAACTCGACGCCGCCGTCCTTCAGCCGGGCGCATTCCTTCTTGAAGTCGCCCGGAACGAGGAGGAGGATCCCGGACGCTCCGGGCTCCATCTCGACCCCCTCGCCGGCCTCGGACCGCTGGCAGAGGTGGAGCTGACCCCCCTCGCCCTTGCGGCCGACCACGACCCAGTGGTCGTCGTCGGCGACCAGGTCGAGGCCGAGATTCTCAGTGTACCAGGTCCGGGCGGCCGACCGGTCCGCCACGACCACCGCCACGCTCGCGACCATCGGCGCCTTCGATTTCTTCGTCTTGCGGGGTGCCATTGGGCTCACCGGAGCTCCGACCGGGGCCGCGACCATAAGGCCGGGAGCGGGGTCGTGAAACGGCTCGGGCCGGCGGCGCGTTGCGCCCCGTCGTTCGCGGTCGGTGTTCCTTCGACCGGGCGTTCGCTCGGGCTCAGGGAGAGGACCGGTCGCCCGGCCGTCGCACGGGCGATCCCGGCGTCCCGAGGAGGTTCCAGAGCCCGACGATGGTGAGCGCCTCCCCTACGAGCGCCACCCCCTCGAGCCATTCGGGCGGCAACGGGGGGGCGAAGCGCACCTCGATCACGACCTGGAGCACGACGAATCCGAGAAGGCCGACTCCGAGCCACCGATTCTTCCGAATCCTCCCATGGGACCGCGGACGGTCCTCGGGGGACGGGCCGGCGAGAGGGTCGGGCGCGGTCACGGGCCGTGCGGGGAGCGGGGAGGACCCTCAAGGACCTGCCGAAACGGGCCCGACGACGAGCGAGGGCGACGTGGACCGGTCGGGATTTGAACCCGAGGCCTCCGGTTTGCAAAACCGGCGATCTTCCGGACTGATCTACCGGCCCGTGGCGGACCACCGGCCCCCGGGGCTTATCGACTCTTCGGCGGGGCGGCGGTGTCCGTCCCATCGGTCGGAGGGGCCCCGGCGAACCCCCCATCTTCTTAACCCGGGCCGACGCCTCCATCGGCCGTGCGGCTCAGCGCGTTCACCGTCGTCGACGCGTACGGGGACGACGACCCCGCGCGGGACCGGTACGGCGAGGTCCTCGGCCTCGCCGACGCCGCCGAGCGCGCGGGGCTATCGACGATCTGGGTCGCGGAGCACCACTTCCATTCCGGCGGGATCTGCCCGTCGCCGCCGGTCCTCCTGAGCGCGATCGCCGCCCGGACGAAGCGGCTCCGGGTCGGCTCGCTCGTCGCCGTTCTCCCGTTCCATAACCCCGTCGAGGTCGCCGAGCAGTACGCGATGGTCGACCGGCTCTCCGGGGGCCGGCTCAACCTCGGGGTCGGCAGCGGGTACATTTCCCTCGAGTTCGAGGGATTCGGCGTCGACCCGGCGACCAAGCGGGAACGGTTCGACGCCGGTCTGGCCACGCTCGTCGCCGGCATGGCCGGCGAGCCGGTGGTCGCGACCCGGACGGCGGGGATGCGCCCGCTCAACGTGCTGCCCCTCCAGCGGCCCCATCCGCCGCTCTGGATCGCCGTCCAGCGCCGGGAGGCGCTCCCGTTCGTGGCGAAGCGGGGGGTCTCGGTCGCCCTCGTCCCGTACGCGACGGTCGCGAACGTCGACGAGCTGGCCGACCAGATCCGGGAGTTCCGCTCCCACCTCCGCGACGGGGCCAACGTCTCGGTCTCGGTGGCGCTCCATCTCTACGCAGGCGACCGTCCGGACCGGGCCCGGACCGCGCTCCAGCGGTATCTCGACAGCCGGCTCGCGACCCAGTCGACGTTCTACCAGGACAAGGTTCGACGCGACCCGAGCCACGCCTCGGCCGCGACGATCGAGCGGACGGGGTTCGCGTTGTTCGGCGCCGCCGCCGAGGTGACGGACCGGCTGGAGGCGTTTCGGTCGGCCGGCGTGGATGAGGTCCTCGGGATCTTCGACTTCGGGGGACTGCCGGTCGAGGACGTCCGGGCGTCGGTGGCGGCGCTCGGCCCCCAGTTTCCAATGGTCGGGCGCCGTCCCTAAGGGCGGTTCCCGGCCGTTCGCGGACCGGGGAACGTAGAACCGTTCCTCGCGAGGCCGTGCTAGCTGGCCATTCGCTGGCGGGCGGAGTTCCAGCGCACGGGGTCGACGTGCGTTGCCCCGAGTCGGCTCACCGCGTCCCAGACCTGGGGGGGTGCCGTCTTTCGGACGACCGAGAGGAACTCGGCGAGCTCGCTGACGTTGAGCGACGGCAGCATCCAGCGGAGGATCGTCATCAGCCGATCCGGGGGCATCCCGGACATGATCGCTCCCCGCATCGTCGCCATCTGCTCGTTCGTGAAGTGGTCCCGCATCAGCGGGACGAGGAGTTCCTCCTCCCGGTTGATGTGGACGAGGTAGAGGACGAACAGGGCGTTCGCCGCCCGGTTCAGCGCCTCCCCTTCCCGAATCCGGTCCTCGGCCCGCGGCATCGCGAGGATCTGGTGCCCGCGCTCCGCGAGGGCCAGCTCCGATCGCGCCAATTCGTGGTGCTCCTCGATCAGGGAAGCGACGAGTGTCGGCGCGTGCGTCGAGACCGACGGAAAGATCGACGCATCCTCGGCCACGGCGTGGTGCCGCAGCACGCAAACGACGCAGCCGGCCGACCGGGCGACCGCGAAGTCGTGCTCGAGGTCGGCGACCAGCGCCGCGGTTTCCACGGGGTCCGCGAAATCGTTCGTCTGGAGTCGGCTGCCGAGCTGGTAGATCATCGAACGGAGCGCCTTGTGGATGGTCGTGAAGAGGTCCTCGGTGGCCGGCATCGATCCCCCTCTGGGGCCGTGAGGCGGGACGTTCTTGGCCTTAACGTGTGGGCCGGGCGGCCCGCCTCGACGGAGGGCGATGCCGTGGGATCGCCGTCGTCGGGACCTGCGCCCGTCCGCCTTCCCGGAATTCTCCCAGGGCAGCTGGACTTAGGCTTCGTTAGTAAATAATCGCTTTAATTAGGGGGAGGCCATGGGGTGGTGTGGACACCCCGGCCCTCCGACAGAAACTGTTGGCTTTGGGCAATGCACTGGATGAGCGGAGTCGGCGACTTGTCTTCGCCGCCGAGGCCCAGTCTTTAGGTCGCGGGGGGATCGAACGGGTTCACCTGGCCACCGGTGTGGCACGGAGCACCCTCGCGCGAGGTGTGAAGGAACTCGCCCGGCCCACTCCACACGATACCACTCGGATCCGTCGACCCGGCGGCGGACGTATGCGTCTCACGAAGAAGGATCCGTCACTCCTGGCGGACCTCGAGACCCTGGTCGAGCCGAGCTCCCGAGGCGACCCGGAGTCCGAGCTCCGGTGGACCTGCAAGAGCGTCCGGCTCCTATCGCAGGAACTCGAGCGCCAGGGACACACCGTGAGCTACCCGGTGGTGGCGGAACTCCTCGCCGAGGCAGGGTACAGCCTTCAGGGGAACCGGAAGACGAAGGAGGGAAGCCGTCACCCGGATCGGAATGCCCAATTCGAGCACATCAACGCCCTCGTGCATCAACAGCAGAGGGTTGGCCAACCGGTCATCTCGGTGGACACGAAGAAGAAGGAGTTGATCGGAGATTTCAAGAACGGAGGAAAGGCGTGGCGACCCACCGGGATGCCCGAGAAGGTGAGGGTCCACGACTTCATCGATCCGAAGAAGGGGAAGGCGATCCCCTACGGGGTGTACGACCTGACCCGAAACGACGGGTGGGTCAGCGTGGGGATCGACCACGATACCGCGAGCTTCGCCGTGCGCACCATCCGGCGCTGGTGGCAGAGAATGGGGCGGATCGCCTATCCTCGGGCGGTGTCGCTCATGATCACCGCGGACTCGGGGGGCAGCAACAGTGCCCGGAGCCGTCTGTGGAAGTGGGAACTCCAGCGATTCGCCGATCGGACAGGGCTGACCGTGAAGATCTGCCACTTCCCGCCGGGAACGAGCAAATGGAACAAGATCGAACATCGGCTCTTTTCGTTCATCACCCGGAACTGGCGGGGGCGCCCCCTGACCTCGGTGGCCACGATCGTGAGTCTCATTGGGGCGACACGAACGACCACGGGTCTGCGAGTTCGGGCAGAGCTGGACCCGGGCAAGTACCCCGAGGGGCGAGAGATCTCGGAGGAAGAGATGGCCAAACTGATGGTGCACCCGGATACGTTTCACGGGGAATGGAACTACACTATCCAACCCCACGCGCGGGGCTAAACAGAGCGATTGTTAATTAACGGACCCTTAGCGGGTCCCGGGGTCCGAGGGCCGAATCGAACGGTGGGTCGGGACCATTGGCGGCGAAGAAGATCCAGCCCTTCAACACGACCCGACCCTCGTCGGCCGAACCCACCGGGAACCCCGGTGGGGGGAATGGGTTGGATCCGGTCGACCCGGGGGTCCTACTGGGCTCCGCCCGGAGGTGCCGCCGGTGGCGTCCCTCCGGTAGCGGGGGCCGAGGGTTCCTGCCACGCCTGGGGCGGCGGGGATCCGGACGGCGGCGGCGACCCCGACTCGGGCTTCATCATCTTCGGGCGGGCCTGGCTGCGGATCGCGAGGAACAGGACGATCGCGATCACGAGGATGACGATCAGCAAGATCAGCCAGCCGACCGTGAGGCCCGATCCGGCTCCCAGCTCGAGTCCGAGGCCGGAGGGGTTCGACTCCACGTTGACGGAGACCGTATTGTACGCCCCGTAGTCGGCGGTGGACGGCTCGGCCTCCACGTAGAACGTCTGGATGCCGTTCGGGCTCCCGGACGGGATGGTGTACGAGATTGTTCCGCTCGCGCTCGTGGTCTGAATCTCGACGGCACCGAGTCCCGTGTTCTCGAACGCTCCTTCCGGCCAGACCCAAATCGTCCACGCCTTCGGCATGGAATAGAATCCGAGGTTCTGGATCGAGTAGCTGAACTGGATCGTCTGGCCCGGCTGGAAGCTGTCGTCTGCGTAGTTCGACTTCGTGTTCACTCCCACCGCGAGGTCGTACCCGTCCGCGAGCTCCACTTCGACGGTCGAGTTTGTCAGCGCGGCCCCCGAGCTCCCGATAGCAAACACCTCGAAGTCGACGTACTCCGGCGGCGCCTTCATCGGGATGGTGATGGTCAGCGTTGTGCCGCTGAGCGGTCCGGCGAGGAGGCGGTCACCGTTCGAGTCGACGACCAGCGCCTGGAGCGTCGTGCTCGTCAGGATCGAGCCGAGGGTGGTCACCGTAACGGTGATCGTGTCGCCCGGCAGGTAGACCGATTCGCTTGGCGTGAGGAGGATCTGAGGCGGAGAGACGGCGATGTCCGCCTCGCCCTCGTCCCACTCGGTCGCGTTCGTGTAGTCGACGTAGATGTAGATCGTGGCCGTCAGTCCGAGGGGGGCCACGAACTGAATCTCACCCGAGGTTCCGCTCGTCGAACCCTGAGCGATCAGGATGTCCGCCGCCGAGTCGGAGAGGTAGTAGTACGCGTACCACACGGTTGCGTTCCACCCGTTCGTGACGGTGGAGTTTCCCGATAGCGTCCAGTTGGCAAACACGGTGTCGCCGCCGTAGTACTGAGCCGATCCGAAGGTCACGTAGAGTTCCGGGTAGACGCCCGAGGTCGACTCGACGTAGAACGTGAAGTTCGACCCGGGTCCCTTGTTGGTCGGCACGGCAGGGTCGCTCGTTGTCACGTTGAGGGTATTCGGGACGCTCGTCGAGAACACAGAGGCGTCCGCCGTGAAGAGCCATTGTGCCTGGCCGTTCAGGTCGGTCGTCAGTTCGGTCGGGGCTCCGCTCAGTGTGACGGGCGTGCTGCCCTTCGCATAGACGATGTGGAGGTCGATTCCCGGGGCCGGCTCGCGTTCGTAGTGGTAAGCGGCCGACCCGATCCACTCCGAAACGGTCGCGACGATCGTCGCGCCGGCGCCGAACTGGTCGGTGTAGCAGTCACTGCCGGAGCAGGTTCCCAACTGGATGACGGGCGCGAGCAGTTCCGCCGGGTAGACGTAGGTCGATTCGGCCTCCGACCAAACGGAGCTGCCCGTCGTGTTCGCCCAGAACGTCACGTACGCGTACCCCGAAGGGCTCGCATTCAATGGGATCGTGAAGTTCCAAACTCCCGTGGGCCCGGTCGGAAGCGTGGCGGGAAGTCCTGGGATGTTGACCCACGTGGAGGCGTTCGAGTAGTATTGACCCGTCGCCTGGACCTTGCCGAGGTTGCCATACGGCGCCCCATTGACCTCGGAGTAGGCCGCGTAGTAGAGCGAAACGGTGTGCCCCGGGAGGGCAATCGAGTTGTTGGAATATGCCTCGACGTAATAGGTCTCCACCGTGAAGTTGTGGAACGCAAAACCAGCGGTCGCCCCATCGATCGTGATGTTCCAAGTCCCTGGGTAGATGACGTTGAGGGGAATGGCGAGGAATGTATCCGAAGTCCAGCTGTCGTTCGCGCCGGCATTGAAGCGCGCGGTAACGCTGGCTACGGGGTTGGTCAAGCCGTCACGGGTCGCGTTGTAATCGTTGATCGCGACCGTTGCCGTCGCGTCGACCGAGTCGGTGGCGTCGAAGAAGACGCGCGCGTACCCGAGCTCCGTGTAGAAGGTCGAGTCGTACCCCCCATCGCTATAGGTGGTCTGGATGGTATCCGACCCGGCCGGACGGGTGGCGGGGGACGCGGCGGCCATCCCTCGCGCCGCGGAAGGAACGACCAGAAGCGAGGACGCGATCAGCAGAACGGCGAAGACAATCGCTAGGGCGACACCACGGCGCATAGGTCGCTCGTTGGGGGATTGCCTATTTAATGCCTCTCGTACATTTGTCGGGGGGACGGCAGGCCGCCGGACGTCGAGAAATGGAGGGATCCGGACGCCCAGGGCCGAAGCCGAAGCGGCTCTACGCCCGGCTCGTCCGGTGGGGCGATCCGGACCGCGACGACCTCCCCGGGGGCCGCGACGTCCGCCGCTTCGCGGACGCCCTCGACGCCTCCGGCCGATTGGTCGCCCGGGGACGACTGACCGAGCCGAGCGGCGAGCTGCTCGTTTTCCGGGCACGGGACCGGGCGGAGGCCGAGCGCGTCGTCCGGACCGACCCGTTCCGGGGCCTGCCCCACGCGGTGTACGAACTGCTCGTCTGGAACCCCGAGCTCCTCGGGAAGGGGGTGAACCTCGAGCCTCCCCCCGCCCGCGGGTCCGGACGGCTGACCCGGCTCGAGCGGGTGACGGTCGTGGTCCGGGACCGGGCGTCGTCGCTCGCCTGGTACGAGGGAGTCCTCGGCCTCGAGGTCCGGGCCGCGGACGACGAGACCGGGTTCGTCGAGCTCTCGCTCGGGAAAGGGGTCGTCGCGCTCTCCCTGGTCGTCCCCCGCCGGGAGTGGGGGGAGCCGTACTACTCGGAAGCGCTCGCGCGGATGGGGACCCGCACCGGCATCGTCTTCGAGACCGACAGCGTGGACGCGCTCCGACTCCGGCTCGAGCACGCCGGCAGCCGCCTCGTGGCCCCTCCCCAGCGGGAACCGTGGGGGGGCCGGACGATCCGGTTCACCGACCCCGACGGGAACGAGTTCCTCGCGTTCGAGTCGGCCCGGCGTCCCGCCCGGTCCTCGCGTCCCTGACCCTCCGGCCTCCGACGTCGCGCGCCGCCAAAGTGGCTATATCAGCAACCTCGTTCCCGCCGGAGATGCCCGAGATCCTGCCCGGAATCCACCAGGTCGATGGCGTCGACCCGTCGCCGGACTTCTCCACCCACGTCTACCTCGTGAAGGACGCCGGGTCGACCTGGACCCTCATCGACTGCGGGCTTCCCGGGTCCGAACAACCGATCCGGGCGTACCTCGAGAAGCACGGGATCGCCCCCCACTCGGTCGCGAAGATCCTCCTGACCCACCTGCACCGGGACCACACCGGGGCCCTCAAGGAGGTCGCGAAGCTGACGAGGGCGAAGAGCTACGCCCACTGGCTCGAGGCGGCGTTCATCAACTGCGACCCGCCGTACGAGGGGCCCGGGTCCCCTCCGGCGGAGCCGTTCGAGGTCACCGACCGGCTGAAGGACGGCGACCTGGTCGACGCGGCGGGGGGACTCGTCGCCTACCATACCCCCGGCCACACACCGGGACACACGGCCTACTACCAACCCGAACGCAAGATCCTGTTCTCGGGGGACCTGTTCTTCGGCGACGGCCCGAAGCTCGACCTCACCCCCAAGGAGTACTCGCACGACGTTCCGAGCGCGATCGTGTCGGCTCGCCACGTCGCCCGGCTGCCGATCGAGAGCCTGCTGACGTACCACGGGGGACCGTACCCGACGGGCGCCGGCCCGACCGTCCGGTCGCTGGCCGCCCGCCTCTAGTCCTCCGGGAGGCCGACCCGTGGACCCGGAGCGCGTCGCTCCCGAGGTCCGGGAATCGAACTACGTCACCTGGCGCCGCCAGGGCGGCTGGGCTCCGCTCGTCGTGACCCGCGCCGAAGGGTCGACGTTCTGGACGGACGATGGCCGGGAGATCCTCGACTTTTCGAGCCAGCTCGTGGCGACGAACCTCGGCCATTCCAACCGGGCCGTCCAGGAGGCGATCGCCCGCCAGGCCCGCGAGCTCCCGTACGCGGCCCCCGGGTTCGCCACCGGTCCGAGGGCCGAGCTCTCCGAGGCACTCCGGACCGTCCTCCCTCCCGGGGTCGACCATCTGTTCTTCTCCACCTCGGGAACGGAGGCGAACGAGGCCGCGCTCAAGATTGCCCGTGTGGCCAAGGGCCGTACGAAGGTCGTCTCCCGGTACCGCTCGTACCACGGGGCGACCGCCGCCTCGATCTCGGTCACGGGGGACCTCCGGCGCCGCGCCTCCGAGCCGCACGAGAAGGTCCCCGGGACCGTGTTCGCCCCGGACTGCTACTGCTACCGGTGCCCGTTCGGCCTGACGTACCCGTCGTGCGGGGTCGCCTGCGCGGAGTACGTCGACTACCAGCTCACGCACGAGGGGGACGTGGCGGCGATGATCGTGGAGCCGGTCGTGGGGACGAACGGGGTCCTCGTCCCGGTCCCGGAGTACCTGCCGAGGATCCGGGCAATCACGAAGGCCCACGACGTCCTCCTGATCGCCGACGAGGTAATGACCGGGTGGGGCCGGACCGGGTCGTGGTTCGCGGTCGACCACTGGGGGGTCGTGCCGGACATCCTGACGACGGCGAAGGGGGTCACGGGCGCGTACGTCCCTCTCGGGGTCACCGCAACGACCGCCGACCTTCACGCGGTCTTCCGGGACCGGTACTTCCCGCACGGCCACACCTACGAGGCCCACCCGCTGACGCTCGCGCCGGCGGTCGCGGCAATCGCCGAGTACCGCCGGCTCGACCTTCTCGCCAAGTCGACCCGGGACGGGGAGTACCCTGCTGGGCCGGTTGCGCGAGCTCGCGGGACGACACCCGTCGGTCGGGGAGGTCCGGGGTCTCGGGCTGTTCGCCGCCGTCGAGCTCGTCCGGAACCGGACGACCCGCGCGCCGTTCAACACCCCGGACGACAAGCTCGCCGGACGGCCGCTCGTCGTCGAGAAGGTCGCCCAGGCGATGCTCGCGGACGGCGTCTACGTGATGCCGTGGGTCTCGCACCTCGTCGTCGCCCCGCCGCTCGTGGTCACCCGGGACGAGCTCGACCGGGGGGTCGACGCGCTCGACCGGGCCCTCGGGCTCGCCGACGCGGAAGTTGATGTATAACTCGTGCCCGTCGCATCGACGAGTCGTGATATAGGACGGGCGGGTCCGGCGCCCGGAAGGCGGCGGGATGCAGAGCGCGATGGCCCGGGAGTCGACGATGATCGACGCCCGGCTCGCCGAGGCGCTGAAGGAGTACCAGCGCCGGACCCCCAAATCGGCGGCGATCTGGAATCACGCGAAGGTGTGGACGCCGCTCGGCGTCCACTCGAACTACCGGTCGCTCGACCCGTACCCGTTCTACGTCCACCGGGCGAGCCGGGTCTCGCTCTGGGACGCCGACGGGACCGAGTATCTCGACTTCAACATGGGGTTCGGGGGGCTCGCGAGCGGCCACGCCCACCCGAAGATCGTGGAGGCGCTCAGCCAGCAGCTCGAGCGGGGCAGTCTGTACGGCTACGAGTGGGAGAAGACCCCGGAGGTCGCGGAGCGGATCTGCCGGAGGTTCGGGATGGGCCAGGTCCGGTTCAGCTCGACCGGCCTCGAGGCGAGCCACCACGCGATGCGGATCGCCCGCGCCGTGACCGGGCACCGGTACGTCGTGAAGTTCGAGGGCGGCTACCACGGCTCCCACGACACGCTCCTCGTCGGCGTGAAGCCCCGTACGCAGGCGGCGGGGCCGGCCGACCGTCCCCGCTCCTCCCCCGCCGGACCCGGGATCCTCCCCGAGGTCGCCGAGCGGACCCGCATCGCCCCGTTCAACGACCTCGAGTCGACGACCTCCATCTGCCGCGAGCACGCCGACGACGTCGCGGCGATCATCGTCGAGCCGATCCCGATGAACATGGGGTTCGTGATGCCCGAGGACGGGTTCCTCGAGGGGCTCCGCGAGCTCGCCGACGAGCTCGGAGCGCTCCTCGTCTTCGACGAGATCAAGACCGGCGCGAAGTACCCCCACGGTGGCGCGGGTCGGCTCGGGGTCCGCCCGGACCTCATGCTCCTCGGCAAGTCGATCGCGTGCGGGGCCCCGCTCTCCGCCATCGCCGCGCGCGCCGGGCTGCTCGACCAGGTCGGGCCCCGGAAGATCGCCCACGCCGGGACGTTCAACTCGAACCCGATCTCGATGGCGTGCTGCCTCGCGACGCTCGACCACGTGATCACCGACGACAACCTCGCCCACGCGGCGCGGCTGAACGCCCGGCTCGCGAAGGGGTACGAGGAGGTGTTCCGGGACCACGGGGTCCCGGGCTACATTGCCGCCGATGGCCCGTCCGGGACCGTCTTCTTCTCCGACCACAAGGTCCGGGACTGGCGGACGTTCCTGACCGTCGACGGCGAGCGGTCGATGCTGTACTACTACCTCTGCCTCAACAAGGGCGTCATCCCGAGCGGGACCGGCCCCGACGAGCAGTGGACCGTCAGCGTGGTCCACACCGACCGCGACATCGACCTCCACCTCGAGACGCTCGAGGAGGTCGCCGACCAGCTCACCGGTCCGCTGCGCGTCAGCGAGATCGAGGAATCGGTCTGACCCCACCCTCCCGTCGTCCGAGAACGTAAGCGGGGCCCCGCCCTCCCAGCCCCCGAGGCGAGATGGCGGCGACCGTCCGACGGATCCGGCGCGAGGACGCGAGCGAGTTGCGTCGGCTGCGGCTCCTGGCGCTCGCGACCGACCCCCTCGCGTTCGGGAGCACTTCGTCCCGCGAGGAAGCGTACCCGCCGAGCGATTGGACCGACCGGGCGGGCTCCGGTAGCGAGGGCGACCGGGAGGCGATCTTCCTCGTCGTCGGGAGCGACGGCGCGGCGTACGGAATGGTCGGAGCCTTCTCGAACGAGGGCGCGAAGAACCTCTGGGGGATGTGGGTCGCCCCCGCATGCCGTGGCTCCGGAGGCGGGGCGGCCCTGCTCGGGGCGGTCCTCGATTGGTGTACGGAGGTGGCGCCGGACGGCCCGGTCCGGTTGGAGGTCAATCCCGCCCAGGTCGAGGCGGTTCGGCTCTACGAGCGGGCGGGGTTCCAGGCGACGGGAGAGACCCGTACCCTCGGGCACCACGCTCCCGCGGTCGTCCAACGGATGGAGCGCCTCGCGACCTGGCGCGCCCGCGGGGAAGAGCGGCCCGGCTCCCCCCGTCGGAGTTCTAGGTGACTTTTACCGAGGAGATCTTCCACCCTGTGTTGCCGCCGGTGGCCGCGTTCAAGGAGGCCATCGCCGCGTGTCCGCCCGGGTAGTTGCTGACGTCGGCGGACACCTCGATGTCGATCATCACGAGGAGCCAGTAGTGGTGCGACCCCACGAGCGTCCAGTTCTTCCACGTGAGGCAGGACCCCATGTACGCGGACGCGCAGTTCTTCCCGGTGTTGAGCCATGACGACGAGGTCCCGGTGTTCGCCGTTCCCGCGGGCACGCAGTTGGTGTAGGACATCCCGTCGGTGCAGTACGACGTCCCGTTCGACCACGTACACGTCGCGACGCCGTTGCAGACCGAGTCGTTGGCCTGCTGGGTGAAGTTCTGGGGTCCGGTGACGGCGGTGTTCGCACCGGGCAGTGCGCTGCCGTTGGTCGCATCGTAGAGCTCGAACGACCAGGTGGCCGAGCCGCGGACGTCCCAGGAGCAGTCGTTCTCCGTGAAGGTTCCCGCCACGAGATGCGCCCGGGCGCAGGCGTAGTGGCCCGTGGCCGACGCGTCGATCGTGTACGCATACGACGCGGCGAGCGTGAAATTGTGGGCCCCGGCCGCGACGTGGACCGGGATCGCGATCTCGGCCCCTGTCCCACTGTCGCTGCTCGAGTCCCCGTCCCCCAGGGGCGGAGTCGCGCATCCGCTCGCCTTCGCCGTCGCGACGGCCGTGGCGACCCCGGTCGTCGCCGACCACGCCAGGCTGGAGAGCTTGGCGCTCGACGCGCAGGTTCCGTAGGCGGAGGTGCTGTTGGAGAACGAGACGGTACTGCCCGTGTAGGGTGCGGCGACCGTCGTCGGAGTCCTCGCGAGGGCCCCCGGGGCGATCGCGAGGAGCAGGGCGACGGCCACGGCCCCCGCCGCACCGGCCCCGGTCCCCCAGGCTCCCAGATCCCGAATTCGCCGCACTCCTCGTCCCGCCGTTCCGCTCCCCATGCTGTTCCTCCGGCTCGGTCCTGCGCGCGCGCATCGTCGGCGGGCCCGAACTCGGGGCCGCAACGGGATACCTCGTAATAAATCTCGGTCCGTCCGTCCCGCTCCCGAGGCGCGTTCGCCGACGGCGCCGCCGCTCCCTCCGGGAAGAGACCTGCCGCCGATGGGCCGAGGCGCGGGCCGGGGGCAGGTTATGCGGCCGCGGTTCCTCTCGTGGACATGCGACCGGGCCGGGCGGCCGAGTGGGACTGGCCAGATTTGAACTGGCGTCTCGGAGTCCCGAACCCCGAAGGATGGACCAAGCTACCCCACAGTCCCAGTGTGCGGCGGGCGAGCCGACCGCGGGTCGCTATATGAACTTGGAGGAGCGGCCGCCGCCGGCGGCGTTTCGACACCTTCCCGTCGGAGAAAATACCTCGCCGGGACGAAGGGAATCGATGGCCGCTGCCGCGTCGGCGCCCCCGCTCGAAGGGGCGGCGCCGGTCCCGCAGCTCTCCTGGAGCATCCCGGGGCTTGCGGAGGACCCGTCGCTCTGTCTCCGGTGCCGGTCCGCCCAGCTCCTGTGCGGCCGTCCGGTCTGCCCGATCCTGGTCCGCTACGAGGCGTTCGCGAAGACGATGCCGATGCTCGGGTCCACCCACCTGGAGGGGTCCACGCCACCGGGGGTCTTCGTGGGCCGGTACGGGTATCCGAAGGTCTCCATCGGCCCGCTCGTCAGCCCGTTGCACGGCGACACCCTCCTCTACGATACTCCCGAAGATTGGGTCGGCCGTTCGGTCGAAGACGTCGTCGGATTCCGGACCGGGCTGGTCCGGGGAACCCAGCGGGTCGCGGTCTCCCAGGCCGACCGGCCCGACCGGTACCTGGAGAACCTCCAGACGCTCGCGATGTCCGCCGCCTCGGTCGAGACCGAGGCGCAGTTCCGCCGACCCCCCCGGGGGCACCTCTCCCTCTCCGAATCGACGCCGCCGTACGGCCCCTCGGCGCCGATCGAACGGCTCCGGCTCGACGTCCGCCGCGTCGACCAGAGCTTGGAGCGGCTCCGCAGCGACACCGACGCGCTCGCGATGACGGCCGTGAGCGAACTCTACGGCCGTGGCGTGTACGTCAGCCGGATCCAGCGGGCGTTCAGCGCCGGGACGCTCGGCCGCCGGGGCACCGGAAGCTCGTCCCGACCCGGTGGTCGATCACCGCCGTCGACGATATCCTCGGGAAACAGAACCTTGGGCGGGTCCGCGACCTCCCTCCGCTCTCGGAGTTCTGGGCGTACCCGTACACCGCGCTCGACAACCGGTGGCTGCTCGTGTTCCTGCCGGGCGCGTTCCGGTACGAGTCGATCGAGGCGTGGTACCCGAACACGCTCTGGAACCCCGACCCGAGCCGGATCGTGATGATCGGCGACCACGAGTGGCACCGGGGCCGGAAGACGTACGCCTCGATCGGCGGGTGCTACTACGCGGCCCGGCTCGCCGCGTCGGAAGCGCTCCTCCGCCTCGGGCGCCAAGCCGGAGTCCTTGTCCTCCGTGAGGTCCACCCGGGGGAGATCCTTCCGCTCGGCGTCTGGAACGTCCGAGAACACGTCCGGGCGGCCCTGAAGACCTCCCCCCTCCGATTTTCCGAAATGAGCGAGCTCTCGGCCCGGATCGGCTCGACGTTCGCGATCCCGGTGGGGCGATGGCTCGCCCAGAGCGCCCTCCTCCACGATGCGCGGACCCAGCGCCGGCTCGAGGAGTTCGGGGAGCCGGGGCCGTAGCGGCCCGGCGACCCCGACGGGACCGGTTCAGGCGGACGGCGCGCCGCAGCCGGCGCAGAACCGGTCGCCCGCGTCGAGCGGGGTCCCGCACGCGGCGCAGGCGGTCGGGGCCTTTGCCGTGCCGCACGACCGGCAGAACTTGTCCGTCGGCTTGAGCGGCCGACCGCACGTGCTGCACGGCTCGGTGCCCGCCGGCCCGCCCGTGGAGGCGGGGTTCACCGGGGTGGGGGTCGGGGGGATCCGCGTGAGCGGGGGAGGGAGGGTCTCGATCCGGGTGCCGAGGGCGCGGCGGGCGCGGAGGGCGAGCCGGAGCGATTCGGTGTAGTCGGCCCGGTCGTACGCGGTCTGGGCGTCGGCGGCCCCCTTCCGGGCGTCCGGGACCCGGGTCGCCCCCTCCGGGTCGTTCGATGCGGTCCCGATCTCCTCCGCGAGGAGGCTCATCTGGAACCGGGATTCGGCCCGGTTCTTGGCGAGCCGGGGAACCGGGGCCCCGTCCCCCGATGCGGTCCCGAGGACCGGGGCGACGGGGCTGTCGGGGAGCGAGTTCGGCCGGGGGGCGGCACCTGGGCCCGGGGCGGAGGTCGGCATGGAACGGGAGGCCGGGGACGCCGAGGCGAGGAGGAGGGGAGACCCTTCCGACCGCTGGGCGACGAGGAGCTCGTGCGCCCGACGGGCCGACCGGGTCGCGTCGTCGAAGTCGCGGCGGCGGAGCGCCCGGTCGCCGTCGGCGATCGCCGCCTCGGCGACGTGGACGTCGGCTCCGGTCCGCTTCAGCGTGGCCGCCTCGGCGCGCGCGAGCTCGAGGAGGTTGTACGACTGGTCGTCGGCATGCTCCGGTGACGCCTCGCCGACCGAATGCCGGAGGGCGGCGATCTTGGCGCTGAGCCGGCGCTTCAGGATGTAGAGGAGGCCCCCCGCGACCCCGATGACGACGAGCGCGGCGAGGACGAGCTCGAAGAGGAGGGGGACCGTCACAGCAGCCGGGCCGGGACGCCCGCGGCGAAACGTACGCGGGGTTCGGCTATTTAGGCACGAGCGCCGACGACGGGAGTCCCAGTCGGCCGCGCCGGCTCAGAAGACGTTCAGCTTGCCCGTCAGGAGCTTCTGCGGGATCGTCCCGATGTCGTCGAACCACCGGTTCGCGACCGCTTCGGCCTGCTTCTGGACCTTGGCGAGCTTGACGCCGCTCGCGGGGAGGAGCTGGACGCTCGCGACCTGCGGCTGGTCGACCGGCTTGCCGATCTGGGAGAGGATCCGGACGTGGACCTCCTGGACGTTCCCGCCGGCCTCCTCGACGATGTCCTGCGCGATCTGGATCCCGAGGAGGTTGTAGATCTTCCCGACGTGGTTCACCGGGTTCTTCCCGGCGGACGCCTCAAGGCTCATCGGCCGGCACGGGGTAATGAGCCCGTTCGCCCGGTTGCCCCGGCCGACCGACCCGTCGTCGCCGGCTTCCATCGAGAGCCCCGTGACGGTGAGGTAGTACCGGCCGAGCTCCGGGTCGTCGGCGGTGTTGACGTCGATGTGGACCTCCCGGTTCGTGAGCTTCGACGCCTGGTCGGCGAGCTTGTCCCGGATCTCGTCGCAGACGCTCGCGTACTCCTTCGGGTTCGCGATCTCCTTGTCGACGAGCGCCGCGGCGACGGTGAGCCGGATCGCGTCCTTCTGACGGTATCCCATCACCTTGACGTCCTCGCCGAGCGCGGGGAGCTTCTTCTTCAGCTTGGTCGTCAGGAACCGCTCGGACTCGAGGACGAGCCGCTCGGTGTCGGAGTACGGGGCGAAGCCGACACCGAACGACGTGTCGTTCGAGAGGACCGCCTTCTCCTTGTCGTCGAAGACGCCGCGGAGGTCGACCGACCCCTGCCCGATCCGGCAGTCGAAATCGACCTGTTTCTCGACGTCGAGGTGGCTGCAGATCGACCCCATGTACGCCTTCGCGGCGTCGACCGCGACCTGGCGGAACGGGAGCTTCTCCCCGTCGACCTCGGTCGTGGCGCGGCCCACGAGGAGGACGTAGATCGGGTTCGTCATCTTCCCCCCGCCGAACTTCGGCTCGCTCGCGCCGCCGACCACCTGGGTCTCGTCGGTGTTGTGGTGGAGGATCCGCCCGTACTCGTCGAGGTAGAGGCGGCTCAGGGCGCGGCTGACGCTCTCGGAGATCCCGTCGGCCATCGAGTCCGGGTGGCCGAGCCCCTTCCGCTCGACCAGCTCGACCTCTTGGTCCTCGATCGGAACGGTGCGGAGCGGTTCGACCTGGATGTTCCGGCCCATGGGGGTCACTCGGGGTCGGCGGAGAAGGTCAGGGGGATAACCCTTACGTCCGAGCGACCGCCGACCGGGTCCGGAACGGCCGCTTCTTTGCGTCAGGTGAAAAGGGGTTTCGCAAGGTGAGCGCCGGCGCGCTCGAACCCGAGCGCCCGGTAGTACGCCCGGGTCCCGACTGCGCTCGTCACGTAGAGCTGCCGGGCCCCCGCGTCGATCGCGACCTCTTCGGCCCGTTGGAGAAGCGCCCGACCGAACCCCCGATGCTGGTAGGTGCCATCGGTCGGGGCCGCGCCCACGGGGGTCTCGGGGCCGAGAACTTTGAGCTCCCGGACGACGGGTCCGTCGAGCGACCCATCGCCGTCCGGTGGTGCGACGCGGAGCCGGAGGAACCCGCCGACCGTCTCGGTCTCCGGGTCCTCGAGCGAGAGGAACCATTCGACCCCGCCGGACGCCTCATAGTGGGTTTCCCACGGGACGAACCGGTCCGGGGGCGGGGTGGCCCGGCGGCCCGGCTCGCGGCATCGGAGGCACGGACACCGACCCCCCCGATCGGTCAGCTTGGCGAGGGCGAGCTCCCGGAGGTTTCCGGCCCGGACCCCCGCCGCGATGAGCCGCGCAGGGATGTCCCGCTGGATCCGCTGGATCCGGACCCACCGCGGAAGCCGTTCTTTCAACCGGGCGAGGAGCGTGGCGGCCGTCTCGGTGTCGTACGGAGCGTACCGGCCAGCCTCCCAGTCCCGGTAGAGCTCGGTCCCGGGGATCACGAGGGTCGGGTAGATCTTCAACATGTCCGGCCGGAACGACGGATCCTCGAACAGGCGGGCGAAGTCGGCCGCGTCCCGGTCCGGGTCCATGCCCGGGAGCCCCAGCATCCAGTGATATGCGACCTTGAGGCCGGCATTCCGCGCGGCCGCCGTCGCGTCCACCACGTCCGTCGCCCGGTGCGCCCGGTTCACCGCGACGAGCACCGAGTCGGTCAGGCACTCGACCCCGAGCTCGACGCGCGTGACGCCGGCGTCGAGCAGCCAGGGGAGGACCTCGGGACCGCACCAATCCGGGCGAGTCTCCACCGTGAGGCTCACGCACCGGTGCGCGGCCTCTTCGTTCCGCTCCTGGGCCCCGGACAGAGATGCCGAGGGGGCTCCGTTGAGTCCGTCGAATACGCCGCGGAAAACCGTCTCCTGGTACCCTCGCGGCCGGGCCGGGAACGTTCCCCCCATCAGGATCACCTCGACCTTCGAGGTCGGGTGGCCGATCGCCGTGAGGGCCGAGAGCCGGTGCTCGGTGATCGCTCGGGCGTCCCACTGGAACTGCGCCCCGCGCAAGGCGCTCGGCTCCTCCCCGGTGTAGCTCTGCGGGGTCCCGCGGTCGAGGCCCCCCGGGCAGGACGTGCACCGGCCGTGGGGGCACGCCGCCGGAGCGGTCATCACCGCCACGACCGCGACCCCCGAGAGGGTCCGAGTCGGCTTGCGAAGCGCCCCTCCCGCGTCCCACGACTCCCGTTCGGCCCCCACGAGACGGCCCGCGTACGCGACGTTCGACGGAACGGGGACCCCCGCCGCCTTCGCGTACCGGAGCTTGGCGCGGTGGCGCTCCTCGGAGGTCAACGCATCTGTCACGACCGCGTCCCCCCGACGGGCACCGCCGAAGGATTTCAAGAGAAGTTCTTAACAGGGAACTCGCCCGTAGCCCGACCCTCCTTTGGGAGAGCCTCGTGCCGACGCACCCCCCGGGCGTTGCGGCGATGTTGGCCGTCTTGGTTCTCCTCGTCGTCGCCGGGTTGGCCACGGGGGCGGCCGTCCCCGCACTCGCTTCCCACGCACCGACCCTCGCCGCACCTCACGGGAGCACGCCGACCCTGCTCCCCCCGCCGGCCCTGACGGCGGCCCGACCGATGAGCGGGTCGTCCTCGAACCAGACCATCGGACCGGTCTATGCCTCGACCGACATCTCGCCGGGGGCGAATCCGGTCTGTTTTGACGAGAACTTCTCGCCCTCGTACGACGACTTCTGCCTGCACGAGACACAGAACCCGACGATCCTGACGCTCGCGAACGGAGATCTCGGGCTCGGCTACTCGATCTACACGACCGTCGGGCCGACGTGCCCTCCGTCGGCGAAGGACCCGCTCCCCGGGTGGACGACCTCCAACGTCGCCTGGGCCCGCTCGACGACGCGCGGGGCCACATGGGGGCCGGCGACACTGGTCGGAACGACGACGTGCCGCTGGCCGTCGTCGTCGGAGCCGACGTTCGCGCGGGGCGACGGCTCCGCGGTGTACGGCGCGTTCGTCCTCTCGAACCAGTCGGTCAACGTCTCCAAGGCCATGCGGCAGCCGGCGTTACCGCCCGACTGGAGCAACACGACCGGCGACGCGATCGGGTTCGTGAGTTCCTCGAACAACGGCAAGAACTGGACCCCGGTCCGCGTGCTGCCGAACATCACCGGCGCCGCGCGGCCGGTCATGGCCGTGTTCGGAACGACGATCTACCTCGCGTACGTGTTCGACCCCGACACGACGGCCCTCTACCCGACCGGGGGGTTCCTTGCGGTCTCCCTGTCGAGCGCCCTCGCGGTCGACCTCGTCTACTCCTCGGATGCCGGCGCGACGTGGCATGGCCCCGTCACCCTCCCCGGAGAGAACGCGAGCATGGGAAACTGGTCGACGAGCCCGAGCATCGCTGTCAACACGACGGGTGGGCTCGCCGTGGCGTACGCCACGAATCGCACCTGCGTCGAGTACCTGCTACTTCGGGCCGTACAGCACGTTCGCCGACGACATCGTCGTCGCGACATCGGACCGGAACGGGTCCGTTTGGTCTGGGCCGGTGACGGTGGCGAAGGAGGCCGGGGAGGACCCGTCCGACCAGGAGTACCACGACCTGACGCTCGAGGGCGATGAGTACCCCTGGCAGACCCCGCCCACCACGTCGATCGCGTACGGGTCCCCCACCGACCTCTACGTCGCCTTCGCCGGCACCTACGCGATTCCCTCGACCCCCTACCTCAGCTGGGACGACATGGGGGTCTTCGCCTCCGTCTCGACCAACGGCGGAGCGACCTGGACCACTTCGACGGTGGCCGCCCCCGGCGACCAGTCGAACTCCGACGACCTCTACTCCCCGGCGGTCGCGGTCTCGGGGTCGACGGCGTACGTCGTGTATGTCCGTGCGAACGAAACCTACTGCAACGGCAAGTGCAACCCGCTCGTCGGCGGGTACAGCTCCTGGATCGCCGCATCGACGAACGGTGTCACCTGGACGAACACCTACGGTGGCGGCCTCACCCGGATGTCGGACCCCTACGAGGCCGAGCGGGCGTGGCAGGGGTGGGTCTCCAGCGTCACGTTCAGCGGCGGCACGCCGGTCACCGCGACGACCCTGCCCGTCGAGCAGTCGGCGACCCACCCGACGCTCCACATCACGGACCTCGTCGACCGGTCGAACGTCGTCGTCGGGTTCGCAACCGTCGGCCCGACGATGTACGCCCGCTTCGTGGCCCAGAACCTGACCCCGGGGACGACGTGGGGGGTCGCGGTCGATGGGTACGTCCGGTCGACGAACGCCTCGACGCTGAACATCACCAACGTCCCCCTCGGCGTCGCGATCCCCGTCGGCCTTCCGCCGCCCCCGGTCATCGGCTACCGGGTCATCGAGAGCTCGGTCCTCGGTCTCCTGAAGTTCCTGAAGTTCCAGGGGCCGACAACGGCCGATGTGAACTTCACGACCGAGGACGGGCTCGGCTTCTCGATCGAGCCGACGGTCGTGCCGTACACCTACCTCTCCGCGTGCTCCGCTCTCCGGTGCGACACGATCGACCAGTCGAATGGGATGACGAACGCCTACCCGCCGCTCCCCTGGTTTTTCCCGGCGGGAACGGCCCTGGCCGTGCGGACCGGTGGGACGGTGCCGGTCACGTACTGGAACGGCACCGGTCCGGGGAATTTCACCGGCGCCAGCCGGTGGGTCAACCTCACGGTGACCGGCCCGGTCAACGAGACGGCGTGGGCCGGGACGTTCGGGGAGTATACCGAGACGTTCTACCCGGTCGACCTGCCGACGACGTCCACCTACTCGTTCACGTTCAACGGCTCGACCTACGCGTCGCCCGCGACGAGCTGGACGAACGTCACCAACGTCGCGACCGGGGGATACGAACTGGCGAACATCTCGGCGACGAACTCGACACCGGGGTGGAGTACTTCGGGAGGCCTTCCGACGGGTCGGACATCGTCGTCGTCCCGGACACCTCCGTGGTCGGCCTTTCGTTCGCCGACGTCGACGTGGCCGCGCCGACGGGCGCTGTCACGTTCCACGCCATCGGCTTCGGGAACGGGACGGTCTGGTCGGTCGAGTTCAACGGCACCGACTACTCGACGTCGACCCCGTGGCTGAACCTCACGACGCATCCGGGGACGTACCCGTGGTCGGTCGGGTCCGCGGTCGCCGCGAACGGCTCGGCCGGGTACGCCCCGGTCGGGACCGGTCCGACCGTCGCGGTGACCCCCGGCAACCCGGTCGACATCGCGTACCAGTCGGCGTATCGGGTCGATGTCCTCGCCGGTGCCGGCGGGTCCGTGAGCGGGGCGGGGAACCACTGGCTGGCCGAGGGCGCGAACGCCTCGTACGTCGAGGTGCCGTCGAACGGGTACGCCTTCGGGGGGTGGACCGGAACTGGCACCGGTTCGTACACGGGCCCGAACGCGACCGCGTCCCTCGTCGTTGGCGGGGCGATCGTGGAGACCGCGAGCTTCTTCCCGCTCCCGTCGGCCCGGTTCAACGTGACGTTCCTGCAGTCGACCGTCCCGGCCGGGACGTGGTGGACGGTCGACCTCAACGGGTTCGGGTACTCCTCGAACGCCTCGACGCTGGTCGTCCCGGACCTCCTCTCGTGCGCCGCCGGAGCCGGGGGGCAGTACAAGCTCGGCGTTCCGGATACCTACAACACCACGTCCGGGGCGACCCGGTACGTCGCCGTGACCCCGCCCGCGCAGTTCTGCACCGATGGGGGGACGTACATCTCCCTGACGTTCACGCCCGAGTTCGAGGTCAGTCTCTCCCAGACTCCCGGCGGGACGGCGTACCTTGCCGACGGGTCGGTCGCCTCGGCGGTCAGCCTCTGGGCGGGCCTCACCGACACGGTCACCCTGTCGGCCACGGCGACGCTCGGGTACTCGTTCGGCGGGTGGAACGGGACCGGGGTGGGCAGCTACACCGGCCGGAGACCGGGACCCTGATCTTCCCGAATGGGCCAGTGACTGAGTTCGCGAGCTTTGAGCCGGTCGTGACGCCGCCCGTCCTCGTGTACACCGCCCAGTTCATGGCGTCCGTGCCGCTGCCGGCGGGGACGAGCTGGAGCCTCGCGCTCACGAGGGCCGACACCACCACCCGGTACGCCGCGGCCGGGCCGACCCTCGTCGTTCCAGCGCTCGTGCCGGGAACGTATACGGCGACCGCCACCGCGGCGACCTCCTTAGATGGTCGGACCCGGTGGACGCCGACGACGCCGACGTTCCCCGTGGTCCTCGTCGCGAACCAATCCTGGCCGGTCGATTTCGGCCGGCCCGCGTACTGGGTCTCGGTCGGGGGTTCGGCGGGGGGGGTCGTCGGTCCGGGAAGCGGATGGTACGCCGCGGGCTCGAGCCTCGAACTGAACGCCTCGCCGGACCTCGGGGAGTCGTTCGTGAGCTGGGTGGGGACCGGCGACGGGAACTACACCGGCAACAATTCGACCGGGGTCGCGGTCGCGCTCGGATCGCTCACCGAGTCGGCGACGTTCGCCCCGGTCCCGAGCGTCGCCACGGCCGTAACCAGCCTCTGGGAGGCACCCGGCACGCTCGCGGTCCTCGGGCTCTGCGGACTCGCGGTCGGGTTGGCCGTCGGCCTCATCGTTCGCCGGGGCCGGAACTCCGAGCTCTCGGGGCCGATTCCACCGGTGCAAGCCTGGTCGGAGGACCCGTCGGAGTCCCCCGAGGAGCCCCCCTACGCCCCCGACGCACCAGAGTGAGGGGGGCGGAGTCCGGCCGGCTCAGTGGGCCAGCCACTGCCGAGTCTCGCCGGTGAGCACGTACGGCGCGCGCTGGAGCTCGCGAACGGTCCGGCTACCGGTCAGGAACATCGCGACCTTGAATTCGTAGATCAGGTGCTCGAGCTCGGCGAGCGTCTCAGCGTAGCCGGTCGACGCCGCGCGGAGGATCCCGCCCGCCGTGCCGGCGGCCGTGGCGCCGAGGACGACCGCCCGCGCGATGTCGAGCCCGGAGCGGATGCCGCCGCTCGCGATCACGGGGAGGCCGAGGGGGACGAGCTCCCGGACCGAGACCGGAGAGGGGATCCCCCAGTCCCAGAACGTCTGGCCGACCCGGGCCTCCCGAACCGCGCCCTTCGCGACGGCCCGGTGGTGTTCGACGGCCGCGAACGAGGTGCCGCCGGTGCCGCTGACGTCGAACCCCCGCACGCCGGTGTCCCGGAGCCGCTCGGCGACCGACCGCGAGATGCCGGCGCCGGTCTCCTTCACGAAGACCGGGAGGAAGTGGGAGAGCCGCCCGATCTCCTCGAGCGCGCCGCGGGCCTTCCGGTCGCCCTCGGGCTGGACCATCTCCTGGAGGAAGTTGAGGTGGATCGCGAGGAGGTCGGCGCCGATCAGCTCCATCGCCTTCCGGGCCTCGGCGACGGTGATCACCTTGTCGTCCGGCCCCTGCCGGATGATCTGGGGGGCGCCGATGTTCGCGAACTTGAGCGGGACCGCGTGGTCCGCGACGACCGCGTAGCTCTCCGGGAACTGCCCCTTCAGGATCGCCGCCCGTTCGCTCCCGACCCCCATCGCGATCCCGACGGCCGCGGCGGCCCGGGCGAGGTTGCCGTTGATCTTCTTCGCGTCGGGGAACCCCCCGGTCATCCCGGTGATCACGAGCGGGGCCTTCAGCCGATGGCCGAACAGGTCGACCGACGGGTCGACCTCCGCGAAGTCGACCTCGGGCAGCGCGTTGTGGACGATCTGGACGTCGTTCCAGAACCGGTATCGCCCCTCGACGTTCCCGGCGAGGACGACCTTGACGTGGTCGGCCTTCCGGTGCGACAGGTCGAGCCCGCCCTCCGGGGCCGGCTCGGGAGGGGGCGCCTTAGGAGCGCGACCCCTCGACCCAGCTCCCGTAGACCCGATCCCCCCGGAGCGCCCGCGAAAGCGCCCCATCCGAAAGTCCGCTAATAAGTCCGGCGTCGGCGCCGCTCGCGGCGATGGCGAGCATCGCCTCCGCCTTCGCCCGGATCCCCCCGGTGACGTCGGCGACCCCCGGTGTCGGCCGGAGCCGCTCGACCAGCTCGCGGGTCACGACCGGGACGGCGACGCGGCGACCTGTGGCCCCGGGCTCGAACACCCCCCCGACGTCGCTCACGAAGAGCACCCGCACCACGGGAAGCTCGCCCGCGAGCTTCCGGGCGATCGTGTCGGCGGAGAGGATCGAGAACCCCCAGGCGTCGTCCCGCACGACGTCGCCGAACGATACGGGAGAGACGCCAGCCCCAAGCGCGTCCGTGAACCGCTCGGCGTCGAGCGTGGCGAGGGCTCCCGACGGTTCCGGCCGACCATCGCTCCCGGCACCGACCAGGGAGAAAGCCCGGCGCTCACGAGCGCCTGGAGGACCGACGCGTGGAGCCTCCGGACCTCGCGGGAGACGATGGCGGCCCCGCGCCGGCGCTCGGCCGAACCTGCCCCCTCGGCCGGAGGTTCGGCCAGATGGAACCGGTGGGCGTCCGGGTGACCGAACGAGCCCGCGCCGTGCAGGATCACGAGCGGGCCGGGGGCCGTCGCCAGCTCCCGGGCCAGCCGGGCCACGACCTTCGGTCGGAGCGATTCCCGTTTCTGCTTGCGGGTGAGGACGGAGCCCCCGAGCTTGACGACGGAAAGCCCCGGCGACGGTTCCGCGGAGCGGGACGGCACGTACGTCCGCCTACGCGTGGTCCGAGCCCATCTTCGGGCTGAGGACCATCAGGGCGCCAACGACCACGACTCCGACCCCGGGGAACAGGAGCCAGTTGAACGTGATGAGCCAGACGAGCGTGAGCAGGAGGCCGACCCCCATCAGGACCGAGGCGAGGAGGACGAACGGGATCGAGATCGTGTTCGGGGCGTCGGTCTTCGCATGGTCGGAGACCGCGGGGCGGGAATGGCCGGAGTACATCTCGGGCTGCGAGATGGCCCGCCCTTCAAATCGCTTCGGTTCGGCCCGAACGGGCCTGAGGGTCGCAGGGAGCGCCCCCGGTTGCGAGGGGCCGAACGGGTTCTCTCCGAGAGGCCCTCGCATGAAGGTATTTATCGCGCGAGACGGTCCGCGGCCCCATGGCCAGGCGACTTGCCGCCGGGCGCGCACGCCGATCTGCGACTTGGTCTCTGTTGCTGCTCATCGCAGCGCTGCTGCTCTCCTCGGCAGCTTCGGTGACGTCCGGAGCCGGCTCCCCGTCCCCGAATGCCGCCCCGGTCCACCTCGGACTCTCCCCCACGGCCGATGTGGCATCCACCGCCGTCTCCCGGGCGGTCGCCCACCCGGCGTCCGTGACGAACGGGACCGTCGGAACGACCTATTCCTCGGTCCTGCTCCCCCCGACGAACCTTTCCAACGTTCCGTGCTGGTCCGACAACTACACCACGCTGATCGAGAACTTCTGCCTCCCCCAGGCCCAGAGTCCGTCGCTCGTCACCCTCACCAACGGCCAACTCGGGATCGGGTACTCAGTCTTCACGACCCAGGGCCCCGGATGCAACGCGACCGGCGGCACCAACCTGACGTCCTGGACGACGACGAACGTCGCCTGGTCGAACTCGTCGACGAACGGCTCGACCTGGGCCCCGGCGCGGATCATCGGAACCTCCACCTGCCAGTGGCCGTCGTCGGGGATGCCCTCGTTCGCGGCCGGGAGTGGCGGAAAGGTGTACGGCACCTTCATCCTCTCCAACCTGACGAACAACGTCACCGCTCCGTACGGCCAGCAGCCGCTGTTCCCCGCGGACTGGCTCAACACCACCGGTGATGCGCTCGGTTTCGTCACCTCCGGGAACAACGGGAAGACTTGGAGTTCGGTCTCCGAGGTCCCCGGGGTCACCGGGGCGGCTCGACCCGATGTGGCCGTGTTCGGCAAGACGGTCTACGTCGTGTACGTGTTCTCCCCGAACACAATTGCAAACTACAGCCTCGGCGACTACTCCTACCCGGGGGTCTCCGTGGCCCCCGTCGTGCAGATCGTCTATACGACCAACGGCGGGACGAGCTGGAACGGCCCGTACACCCTGCCGGGTCTGAACGGGAGCATCGGGAATTGGAGCACGAGCCCCAGCATCGCCGTCACCTCGGGCGGAACGGTCGGGGTCGCCTACGCGACCAACCGCTCCTGCGTGCTGAACTGCTTCTCCCCGACGGCGGCGTGGTATGCGGACGAGGTCGTCTACGCCACGTCCACCTCGAACGGCTCGAGCTGGTCGGCGCTCAGCACGGTCGCCTCGCAGGTGGGGGACAGCATCCACTTCCAGAATTTCGATGATTGGCACTATTATGGGTACCAAGCGGGCTGGGAGCTCGCCCCGCAAACCTCGATCGCGTTCGGCGCCACGGCATCGACCGTCTACGTCGGGTACGCGGGAACCTACGTCAAGTCCACCACGGTCACGTACTACAACTGGGAGTACTCCGGGGTGTTTGCCGCGGTCTCGACGAATGGCGGCTCGACGTGGACCGACTCGACGGTCGAGGCGTCGCCGAGCACCTCATCGTACGACAACGTCTACTCGCCGGCGATCGCCTACTCCGGGGGCACCGTCTACCTCGCCTACGTTTGGGCGAACGATACGAATTGCGCGACCATTGTGTGCTCCCCATTCCTCCACGGGTACAGCTCGTGGATCGCCTCGTCGACGAACGGAGTCAACTGGTCGAGCACCTACACGGGAGTCTCCCGGATGAGCTATCTTAGCACCGCCTACATCCAGCAGGGGTGGACGTCCTCGGTCGCCTTCACCACGAGCGGCTCACCCGTCACGGCGACCGTACTTCCCGGTCAGGAGACCGACACGTACGCCTACAACGGGTCGCTCGGCATCTACGAGTACGACTTCTTTTTCCCGCAGAACATCTCGATCGGCTACGTGTTCAATGGACCGACGACGTACGCCCAGTTCACCGAGCACAACCTGACCGCGGGCACCACATGGGGGGTCTCCGTCGATGGGTACTCGACGCAGACGAACGGGACCACCATCAACATCTCGGCAATCCCACTGAACGTCGGTGTGGACGTTTCGGTCCTCTCCCAGGGCGCGGGGTATGGGGTAATCGAATCGTCGGCACTCAGTATTCCGGATTACTACGTGTTCACCGGACCGGCGCTCGTGGACGTGAACTATTCGATTGAGTACGCGGTTCAGTTCGCGATCGAACCAAGTTTTGTTCCGTTTGTCGAGGTCTACATCGACACGGCGACCTCGTTCTACTACACCTACTCCGAAGACGGCTACCCGCCCTACTTCTACCCGTCGCAACCCTGGTACTTCCCGGGAAACACCACGGTCCTCGTGGAGTCGGACGGCGAGCCCCCCGTGACCTACTGGAACGGGACTGGGGTCGGTAGTTACACTGGGGGAGGCGTGGAGATGAACCTCACCCTGACCGGTCCGGTGAACGAGACGGCGTGGGCGGGTTCGTATGGTGTCTACACGGAGGGGTTCTACGCGACGGGGTTGCCGTCGACGTCGAACTACTCGTTCTCGTTCGGCGGGTCGACGTATAGCACTCCCTCGTCGAACTGGACGTATGTGCCGGGGACGGGGACGGGCGGGTATACGGTCACGAACATCACGGCGACGTCGTCGACGGCCGGCTGGGAATATTTCGGCTGGATCCCGGGCGGGTCGAACGTGGTGGTGGTTCCGGCGGAGCCGACGGTCGGGTTCGACTTTGCGTATGTGAACGTGGCGTCCCCGGTGGGGACGGTGACGTTCCAGGCGAGCGGGATCGGGACCGGGACGGTCTGGTCGGTGGAGTTCAACGGGACGTACTACAGTTCGTCGACGCCATGGTTGAACGTGTCGACGCGGCCGGGGACGTTCCCCTGGGAGGTCGGTCCGGCGGTGGCGGCGAACGCGTCGGTCGGCTACGCGCCGGTCGGGACGGGTTCGACGGTGTCGGTGACGACGGGAACGACGGTGGACATCGCGTATGCGTCGGCGTATCGCGTGGACGTGGTGGCGGGCGAGGGCGGGTCGGTGAGCGGAGCGGGGAACCACTGGCTGGCGTCCGGGACGGCCGCGACGTACACGGCGGGGGCGTCGAGCGGGTATGCGTTCGGCGGGTGGACGGGAACGGGAACGGGCTCGTACACGGGGTCGAACCTGACGGCGTCGGTGACGGCGAACGGGGCGATCACGGAGTCGGCGAGCTTCTATCCGTTGCCGTCGGCGCGGTTCAACGTGACGTTCCAGGAGACGGGGATCACGACCGGGGCGTGGTGGACGGTGAGCCTGAACGGGGTCGGATACTCGTCGAACTCGACGCAGTTGCTGGTGTCGGACCTCTTGTCGTGCGCGGCGGGGACGACGGGGCAGTATCACGAGTCGGTCGGGGTCGCGTATGACAACGACACGGGGACGACGCGGTATGTGGCGGTGAACCCGCCGGCGAGCTTCTGCACGGACGGAGGGTTGGTGCAGCCGCTGACGTTCACGCCGCAGTATCGGGTGGCGGTCTCGACGACGTCCGGAGGGACGGCGTACCTGGCGGACGGGACGACGGTGACGAACACGTCGTTGTGGGCGAACCCGACGGACACGGTGCAGCTCGAGGCGCACGCGGGGACGGGGTACGTCTTCGGCGGATGGAACGGGACGGGGACGGGGTCGTACACGGGCAGTTCGCTGAGCCCGCCGATCTCGGTCGGCGGACCCGTGACCGAGTTCGCGACGTTCGTGCCGTTGCCCCCGACTCTGCATCCGGTGTACACGGAGACGTTCAAGTCGTCGGTGGCGTTCCCGACGGGGACGTCGTGGAGCGTCCACATCGGGACGGGGAACTACGGCGGGAACGGACCGACGATCCTCGTGAGCGGCTTGGCGCCCGGCTCGTACACGGCGACGGTGAGCGGAGCGACGGCGGCGAACGGGCTGACGAAGTGGTCGCCGACGGCGACGACGCTCCCGGTGACGGTGAGCGGGAACGGGACGCAGCCGGTGGGGTTCGGGAAGCCGGTGTTCTGGGTGACGATCGGCGGGTCGACGGGAGGGACGGAGGCCCCGTCGAGCGGCTGGCAGTCGGAAGGGACCTCGTTGACGCTGAACGCGACGGCGAACTTGGGCGAGACGTTCGTGAACTGGACGGGGACGGGGGACGGGAACTACACCGGGAACCTGTCGACGACGACGCTGACGGTGAACGGACCGTTGACGGAGTTCGCGACGTTCGCGCCCGTGGCGCCGGCGGTGACGACGGTGACGAGCGTGTGGTCGAGCGGGTCGACGTGGGCGATCCTCGGTGTGGTCGGACTGTTGGTCGGACTGATCGTGGGGATCGCGGTGCGCCGGCTGCGGGCCGAGCCGTCGGGGGGGTCGCCGGGACCGGTGACCCCGTGGACGGGGGAGTCCCCGGGAAGTAGCGGCGGGGGAGCCGGGACGACGGCTGGAGGTTCACCATGAGCAATTCGGAACGGGCGGAGACGGAGCGTAGAGCGACGACGATGGCGAAGCCGACGGGACGCCGGGGGAACGAGCGGCGGGTCCTGGGGGCGGTCGCGGTCGTGCTGATCCTGGTGAGCTCGGCGCTCGCGTTGTACGGATTGCCCGGGGCGTCGGCGAGCGGAGTTCCGACCGGACCGACGGGGGCGTCGGCGAGCGCGGCGACGGCGGTGACGCCGGCGAAGACGACCCAGGTGACGAGCCCGGTGGTGTCCGGGAGCGGAGCGGCATCGAGCGGACTCAAGCTGAGCCCGCACTCGGCCGGAGGCTCCGTTGCCAGCGGCCGCGGGACGTTCTTCGTGAGCGCGAACCTTTCCCAGCCCGCCGCGTCGAACGTGAGTTGCACGAAGGTCTACTACTACCCGAGCCCCATGTGTTTCAACACGACGTTCGACCCGTCGATCAACGTGACCTCGACGGGCGAGATCGGCGTCGCGTTCACCTCGTTCGTGAACTACACGAACTGCCCGACGGTTCCCGGAATCTTCAACAACTCCACGATGGACGTGGCGTTCCAAGGGTCCACCAACGGGGGCCTGACCTGGACGAGTCCGGTCTATCTGGGGAACCAGAACTGCAGTGCGGCCGCGAACTACACAGAGGCGTGGCAACCATCGCTGACGAGCCTCACGAACGGAACGCTCGTCGTGGCCTACATCGAATTCAGCGATTACGTTTGTCCCTACTACTACTGCTACCAGTCGTACGCACCGGACTTCTACTCGTACGACATGGTGTACGACAACCTCATCGTTCAGGAGAGCTACAACGGCGGGACGACCTGGACCGCGCCACAGGTCGTGAACTCGACGTACGACGCCAGCGCGCTGAGCGGCCCCTACTGCTCCTCGGGCGCGGAGTGGCCGGCCTACCGTCCGTCCATCGCGGCGTTCGGCAACTCGGTGTACCTCGCTTGGGAGAACATCTCATCCACCGAACCGTGCACGTTCGGGGGTCTGTACTCCGCAGGCGTCAACTTCGTCTCGTCGACGAATGGCGGAACCACGTGGAGTGCGCCGGTCCAGTTCCCCACGATCGGCGATGGCGGGAACGAGCTGTTCAACCAAAACCCGACGAACTACTCGGTGAATCCGTTCGTCCTTGCGGCCTCGAACGGGCAGGTCTACGTGGCGTACGCGACTGGGCTCTCCTACCAGCAATCATACTGCCAACCGTCGGGCTGCTACCCGTATGGGGTCACAACCATGGACGTCATGGTGGCGAACGCCACCGGTGGGACCGGCAGCTGGACCGTCCAGACCGCGGCCAAGAACACACCGTTTGATTATTACAGCGGGTCCGGCAGCTACTACAGCGAGTTCCCCGGAATCGCCCCGCAGATCGCCTACAACGGGCTCAATGGTCAATTGTACGTGGTCTACGACTCGCTCGAGATCGGCACCTTCTGCTACACATCGCCGACCTACAACTACTGCTACACGAACGAGTACGAGGAGGCCGGGGCGTTCACGAACTCCTCGAACCAGGGCGCCAACTGGTCGGCCCCCGAGCAGATCGGGAACCTCGTCGACCCGTATTCCGGGCCCGAGAACTTCGAGTATTACCCTGCGATCGCCGTAGACAACAACGGAACGGCGCAGATCACGCTCGAGTTCTACAACGAGAGCCTCTGCTCGGTGATCGGCGGATATTCCTACTGTGGTGAGTATGGACAAGTGTACTTCAACACGACGAACAATGGCTCATCCTTCAATGGACCGGTCGTTGTTTCGCCCTGGTTCATCCCGCCGACGGACTATGCTTACCTGGGCGAGTACGAGACGATCGCCGTCGCCCCGTCCGATACGACGTACTTCGCGTGGACGAACTCCCAGTGCCCCGGACTCTCCGCCACTGTCTACACGTACTGCGACTATGGGGATCCGTACGGTACGGCGCCCGAAACGAACGTGACGGTCTCCTGGCTGTTCACGGGACCGGGCGTGACGTTGACGTTCCATGAAACGAACCTCTCCACGTCCGCGTCGTGGTCGGCCACTCTTCTGGGGAATTACCGCCAGGCGCCCGCCGGGACCGACCTCGTCGTTTCCGGTGTTCCCACCACGGAGCGTCTCCTCTGGGATGTTCCCTGGGTGAATGTCAGTTACGGGACGACGTGGGAAGCGATCCCGTCCGCGACCAATCCGGTGCCGCCGGCGTCGTTCCCCTCCTCGACGACGCTCTCGTTCACCTTCCAGGAGTTCGTGGAGCTCGGCGTGTTCATCAACCCGCCCATCGACACGTACTACGTCACCGCCGGCTACAACGAGGGGACGTACTCGATGACCCCGTTGCCCGGGGTCTATTGGGTCCCGGTGAATTCAACGGTCTCCCTCGTCGTGGCTCCGCAGGCGATCTCGTGCACGGCGTTCTGCTTCTACTACAACCTGACGTGGGTGTCGTGGACCGGGATCGGCGTCGGCTCGGTGAGCTCCAACTACACCACGATCAGCGTGACCGTTGGGCTGTCGCCCATCAACGAGACGGCGAACTTCTTCTTCACGGGGTACTGTGAAGGGTTCAGCGGCACGTTGTACTGCTACTCGGCGTATGGGTATCCATTGACGTTCCACGAGACGGGATTGCCGTCGGGGACGACGTGGGGAGCGACGGTGGTGGTGAACTCGACGGCGAACGGGACGTTGAGCGCGAGTTCGACGGACGCGTGGCTGAACGAGTCGACGGGTCAGACGGCGGTGCAGTATACGGTGTGGACGGTTCCGGACGGAACGACGGGTCTGTACTGGGTGCCGACGACGACGCCGGCGTCGCCGGTGAAGGAGCCGGCGCAGACGCTGGTGCAGGTGACGTATGCGCTGGTGAACCCGACGACGGTGGCGTTTGGGGCGAACTTCACGGCGCTCGGCCTACCGAACGGAACGGTGTGGTCGGCGGACGTGGGGAACGCGTCGTATGCGGTGACGGCCGGGAACCTGACGGTGGGAGTTCCGGGCGGGACGCTGCTGAGCCTGAACGGGTCGGACGTGTATACGGAAGGCGGGGTCGGGTACTACGCGTCGTCGGTGTCGGTGTTCCCGTATGTGGTGAACCTGACGTGGCAGAACACGACGACGTTGCCGGACGCGTTCTGGTTCAACGGGTCGGCGCACGTGTATGTGACGTATTCTCCGATGTTCTGGCTGACGGTGTCGGCGAGCACGGGCGGGAACGTGACGCCGGCGAGTCGGTGGGTCGAGAACGGAGCGGCGGTAGCCCTGACGGCGACGGCGGATGCGGGGTACTACTTCCTGGACTGGACGGGCGTGGGAGCGGGAGGGACGACGACGGCGCAGGCGGACAACGCGACGGCGACGATCCACCCGAACGCGCCGGTGAGCGAGCTTGCGACGTTCCGGCCGATCCCGTTGCCGACGTGGAACGTGACGGTCGACGCGGTGGGACTGCCGACGTCGGTGGGATTCACGTTCACGCTGGGGACGACGGCGTATACGGGGATGGGGGACGAGTTGCAGATCGGGAACCTGTCCGGAGGGATGTATGCGTTCTCGGCGGCGGTGGCGTATTCGGCGGGGTCGAACGGGACCCGTTGGGTGCCGACGTCGTGGAACTCGTCGTTCGTGCCGGGGACCGGCGGGATGCTGACGGTCGGGTCGAACGGGGCGATCCAGGTCAATTTCACGACGCAGTATGTGCTGACGGTGGCGAGCACGCCGGACGGACTGGTGACGAGTTCGCTGGGCCCGGTGGCGCTCGGGTCGTCGTGGGTGGTGGCGGGGACGGAGGCGACGCTGACGGCGTCGCCGTCGTATCACTACAAGTTCGTCGGATGGAACGCGAGCGGGAACGGGTCGGTGGCGGGGATGACGCCGACGATCATGGTGACCGTGGCGGGCCCGGTCTGGGAGAGCGCGGCGTTCGAGTATCGTGTGTTCCCGGCGCCGGCGGTGTTCTGGCTGACGGTGACGGAGACGGGACTGCCGAGCGACGTGGCGTGGAACGTGTCGGTGAGCACGGGGAACGCGAGCGCGGCGGGACCGTCGGCGAGCCTGAACCTGACGGGGTTGAACGGGACGTACACGCTGGTGGTGCCGGCGGTGTATGTGGGACCCGGGACCCGGTATGTGCCGGGGACGCTGACGCCGGTGCCGGTGACGGCGAACGGGACGACGAGCGTGGCGTTCTCGGAGGAGTTCGCGTTCACGGTGACGGGGAGCCTGGGCGGGACCGTGACGGGAGCCGGGACGACGTGGGTCGGAGCGGGGGCGCAGGAGACGCTGAGCGCGACGCCGTCGACGGGCTACACGTTCGGGAGCTGGAACGGGACGGGGACGGGCGCGTCGGCGCCGTACTCGGGACTGAACAGCGGACCGACGGTGACGGTGAGCGGGCCGACGAACGAGTCGGCGACGTTCGTGCCGATCTTCCAGACGCACTCGTCGGGAAGCGCGACGGCGGGACAGGTGCCGGCGCTGGGGATCCTGGCGGTGCTGCTGGTGGTCGGACTGGTCGTGGGCCTGATCGTGGGAAGCCGGAGGGGCGGGAAGCCGCCGGCGGCCGACGACGGGACGGCGGGAGGAGCCTCGGACGGAGGGTCCGAGGCGCCAATGGACGACACGTATGGGGGAAGCGGCCCGGGGAGCACCCCGGAAGGAGCACCCCCCACCGACGCGTACGACGAGAACACCCCCTAGGGCAAACCCGCAGCCGTCGCGAACCTCTTCCCGACCCGAGAAGCCTCGCTCAAGACCCGGTCCCGACCGCGCCGGCCGGGAATCCCGGTCGAAGGGGGCTCGGTCGTTCTACTGACGTGGCGGCTCTCTAGAGGTTTTTAACAGGGTACTTCGCATGCCTCCTATGGCCGGCCGGGTTCCCACCGGGCGCACGCGCCGAGTTCGAAACTGGGTCATTGTGGCCGTAATCCTGGGGCTCCTTGCCTCGGCGGTCCCGCTCGTGGGAGCGACGGTGGCTCCCGCACCGCTCGCCAGTCCGGCGCACGCCGGACCCGTTCCGGTCGCGGTCGCTCCTACTTCTCCTCCGAGGGCCGCCCCTCCTCCGAGCGGCGTGACAAATGCGACGATCGGCCCGGTCTTCTCGTCGGTGACGATGCCCGCGGCGGCGACCAAGGACATCCCTTGCTGGAACCAAACCTACCTCTCGACGTTCTACAATTACAGCTACCAGGACCGTTACCCGGAGACCCAGAGTCCGTCGATCGTCCACCTCGGCAACGGTCACCTCGGGGTCGGGTACTCGATCTACACGACGCAGGGTCCGATCTGCAACCTCACCGCCCTCTCGACGTGGACGGTGACCAGCATCGCCTGGTCCCACTCGCTCGCCAACGCCTCGTCGTGGAGCACGCCGACGGTCCTCCTGAGCAATTCGTGCCGGTGGCCGTCGGAGTCCCAGCCGACGTTCGCCGCCGGGGTCGGCGGGAACGTCTACGGAGCCTACATCCTCTCCAACCAGACGCAGAACTCGACCGCCCCGTACGGCGACCAGCCCGATTTCCCGCCGGACCTGAGCCAGCCCGACGGGGATGCGATCGGGTTCGTCCATTCCTCCAACAATGGCACGACCTGGAGCACCGTCACGGAGATCCCGCACGTCACGTACGCCGAGCGGCCGCAGATCGCTGTGTTCGGGGCGACGATCTACGTGGCCTACATCTTCACGAACAACGGGTCCGCCCTCTATCCGGGGGGAAGCTACACGTCGGTCCCGGCGCTCTCGGTCGACGTCGCGACCTCGACGACGGGCGGACTCACCTGGAAGTCGCCGGTCGTTCTCCCCGGCCTCAACGCGAGCATGGGCAACTGGTCGACGGACCCGAGCATCGCGGTGAACGCGACGGGAGCCGTCGCGGTCGCGTACGCATCGAACCGCTCGTGCGTCCAGTACTGCTACTACCCGCTATACCCGTACTCCGATTACGCCGACCAGATCGTATTCTCGGAGTCGGCGAACAGCGGGTCCACCTGGTCGGCCCCCGTCGTCGCCGGGAATTGGACCGGAGAGTCCTACTCGTACGAGAACTACAACGACCGGTACTACTACCAGTTCGAGTTTCCCTGGATGGCCACGCCCCAGACGGCGATCGCGTTCACCGCGAACGGGCAAGGGATCTACATCGCGTACGCGGGGACGTTCGTCAAATCGACGTCGATCCCGTACTACAACTGGGAATATTCGGGCGTCTTCGCCGCTTACTCCGCGAACGGCGGGGCGAACTGGACCGACTCGGTCGTCCACGCCGAGTACTCCACGTCGAACTACGACCAGGTCTACTCCCCCGGGATCGCCGTGTCCGGGTCGACCGCGTACATCGCCTACGTTTGGCTGAACGAGTCGTACTGCTACTCCGCGCCGTGCAGCCAGTTCTACCAGTCGGCGAGCTCGTGGGTGGCAAGCTCGAGCACCGGGACGAACTGGTCGGGAACCTATTCGGCCCTCGCCTCGCTCGAGTATTCGTTCTATATCGAGTCCGGATTCCAAGGTTGGGAATCGTCGGTCGCCATCGCTAATGGCGGAACGCCGGTCACCGCCACCACCCTTCCGGGGAAGTACTCGTTCGATTATCTGGGCTACAACGGCACCGGGTACAACTATGCCTACACCTACTACGCGAACGTGAGCATCGGCTACGCCTACACCGGCCCGACCACGAACGTCACGTTCGTGGAGCAGAACCTCTCGGCCGGGACGACCTGGGGGATCACGGTCGCCGGGTACATCCTCGGCACGAACCAGTCGGCGATCAACGTGACGAACGTCCCGATCAACGTGGACATCTCGCTCGGCGTCCTCCCGCAATCGGGCGGATACCGCCAGATCTACGCGTCCGAGCTCTCGGTGCCGAGCTACACCCATTTTAGCGCCCCGCAGCTCGTGGACGTGAACTATACCGCGGAGTACGGGGTCGAATTCTGGATCGAGCCGTCGTACGTCCCGTACGCGGAGATCTACATCGACACCTCGACCCAGGTACTACGACCTCTACTCGGGCAACGGCTACTCGAACCCCTACCCGGCGTTCCCGTGGTACTTCCCGGAAAACGAGACGTTCCAATTCCAGTCGTACGGCGAGCCGCCGATCACCTACTGGAACGGAACGGGGAACAGCAGCTACACGGGCGTCGGCGTCCTGCTCAATCTCACCCTGACCGGTCCGGTGAACGAGACGGCGTGGGCGGGTTCGTATGGTGTCTACACGGAGGGGTTCTACGCGACGGGGTTGCCGTCGACGTCGAACTACTCGTTCTCGTTCGGCGGGTCGACGTATAGCACTCCCTCGTCGAACTGGACGTATGTGCCGGGGACGGGGACGGGCGGGTATACGGTCACGAACATCACGGCGACGTCGTCGACGGCCGGCTGGGAATATTTCGGCTGGATCCCGGGCGGGTCGAACGTGGTGGTGGTTCCGGCGGAGCCGACGGTCGGGTTCGACTTTGCGTATGTGAACGTGGCGTCCCCGGTGGGGACGGTGACGTTCCAGGCGAGCGGGATCGGGACCGGGACGGTCTGGTCGGTGGAGTTCAACGGGACGTACTACAGTTCGTCGACGCCATGGTTGAACGTGTCGACGCGGCCGGGGACGTTCCCCTGGGAGGTCGGTCCGGCGGTGGCGGCGAACGCGTCGGTCGGCTACGCGCCGGTCGGGACGGGTTCGACGGTGTCGGTGACGACGGGAACGACGGTGGACATCGCGTATGCGTCGGCGTATCGCGTGGACGTGGTGGCGGGCGAGGGCGGGTCGGTGAGCGGAGCGGGGAACCACTGGCTGGCGTCCGGGACGGCCGCGACGTACACGGCGGGGGCGTCGAGCGGGTATGCGTTCGGCGGGTGGACGGGAACGGGAACGGGCTCGTACACGGGGTCGAACCTGACGGCGTCGGTGACGGCGAACGGGGCGATCACGGAGTCGGCGAGCTTCTATCCGTTGCCGTCGGCGCGGTTCAACGTGACGTTCCAGGAGACGGGGATCACGACCGGGGCGTGGTGGACGGTGAGCCTGAACGGGGTCGGATACTCGTCGAACTCGACGCAGTTGCTGGTGTCGGACCTCTTGTCGTGCGCGGCGGGGACGACGGGGCAGTATCACGAGTCGGTCGGGGTCGCGTATGACAACGACACGGGGACGACGCGGTATGTGGCGGTGAACCCGCCGGCGAGCTTCTGCACGGACGGAGGGTTGGTGCAGCCGCTGACGTTCACGCCGCAGTATCGGGTGGCGGTCTCGACGACGTCCGGAGGGACGGCGTACCTGGCGGACGGGACGACGGTGACGAACACGTCGTTGTGGGCGAACCCGACGGACACGGTGCAGCTCGAGGCGCACGCGGGGACGGGGTACGTCTTCGGCGGATGGAACGGGACGGGGACGGGGTCGTACACGGGCAGTTCGCTGAGCCCGCCGATCTCGGTCGGCGGACCCGTGACCGAGTTCGCGACGTTCGTGCCGTTGCCCCCGACTCTGCATCCGGTGTACACGGAGACGTTCAAGTCGTCGGTGGCGTTCCCGACGGGGACGTCGTGGAGCGTCCACATCGGGACGGGGAACTACGGCGGGAACGGACCGACGATCCTCGTGAGCGGCTTGGCGCCCGGCTCGTACACGGCGACGGTGAGCGGAGCGACGGCGGCGAACGGGCTGACGAAGTGGTCGCCGACGGCGACGACGCTCCCGGTGACGGTGAGCGGGAACGGGACGCAGCCGGTGGGGTTCGGGAAGCCGGTGTTCTGGGTGACGATCGGCGGGTCGACGGGAGGGACGGAGGCCCCGTCGAGCGGCTGGCAGTCGGAAGGGACCTCGTTGACGCTGAACGCGACGGCGAACTTGGGCGAGACGTTCGTGAACTGGACGGGGACGGGGGACGGGAACTACACCGGGAACCTGTCGACGACGACGCTGACGGTGAACGGACCGTTGACGGAGTTCGCGACGTTCGCGCCCGTGGCGCCGGCGGTGACGACGGTGACGAGCGTGTGGTCGAGCGGGTCGACGTGGGCGATCCTCGGTGTGGTCGGACTGTTGGTCGGACTGATCGTGGGGATCGCGGTGCGCCGGCTGCGGGCCGAGCCGTCGGGGGGTCGCCGGGACCGGTGACCCCGTGGACGGGGGAGTCCCCGGGAAGTAGCGGCGGGGGAGCCGGGACGACGGCTGGAGGTTCACCATGAGCAATTCGGAACGGGCGGAGACGGAGCGTAGAGCGACGACGATGGCGAAGCCGACGGGACGCCGGGGGAACGAGCGGCGGGTCCTGGGGGCGGTCGCGGTCGTGCTGATCCTGGTGAGCTCGGCGCTCGCGTTGTACGGATTGCCCGGGGCGTCGGCGAGCGGAGTTCCGACCGGACCGACGGGGGCGTCGGCGAGCGCGGCGACGGCGGTGACGCCGGCGAAGACGACCCAGGTGACGAGCCCGGTGGTGTCCGGGAGCGGAGCGGCATCGAGCGGACTCAAGCTGAGCCCGCACTCGGCCGGCGCGCCCTCCGCCACTGGTCGCGGCACGTTCTTGCAGGGAACGAACCTCTCGTTGCCGAGCGCCTCGAACCTGTCGTGCTTCAAATCGTACTATTTCTATCCGACGGGGACGTGCCCGAACACGACGTTCGATCCGTCGATCAACGTGACCTCGACGGGCGAGATCGGCGTCGCGTTCACGGCGTTCACGAACTACACGAACTGCCCGAGCGTCTTCAACATCTCGAACAACACCACGCTCGACGTTGCGTTCCAGGGCTCCTCGAACGGGGGCCTGAGCTGGTCGCCGATCGTCTACCTCGGGAACCAGAACTGCAGTGAGGCGCAGAATCTTTCCGACGCGTGGGAACCGTCGCTGACGAGCCTCTCGAACGGCACGCTCGTCGTGACGTATACCATGTTCAGCGTCGGCTCGTGCCCGTACTACTACTGTTCCAAACCGTACGCCCCGGACATCTACCCGTACGAAATGCCGTACACCGCGCTCGTCGTCCAGGAGAGCTACAACGGAGGATCGACCTGGACCACCCCCCTCGTGCTCAATCAGACGTACAATGCGAACGCCGTCGATGGCAATTGCGTCGGCAATGGCTGGCCGGCCTACCGCCCGTGGATCGCGGCGTACGGGAACTCCCTCTACCTCGCCTGGGAGAACCTCTCCGACCAGGAAACTTGCTCCGCGGCGATGCCGTTCTCCTCGGGGATCAACTTTGTGGAGTCGACGAACGGGGGAGCCAACTGGAGCTCCCCGATCCTCTTCCCGTCGATCGGAGACGGCGGGAATCCCGTGTACGGCTCCTACCAGACGAGCTTCTCGGTGAACCCGTTCGTGTACGCCGCCTCGAACGGCCAGGTGTACGTCACGTACGGCACCGGCCTCGGGTACCAGAACACCTACTGCCAGCCGACCGGGTGCGCGTACGGCATCTACACGCAAGATGTGATCGTGGCGAACGCGACCGGCGGAACCGGGAACTGGACCGTCAATGTCGCGGCACGGAACGTCCCCTTCGACTATTACGACGGTTCCGGGAGCTACTATGGGCCGTTCGGTGGCATCGCTCCCCAGCTGGCCTGGGACGGCGTCCACCACCAGGTCGACCTGGTCTACAATACCCTGTCCGTCGGCGATTTCTGCTACGACTACGGCACCGTGACCTATTGCTACACCGATGAGTACGAGGACGTCATCGCGTTCCAGAACTCCTCCAACCTCGGCGTCAACTGGTCAACCCCGGAGGAGGTCGGGAACCTCGTCGACCCGTACGGTGGCACGGGAAACGCGGAGTACTACCCCACCATCGTCGTCGACCAGAACGGCACCGCGCAGCTCACCTTCCAGCTCTACAACGACTCGATCTGTTCGACCGTCGCCGGGTACCTCGAGTGCGGCGCCTACCAGCAGGAGTACGCGAACTCGACGAACAATGGGACGTCGTGGAACGGTCCGTTCGTGGTCTCGGCGTACTTCATCCCGCCCAACGACTACGCGTACACGGGCGAGTACGAGTCGGCGGCGACCGCTCCCTCCGGCACGGTCTACTTCGCCTGGACGAACTCGGAGTGCCCTTCCGGATCCACGGCGACGTATTGCGACTACGGGGACCCGTATTCTCCCGAACCGAACACGACCGTCGTCGTCTCATGGCTCTACTCCGGGCTCGGGATCTCCCTCTCCTTCCGAGAGTGGAACCTCACTTCGTCCAGTTCCTGGGCCGCCGAGCTCCTCGGCAACGTTCGGCAAGCCCCCGCCGGCACGACCCTCGTCGTGAGCGGCGTTCCCCCGGCCGAGCCGATGTACCTGGTCGGTCCCCTGGGTGAACTTCACCTACGGACTCACCTGGGAGTCGATTGCGAACGCCACGAACCCGGTGCCTCCCACAACGTTCCCGGCATCGGCAACGCTCGATTTCACCTTCCAGGAATTTGTGCAGTTGAGCGTGTTCATCAACCCGCCGATTGACACGTACTACGTCACCGCCGGCTACAACGAGGGGACGTACTCGATGACCCCGTTGCCCGGGGTCTACTGGGTCCCGGTGAACTCGTCGGTGACCCTCGTGGTCGCCCCGCAGGCGATCTCGTGCACGGCGTTCTGTTTCTACTACAACCTGACGTGGGTGTCGTGGACGGGAACGGGGACCGGCTCGGTGAGCTCCAACTACACCACGATCGCGGTAACGGTGAGCACGTCGCCGGTCAATGAGACCGCGAACTTCTTCTTCACCGGGTATTGCGACGGGTTCAGCGGCACGTTGTACTGCTACTCGGCGTATGGGTATCCGCTGACGTTCCACGAGACGGGATTGCCGTCGGGGACGACGTGGGGAGCGACGGTGGTGGTGAACTCGACGGCGAACGGGACGTTGAGCGCGAGTTCGACGGACGCGTGGCTGAACGAGTCGACGGGTCAGACGGCGGTGCAGTATACGGTGTGGACGGTTCCGGACGGAACGACGGGTCTGTACTGGGTGCCGACGACGACGCCGGCGTCGCCGGTGAAGGAGCCGGCGCAGACGCTGGTGCAGGTGACGTATGCGCTGGTGAACCCGACGACGGTGGCGTTTGGGGCGAACTTCACGGCGCTCGGCCTACCGAACGGAACGGTGTGGTCGGCGGACGTGGGGAACGCGTCGTATGCGGTGACGGCCGGGAACCTGACGGTGGGAGTTCCGGGCGGGACGCTGCTGAGCCTGAACGGGTCGGACGTGTATACGGAAGGCGGGGTCGGGTACTACGCGTCGTCGGTGTCGGTGTTCCCGTATGTGGTGAACCTGACGTGGCAGAACACGACGACGTTGCCGGACGCGTTCTGGTTCAACGGGTCGGCGCACGTGTATGTGACGTATTCTCCGATGTTCTGGCTGACGGTGTCGGCGAGCACGGGCGGGAACGTGACGCCGGCGAGTCGGTGGGTCGAGAACGGAGCGGCGGTAGCCCTGACGGCGACGGCGGATGCGGGGTACTACTTCCTGGACTGGACGGGCGTGGGAGCGGGAGGGACGACGACGGCGCAGGCGGACAACGCGACGGCGACGATCCACCCGAACGCGCCGGTGAGCGAGCTTGCGACGTTCCGGCCGATCCCGTTGCCGACGTGGAACGTGACGGTCGACGCGGTGGGACTGCCGACGTCGGTGGGATTCACGTTCACGCTGGGGACGACGGCGTATACGGGGATGGGGGACGAGTTGCAGATCGGGAACCTGTCCGGAGGGATGTATGCGTTCTCGGCGGCGGTGGCGTATTCGGCGGGGTCGAACGGGACCCGTTGGGTGCCGACGTCGTGGAACTCGTCGTTCGTGCCGGGGACCGGCGGGATGCTGACGGTCGGGTCGAACGGGGCGATCCAGGTCAATTTCACGACGCAGTATGTGCTGACGGTGGCGAGCACGCCGGACGGACTGGTGACGAGTTCGCTGGGCCCGGTGGCGCTCGGGTCGTCGTGGGTGGTGGCGGGGACGGAGGCGACGCTGACGGCGTCGCCGTCGTATCACTACAAGTTCGTCGGATGGAACGCGAGCGGGAACGGGTCGGTGGCGGGGATGACGCCGACGATCATGGTGACCGTGGCGGGCCCGGTCTGGGAGAGCGCGGCGTTCGAGTATCGTGTGTTCCCGGCGCCGGCGGTGTTCTGGCTGACGGTGACGGAGACGGGACTGCCGAGCGACGTGGCGTGGAACGTGTCGGTGAGCACGGGGAACGCGAGCGCGGCGGGACCGTCGGCGAGCCTGAACCTGACGGGGTTGAACGGGACGTACACGCTGGTGGTGCCGGCGGTGTATGTGGGACCCGGGACCCGGTATGTGCCGGGGACGCTGACGCCGGTGCCGGTGACGGCGAACGGGACGACGAGCGTGGCGTTCTCGGAGGAGTTCGCGTTCACGGTGACGGGGAGCCTGGGCGGGACCGTGACGGGAGCCGGGACGACGTGGGTCGGAGCGGGGGCGCAGGAGACGCTGAGCGCGACGCCGTCGACGGGCTACACGTTCGGGAGCTGGAACGGGACGGGGACGGGCGCGTCGGCGCCGTACTCGGGACTGAACAGCGGACCGACGGTGACGGTGAGCGGGCCGACGAACGAGTCGGCGACGTTCGTGCCGATCTTCCAGACGCACTCGTCGGGAAGCGCGACGGCGGGACAGGTGCCGGCGCTGGGGATCCTGGCGGTGCTGCTGGTGGTCGGACTGGTCGTGGGCCTGATCGTGGGAAGCCGGAGGGGCGGGAAGCCGCCGGCGGCCGACGACGGGACGGCGGGAGGAGCCTCGGACGGAGGGTCCGAGGCGCCAATGGACGACACGTATGGGGGAAGCGGCCCGGGGAGCACCCCGGAAGGAGCACCCCCCACCGACGCGTACGACGAGAACGCCTCGTAGGCGGAGACTCCGCACGCGAACCGACCGAACCCCTTCCCGCGTCCCGAGGCGCGGACCCGACCGGGCCCCGGAGTTCAGCGTTCGTTCGAGGCGTCTCTAGGGTCCGTGCCTTGGTCCTCGGCGGATTCTTGGTCCTTGGGCTTTGTACCAAAGGTATTTCTTCGCGGTCCCGACTCCGCGGCCGATGCGCGACTCCGTCCGACGTGGGTACCGTTCTCGAATTCTCTCGGCCCTCCTGCTGGTCGCCGTCCTCGTGGTCAGCGGTCTCGCGACGGTCCCGTCGGGCCGGGCCGCTGCCCTCTCCACCGTCGGGGCCCCGCATTCTCCGACGCACGTCGCCGCGGCCTCCACGCCGATGGCGGCTCGGCCCGCGACGAGCCTCCAGTTCTCGGCGTACCAGAACGACTCGTCGATCTCGAACATTCCGTATTCCGAATCCGATTGCTATCCGTTCGCCGGCTTGACCGGCTGTTACGTCCAGGCCCAAGACCCGACCCTGGTGCAGCTTCCCAACACCCAGGTCGGCGTCGGTTATTCCGTCCTGACCTCCCTCAACTCGACCAACTTCGAGAGCTGCCCGAGCGCGAACGACACCGTGACCCGTGTGGCGTTCGCCGTCTCCCCGGACAACGGCACCTCGTTCGGGACCCCTACGCTCCTGCCGACGGCCGCCGGCGCGTGCAACTTCGTCCAACAGCTCGAGCCGACGTTCGCGGTGTCGGGCACCCACCTCTGGGGCGCCTACATCACCACGAACGCGACCCCCGCGCAGATGATCCTCCCCGCCTTCTCCTCCAACCCGCCCGTGCTCCAGTGGTGGGACCGGACGACCGCCGCGATCGCGATCGTCAACTCGACCGACAACGGGACCTCGTGGGGCAACGCGACGCTGATCGCCAACGGCTCGAACTTCGCGAACCCTGTCCTCACCTCGTTCGGAAACTCGCTCTACCTTCTCTATCAGAACATCTCGAACGGGACGTCGATCCTGCCGCTCAGCGGCCTTTCCGGGGCAGCCCCCATCGCCGAGGAGCTCCTCTATTCGCCGAACGACGGCGCGTCCTGGAACGGACCGTACACGATTCCGGGCGAGAACTCCTCGCAGAACAACACCACGATCGGCGGGTCGATCGCGGTCAGCAAGACCGGTACGGTCGCGGTCGCCTACGCCACGAACCGGTCGTGCATCAACTACTGCTACGCCAGCTACTACGCCGCGAGCGGAGAGGACGTCGTCGACGTCACCTCGAACACGAACGGGACCACCTGGTCGCCAATCCACACGATCGCGAAGGCCCAGGGGGAGATCATCCGCCCCTACGGCCCGGCACCCCCCTACTCGTGCTCGCAGTTCAGCCCCTCTGGGACCGGGCTGTGCGGCCTCTTCGAGGACGCCCCCATGACCTCGGTCTCTTGGGGGACCGGCGCGAACGTGTACGTGGCATGGGAGGCCGCGCCATTCCGGAACGTGACCTCGACGCCGGCGTACTACTACAACTACAATCATGTGGCCGTCTACGCCGGAGCATCGACCGATTCGGGACAGACTTGGACCTGGTCGGAGGTCTCTCCCCCGCTCAGCAACCAGACCGATGCGCAGAACCTCATTGACGAGCAGTGGTTCAACCCCGCGATCGGGTACTCGGGCGGCGTCGTCTACCTGACGTTCTCCTACCTGAACTGGGGGGAGCTCACCGGGTTCCAGGCGTACGGGAACGGGTTCGCGACGAACTCGTACAGCCAGTGGGTGGCGACGAGCGCGAACGGAATCTCGTACGCCTCCCCGACGCTGATCTACATCTCGACCCGCAGCGACGGCCTCGCGTACTACCACAACATGGGCGTCCACGCCAGCGTCGGATTCACCGCGTCCGGCTCGCCCCTGTTCGCCTACGCCCTCGCCGACGGTTGGTTCACCGACGTTTTCCCCGGGACGTACGACTTCGTCGTGACCCTCTCGGTCTCTTCGCCGTGGTCGGGGCCGACCACGACGCTCACGGTCGAGGAGACCGGGCTCGCCAACGGAACATCGTGGGAGTTCGCGCTCGACGGCGGCACCTACACGACCACCGCTGCGAGCGTCAACGTCACGGGGATCCCCGTGGGCCAGCAGATGGTCGTCACCTGGCCCGGGACCGCGGTCTCGATCGGTTACCGGGACCTCCTCGAACCGGTGATCAGCACCTCGACGTTCCCGACGTTCTTCGGCCCCACCACCGTCTGGTTCAACTTCACGAGCTTCTACGGGGTCACGTTCACCCCCGGCCCGAACGATTACTACCTCTCGATCGAGCTCGAGAATGAGGGCTCGGGAATGGAGTACGGCTACGATGCCTATTGGGAAACCGAGCTCTATGCCGGCGCTGTCTACTACTACACGGGAGGGAACGTATTCCCCTGGTACCTCCCCTCAGGGACCACCTTCGACCTGAGCCCAACGCCGACGGGGCTCTTGTTCGCGTACTACTACACCCAGCAGTTCGTTGGCTACTGGAACGGCACCGGGGCCGGCTCGTATACCGGGTCCGGGAACTCCGCGAACTTGACGGTCAGTAGCCCGTTCAACGAGACCCTCTGGGACCTCGCCGTCGGGACCTACTCGGAGGAGTTCCTCCCGGTCGGACTCCCGGCAAGCTCCACGTATTCGTTCGACCTCGACGGCACGGGGTACGGCGCGGCGGGGACCACTCCCACCGTCGTCCAAGGACTTGAGACCGGAGGGCATTCGATCACGAACATCACCGCCACGTCGTCCACCTCCGGGTGGTCGTACTTCGGACAATCGACCGGTGGGAATCCGCTGCTCGTGCCTCTCGTCGCCCAGGACAACCTGACGTTCAGCTTCGTCAATCTGTCGGCCACGCCGGGAACGGTGAGCTTCCATGCGGTCGGGGTCACCCCGGGTTCTCCCTGGCAGCTCACGTTCAACGGAACGACCTATAGCTCCAACACGCCGTGGATCAACCTGACCACCCGCCCGGGGACGTACCTGGTCGGGACGGCGCCGGTCGTTTCTGCGAACGGGACGACGGCGCTCGCGCCACAGGCGTTCGGGCCGTCGCTCAATGTGACGACCGGCGGGACGTACGACGTGAACTACACGGCCGCCTACCAGCTGTCGGTCCTTCGATCGACAGGGGGGGCGGTCACTCCGCCCGCGGCGTCCACCTGGGTCGCCGCGAACGTGACGTCCACGATTACCGCGACGCCGTCGAGCGGGTATACGTGGGGCGGCTGGACCGGGATCGGTGCCGGGTTGTACACCGGCATGAACCTCACCGCGCACCTGAGCCTCCAGGGGCCGGTCCAGGAGTTCGCGAGCTTCGTGCCCGAGCCGCAGAACCGGTTCAACCTGACGGTGAATGAGACCGGTCTTCCGATCGGGACCAGCTGGACCGTCTACCTCGGCGGGGTGGGATACTCGTCGACTTCGGCGAGCTTCGTTGTACCGGACCTGTACTCCTGCGCCGTCTCCGGGAGCCGCGGCGACTACTCGGTCTCGGTCCCGATTGTCGGGGGTTCCACCGGTACCGAGTTCCTGCCCGCCCCCGGCACTCCGACGACGGCGTGCGTGACGACTGGCCTCGTCGTCGCGTTCAACACGGAGTACGCAGTGACGGTGAGCCAGACGTCCGGCGGCGTGGTCAGCGGCGGGTCGGTCCCGGGAGTGACCTGGGTCGACGCCGGCGGCGCCGCGACGTTCCAGGAGACCCCGAACTTCGACTACGCGTTCGCCGGATGGGTGGGCACCGGCCCCGGAAGCGTCAGTGGCACACTGGGGACGATCGTGGTGAGCCCGACCGGAGCGGTCACGGAGCTCGCCGAGTTCGCGCTCCGTGTCACCGCCCCCCAGCCGACGTTCTCGGTCACGTTCACGGCGAGCGCGACCCTGCCGAGCGGCACCGCGTGGACCGTGGTCTTCAACGGCACGACGTACGGCGGCACGGCCCCGGCGATCGTGGTCCCGAACGTCCGGAACGGCACGTACCTCTACTCGGTCCCCGAGGTCGGCGGCACGTCGACCGGCGCCCTCTACCAGCCGACCGCTCCGGGGATCTCGACGAAGGTCTCGGGGGGACCGGACGGCGTCCCGGTGACCTTCACGGCGAGTTATTGGGTCGAGGTGTCGGGCGTCGGGTCGGGCACGGTCACGGGTCAGGGTTGGGTCGCCTCGGGCCACTCCGTCACCCTGAACGCCACTCCGACGGGAACGGACACGTTCGTCGGATGGACCGGAACGGGCAACGACTCGTACTCCGGCACGAACCAGGGCCCCACCCTCCGGGTGTTCGCCCCCGTCGAGGAGGTCGCCTCGTTCGCGCCCGCCCCCTCGGCGATCTCGACCACATCGTCTCCGAGCTCGCCGTCCGTGGCGCTCGAGGCCGGTCTCGCCATCGTCGGCCTGGTGGTCGGGCTCGCGGTCGGGGTCGTCGTCGCCCGCCGCGGCCGACCGCCGGCGACGGCCGGGGGGTCCGAATGATGCCCCGGCGCGGGCCGCCGGTCGCCCCCGCCATCCTCGCCCTCGTCGTCGCCGCGCTGTTCGTCGTATCCGTCCCTCTCGCGGCCCCCTCGGCGAGCGGTTCGACCGCGGGTCTCGCCGGTAACGCCGCGACCTCGGTCCCCTCCACGATGGCCGCCCCGGCCCACGCCCACCCCGCCTCGGGGCCAACGGCCACCGGCCGTGGGGTGTTCTTCGACAACACGTTCCTTCCGAACGCCACCTCCGGCACCGAGACCTGCTTCTCGACCGGGTGTGCCAACGTCTCGAACGACCCGTCGATCAACCGGACCTCGTACGGCACGATGGCGGTCGCCTACACGTCCTGGACCAACGCGAGCCCATGTGCCGCGGCGACCCCGTACGCGGAGAGCGAGGTCGCGGTGGTGACGTCGACGAACGGAGGCACGACGTGGTCGGCTCCGGCGATCGTTGGCGCCCCCTCGTCGTGCTCGACCGCGGTCGCGCAGGCCGAGCCGGACGCCTGGGAGCCGAGCGTGACGAGCCTCGCGAACGGAACGCTCGTCCTCGTCTACATCGCGTTCAACACGACGTTCCCGCTCTACTCCCTCGCGCTCGGACCCGGGTCGTTCACGGTCAGCACCGACCGTCTGATGCTGACCGAAAGCTACGACAACGGGACGACCTGGACGAGCCCTCGGGCGCTCAACGTCTCCGACAACCCCGCGCTGACCGCCTCCGCCTTCACGGCGGAGCGACCGTGGGTGACGGCGGTCGGGTCGACCGTGTACGTGACGTGGATGAACGTGACGGCCGCCCCCGGCCTCGTCGCCGGCGTTCCTGCCGGCTCGGCCGCGGTCGAGCTGCTCGCCTCGACGAACGGCGGGTCGACCTGGCCGACGACGCCGACCACCCTTCCCGTCGTGGCCGGCGGCACCGGTCTCCGCGTCGCCATCAACCCGAACCCGCTCGTTCTGCCGAACGGCAACCTGGTCGTCGCCTACGCGACGAACTTCACGTACGAGGCCCAGTACGGCTGCCTCGGGACGTCCTGCCTGGCGAGCGCGTGGTTCGCGAGCGTCGTCGCGGCCGAGTCGTCCAACAACGGGACCTCGTTCTCGCTCGCCACGATCGCCCCCTCGGTCGTCGTCGCGCCGAACGGCGGGACGATCCCCCGGGCGTTCGACTCGTTCCAGGACCCGTCCCCCGAACTCGCGTACGGGACGTCGAGCGGCCAGCTCGTGGTCGCGTACTCTGCGGGCGATATCCTCAGCAATTGCTCCGCGACCCCCTGCTTCCCCTGGGTCGACTCGCAGACGATCTACGTCGACAACTCGTCCAACGGGGGCGCCAGCTGGTCGGTCGCCCACGTCGCGCTTCCGGCGACCACCGGGTACGGCCTCTTCGGTACGTACTATCCTTCCGAGAGCTACAACCCGGCGATCGCGGTCGACGCGAACGGCACGGTCGACCTCGCGTTCACCTACGTGAACTTCACGCTCTGTTCCCCGACCCCGACGTACGGGACCAACTGCGGCCCCGAGCAGGAGGTGTTCGGGCAGTCGACCGACAACGGCTCGACGTTCTCCGGTCCGATCCTCGTCTCGGAGAACTGGTCGTGGCAGTACAACAACCCCACGGCCCCCGACGGCGAGTACGCGACCGCCCTTGTCGTGGGCGGCGAACTCTGGATGGCGTGGACGACCGCCGGTTGCCCCGGATGGGGGAGCGCCGGCTTCTACGGCTGCACCTTCCCCGGAACCCTCGGTGGCAGCCAGGTCGTCGTCTCGCACCTGTTCCAGGGGACCGGCGTGACCCTCTCGTTCACCGAATCCGGCCTCCCGACCGGCTCGGCCTGGTGGGCCGACGTCCTCGGGAATCTCCGGTCCGGCCTCACTCCGGCGACGCTGTCGGTCTCCGGTATCCCGGCGGGCGTGCCCGTCGACTGGACGTTCTCCGCGAACCTTTCGATCGGGTACGGGAACCGGTACGCGGGAACCCCGTCCCTCACGGGCCCGGTCGCCCTCACCGCGAGCACGACCGTGACGATCTCGTATTCCCAGGAGGTGCTGCTCAACATCCGGACGACGCCGTCGTTCGGCTCCGCGACCTCGACGGGGTACTACTACTACTGTCCCGGGGACCCGTCCCCCGCCTGGAACGACCCGGCGTGCCCGTCGATGGACTGGAACGTCACCCCGGACGTCGGCGGGACATGGGTCGCCCCGGGGACCTCGGTGACCCTGAACGCCTCTCCGATCGGCTCGGTGTACTGCGGGCTCGGCATCACGTGCTACGACGTCCAGTACCTGAACCTCAGCTTCGCGTCGTGGACGGGGACCGGCGCCGGCTCGGTGAACACGACCTCGAACCTGACCACGATCGTGGTGAATTCCCCGGTCAACGAGACCGCGAACTTCCTCATGATTGGCTGGTGCGAGGCGTACCTGCCGCCCTACTACAGTTACTCCGACCAATGCCTCGTGAGCAACACCACGCTGGCGTTCCACGAGACCGGGCTTCCGAACGGCACGGCGTGGACGGTCTCGACATCGTCGGCGTACGGGAACGCGACCGTGACGAACACCTCCCAGTGGAACTCGGTCACCGGTGCGAGCACCGTCGGGGTCGCGAGCTTCCAGGTCTGGACGGTCCCGGCCCCCGGCGGGTACTGGGTCCCGACGACCGCCCCGGGGTCCCCCGTGATCCTGCCGTCGCCGCTGCTCGTCAACGCGAACTTCACGTTCGCCACGTCGCTCGCCTCCTACTCGTTCGCGGTCGATGTCGGCACGTCCGGGCTTCCGTCCGGTCTCCCGTGGTCGGTCTCCCTGAACACGAGCTACGGGGTCGCGTCGGGGAACTCGACGATCCTCACGCTGCCGAGCGGAACGTATTCGGTCGGCGGCGGCACGGTCGTCGGGACGAACGGCACCGAGTACGTCGTCACCGGCGTCGACATCCGGTCGGACGTCGTCAACCGGTCCGGGTGGTCGAACGTCTCGGCCCCGGGCTCGATCAAGCTCGCAGGCCCGGCCGAGATCGTCCTCGTCTATTCGCCCCGGTACTGGCTCGATGTCGCGGCGACGACCGGCGGGGTCGCCGGTCCGTCGGACTCGTGGTTCGCGCCGGACGCCTCGGTGACGTTGAACGAATCGGCGAACGACGGGTACCACTTTGTCGCGTGGGCGGGCACCGGGAGCGGCTCGACGTCCGGGACCCAGGACACGGACGCCTCGCCGACGATCCGGATGTATGGCCCGGTCACGGAGCTCGCCAATTTCGTCTCGAACGGCACGGTCGGCGTCGTCGCCCAGGTCACCGAGGTCGGGCTCCCGAGCACGGGGGACGCGTTCTCGTTCTCCCTCGGTGGCGCGGGGTACACGGCCACGGTGAGCGCGACGGTCAGCGGACTCGTGAACCAATCGTACACGTTCGTTCCGGAGAACGCCACCGACCTCGGGTCCGGGGTCCTCGGCTCGGTTTCGGGATGGACGACCTCGTACCACGTCAACCCGAACGGAACGATCGAGGTCAACGGGACCGGGACGATCCAGGTGAACTACACGGTCCTCGACCAGGTCACGACTGCGGCGGTCGGGTCGGGGACGATCACCCCCGCTTCCGGTTGGTTCGCGAACGGGACCGTCATCGACGTCACCGTCGCCCCGGCGGCCGGTTGGGAGTTGGCGAGCCTCACGAGCGCCCTTCCCCACGTCAACGAGACGAACACCACGTTCCAGTTCGACGCGTTCGCCCCCGGCAGCATCGTGGCCGAGTTCTCGGTCATCCCGACGACGACGAGCCCGACGTACGCCCTCGCGGTCACGGAGACTGGGCTCCCCGCGGGCGGCAGCTGGAACGTATCGGTCGCCTCGACCCAGGGGACGGCCGCCACGGGCGGAACGGCCTCCACGCTCACGATCGGCGGCCTCCTCGCGGGCTCGTACACCGTCACCGTCGCGACGTCGTTCGGCGGCGCCGGAGTCCGGTACGTGCCGGGGTCGGTCGGGACGAGCCCCGTCACCGTTCCCTCCACTGGCAGCGTCACGGTGGCGTTCTCCACCGAGTACCTTCTCACCGTCGTCGCCGCCTCCGGGGGACGGCGTCGCCCGGGTCGGTGTGGGCGGCACCCGGGACTCCCGAAACCCTCGCGGAGACCCCTAGCGCCGGCCAATCGTTCGAGGGTTGGAATGGGACCGGCAGTGGGTCGTACACGGGGAACGAGGCCGGTCCGACGGTCACCCTGAACGGGCCGGTCACCGAGACCGCGGCGTTCGGGCCGACGCCGACCCACACGAGCACGACGAACAACTCCGGCACGGCGTTCCCGACCCTCGGGGTCGGACTCCTCGTGCTCCTCCTGATCGTCGGTGCGGTCGTCGGGATCCTCCTCGGGCGGCGGGGCGGCGGCAGCGGGACCCCGGCGGAGCCTGCTGAGGAACCGTCCGAGCCCCCGGCCGAGGAACACATCTACGGGTCGCCCGCCCCCGAGACGGGGCCGGACGGCGGGTCCGAGTCCCAGACCTAGGCGCCGGAACGCGCGGCTCGCCTACCGGGCGGCCGCCGCGATCGCGGGGTCCGGGACGAGGGGCCGGTAGAGCCACGCGTGGAGGGCGACGAGCGACGCCGTCGACGGTTCGTACGGGGTCGCGTCGACCTCCGTCGCCACGAACTCCCGCGCCGGCAATCCGTGCACGAGCGCGAGGGCGAGCGCGTGCAGCTCCCCGGGCGTCGGGGCGAGCTTCCGGGAACTGGCGAGCGCCTCCGACTTGTCGAGCCAATCGATGAGCTCGGCCGCCTCGACCGGGGCGGTCATCGCGAGGAGCGCGGACGCGACGCCCGGGCGGGCGTACCGGGGGGCGAGGAGCGGGGCGAGGGTCGCGATCCGGGAGCCGACGTCGGACCGGGTGGCCGGCTCGGAAGCGAGGTACGTCGCGGCGAGGCGGGCATCCACCGGGGTGAGGCCGGGGAGCTTCGCGACCCACTGGTCCCGGAGGGCGATCGACTCGGCCGGCGGCCGGCCCGTCGCGGCGAGGAGGGCGGCCGCCTCGTCGCCCATGGCGTTCGCCCGCAGCGAGAAGAACGCGTCGAGCGCGGGAGGTTTGTCGGCAGCGACCGCGAGGTGGAGGATCGTCGCGACTGTGACCGCCGAGGCGTGGTCGCCGCCCTGCGCGCGCACCCGCTCCATCGTCTTCATCATCGTGGCGTAGAGCTCGGTGATCGGCGCCGACTCGGCGTTGAGGAGCTCGGCGGCGAGCAAGCGGTCGCGCGGGTTGCCGCCCATGACCTCCACGCTGCCCCAGGCGTTCCGGAACTCCTCGGCGATCTCGTCCGGAGTCTCCCGCCGGTTCGCGAGGGCCACGGCGACGATCCGGAGCAGCGGGACCGCCTCGACCGGTACGACCGGGCCGAGCTCGGCGAGGAAATAGCTCGCCGACTTCGCGACGGTCTCGAGGTCGCCTCCGATCCGGCTGAGCTGCTCGGCGACGACGTCGAGGGGCAGCCGGTCGGTCCGGGACGCACGGACCTGGAGCTCCCGAAGGACGTGCCGTCCGACGTCGGTCAGGCCGGGAGTGCTCGGGATCCCGTGGACGGCGCCGTGCTGGGTGAGGGTCTGCCAGAGCTCGGCCGGGGGCTCCCGCGGGGCGGTGCCCGAGGCGATCGAAGCGAGGTAGGTCCGGATGTCGCCGCAGGTCAGGTTCGGCACGGCGGTCGTGAACGTCCGCCCGTTACTTAGAGGCTTTCTCGGGCGGGACCGGGACGCCTACGCGCCGACGCCCTGCTTGGGCTTCGACTCGCTCTGGGCCGTGGTGGAGGTCGCGCCGCCCCCGCCGCCGCCGTCCTTCAGCTGGCGGGCGAGGAAGGCCCCGATAAACAGGAAGATGATCGCGATGACGACCCCGATCGAAAGAATCACGTCGAAGGAGAGGATCGCCGTGGCGGAGTAGATGGCGCTCCCGTTCTGCGGGAGGAACGGGATCGGGCTCTTCGGCCCGAGGAGGATGAAGATTCCCCACGTCACGCCGATGAAGATCGCCGTGATCAGCGCATCGTTGAACCCGTGCGGATAGTTGTCGGGCATCTTGCCGTGCCGCAGGGTGAGGTACAGGAACAGAACGACGAACGTCAGGATCAGGGTGACGGAGAGGACGACCCCGAGCGCGAGGTACATCAGGGCGAACACGATCAGGGCGATTGCGTAGAGCGGGACGTCCATTCTCAGCCGGACCCGGGGCCGCCGAGACGACCGCGGTTCTTAAACCTCTCGCGGCGTTGCCGATTGCACGCCGAGCGTCCGACGGGGGCCCGGTCCCACCCGCCGCGGCCGAGCGTGGCGCGCTACATCGTAGCAAAGGTTTATCAACTCCCAGCCATTCGAAGAAAACCTAATGCCGTCATCGCGGACCTCCCCGCGGACGTCTTTCGACGAGAGTAAACTGGCCTCCCCGATGCCCATGGGCAACGGGTCCGCGAGCCACCCCGCGACGGTCCCCCGCTGGGCCCGGCGCATGGCCTACGCGCTCGCGTTCTCGATCGCGGTGATGGTCATGGCGTTCCCCGCGATCTCGGTCGGCGCGGTCGCGTCGACGACCCCCACGAGCTCCGGGCCGGCGGCGACCCATGCCGCAACGGTGACACCGACCGCGGCCAAACTCACCCCATCGGTCTCGACCGGCGGTCTCCCGGGCGCGAACCCCGCGGGGGAGAAGCCGTTCGACGCCGCCTACGGAAGCCAGGTCGCCCTCCACGAATCCCAGTTCGCAGCGTTCGACAACGCCACCGCCCAGGGGAAAGCGTTCGACCCGGCGGCCCTTGCCGCGGCGCCCGCCGCCCCGCACCCGTCCTATTACATCGCGACCGGCCTGTTCTCGGGCTACGTGTACCAACCGGGAGACGGACCTCCCGATCGACGGCGCCACGGTGGAGGCGTTCGGGGCGAACGGCCAGGACTGCCCCGCCACGACGTGCGCCGCGGTGTCGTCGTCCCCGAACGGCTCGTTCACCGTCTCCGGACCGGTGGGCTTCGACTACGTCCAGGCGACCACGGACTGGTACCTCAGCAACCTGACGTACGCGACCGCGGGCAACGCCACCAAGACGTTCGTCGGGACGATCTTCGAGGTCGAGTCTGCGATCGGGATCGGGATCATCCGCGCCGACGTCCCGAAGAATTATCCGACGTTGTCCGGGATCGTCGTGTCCGACGCTACGACCGACTCGAGCACGCTCCTCAGCCCGACGGGCACCTCCCTCGCCAACGGCTCGTTCCGGGTGGCGCTCGCCGACAGCCCCTCGATCGTGACGTTCACCCCGCCATACGGACTCTACCTCGCGAACACGACCTGGACGAACGGGACCCCGGGCCAGGTCGAAAACCTCGGCACCATCTACCTCGAACGGATGGCCGAGGTCAAGGTCAACCTGACCGACGCCGTCACCGGCGGACCGCTCCTCGGCGGCAACTCCGGCTCGCTCCAGATCTGTTCGCTCCTCAACGGATGCGGCGCGACGCAGCAGGGCAACCTCGGGGGAACCAACACCCATGGGCCGACGGTCCTCGTAGCCGCGGGCCAACCTGGTCCCTCCTACGCCGTCATCCAGGTCACCGACTATGCCGCCGCGACCGTCACCATCGGGAACCTCCCACCGTACGCCGGGGGGGCCTACTGGATGAAACCCGTGAACCTGACCCCCGACGGCGGGGTCGAGGTCCAGGGCGGGATGACCGCGAACGACTACTACGCGACCGAGTCCGCCCCGGCCCACACCGGCATTTGGACGATTTCCACGTGCTCCCTGGACGGATACACGATCAACAGCGTCACCCCGACGTTCAACACCTCGACGAGCGGCTGCGCCACCTCGTGCGCCGGGTCGATCGGGACGGCGGTCGACATGATCGCTTCCCCGCTCCGCAACGAGGTCACCATCGAACCGGACTACACCGGGCTCTGCGGGAACGGCGTGCCGACCTGGCCGATCCCCGGCTACTCGAACTTTGGGAACGTCCCGGACATCCCCGTCTGGGAAAACCAGACCTGGGTCAACGTCACGCCGCGGCTGTCCACCCTCTTCGGGTGGATGAACTTCACCGCCGGGTCGTACATCCACGGCAACGTGACGGTCCAGGGGACCACGACCGCTCCGGCGGACTTCTCGATCACGGTCTCCTCGTTGAACTACGCGAACGTCGCCCCGACGTACTCCTGGGACCGGCTGACCTCCCCGTGGGCGACGTGGGCCTGCGGGAACGAGCCCTCGGACGGGGACGGGTTCTGTGCGCCGGCCGCGCCGGGCCCTGACCTCGTGACCGTCTCTTCGAACCTCTACCCGAACAACTTCACGTGGGTCTCCGTCCCCGAAGCGTTCGTCGGCATCCCGCATGGGGTCGCCGTCGGCCAGCCGGGGAACATGATGCAGGACACGGTCAACCTCACCGCCGGTGGGGCGATCCTCGGCAACGTCACGGAGGCCGGGACGAACTTCGGGCTCCCTCTCGCCTCCCTCGAGGTCTGCTCGGTGTCGCCGACGTACCCCGTCGCCTGCCAGGACGGCGCCACGAACCTGAAGGGCCAGTTCAATTTCCCGGCCCCGCTCGGGTGGGACTACGTCAAGGTCTCCGCCTCCGGCTACGAGCCGGACTACATCTGGGCGGAAGTGAACGTCTCGCAGCAGAACATCTACGTCGGCGATATCGGCCTCCAGCCGCTCGCCACCCTCGAGGGTCGCGTCGTCGACCCGCAGGGGAACGCCGTCCTCGGGGCGGTTGCGAAGGTCTGCCCGCTGACGGATACGGCGTCGACCTGCCCGAACCTCGGCGCGGGCCGTGTCAGCTCGAACGGCGTCTACCTCGGCCAGGTGATCGGCGGGTGGCTCCCGATGTCCACCTACCGGGTCGTCGTCACGGCGGCCGGCTACTCGACCGACTGGGCGTGGGTGAACGCGACGGTCGGCGCGCAGACGAACGTCTCGACGCTCACGCTCTACCCCTCGGGGTCGAACGGATCGGGCGCCGAGCCCGTCCTCGCGGGAGCCCGCGCCGCGGGCGGATCGAACGCGACCCAGGTCGCGACCTGGCTCGTCGGACGCCTCGTCGACAACACGACCGGACTCGGGGTCCAAACCTCGAACTACCAGGCGTGCCCGGCCCAGGGTGGGACGTGCTTCCAGTCTTCGAGCGGCACCGACACCGGTGGATTCTTCAACCTCACCATTCCCGCGGGGCTCTACTTCCTGAACATCTCGGCCCCCGGTTATGAGCCGGACTCGGTGTACCTGAACTCGAGCGGAGCGGCGTTCTACAACTTGGGTACGGTCGACCTCGAACCCCTCGCGTGGGTGTTCGGCAACGTGACGATCAACCCCTGGAACCTGATCTACGTGCAGCTGTCGCCAACGGTCACCGACTCGTTCCAGATGGGCACGATCGACCAGGTGAGCGTCTGCACCGTCTCGGGGGCCTGCGGTCAGGAGGTCGGACCGGTCTCCGACGTCGGGCCGACGGGGGCGTTCCAGGTCTGGGGCCTTCCCGGAACCACGGAGACGGTCGCGGTCAACCCCTCGGCGACCGGCATCTCGTCGAGCGCGAACGGCGGGTTCAACCCGAACAGTACCTCCGTGAACATCGGCCCGAACCAGCTGACGGTGGCGGTTCCGGGCACGGTGAAGCTCGACATCTTCGCGTCGTTGACGTTCAACGTCTGGAACAACCTGAGCTACCTGCCGAACGCCGGCTCGCTCACGCCCCTCCCGATCCGGTACGCGACGGTCTCCGTCAGCACGATCGGGAACAACACCGGGTCGGTCGCCTGGATGGCGAACGGGAGCGGCGGGATCACGTTCTTCCTCCCGGCCGGCAACCCGGCGAACAAGACCTCGTACAACTCGCAGGTCCCGGGGGCGTGGGAGACTCAGCAGGTCAAGTACCCCGGCAAGCTCCTCCCCGGCGGCTCGTACGAGACCGACTCTCTCGCCCTCCTCCACTTCGGATGGGAGACCGGGATCGTCGTCACGGCGAACACCTACCTGCCCGCCTCGTACCTGCCCGTGTCGGCGAGCTCCACCCCGTCCGGGTCGGCGCTCATCTACACCTCGTCGACGGTCACGAACGGCGGGGGATTCTACAACGTCTCCGCCGCAGCGAGCCCGGCGGTCCACTTCTCGGTGGGCCCGGGGAACGACTACAACAACACGAGCTTCTACGCGCAGGTCAACTATAGCGCGACGAGCGTGTACAACTCGAGCACCTCCACCCCGGAGAACCGGACGATCGACCACTGGGGGTACGCCGACTCGACGCAGGTCAACTACAGCACCTTCCCCACCGTCAGCACGGTGATCGACCCGGTGAAGGACCTGCCGCTCCCTGGCGTCTCCCTCACCGTGTCCACGATCGGGGACCTGGAGGCCACGACGACCGACCTCTCCACGAGCAACGTGGAGGGCCAGTTCCTCGTCGACGGCCCGCCCGGCAACGACTGGGCGAACTACAGCCGCGCGGTCTACGAGCCGAACGCCACCCGGTTGAAGATCGTGGCCGGGGAGATCACGACCGTCCCGCTCGTCAACATGACGGGCGATGGTGTCGTCGCGGGCGTCGTCTTGTCGAAGCCCGGTGACGTCCCGGTGGTCGGCGCGAACATCACCGACTGTCTCGGGGGAGCCCGGGAGTGCGGCACGGCGCAGACGAACGGCACCGGGCAGTTCTGGGTGAACGCGACGCCGGGACTCAACTTCATCAACGTCTCGGCGACGGGGCTCATCTCGATCGGTCCGACGCTCGCGGACGTCTGCTCGGACTGCTACGTGGGCCTGACCCCGATCCCGGTGTTCCAACCCGCGTACATCTCCGGGACGGTCCTCGGCCTGCCCGCCGGGTTCCCGGTGGTCGGCGCGAACGTGAGCGCGTGCTCTCCGGTCGGTGGAAGCCCGACGGGTCCGTGCCTCTACACGGTCCAGTCGACCCGGTCCGGGAGTTTCCTCATGGTCGTCCCGGCCGGGCCGTACATCCTGGCGGTCTCCGACATCGACTACAACTCGACGTACCTGACCGTCTCGGTCGCCGCGGGTGAGCACGTCAACGTCGGCAGCATCTTCCTCGAGGCGTTCGGGTCGGTCGTGGGCGCCGTCTACGACAACGCGACCACGGTCCCGATCGTCGGGGCCCAGGTGTTCGCGTGCCCCGTGTGGTCCGGAGGCGTGTGCGTGGGCGCCACGACCGACGTCGGCGGTCACTACGCGATCGCGGGCGCCCCCGGCGCCTACGTCGTGACGATCTCGGCGTCCGGATACGCGGACGGGCTCGTCAACGTCGTCATCGTCGGCGGTCGGACGACGCTCGCGGCCACGGAGTTCCTGAACCGCCTCGGAACCGACACCTCCTACCCTGTCAGCGGGACGGTCCTCGCCAACGGAGCCGGTCTACCGGGAGCGGTCGTTGCGGCCGAGGTCGGCGGCGTCGTCGCCGGCTCGGCGTCCTCGGGGTCGTCGGGTGCGTTCACCCTCACGGTCCTGTACGGCACCTACGACCTCGTCGTCACCGCCCCCGGTGAGGCGACGCTGACGCTCCCCGTGGTCGTCCACGGACCCGTGACGGGCCTGAAGTTGACGCTCTCGACGCAGACGTACGCGGTCACGGGTCGCGTGACCGACGGGCTGACCGGGAGCGCGCTCTCCGGGGTGGAAATCGAGGACGCGGGCGTGGTCCTGGCGACCACGGGCTCTTCCGGGACGTACTCCCTCGAGCTCGCGAACGGGACGACGCAACTGACCGCGGTCTACGATGGACCGCTCCCCGTGAACTACGCCGATGTGGACGTCGCGGTCTCCCTGAACGGGGCTCCCGCCGTCCGGGACATCACGATGTACCCGCCCGAGACGAACGTCTTCGGCCTCGTGGTCAACGCCGCGTCGGGCGCGCCCCTGCCGGGGCCGGCGTGACGGTCGTCGGGACCGCCTCGGACGGCAAGAAGGTCTCCGAGTCGTTCCAGTCGAGCGGCTCCGGAGCGTTCCAGATCGTGCTCCCCGAGGGGTCGTTCACCTTGACCGGGGTGTACGGCGGATACTCGAACACGTCGGTGTCGGTCTCCCCGACGGGTACGCCCGCCACGCAGGTCGTCGTCTCGATGCAGAGCCTGCCGACGCTGAGCCCGAACGCGGCTCCGGCGGCGTCGATGGAATGGATCGGGATCGGGGTCGCGCTCGCGGCCGTGGCGGCGGTCGGACTGGCGGCGGTCCTCCTGAGCCGGAGGCGCGCGGGTCGGTCGGGCGGAAGCAGCCCCCCGGCGACGGGAGGGAAGGCATGAGCGAAGAGAAGCGCAACCGGAACGCAGGGGCCGAACCGATCGTGGCGTCGCCGACCAGCCGCTGGACCCGGTCGCTCGCCCTCGCCGGGACGCTCGTCCTCCTCGCCCTCGTGACGTTCTCGTACATCCCCGGGTCGGCCACCACGGTCGCGGTCGCGGGGATGGCGACTACGGCGTCCCACGACGGACTCACCTCGGGCGTGTCGGTCGCGGCCGCCCCGGCCGACTCCTCGACGTTTGGGGCGCTCACGCTCGGGATCTCCGACAGCCCGGGCTCGATCTGCGCCTACCAGGAATCGAGTTGCGCCGCGGGGACCGGCATCTCCCGCGTCACCCTCTCTGCCGATGCGGACGGTTCCGGCTACCTCGCGTGGCCCAACGTCCAGGTCGCGTTCGTCATCGAGACGACCGCCTACGATGGGGTCTACGACCCGAGCGCGGGGGACCCGGGCTCGGACAAGTGCGCCGCCGGCAGTGCGGGTGTCCCGTGCGAGGAATCGAACGGCGTGCCGTTCTTCGTAGCGCACGCCCAGGACATCGCGAACGCGATCTCGGAGGCGAACCCCCACTCGCACGTCTCGTTCGCCATGGTCGACTACTTCGCGACGAAGGACAAGTTCGACGACGGGGACGGCTCGGAGTACCACGTGGACATCCAGCAGTTCGTCCCGTCGCAGGACTTCGGCTCGGCGGTGACCTCCACGTTCCAGGCGGAGGTCCTCGGGGGCGGCTACGTCTACGGGGACTCGGACTTCTCCGACAACATCCTCCACTCCTCGATGATCACGGCCCTCTACGGGACGATCATCGGGAGCGGCCTCACGTGGTCGGAGGCGACCCACCACGTCATCGTCTGGATGGGGTCGACCGCGCCCCGGGACCCGAACTACATCGAGAACTACTGCGTCAGCGCCTCTGACTACTCCGGCGACCCCGGCTGCAGCGAGACGCCGACCTGCGAGCCCTCGTACACGTTCCTCGACGGCAGCAGCCCCAACTGCGAGGGATGGGTCCGGAGCCAGGACGGGAACATCAACGACTCGATCGCCCGGCTCACGAAGACCTCCCCGACGTGCACCGACTCGATCGGGGGTGTCTGCACGGTGGACATGATCGACCTCTGGACGACCTCGACCGACCCGCTATCGGAGGGATGGCCCGCGGGCCGGACGAACGGCGGACCGGGCGGTTCGGCGGTCGTGAACGATGTCGAGCACGTGCTCCTCGCGGGATGCGACATGGCGGCGGCGACGGGCGGGACGTGGGACGGTCCTTCGTTCTTCACGTGTCCGAACGGCCAGACCGGGACGTTGCAGTATGTGCCGCACGGTCCGGCGACGAAACCGAACCTGAACAATCCGACCCTCTTGGAAGCGTTCCGGGAGGTCGGGTTCGGGCCGATCCTGGAGACGCAGGTCGCCGCCGGGTCGAACCGGCCGCTCTTCACGTTCGTTCCGTTCGGGAACATCGCGATGGCGAACGCCTCGATCCTCGACCCGTCGGAGCAGTGCCAGCGGGCGGGACTCGACCTGAAGGGATGCGGGACCCCGGTCGAGTCCAACGTCGGCGGAGTGAAGTTCCTCGGGTGGAACTGGAGCTCGAACGCGTCGCAGAACCAGATGTTCGTGGGGGACACGTGGACCGCGTCGTTCAACGTGATCGCGGTCGGCGGACCGTTCCGGACGGTGCCGGTCGACGCGTGCACGACCGCGCAATGCCACGCGGGCGGCAGCACGGCGGTCGATAGCCTCTACTCGGCGGCGACGTTCGTGCCGTACACGAACAACTCGCTCGTGACCGAGTCGTTCCCGCTCGCGAACCTGAACGTCGAGCTGACCCCGGGTCTTGGCCCGGCGGGGGTCGCCCCGCCGCCGCCGCCCCCGGTGCCTCCGCCGTTCGCGATCGCGGCGCCGGCGCCACTTCCGGTGGTCCAGCAGATCGGGATCGGGAACAACGTGGGGGTCGCGAACATCTCGCTGCAGGCGGCCGCGGCCGGCTTCCTGGGCGCGGGGTTCGTGCGGGTCCAGATGAAGAACAAGCCGGTGGCCATGCGGGTCGCGGCGAAGTCCGGCCCGATGGGGTCGAAGTTCGATGCGGCGAGCGCCAAGAAGGGCGGCGGGGTCGGCCACTTCGAGTGAGCTGACCGAATCGTTAGGACCGGGGGTCCATGACCCGCCCGCCCGCGGGGGAAACGGCATGAGCGACCGGACCCCGAAGCCGAGCGGGGCGGCCGAGCGGGTCGTAGCCTCGCCGACGAGCCGCGGGCGGCGGTCGCTCGCCCTCGTCACGTTCTCGTACATCCCCGGGTCGGCCACCACGGTCGCCGTCGCGGGGATGGCGTCCCACGAGGGACCTGCCTCGGGCGCGTCGGTCTCGGCCACCCCGGCCCCCTCCTCGACGTTCGGGGCGCTCACGCTCGGGATCTCCGACACCCCGGGGGCGATCTGCGCCTACGATGAGTCGGGCTGCTCCGCGGGGACCGGCATCTCCCGTGTCACCCTGTCCGCCGATGCCGACAGCTCCGGCCACCTCGCGTGGCCGAACGTCCAGGTCGCGTTCGTCATCGAGACGACCCTCTACGACGGCGTCTACGACCCCACTCCGGACGACCCCGGATCCGACCCGTGCGCCGCCATCACCGGCACCACCGCGTGCGAGGAGTCGAACGGCGTGCCGTTCTTCGTGGCGCACGCCCAGGACATCGCGAACGCGATCTCGGAGGCGAACCCCCACTCGCACGTCTCGTTCGCCATGGTCGACTACTTCGCGACGAAGGACAAGTTCGACGACGGGGACGGCTCGGAGTACCACGTGGACATCCAGCAGTTCGTCCCGTCGCAGGACTTCGGCTCGGCGGTGACCTCCACGTTCCAGGCGGAGGTCCTCGGGGGCGGGTACGTGTATCCCGACTCCGACTTCTCGGACAACATCCTCCACTCCTCGCTCGATCACGGCCCTCTACGGGACGATCATCGGGAGCGGCCTCACGTGGTCGGAGGCGACCCACCACGTCATCGTCTGGATGGGGTCGACCGCGCCCCGGGACCCGAACTACATCGAGAACTACTGCGTCAGCGCCTCTGACTACTCCGGCGACCCCGGCTGCAGCGAGACGCCGACCTGCGAGCCCTCGTACACGTTCCTCGACGGCAGCAGCCCCAACTGCGAGGGATGGGTCCGGAGCCAGGACGGGAACATCAACGACTCGATCGCCCGGCTCACGAAGACCTCCCCGACGTGCACCGACTCGATCGGGGGTGTCTGCACGGTGGACATGATCGACCTCTGGACGACCTCGACCGACCCGCTATCGGAGGGATGGCCCGCGGGCCGGACGAACGGCGGACCGGGCGGTTCGGCGGTCGTGAACGATGTCGAGCACGTGCTCCTCGCGGGATGCGACATGGCGGCGGCGACGGGCGGGACGTGGGACGGTCCTTCGTTCTTCACGTGTCCGAACGGCCAGACCGGGACGTTGCAGTATGTGCCGCACGGTCCGGCGACGAAACCGAACCTGAACAATCCGACCCTCTTGGAAGCGTTCCGGGAGGTCGGGTTCGGGCCGATCCTGGAGACGCAGGTCGCCGCCGGGTCGAACCGGCCGCTCTTCACGTTCGTTCCGTTCGGGAACATCGCGATGGCGAACGCCTCGATCCTCGACCCGTCGGAGCAGTGCCAGCGGGCGGGACTCGACCTGAAGGGATGCGGGACCCCGGTCGAGTACAACGTCGGCGGAGTGAAGTTCCTCGGGTGGAACTGGAGCTCGAACGCGTCGCAGAACCAGATGTTCGTGGGGGACACGTGGACCGCATCGTTCAACGTGATCGCGGTCGGCGGACCGTTCCGGACGGTGCCGGTCGACGCGTGCACGACCGCGCAATGCCACGCGGGCGGCAGCACGGCGGTCGATAGCCTCTACTCGGCGGCGACGTTCGTGCCGTACACGAACAACTCGCTCGTGACCGAGTCGTTCCCGCTCGCGAACCTGAACGTCGAGCTGACCCCGGGTCTTGGCCCGGCGGGGGTCGCCCCGCCGCCGCCGCCCCCGGTGCCTCCGCCGTTCGCGATCGCGGCGCCGGCGCCACTTCCGGTGGTCCAGCAGATCGGGATCGGGAACAACGTGGGGGTCGCGAACATCTCGCTGCAGGCGGCCGCGGCCGGCTTCCTGGGCGCGGGGTTCGTGCGGGTCCAGATGAAGAACAAGCCGGTGGCCATGCGGGTCGCGGCGAAGTCCGGCCCGATGGGGTCGAAGTTCGATGCGGCGAGCGCCAAGAAGGGCGGCGGGGTCGGCTCGTTCGGGTGAGCCGACCGATCCGTCGGGAGGAGTCATGGGCGAGCTGGCCACGTTCCACGGAGAGGGCGTTGCTCCCTCCCTCGGGCGGTCGCCCGCCCGGGTCCCGCCGACGCCCGGGCTCTACGCGCGCGCGTTCGACGTCCTCGGACAGGCTAGAGGTTTTTAGCCATGTATGGGACCACCCCCTCGAGTGTCGACTGCTCTCGTCCCAGCGCGGTCCGTCGATGGCCCGCGCGCCAGAAAGTCCGTTAGGAGTGGAACGCCCGTGGACCGGTCGTCCGGATCGCAGCACCCCCGCCCCCGCCGAACGTGGACCCCGCGCCTCGTCGCGCTCGGCGCCGTCGCTGTCCTGGTCGTTCTGGTCGCGAGCGGGCTCTCGAGCGCAACCGCCGGTGCCGCCGGCGGGGCGGGCCCGGCGGCGGTTCCTCCGTCAGCGGTCGGTCCCTCCGCTGCGCTCCATCCCGCGGTCCCGGCGGCGTCCGCCCGACCGGCCTCCCTCGCCGCCGCCAACAACACCTCGTTCAATCCGAACTGCGCGAAGATCAACACGACGGTGTGCATCTCCATCGCCGATTCGTACGAGCCGAACATCGTGCCCGCCGCCGGCGGGTACTTCGCACCGGTCGAGCCCACCCCGAGGACCGACCTGCAACTCGACCTCAAGTCCCGCTACCAGATCACGCCCACGGACTCCCCGAAGTACGGGCCCGAGAGCCCGATCGCGCTCAACGTCACGGGCCTCCTCTGGAACGGAGACACGTACCAGACCCCGGACGACGGGACCGTCTGGCATGCGGACAACGACACCTGGTGGTCGGGGCCGGTGTTCCATACCCAGGACCCCTCGTACCCCTACTGGTACAACCTCGATATCGCGGCGAATTCGAGCACCGGGACCCAGAACTTCTTCGCCGGCGAGACCCTCACCTGGTGGGTCGAGCTGACGACCGGAAGCGGGAACGACTTCACCCACTTCCTCGGGCCGAAGTTCCAGTTCACCTACGGGCAGGCGTGGCCGTTCTCGCCGTACCCCGGGATCCCGCAGTCCGACGGCCCGAACGCCACGTTCAACGACATCACCCCGTCGGTCCACCCGCTCGCGCCGAACTGGAACGACTCGGTGACCGTCGTGGTGAACACCACGCTGCAGGACGGGTCGCCGACGAATGCGACGATCGGGTCGGCCCAGCTCCGCTTCCTCGAGACCGACAACTCGGTCACGCTCTACGACACCGCCTTCTCCTTCCCGACCAGCGGCAACGGCTCGGTGGGAGCGGTCACGACATCGTACGTGATCGGACCTCAGTACGCGCAGGTCGCCGGGGCGGTGGTCTCCTACCAGATCGTCGCGTCCGACATCGCCGGCGACCAGATCCAGACCCCCTACTACACCTACACCGTCGGCGGGAACGGGTCGTTCCTCTCCGGAACCTTCACCGATGACATCGGGGTGACCTCCTCCCCGGCCGCCGTCGCCGCCGCCGCTGGCGTCAGCGTTTCGGTCAACCCCGGGCAGGACGTCAACATCACGGCGACGAGCCTGAATCCGGGAACGGCGATCAACGCGGCCGAGATCGTCGAGTACTTCAGCTACCCCGCGATTGGGGAGCGGGTCGTCACCGACGTCCCGATGGTGCGGGTGAGTTCGACGATCTTCGTCGGGACGCTTCCCGGCCTTCCCGTCGGGTCGTTCGTGAACTTCACGATCGATGCCTGGGACTTCGACCAGCACCAGCTGATCTCCCCCGAGTTCTCGTACCTGACTCCGTCGTTCGCGGCGACGATCCCGTTCGTGCCGGGGAATGCGTCATTCTTCTACGTCTTCGTCTACGACAATGGAACGCACGACTGGGTGTCGAACGCGTCGGTGCAGGTCCTCGGACCGCGCGGGTTCTTCAACTCGTTGGGCTACACCGTGTTCGGCGTCGCGTACCCGAACGCCTCGCAGCAGGAGTATTTCCCGCTCCTTCTGGCGGCGAACGAATCGTACATGGTGTCGGTCGTCGACCCGGGATTCGCGAACGGCGTGCCCCTCAACGCGACCGTCTATGCGACGCATTCGTTGACGACGCGCCAGACCCTGGTTGCGGGGAACAACTACTATGTCGTGCAGGAGGGGAACGCGCTCCTCTTCTACCTCAACCAGACCGCCCCCCCGCCGACCATCTCGCCCTCGGTCCCGTCGCCCGGGACGGGCGACCTCCCGCTCGCGACCCTGATCGCCTCGCTCGCGACCATCGGGACGGCGATTCCGCTCTACATGTGGTGGCGCCACATCCGGATGCGCCGCAAGGAAGAAGAGAAGCGGGTGACGCTGTGACGAACGTCCGCGCCGCCACGGTCGGCTTCGTCCTCGTCGCGGTGGCGTTGCTACTCGTCGCTCCCCTGATGGCCCAGACGTCCGCGGCGCCGGTGCGTGGGCCAACGTCCCTCGTCGCCCCGGGCGGGCACGCGACCGCCGCGCCGTTCGTGGCCGCCGCACCGGCGGTGGCTGCCCCAGCGGCCCAGCCCGACGCCCGCGCCCAAACCTGCTCGCAGCCGACCCCGCAAAACCCTCCGCACTGGAGCAGCCTCGCATTCTTCGACGACGTCGAGGTCAGCTTCTACGTCCCAGGTTCTCCCGTCTTCGACGGAGGCGGGTTCAGCACCGGTCTCTGCACGAACGACCTGCCGACCGACCTCACCGGGTTCTTCATGAACATCACGACCAACGTCCAGATGGTCAACGCGGTCGTGACGGTCTGGGGAACGAGCTGGCCGAACGGCACCCAGGCACCCCCGGCCATCCCCGGGTTCGACCCGCTGCAGCCGGAAAACTTCAGCGCGGCGATCGCGACCCCGGCGCGGACGACCGCGACGTTCTGGTTCGACCTCTACCGGTACCTCCTGCCCGGCTCGACGGTGTACTTCAACATCACCATCCAGTCCGCGCAGGCGACCCCCAGCACGATCTACTCCTCCTCCGAGGGGTACAGCTACGAGTACAACGACTCGGGGCTGATCGACAACTACACCTGGGCGTTCTACGTCGAACCCCCGTGGGCATCGACGACGTTCGCGAGCGACATCCAGGTGACGACTACGCCGTCGGTCATCGCGCCGAACATCTTTGACCCGAATCGCAACCAGTCGCTCGAGATCTTCCTCACGTCGATCTCCGTCGTCGGCGGGTCCCTCCAGACGATCCCGAAGGCGTTCCTGACGATCCGGGAGTTCACGAACGACACCTCCGCCACCTATGGCGTGGCGTTCGCCCCCCTCAACACGACGGTGACCAATGCCACCGTACCCCCGGCGCCCGGGTCGAACGGCTCGTTCTCCATCCAAGCATACCTGCCCTGGAAGGGCGGCGAGATCGACAAGATCACGAGCCCCACGTACAACTTCCACTGGACCACCGATGGGGGATGGTGGTACCCCTCGTACGGGCTCATTCGGAACGCCGAGATCTCGACGACGCCGAACGTCCTCGCCCCGACCGGGACAAAGACGACCCTTCCCTCCGGGACGGCGGTGAACGTCTCGATCCACGAGTTGACCGAGAACGTGACGTTCGGGAAAGCCCAGGTCCGGGTCCACTACAGCGACGCCGCCGGATTCTCGAACGCCGTCCTCCCGATGATCCCGGTCGGCGACAACACCTCGTACGCCCTCATCCCCGGCCTCCCCGCCGGCGGGACCGTGTCGTTCTACATCATCGCGAAGGACATCTTCGGCACCCCGATCGCCTCGGGGAACTGGACGTACACCGAGACCGGGCTCCCCCAGGCCGGGCCGGGCGGGTTCACCCTCGCCCCGGGATACGGGCTGTTCTACTTTGAGGCGGTCGACCTATCGACCGGCCAGCTCGTGCCCTTCCTCAACTTCACCCTCGCGAATGCGAGCTGGGCCGAGACCCGGCAGGGGACCGCCCTCGGGTTCGCGGCCCCCTCGCCGCTCGCGGGGACCGGCTACCTCGCGGTGACGTACGGAACGTACGTCGTCACGATCCACGCGTTCGGCCAGTCCCAGACGGCGACGGTCACGGTCAGTTCGACTACGCCGTTCGACCTGATCTTCTACGTCGCGTCGGGCTCGGTGGCGCAGTCGAGCTGGGTCCAGCAAACGACGATCACGATTCCTGCGGTCTTCGGCCTGATCGGGGCGGCGGTGGCCGTCTGGCCGGTCAGCAGTTGGTTCCGCGAGCGCCGGAAGAAGGCCGAGCAAGAGCAGAGACGGATCACGCTGTAACCGCCGATACGGAGAGAGAGATGGGAACACCCAGCACCAAGGTCACCAGTACGCCGAACTCGTCTCCGGCGACCTCCCCGAGCGGGACGGCGCCGAGTCCGGCGACCGCACCGGTCGGCACGGCCCCGAGCCCGGTGGCGACCACGCCCCGCCCCGCCGCGGCGGCCAACCCGAAGGCAGCGCCCGCGGCGAGCCAGACGGCGATCCGCCCGGCGACCAAGACCGGCGCACCCGCGATCCGGGCCCCTCCGAAGGCTCCGGCGAAGGCGCCTCCCCGTGCCCCGCCCCGGAAGACCGGTCGGCGCACGATGCTCGTGCTGCTCATCGTCGGGATCATCCTCGCGGGGGTCGGCGCCGGCCTCCTCGTCGGGTTCTATCCGGACGTGGTCCATGCCGAGACCGCGAGCCAGTTCCTCCAGAACGCCCACGCCGTCCAGTCGAGCAACAAGGCGGTCAACTACGTCGAACTGACCGCGAGCGGGCTCTCCGCGGGGCAGACGGTCGTGCTCATGGACAACGTCCGCTCGATCTCGTTCAACTCGACCACCGACACCTCGACGCTCGCGTTCGCCTCGATCGCGAACCTCCCGTCGGGCCAGCGGAGCTCGGAGACATCGCTCGCGGACAACCTCTTCGCGACGTTCTCCGGGAACGTCAACTGGGTCTCGGCCGGGACCCCCGTCATCCTGACGTTCACCATCGTCCGCGAGCAATTGCCCGGCGGACCGTTCGGTACGAACGGCTACCTCACCCTCGATGCCGCCGCGGACGCGACCACGAACGCCATCCAGCACGGGCTGGGCGGCGCGCAGTCGGTGGCGATCGGCCAGCAATACATCCAGTACGGTCGGCCGGCGATCCTCTACGACGACCTGTTCATCTTCCTCCTCGCGGTCGGCCTCGCCTGCATCGCCGCCGCGCTGTTCGCCGCGGCGAAGATCGAGCGGTGGTTCGTCCGACAGACGAAGGACCCGAAGCACCTCACGGCGATCCTGATGGCGATCACCGCGCTTCTGGGCGGCTTCTTCTTGCCGTTCTATCCGTGGCCGATCGTCCTGTTCATCGCTGCGGGGGTGGGATTCCTCGCCTGGCGATTCCCGCAATTGTCGTTGCTCGTTCTCGTGCTGCTCGTCGCCCCGGAGGTCGGGTACCAGTCGGGCACGCTCGGTCTGATCTTCCTGTTCGCGGCGATCCCGGTCCTGTTCGCGTCGCTGATCGATTGGAGATTCGGGATCGGAACGTTCCTGACGCTGTTCCTGGCCCCGCTCGGTCTCTCGTTCGTGGTTCCGGTGTTCCTCGCGATGATCTTCTCGCTGTACATCGGCCTCGCGGTCGCGGTCGCGGGAGGGCTCCTTGTCGCCCTGTTCGTCACGCTCGGCAACCTGCCGATCCTCGGCTACCTGGCCGGTCCGGGGGCGAACGGTACACCCAGCCTGATCGCGGGCCATGCGGCCGCGTTGCAACCGACGTTGCCGTTTCCGTACTTCACCCTGAACGCGATCGGGGCCGCCTACACCAACATGCTCACGCCGAACCCGCAGGTCCTCTCCCTCGGGGGGAGCGGCCTCGGGCTGATCGCGATCCCGATCGTGGAGATCGGCGCCTGGTGCTTCGCCGCCTGGCTCGTCACCTGGGCGATGAAGGAGCGCGAGGGGCAGACCCCCGAGCGGCTGCTCCAGGTACTCGGTCGTGAGCGGCGGTGTCCTCGCGGGCGTCACGTTCGGCGCGTTCTGGGCGTTCAATTACCTCGGGTGGTGGGACGTGGTCGTCCTCCTGTTCGTGCCGGCGATGATCACGGCGACCGCGGGGTCGCTCGTCATCCGCGACGCGTTCGAGGCGTACTTCACGAGCCGCTCGGCGGGACGAACGTCGGAACCCGGGTCGCCGAGATGAAGGGGCTCACCAAGACCACGTTCGAGATGGTGGGCGGACTTCACGACGTGAAGGCCGACATCAAGGAATCGATGATCATCCCGCTGATGCGGAAGGACGTCACGACCCGCTTCAAGCTCGAGCCGCCGAAGGGGATCCTACTGTTCGGCCCCCCCGGCTGCGGGAAGACGATGCTGATGAAGGCGCTCGCGAGCGAGCTCGGAGTCGAGATGATCTCGATCAAATGCTCGGACCTGATGAGCAAGTGGTACGGAGAGTCGGAGAACCGCGTCGCGGAGCTCCTCCGGACGGCCCGCGAGCGGGCGCCGTGCATCCTATTCATGGATGAGATCGACTCGGTGGCGAAGCGCCGCGACATGTACACGGCGGACGACGTCACCCCCCGGCTCCTCTCGATCCTTCTCTCCGAGATGGACGGGATCGACAAGTCGGCCGGCGTCATCGTCGTCGGGTCGACGAACAAGCCGGACCTGATCGACCCGGCGCTCATGCGGCCGGGCCGCCTCGACAAGATCATCTACGTCCCGCCGCCCGACTTCAACGAGCGGATGGAGATCGTCCACGTCCACCTCGTCGGACGCCCGGTCGCGCAGGACATCGACCTCTCGGAGATCGCGAAGAAGACCGAGCGGTACAGCGGCGCCGACCTTGCGAACCTCGTCCGGGAAGCCGCCACGATCGCGGTCCGGCGTGAGATGATGACCGGCGTGCGGAGCCCGATCGCGATGGACGACTTCCGGCAGGTCCTCCCGAGGATCAAGCCGTCGATCAGCCTGCGGATGATCTCGGACTACGAGGTCATGAAGCTCGACTACGAGCGGAAGATGCACCAGGTCCAGCGGATGGAGCGGAAGATCATCGTCCGCTGGGACGATGTCGGGGGCCTCGTCGACATCAAGCAAGCGATCCGCGAGTACGTGGAGCTCCCGCTCACCCGCCCCGAGCTGATGGAGAGCTACAAGATCAAGACCGGCCGGGGGATCCTCCTGTTCGGCCCACCGGGCTGCGGAAAGACCCACGTCATGCGGGCCGCCGCGAACGAGCTCAACGTCCCGATGCAGATCGTCAACGGACCCGAGCTCGTCAGCGCCCTCGCGGGCCAATCGGAAGCCGCGGTCCGGGACGTCCTCTATCGGGCCCGGGAGAATGCGCCGTCGATCGTCTTCTTCGACGAGATCGATGCGCTCGCGAGCAAGGATTCGATGAAGACCCCCGAGGTGTCGCGCGCCGTCAGCCAGTTCCTCACGGAGATGGACGGCCTGCGCCCGAAGGACAAGGTCATCATCATCGCGACGACGAACCGGCCCCAGACCCTCGACCCGGCCCTGCTCCGGCCCGGGCGGTTCGACAAGATCTTCTACGTGCCGCCCCCGGACATCTCGGCGCGGACCGACATCTTCCGGATCCACCTGAAGGGGGTCCCGGTCGATGGGAACGTCGATTTCGGCCAGCTCGCCAAGCTCTCCGACGGGTTCTCCGGCGCCGACATCGCGAGCGTTGTCGACGAGGCAAAGCTGATCGCGCTCCGCGAACAGCTCGTCACCGAGACGAAGGACGCCTCGGACCGGGGCGGCGGGTTCGGCCTGTTCCAGGCCGGGACGACCACGGGCCACGCGGGTGTCGCGGCCGGAACCCCCGGAGCGAAGATCGAGCCGGTCAGCAAGGTCGTCGGCGTCCGCATGGAGAACCTCCTCGAGGCGGTCGAGAAGACCCACTCGTCGATCACGCCCGAGACCCTCGCCTGGGCGCAGGACTTCATCCGGTCGGTACGGAACGCGCGGGTAGTCGAGGGGGGAGCGGGACGGACGATGGCATTCGCCGGTCGCGCCCCGCCCCCGTCGCCGACGTCCGCCCGCGCTCACCGGAGGCCCCCTTGGTTGATGTCGACGGGGTCCGCGACCGGCTCGACGCCTCGACGTGGGCCGGGATCGGACTCCTCGGGCTCCTCGTCTTCGTCATCGGGGTCGGGTTCCCGTACCTCCCCGGGTCGAAATCGATCCCGTACCACGCCTGGCTGCCGGTCGTCGTCGCCATCGGCGGCGGGTGCCTCGCCGCGCTCGGGCTCGGGTTCGCCTACGACCTCCGGGAGGGGACCGACAGGCCGAGGAAACCCGCCCCACCACAGGAGGGCGGCGACGGCTCGGTGGCCGGCGTGCCGAGCTTCGAGATCTACCGACCGGGCGACGCGCCGAGCTCCCCCGACCGGCGGTCGTGAGAACCGGCTGGCCAAGGCATTTGTAGCCGTCCCCTATTCGAAGGGAACCCCGTGAACGCTCGACGGACCCGCCACTGGGCCACCGCGCTCGGCATCGTGGCGATCCTCGCCGTGCTCGCGATCCCGACCGGGTGGGCGGGCGTCGGGACGGTCAATGCGACGGCGCCCCAAACTTCCCCCGCCCACGCGGCGGCTGCTCCGGCGGCGCCCCGTCCGGCGTTCGGGTGCCCCAACCCGCCGCTCGGATACGGACTCGACGGCAACTACCTCCCCCCCAGCCCGATCCAGGCGTACCAGACGTGCCCGGGACCGATCGCCCAGGACACCGTCCACGGGATCTTCTCCTCGAGCGCGCCGGGCTCCGGGGAGCGGTTCACCGAGCCGGTCTACCTGCCGACGGGCGGGTCGCCCGGCCAGCCGTACGCCTACAACGATTTCTTCGTCGGGATGGTCGTCGGGGGCGACCCCGCGAGCGCGTTCCGCCAGTCGTACGCTCAGCTGACGTTCCAGCCGAACGATACCGGGGTGAACTCGACCGTGTACTGGTCGCTCTCGCTCCAGGTGTGGTCGCTGCGGAACGAATCTGCCTCGGCGACCGCCTGCGGGAGCAGCGCGGTCTCCAACATGACCCTCGTCTGGAACAACAGCTTCTGGTGCGTCGGCGACGAGATCGGGAACGGTTCGGGATTCGCCGGCCCCTCCGGGATCGCCGGGAACACTTGGTACAACGTCACGTTCGACGGCGGCATCGACGAGACGACCGGCCTCTGGGTCTGGGCGAACGACTCGACCGACCCGCTGCCGGCGAACAACATCAGCTTCCAGCTGAGCGCGGCGAACACCGGCTCGTTCTCGTTCCATCCGTACTACAACTCGTCGTGCCCGGACGTGTGCTTCCTCAATTGGACGATTCCGGTCGGCCTCGGCCTCGGGTGGGATATCTGCCCGTTCGGTGTGCTGGTCGCGGCGTGCAATTCGTACAACCAGACCGTCTGGGACGGGAGCCCGTCGGTCGGCTTCGGGATCCCGGAGTACTGGGTCAACGCATCGGCGGGGTATTCGGGGGACTACCAGGTACCTTCGCTCCGGTCTCCGCCAGCGCGGAGTGCAGCTCGTCGGCGGTGGTCCCGGTCGCCAACTGTCCGAACTACAACTCGGGTGGCGGAACCGGGTTCTACCCGTGGTTCTCCTGGAACGGTTCCCAGCTCAACTTCGGGGACGACGGGCCGTACACGCTCGACGATTTCGGGGGCTTCTACACCGAGTACATCCAGAACGGTCCGTTCCAGCACGATTTCGTGCCGACGTTCATCGACAAGGTCGACAACAACAGCCGGGCCGGCTATCTGCGCCCGACGCTCGGCCTGAACGTCTCGGCCCACGTCTCCGACCTCGGGTCGGTCGCGGGCGTCCAACTCAACTACACCCTCAACGGCGGCGCCGTGACCACCCTCGCGATGTCGCGGGTCTCGGGCACGAGCCAGCGGGGCGTCTACAACGCCACGATCCCGTCCGGGGTGAACGGGCGGATCAACTACACCGTCGTCGTCACGAACGACGCCGGCATCCACGTCACGAGCCAACCGTACACGGTCTTCCGGGGAGCGCTGCCGCTCTTCCAGGTCACCGCCTTCACGATCCCCGCGTTCTGCACGAACGTGACGCTCAACGGGACGCTCTACACGAACGGTTCGACGGTGACCCTGCCCCCAGGGCTCTACCCGATCTCCTCGTCCTCGTGCTACCCGTTCGTGTTCTCGCACTACACGACCTCCCCGGGCCTCCAGGTCATCGCTTCCAACGGGACGGCGGGAAACCTCTCGGTGAGTCGGACCGGCAACGTGACCGCGAACTGGACGTACGTCCGCCCCCTCGTGGTCGTGAACTTCACGACCGCCCCGACCGGCTGCGGCTCGGTCGAGGTGGACGGGGTCGTCTACAACGCCGGCCAGGCGGTCAGCCTCCGGGTACAGAATCCCGGCGTCGGTGGCGAACCTGACCGGGTGTTCTTCGGAGAGCTTCGCCGGTTGGACCCTCGACGGGAACCTCACGCTCGTCGGCGACACGTTGATCGCCGGGGGCAACGGAACGCTGACGGCGAACTACATCACGTCGAGCGCCGGCGCGTCCCTCACGTTCGATACGGCCCCCGCGGCGTGCGGCGCCATCCTCTACCGCGGGGTCGGCTACACCGATGGGACGAGCCTCTTCGTCAACTCGACGGCGTACCCGGTCGCCTCCGACCCGTGCGCCCACTACGGGTTCCGGGACTTCCTGACGTCCGGGGGCGCTTCGCTCGCGGGCGACCAATTGACCGTCACGGCGGGGGGCTCGATCCTCGAGCAGAACTACGTCCTGACCGAGGTGACGATCGTGACGAGCCCCTCGTACTGCACGGTCGAGTTCGACGGCGCCCTCGAACACAACGGCACGGTCCTCGTCGTCCAGAACAACACGACCCACGTCGTCTCCCAGAACTCCTGCTCGGGCCACTACGAGTTCGGCCTGACCCCCACGATGGGGATGGACCTGTTCGGCAGCGTGCTCACCGTCAACGACTCCGGGACGCTGTTCGGGGTCTGGCTCACCGGAAGCGCCCCGTCGTCGTTCCTCGAGTTCCAGACCGACCCCGGCACCTGCGGGTCGATCTCGTACCTCGGGCTCCGGTGGTACGATACCAACTACACGAACGTCCCCGCGAACACTTCCGGTCCCATCTCCGCGACCCCCTGCGCGGGGAACGGGTTCGTCCGGTGGGAGTGGACCGGCGGGGTCGTCGTCGCGAACGGGGTCGCCTACGTGAACTCGAGCGGGTCGGTCGAGGCGGTGTTCCGGCCGCTCGCGAGCGTCGGGGTCGAGACGAGCCCGACCGGGTGCGGCTCGGTCGAGCTCGCCGGTCAATCGTACACGAGCAACGCCACGACCGAACTCACCGAGGACTACGGGTACACGATCGCTCCCCTCCCGTGCGCCCACTACTCGTTCCAGTCGTGGAGCGCGACCGTCGGCGCGATCATCGTGAACGGGTCGGTCTATCTCTCCTCCGACGCGATTGTGACGGCGATCTTCACGCCGACCGCCTACAACGTCACCGTCCTCATCACTCCGGCCGCGTGCGGGTCGCTCTACCTCGCCGGGGTCTCCGAGACGAACGGCTCGTCGTTGAACCTCACATACGGCGTCTACGCGACCCACCCCGCGCCGTGCCTCGGGGACGTCCTCACCGCCCTGAACACGACCGGTGGGCTGAACATCACCGGCACGAACCTCACTGTCGGGGGCAACGGCACGCTGACCGCGGTCTACGAACCGGTTCCCCCGGTCCTCACCCTCCAGGTCCCGACCGGCTCGCTCGCGGGCGAAAGCGTCCTCCTGTCGGCCGCGGTCGCCGTGCTTGTACCGCCGTACACCTACAGCTACACGTGGAAGTTCGGCGATGGCTCGGCGCTCACGACCCCTGCGAACTTCACCGAACACACCTACTCGTCCCCCGGAACGTACGTCGTGACGGTGACCGTCACCGACCCGTACAACCGGACGGCGACAGAGAGCCAGTCGATCGTCGTCGTGACCGCCGCGTCGGGCTCGGCGGGGATCCCGACCTCGGACCTCCTCATCCTCGGGGTCGCCGCGCTCGCGGTCGTCGCCCTCGTCGGCTTCGCGCTCTGGCGCCGGCGTCCCCCGCGGCGGACGCAGCGCCGGAGGCGGCACCGACCGAAGGGGCCGAGCCGGGCACCCCGGACAACGCCGAGTACACGATGCCAGCGCTTCCCCCGGAAGGCGAGGCATGACAAGAGTCAAATATGGAGAATCAACGATGACCGCAACCCCCATGACCGACGGCGCGAGCGCTTCGACCCGAACGACCACCCGACCTTTCCGGACGATCCGCGCGGCCGCCTTCCTGGCGGTCGCCGTCGCCGTGCTCATGGCGCTTCCGCTGCCCGCCCTCGCGGGCTCGCTGCCGATGCCGAGCTCCGCCGCCCCGGCGAACCTCACGGTCCCGGGAGCGTCGCCGGCCCCGACGAGCCCGGCGAACTCCCTCCCAGCGATCGTCCAGGAGCTCCGCGCCAACCCGGCCATTTCGATGGCGACCCTCAACGAACCGATTAGCGCCCGACTTGCCACGGAGCAATCGCACTCGCTCGATGGCCTCGGCGCCACCCCCCTGCCGCAAGCGCTGGCGGGCAACACGTACCTGAACGCCCCGTGCTCGACCACTTCCGCACTGACGGCGATCAACGGGACAAACCAGACGCTTCTCGCAGGTCTGAGTTCGGACTACCTCCTCTACAGCGGCTCCGGAGGGTCGTTCTGCTCGTCCTCGTCGATCTCCCCGCAACTCTACCAGCACGGCTTCGTCGAGACCGAGCGGTCGACCGACGGCGGCCAGACGTGGACTCCGAACTGGCTCCCGCAGAACTCGAGCTGGCTCAACCCGTCGAGCCCGACGAACGGCTCGCTCCAGGGCTTCTACTACCCGGTCACCAACGGCCCCCCGCCGTTCGCCTCGGTGACTCTCGCGGCCGCGAACGACGGCACGGTCCTCCTCGGGGACGAGTTCCTGCCCCAGTGCGTCGCCTTTGGCGGGAACTGCACGAGCGCCCCGGGGATTGAGGCTCCGGCCGGAATCTCCGTCGCCCGCTCGATCGATGGCGGAGCGAGTTGGGTCAACACGACGGTCGTCGAGCAGCAGACGTACGTCGATTACCTGACGATGTCGAGTACCTGCCAGGCGGTCGGCTACGCGTCCGGCTACTACTTTGACAACGTCCCCCTGGACCCCTCCGTCGCAATCAACACAACGACCGACGTCGCGGTTACGACGTGGGACCTGTTCCACCTCCAGTTCGATGCGGGGGTCTGCAACTTCTTCATTTCCGGCCGGGTGCAGGCCTCGGTCTCCGCGAACGGCGGAATGTCGTGGTCCACCCCCGTCAACGTCTCGGGGAACATCTCGTTCGACCCGCGGGTCGCGATCGGCCCGGGCGTCGACGACATCGTCTACTCGGACTGGGGGAACGCGACCCGGGACTCCACGACCGGAGCCTGGGTGACCAACTGGGACGAGGTCTCCTCGACCAACAACGGAGTGACCTGGAGTACGCCCTCCGCGACCGACTCCACCCCGAACGTCGACATGCTCTGGGTCGGGTCGTCGGCGCCGGACTCGTTCATCGTCACGGACAATCCGTTTACGAGCATCGTTTCGACGGTTCCCAGCTTCGCGATCGACGGCTCGACCACTTCGACGTACGAAGGGAACAGCTACCTCGTTTGGAGTGACAACGAATCGGTCGGCAGCTCGGACCAGGGATACCCCGCCATCGGCTTCGAGGAGCGGACCTCGGGAAGCTCGACGTGGTCGAGCGCGAAGATCCTCACCGCCGCGACCAAGTCGACGGCCTACCTCGAGCCCGCGATCTCGGTGTCGCCGGACGGGACGATCTGGGTGAGCTTCTACGGAATGAGCGAATCGACGGGGGACCTCAACCTTTACGCGATCTACTCGACCAACGCCGGGTCGACCTGGTCGGTCTCCTCGGAGTTGACGAGCGCGTCGGGCGTGCTCGCGACGGGGCTGATTACCATCGGGTTCTACAACGGCCTCGCCGCGACGAACGCGGGGACGTACGCGACCTGGATGGACTGCCGGTCGTCCAGCTGCACGAACAGCTACAACACCTCGGTGATGGTGACCCTCGCCGAGCCCGTCGCCTTCGACACGAACATCACGAACGTGAACCTGACGGTCACGACGAATGGGGCGGTCGAGACCCTCGCGCTTCCCAGCGCGGAGGCGTGGGCGATCGGGACGACGCACTCGATCTCGGCGCCGGGCTGGTTCCCGCACAACCTCACGACGGTCTCGTCGTTCTCGAACTTCTCGGGGGCGGTGAACACCACCGCGTTCTCCGACACGTTCAACTACACCGGTGGCGACCTGTTGTTCGTGACGTACGTGTACGTGCCGGGCGCGTTCATCGCGGGGTTCTTCTCCCCGAACACGACCCAGTCCCGTCTCACGATTGATGGCGCGGTCGTCAGTCTGCACGGGTTCAACGCGACGACCGAGACGTTCAACTACTCGGTCGCGAGCGGCCGGACGTACTTCCTGAACGCCTCCGCCTCGAACCTCTACCAGCCGCTGCTCAACCACATGGTGGACGTCGCTTCGGGGTCCACGACGGTCGTCTCGATCAACCTCGTAAAGACGGTCGGCTGGATTGCGGGACGGATCAGCCCGGTCACCGCGACGCTCCTCCTGAACAACCACGCAGTCGCCATCAACGCGACCGACGGGGTGTACAACGTCACGGAGACGTGGGGCAACTACTGGCTCAACGCGTCGGGGACCGGTGTCACGAACTTCAGCAAGCTCGTGACGGTCAGCCCGAGCACGACGACCTCGAACACCATCACCCTCGTCGGTGGTTGGATCCGGGGGACCCTCGCCGGTACGTACCCCGGCTTGGCGGTGACCGTCGACGGCGTGCCCGTCTCGACGTTCACGGGCGCGACGTTCAACCAGTCGACCCTCGGCGGGAAGCAGGCGGTCGTCGCGACGGCGTCCGGGTACAACACGTCGTACCAGAACGTGACCGTGACCCCGGGCAAGACGTCGACCATCTCGGTCGAACTGACGAACTTGGGGTTCCTCATCGGGACGATCACCCCCATCACGGCGCTCGGTGTCGCGGTGCTGACGGCCGTCAACGCGAGCCACACCACGGGCACCGGAGCCGGGGGGACCAGCGGATCGCGCCGGGGGGCGCGTTCAACGTCACGTTGCTCGGAGACGTCTACTGGACCGTCACGGTGACCGCGACGGGATACAACACGACGTCCGCGAAGGTATTCGTCCGGCCCGGTGAGCTCACCGCGCCCGTGACGTTCGTCCTGAACAAGTCGGTCGTCGTCGTCCCGCCGTGCAACCTCAACGACAGCTGCCCGGTCAAGGGAACCAACAGCTCCGCGTCCGGAATCTCCCCACTCCTGATCGGCGGGATTCTCGTGGTCGTCGTCCTCGTCGCGGCGATTGCAGCGGTCGTCCTGATGCGGCGCCGGGGCGGTGGCGGCGACTCGTCGTCTCCCCCGGAAGGCTCGATGGGAGCCCCGGAGGGCGCTGAGGGCGCTTCGGACACCTACGGCGGAACCTACGGTGGCAGCCCGCCGCCGAGCAGCTGACGTCGGGCGATTGGCGCGGACACCCCGCAACCCTTTCCGACGCGCTGGCGCCGTCTGACGGCGACGTCGGTTCGGCACCTTAAATCCCGGCGACGGCGTGGCGGACCGATGCGACGAACCGCCCTCGCAACGAACCTCGTGCTCGTCACTGCGGTTCTGGTCGTCCTCGTCGCGATTCCCCTGCCCGCGATGGGTCTCCCAGGGGCCACCGGCAATCGGCCGCTGACGGGAGGGGGGGTTCCAAGTGGCTCGGCTCGCCTCGGGGCCCGGCCGCTCGAGCGGCCGGAGACGGCGGGGTCGTTGGCCTGCCTCGCGCTTCCCCGCGCCAGCCCATGCCTTCCGGGAGCCGATTCCCCGGTCGCCGACCTCGTCGCGAACGCTTCGGACTCTGGTGCCTGGTTCTCGGTTGGGATTCAACTTCCCGGGGCGGGCACGGACCCCGCGTCGGTCCTCGGCTCGTTCTGGGTCGGGCTCTGGGTGACCGGCGTCCCCTGCTCGATCGACGGCGCGTCGTACTTGGCGGTCACCCTCTACCCGCCGTACAGCCCCTCGGTCGTTCCAGCCTCCCCCGATTGGGTCGCGCAGGTGCCCGTTCGGGACCTCGTCCCGTCGGGGTCGTGCGACCCGCTCTGCCAGAACGCGAGCGCGACCGGCGTGGTCAGTGGGGTCCCGACATGCGAGGACAACATCGTCCTCGGGGGCGGGTGGCCATCGTCGGACAGCGTGGGGCGATTTGCCCCGGGAGACCAGCTCCTGGTCACGGCCCGGGGGATCGTCGGTGGAAGTAGCCCCCTTACGACCTGGGTCAACGACTCGACGAACCCCGCGGAATCGGCCCGGTGGCAGTTCGGGGCCGCGACGACCGTGACCGGAGTTCCCGTCGACCCCCGGTACCTGGAGTCGAACGCCTCCGATCCCGGCTGGGCGACGCCGTACGACGTGGCGTTCGGGTGGACCGACTGCCCGTCGGCGTCGGGGGCGACCGCCTGCAACACCTACGACCGGAACTCTCTCGCTTCGGTCGGAGTCCCGCTCGTCACATCGGCCTCGTACTGGAACGCCTCGTCGTCGGCGGAGGAGTCGTTCCCGTGGATCGCGACCGCCTCCACGAGCGGGGCGTGCTCGGGGTCCGCAGCGCTCGCTGCGTGTCCGGATGCCCAATCGTTCGGCGGGACCGGTGGGTACCCGACCCTCGCGATCGTCCCCGACGGAGCCACCGGATCGGCGTGGCGGATCGGGACCGGGGACGGAACCCTGGCCGGCTACGGCGGCGTTGCGGGCCAGTTCCTCCCCAACGGGAGCGCGACATGGCAGTCCCCCGCGGCCGTCTCCGTGACATCCGCGACCGGTCGGGCGGGCGTGGTCTCGGCCAATCTCACCGTCGCCGACCCCCGGGGGGCGACCGCCGTCGAGGTCGGGGCGCTCTGGTGCTCGCCGAGCGGGCCGGTGTTCACCCAGGTCGTGACCCCGGCGAGCGGGACGTTGGCGAACGTGACAGCCTCGCTCGACGTCGCCAGCGAGAATGGGACCCTCACCTACTGGGTCTCGGAGCGGTCGGCGGGCGTCTCCTGGGGGGCGCCGGTCGGCCACACGCTCGCGATGACGGGGGGGACCGCCTCGTGCGCCATCCCTTCGCCCGCGGCCCCGGGATTCGGGCCGGCGAACGCCACCACCGTGGCCGGCGGCTACCACCTGAACTGGACCGAGTCCTCGACGGACATCCGGGGGTATGTCGTCGACATCAATGCGACCGCCTCCGGGTTTGCCGAAGCCCTCCCGGTGGGCAACGTCACCGCGACCACGGTCACCGGACTCGCTGCCGGGGTGTCGTACCGGATCACCGTGACCGCTGAGACGTTCGCCAACACGACGAACGCGACCGTCGTCACCCCGTCCGCATCCCCCCTCGCTCCCCTCACCGTGGTGACGTCGCTCCCGACTGGAACCCTCTGGCACGGCTCGTCGCTCATCGGAGTGAACGTGACCGCGACGGGCGGCGCCGCCCCGTTCCAGTTCGAGATCACGCTCGGCAATGGGAGCACCGTGACCGCGCTCTCTTCCAACAACTCATCGGTGGTCCCGGTAGATTTCCTCGGGGGGGTCGGATTCGGGACGGTTCAAACAACGGTGACGGACGCCCAGGGTGTCGTCGCCGTCGGAGCGCCGCTCCTGCGCGACGTATGGTCCGGCCCGCTCGCGCCGGTCGCGAACAGCTCGGCCGGCGCGTTGCTCGTGGGCGTCAACTGGTCCGCCTCGCTCTCGCCATCGGCCCCCGTCACGCGATACGTCGCGTACCTGACCGAGGTCCCGGCCCTGGCGGCGACATCGTACCTCGTCGGGACCGGCAATACGACCGCCAACATCACGGACGGCGGGGTGCAAGTATGGAACACGACCGGGAACTCGGTCGTCGTCCCGTGGCCGAACAACGTGACGGCGTTCGCGAGTGTCGTTCCGTACGACGCGCTCGGCTCCGGCTTCGCCACGACGGTTCCGGTGGCGGCGACCCCGGCGCCCCTGGCGCCGGGGACGATTGAGGGAGGCCCGGGCGGCCCCGAGCCGTTCACGACGACGTTCTCGACCGCGATCAGTACGGGGACGGACGACCCGATCGTCGAGGCGATCTACTCGTTCCCGGGGTTCTCGTTCGAGCCGGCGAACGTCACCCGTACGAGCCCGACGGAGGTGTTCGTCAATGCGTCGGCCCGCCTGACGACGCTCGGGCTCGTCCAGGTCCTGCTCCACGTCAGCGATGCCTACGGTGGCACGGCGATCGTCGCGACCGACGTCCTCGTCAGCCCGGGAGCGGCCCCCCTCGTTTCGGTCGCCGTCAACCCCTCCCCGGCGTACGTCGGCGTCGTCGTGAACTTCACGGCGACGGCGACCGGCACGGGACCGTTCGCGTACACGTGGCAGTTCGGCGACGGGACGAACGGGTCGGGCGCGACCGCCGACCACACCTATGGGGTCGCCGGCACGTTCACCGCCACCGTCACCGTCGTGGACAACGGGACCGGGGGGTCCAACGTCACCTCGGTCCCGGTGACGGTCTACGCGCTGCCGTCGGTCGTGATCGTCGCGGACGCGGGCACGAACGGCTCCGGAAGCTTCGCGTTCCACGCCCGGCTCCTCGGAGGGGTCGGGCCGGGCTCGTTCGTCTGGGCGTTCGGGGACGGCGTGCTCGGCCACGGGGAGAACGTGACCCACACCTACACATCGGCGGGGACGTACCTCGTGAACGTCACGGCGACCGATGCGTCGCTCCGGTCCTCCTACGCGAACGTCACGGTCGACGTGGGCCCGGTCGCGACGTCGTCGACCGGTGGCTCGGCGTTCGGAACGTTCACGCCCCTCGTCGCCGGCCTGCTTGTGGCGGCCGTCGTCGGGTGGGGGGTCGCGATCCTCGCCCTCGTGCGGCTCCGGACTCCCCCGGAACGGGATCCGGGCCCCGACTCGGCCGACGACGAAGACAAGTTCGTCGTCTGAGGGTCGCTCGGTCTACTCAGGGCCCTCGTCGCGCCGGGTTTCCGGCGGCGGGGGCGCCTCGTCCTTCCGCCGGGGCGACCGGAGGAGAACGATTCCAAGGACCGCGATCACCGCAACGCCGACCACGGTGGCGGTGACCGCGACCGGGAACGAGTCCAGGGAGAGGGTCGAGCCGCCCGAGGGCGAGGGGGCCGCCGTCAAGTGGACGGTGAGGTACGAGCTCTGGCCGCTCGTGACCGTGAAGTTTCCGAGGAATCCCAGGTCGCCGGGGGCGGTGACGGAGATGGAGTACTCCCCCGGGGGAAGCGACACCGAGGCCGCGCCGGCGGCGTCGAGGGAGACCGGGGTGCCGTTCAGCGTCACGGACGCGGTCGCCGGCGTGACCTGGAGGACGAGGTTCCCGTCCGACGGCCCGGTCGCCGCGAGCCGACCGCCGGGGAACTCTCCCGCCGCCCGGGCGAGGCCCGACGGCCCCGTCAGGACAAGCCCGACGACCAGAATTCCGACGACGAGGAGGGCGAGGCTGGGGCGCATTGCCGGGATCCCCCGGCGGGCGAACCGTCCGGCGAGATAACTGGGCCGGAGCCGACGGGGCAGGCCCGCCGGCGCCGGTCGGCCGCGGCCGGCGGGCCGGCGTCGAATTTCCGGCAAAAGATAGATATGGGCCACTCCCCTCCGCGACTCCGCCCGAGGCCATCCGGGGGCGTGAAGGCGCCCCCGGACCGGGTAACATCGGAGAGCTCACCATGGGGTCCGAGCCGCTCGTCGCGGCGAACGACGGAGCGGCAACGACCCGAGTGGTCGCAGCTCCCCCGACGGGAACGCCCCCCACCGTGGGGGTTCCGACCTCCGCCCCCCGGAACTCGGCGAGCGAGGTGTTCGACTCGGTGCTCCGCGACGGACCGGAGCTGTTCAAGGGCGACCGGGAGATCCTCCGGGAGACCTACATCCCGACCCGGCTCCCGCACCGCGAGCACCAGATCCGCCAGGTCGTGGAGATCCTCGCGCCGGCCCTGAAGGGGAACGTCCCGTCGAACCTCCTCATCTACGGGAAGATCGGGACCGGGAAGACCGCCGTCGTGGCGCAGGTCCGGGCCGACGTCCAGCGGCGCGGCGAGCTGACCCGGAAGCTCACGTTCATCGCCGTCAACTGCGGCAACGTCGAGACGCCGTACAGCCTGATGCAGACCGTCGGGAACACGTTCGCGACGAAGGAGGCGGATCGGATCCCGACGGGCTGGTCGCTCGACCGGGTCCAGGCCGCGATGCGGGACCTGATGGACGTCAAGGGGGGCATCGTGCTCCTCATCCTCGACGAGATCGACCGGCTCGTCGCCCGGAGCGGCGACGGGGTCCTCTACACCCTCTGCCAGGTGAACACCGAGCTCGACAAGGCGCGGCTCGTGATCATCGGGATCTCGAACGACCTCAAGTTCACGAACAACCTCGATGCCCGCGTCCGGAGCCGGCTCAACGAGGAGAAGATCCTCTTCCCCCCGTACGACGCGCCGCAGCTTCAGGACATCCTGCGCGACCGGGCCGCCGAGGTGTTCCGCGACGGCGTCGTCGACGCCGGCGTCATCGAGCGATGCGCGGCGTACGCCGCCCTCGAGAACGGCGACGCCCGGCGGGCGCTCGCCCTTCTGCGGCTCGCCGCGGAGATGGCCGAGCGGGACCGGTCGAAGCGGATCACCTCCGACCACGTCGTGAAGGCGAAGAGCCGGCTCGAGCAGGACATCATCGTCGAGTGTTGCCGGACCCTTCCGCCGCACTGCAAGGTGCTGATGTACGCGATCCTCCAGGCGTTCGAGCGTCGCCGGGAAGGGGTCCAGACCGGCGACGTCTACGACGGGTACACCCGGCTCGCCCAGCGGCTCGGCCTCCAGCCGCTCCACGCCCGCTCGATCTCCAACTACCTCAGCGAGCTCGAGAACCTCGGGCTCATCCGCGCGACCATCGTCTCGCGGGGGCGCGGCGGCCGGTACTCGTGAGATTGTCGTCGACGTCCCGGTCTCCGAGACGTTCCCGGCGCTCCTCGACGACCCGCTCCTCGCCGCGCTCGCCCGGCCGCGGAGCCTCAACCAGACGATCCTGACGAACTTCGACAACCCGGGCCGGACCGGCCCGTAGCGACCGGCCCTTCAGGCGGTCACCCGCTCGCCCCGGCCGGCACGGCGGCGATCGCGCGGCGGCGGGCCCGCTCCCTTCGGAGCTCGGAGAGGTCCCGGTCGAGGTCGCGCATCTCCGCGGCGTACCGGGCGAGCCGGAGACGGGCGATCCGCTCGAGCGTGGCGATCTCGCCATCGACCGCGGCGTCGGAGCCCCGGTACGGCGGCATCGCCCGCCTACTCGGCGTCGATCTGGGCCTTCTGCAGATGGCCCGAGAAGTCGAGGAAGACAGTCTTCAGCTCGGTGAACTCGTCGATGGCGACCGAGCCGGCCTCCCGCCCGCCGTTCCCGGTGTTCTTCACGCCGCCGAACGGGAGCTGGACCTCGGCCCCGATCGTCGGGGCGTTCACGTAGGTGATCCCGGCCTCGAGCTCCTGGACGGCCCGGAACGCCCGGCTGACGTCCCGGGTGTAGATCGACGACGAGAGGCCATACTCGACGTCGTTCGCGACCCGGACCGCCTCCTCGAAGTCCTGGACCTTGACCACGGAAAGGACCGGGCCGAAGATCTCCTCCTTGCTGATCCGGGTCCCATGGCGGGTCTCGAAGACGGTCGGGGCGAGGAAGTGGCCGGCGTCGTACACGCCGCCGCGGAGCTTCTCGCCGCCGAACACGAGCTTGGCGCCCTCGGCCCGACCGAGCGCGATGTACTCGAGGACCTTCTTCTCCTGGTCGGCCGAGGCGACCGGACCCATGTCGGTCTTCTCGTCGAGCGGGTCGCCGACGCGGAACGTCTTCAGCCGCTCGAGGAGCAGCCGGAGGAACTCGTCGTAGACCTTCGCGTGGAGGATGAGGCGGCTCGTGGCGGTGCACCGCTGGCCGGACGTCCCGAACGCCCCGAAGAGGACCCCTTCGAGGGCGAGCGGCAGGTCGGCGTCGTCCATCACGATCTGCGGGTTCTTCCCGCCGAGCTCGAGGTGGACCATCTTGAGCGCCTTCGCGCCCTGCACGTAGACCTCCCGCCCGGTGTCGACGCCTCCCGTGAACGAGATCGTCCGGACCCGCGGGTCGCCGATGAGCGCGGTCCCGACCGTCCCGCCCGAGCCGGTGACGAGGTTGAGGACCCCGGGAGGGATCCCCGCCTCCTCGTACGCCTTCACGACCTCGACCGCGCAGAGCGCGGTGTTCGAGGCCGGCTTGAAGACGACCGAGTTCCCGCAGATCAGGGCGGCCGCGATCTTCCAGTTCGGGATCGCGGTCGGGAAGTTCCAGGGGGTGATGCAGACGACGACCCCCTTCGGCTGCCGGATCGTGAGACAGATCTTCCGGAACAGCTCCGAAGGGACGGTCTCGCCGGCGAGCCGTCGGCCCTCGCCCGCCATGTACTCGACGAAGTCGATCGCCTCCTGGACGTCGCCCCGCCCCTCGGCGATGACCTTCCCCATCTCCTTCGTCACGACGCGGCCGATCGATTCCTTGCGGCTCCGCATCGTCTCGGCGACCCGGAGGAGGAGCTCCCCGCGCTTCGGGGCCGGCGTGTCGCGCCACGCCGGGAACGCCTTGGCGGCGGCGGTGACGGCCCGCTCGGCGTCTTCCGGGCGTCCGGAGACGAACGTGCCGAGGACCTCGCCGGTCGCCGGATTGCGGGTCGAAAACCGGGACGCCCCCGGGGGGCTCTCCCAGCGTCCGTCGATGAAGAGTCCGTGGTCGACCGTTTCCGCCATGGTCCGATACGCTCGGCGCGTGCGACGCACGGGGCGTTCAAAAGGGTGCCGCGGGGCGGCCTCCGGTGACCCGCCGCTAGGCGTTCTTCCAACCCCGGCGGCCGCGGCCGAGCTCGCGCTCGCCGACAAGCGGGGTCGGACGCAGCCGGTCCTGGCCTCCCAGGTAGGGCCGGAGGACCGGGGGGACCTCGATCGCGCCGTCGGACGTCTGCCACGTCTCCATCACGGCGATCATCAGGCGAGCGAGGGCCGTGCCGGAGCCGTTCAGAGTGTGGACGAACTCCGGCTTGTCGGCCTGCTGCTCCCGGAACCGGATTCCGGCCCGGGACGACTGGAAATCCTCGAAGTTCGACACCGAGCTGACCTCGAGCCACCGTTCGGCCCCGGGGGCCCACAACTCGATGTCGTAGCACTTCGCGGCCTTGTCCGGGAGGTCCCCGGTGCAGAGGTTCAGGATCCGGTACCGGAGCCCGAGGGCACGAACGATCGCCTCGGCCTCCGAGAGGAGGACCTCGAGCTGCTCGTACGACCGGTCCGGGTGGACGAGGTTGACGAGCTCGACCTTGTTGAACTGGTGGACCCTCGCGATCCCCCGGGTCTCCACCCCGTGGCCGCCCGCCTCCCGGCGGAAGCACGGCGTGAACGCCATCAGCTTCAGGGGAAGGTCGGTCCCGAGGAGCACCTCGTCCCGGTAGAGGTTCGTGACCGGGACCTCGGCCGTCGGGCAGAGCCACAGGCCGTCGAGGGTCGTCTGGTACGAGTCCTCGGCGAACTTCGGCAGCTGGCCGGTCCCCTCCATCGACCGGGTCGAGATCAGGATCGGGGGGGTCACCTCGGTGTACCCGCGGGCCCGGTGGGTCTCGCGCATGAAGTTGATCAGCGCCATCTCGAGGCGGGCGCCGTCCCCGAGGAGGAAGTAGAACCCCTCGCCGGCCACCTTCGCACCCCGCTCGGTGTCGATGAGGTTCAGCTCCGGGCCGATCTCGAAGTGGGGTTTCGGGTGGGCGACGGTCGGGACCGTCGAGGGCGTCTCGCGGAGGGTGACGTTCTCGGTACCGTCCTTCCCGAGCGGGACGGTGCTGTGGGGGATCTGGGGGAGAAGAAGCAGCGTGTCGTCCCGCCGGGTCTCGAGCACCTCGAGCTTCGTCTCCTTGGCGGCGATCTCGTCGCGGAGCTCGGCCAGCTCGCGGGTCGTCGCCGTGTCGTGCGCCCCGCCGCCCGCCTTCTTCGCGGCGGCGAGCGCTTGGCCCCGCTCGTTCCGCTTCGCGCGGAGTGTGTTGACCTCGGCGGAGAGGGCGCGGCACTCGGTATCGAGTCGGAGGAGCTCGTCCACGTCGGGGTACGGCTTGTGGCGGACCTCGATGGCGCGCCGCAGCGCGTCGGGGCGGGTGCGGATCGTGCTGAGCGCCGTCACGGGAGCCGGGTCCGGAACCGAGGTTCGGTCCGGAGTATAAGGAGCCTAGGGTCGTGGTCGATCGACCGCCCCATCGGCGGTCCCGGCCCCCTCGACCGCTCGGTGTTCCGAAGCGGATATCCCGCCGGTGCCGTTCGCGACCGCGGAGCGGAGCGTGACGAAGGCCCGCACGCTCGAGGAGTTCGACTCCGGGGCGCCAACCGAGCCTCCGCCCCCCGTCGCTCGTCCCGCCGCGCTTCCGGGGATCTGGGTGGTCGAGGACGGCTGGGTGCGCCATCCCCTCCTGCGTCCCACCACGCTGCGCGCGCTCCCGTTCCAGATCGACCTCGCCCGGATCGCCATCGCGGACGACCTCCTGGTGGTCCTCCCGACCGGGCTCGGCAAGACCGTGATCGCCGCGCTCGCCGCCGCGGAGGTCGTACGCCGCGGCTCGGGGAAGGTCCTCGTCCTCGCCCCCACCCGGCCGCTCGTGGTTCAACACGCCGAGGCGTTCCGCTCGTGGTTCGGCCCGCTGCGGATCGCCCGGTACACCGGCACCGTCCGGAAGCCGGTCCGGGAGGGGTCGTGGGAGTCGGCGGAGGTCGTCTTCTCCACCCCGGAGCTCGTCGACCATGACGCCGCCGCGGGGCGGTACTCGCTCGCGGATGTCGGACTCCTCGTCTTCGACGAGGCCCACCACGCGGTCGGCAACTACGCGTACGTTCCCGTCGCGGCCCGGTTCCGCGCGGAGCGCCGTCCGGGGGCCCGGCTGCTGGGGCTCACCGCCTCGCCGGGAGGCGCCCAGGCGAGGATCGACGAGGTCGTCGGGGTGCTCGGGGTCCGTCGCGTCGAGGCGCGGCATCGGGACGAGGACGGGGTCCGCGAGTACGTCCAACCGGTCGACATCGAGCACCGGTGGGTCGACCTCCCCGCGGAGATCCGCGCCATCCAGGAGGGGCTCCGGGCGGCGAACCTCGCCGAGGGCCGGACCCTGCAGAAGATGGGCTACCTCCGCAAGAAGCCGCTCGCGTCGCTTTCGGTGAAGGACCTCATCGCGCTCCGGTCGGAGGTGTTCGCCCGACCCGGGCCGATGACGCGGAAGTTCGGACCGCTCTTCCACCAGCTCATTCTCCTCCACCTCCACCACGCCCTCGAGCGGCTCGAAACGCAGGGACTCGAGCCGTTCGTCCAGTATGTCGAGCGGGTCGCCGGGAAGCAGAAGGTCGGGCGGGGCGACCAGGCGTTCCTCAAGGTCCCCCAGCTCGTGCAGGGGCTCGGCGCCGCGAGGGCGATCCTCGCCGCCGACCATCCGACGTCCCACCCGAAGGTCGACGCGCTCGTCGACCTCGTCCGGGAGGAGTTCTCCAAGCCGCGGGGCCGTCCGCCGCGGATCCTCGTGTTCGCCCAGTTCCGGGACACGATCCAGGGGATCCGGGCCGCGCTGGACGCGCAGGGCTGGGCCGCCGGGCGGTTCGTCGGTCAGTCGACCCGGGACGCCGACGACCCGGGGATGAGCCAGCTCGAGCAGACGACGGTGCTGAACGAGTTCCGGGTCGGCAGGTTCCCGATCCTCGTCGCCAGCAGCGTCGCGGAGGAGGGGCTCGACGTCCCGGACGTCGACCTCGTGGTCTTCTTCGAGTCGGTCCCGAGCGAGATCCGGGCGATCCAGCGGCGGGGCCGGACCGGCCGCAGCTCGCTCGGCCGGGTGGTCCTCCTCCTGACCCGCGAAACCCGGGACGTCGGCTACCAGAAGGCCGAGGAACGGCGAGAGGAGGCGATGGTCCGGATCGTCCGACGGCTCAGCCGGGACTCCCGGAGGGCCCGTGCGGCCGGGACGGAACCGGCGGCCGACCCCCCCGCCGCACTGCCGTCCGGGGAACCGACCCCGCGCCCCGCACGCCGTCGGAAGGACCCCCGGACCTCGAGCGCGCGCGATAAATAGGCGGCCTCGACTCGTCCCGGCGGGAGGGCGAAGCCAACGACCGGACTCCTGACCGCCGTGGCCCAGAACTTTGGACTCGTCGTGTTCACGGGGATCGCCGTCCTCTTGATCGTCTATCTGGCCTACTCGATGGCCCGCCCCGAGCAGTTCTAGTCCCGGGGTGCGACGCGTGGTTGCCGCACGACCGACCATCCCACGGCACCGCCTTCGGCCCGGTCAGGGGAACCCCCACGGTCCGGTCCCCCGGCGGGAGTGAGGAGCAGCCGTGTACCGTCGGATCCTGATCCCCATCAACGAGCCGTCCGAGGTCGAACCGATGATCCGGTTCGCGGCGCAGATGCTGGAGGTCGACGGGGACATCCGGCTCCTCCACGTGATCCCGACGACGACCCTTCCGGAAGTGACCCGGCAGTGGCGCGCGTCGGTGAACCTCGTCGTCCCGGCCCACGAGACCGGGGCGGCGCTCGACATCCGGGTCGACCCGGAGGTCCGGGCGAGCCGGGACGTCGCCGGGGAGATTCTGGAAAGCGCTGAGACCCACAACGTCGGCGCGATCGTGCTCACCCTGCGGGGCGACCGGAAGGGCCACAACCCGTTCGTGGGCCACACGGCGAGCGCGCTCCTCCACCACGCCGCGAGCGACGTGATCGTCGTGAACCGACTCGGCCTCATCGAGGAGAAGGTCGCCCGGATCCTCATCCCGACGTTCACGGGGAGCCCGCCGCCGAAGGCACTCCAGATCGCCGAGGAGATCGCGCTGCGGAACAAGGGGGTCCCGATCGTCACCCTCTCCATCGCAGCCCGCGGTGGTGGGGCGACCGAGGACGAGGGGCCGGCCCGGTCCCCCCGCGGGGTCCCCCTCCGCCGCCGTCACGCGCTCTTCTCGGAGACTCTCCTCGGCCGCAAGCGGCTCCCCGAGCTCATCCTGAAGGAGGCGGCGCGGGAGAAGTACGGCCTCCTCATCGTCGGGGAGGAGGCGTCCCCCTCGGAAGGCCCGCTCCTCACCCGACGGTTCCTCGAGGAGCTGTTCCGGGCCGCGCCGTGCCCGGTCGTCGCCGTCCGGGGTTGACCGGCGCCCCGCCATGGCCGACCTCTGGTTCGTCGGCGCCGGACTCGGCGACGAACGGGACCTCTCGCGACGCGCGGTCGAGGTCCTCGGTTCGTGCGGGCGGGTGTTCGCCGAGGAGTATACGAGCCTCCTCGTCCCCGGCACCCTCGACCGCCTGGAAGCCGAGCTCAGCCGCCCCATCGAGCGGCTGACGCGGGTCGAGCTCGAGGCCGAGCGGGTCCTCCTCGAGGCGCTCGCATCGGTCGACCGGGTCGCCCTCGTCGTCGCCGGCGACCCGTTCGTGGCGACGACCCACGTCCAGCTCCGCCTCGCGGCCGAAGCGGCGGGCCACCGTTGGCGCTACCTCCCCGGGCCCTCGATCCTCACCGCGGCGACCTCCCTCCTCGGCCTCATGCATTACCGGTTCGGCCGGGTCGCCTCCCTCCCGTTCGCCGACCCCGGGTTCGACCCCGTCTCCCCGTTCGCGTCGGTCGGCGCGAATCGCCGGTCCGGAGCCCACACCCTCGTCCTCCTCGACCTCCGCCCCTCGGAGGGCCGGTTCCTGACCGCGCCCGAGGCGCTCGCGCGGTTCGAGGGGGCGGCGGCCCGGGCAGCGGCGGTGGACGAAGCGACCGAGTTCGGCGTCGTGGCCCGCGTCGGCCGGCCGGACGCGGGGGCCTGGTGGGGGACCCGGGAGGCGCTGACCTCGGTCGCGTTCGGCGCACCGCTCCACGCGCTCGTCGTGCCCGCGCCCGAGCTCCACTTCGCCGAGACCGATGCGGTCGCCCGGTGGCGGCCGAAGGTGCCGCCCTAGGCCGGGGGCGTCGTCGCGACGGTCCCTTCGAGCGCGTCGGCGAACTGGCGGATCCGGAACGGCCGCTGGAGGACGGCGTCGGGGCGCACAGGCGCATCCGAGGCGGCGTGGGGCCGCGTGCTCGGCACGACCAGGATGACCCGCGGGGCGGGGTCGACGATCTTGGAGGCCTCGAGGACTTCGGTGAACGTCCCGTCCACGAGGTTCACGTCGGAGACGACCACGCCCGGGGCGGTCTGGCGGAGGAGGTCGATCGCCTGGTGGGCGCCTTCCGCCTCCCCGACGACCCGGTAGTGGTGGAGCCGCAGGAGCCCGCGGAGGAGGACCCGGGTCTCCTCGTCACCGGCGACGACGAGGGCGGTCGCTTCGCTGGGTGACGGTGCGGTCATGGGCTGCCGGGACCCGACCCGGCAACGATACTTGGGGCGTCCCGTGCCTATAAGTTTACGTTCCCGCGGTCGGGTCGTCGCCCGCGAGTTCCCCCAGTGGACGACGCCCGCCGCCCCGAGGAGCCGGTCGAGCGCCGCGTGGTAGCCGCCGGACGGCCCGCTGAGGACGGGCTTCGCCTCCTCGACGAGGGCGGTGCCGAAGTTCCGCTCCGTCTCGGTGAACTGCCAATCGTGGGGGGTCAGCCGACCGAGCGCCGCGAGGAGCCCGACGGCGAGCCCCCGTTCCTTCCCTTCCCGGGGGAGCCGGTCGATGAGCGTCTTCTCCGCCGCGGCGGCACCGCGGGACCGGTACGCGCGGGCGACGGCGTCGACGTACGCCGCTTCGGGCGCGAGTCCCCGGAACGTCGGGAGCTCCTTCCGCCGGGCCTCCTCGGCGCCCCGCTTCGCGGCCCGGGCGAGGAGCTCGCTCACCCGGCCCGGGGCGGAGCGGGCGTCGCGGACGAGCCGTTCGGCCTCGTGCGGGTCGGTGACGATCGCGCCGACGATCTCCTCCGCGTGCTTCGGCCACAGCCGCTCGAGGGCGCGGCTCGCGCGGGGCTCGTCGATCTCGAACCGTCCCTCGACGGAGGGGAGCGTCCGTTCGAGGGCGACCCGCTCCTCCGCGGTGGGGCTGAGGGCGTCGACGAACTTCGCCCGGTCCGACCCGTAGCACACCCCGGCCGCGACGAACACCGGGTTCCGGGTCCGGTCGAGGCGGGGGGTGAGGACCGCGATGTACGCGTCGAGCATCTCCCGGTCGCTCGACCGGCCGAAGAGGTACCGCTTCCGGATCCCCCGGGGAAGGTCGGGAAGGGCGGCGTGGACGCAGTCGGGACCGCCGTGGCAATCGACGTTCAGGCTCGCAGCCACCGTGAACTCGCGGAGCGGCTTCGGGACGGCGAGCCGGGACGTCAGGGCCGCGAGGAGCTGGCGCTCGTTCTTCGCGCAGCTCAGGCAGACCCGCCAGCTCCGGTGGGCCGAGGGCCACTCGACGGCCAGGTACGGGCGGTGCTCTCCGCGGGCGAGGTGGGGGCAATCGAACCGGTCGCCGCTCCCCGCCGGCGCGAGCCGGTACGGCTGGGACTCGGTCTGGGAGGCGAGGAACGTCTGGGGGGGGTGGGGGGTGCGACCGGTGCAGTAGAGGACCCGCTCGGTCGCGAAGAAGTAGAACCCCTTGCGGGCCCAGTCGAGGTACCCGATCATCAGGCGGGCCGGGTCGTCGGCGTTCTGGACCGCGACGTTCGCCTCGCGGGTCGTCCGCCCGAACGGGGCGTACGGGATCTCCCCGGACGGGTACCGGGCGACGAGCATCGCCGGGACGTCCGGGTCGTGGTAGAACCGGAGGAGGCCGGCGAGCGCCCGCGCCATCGGGTCGCCGCGTTTGGCGAGCCGCTCGAGCGCGTCCTCGTCGTCCCGGACCGCGCGGACCGCCTCGAGGTCGTCGCGCCGGCGTTCGAACTTCGCCCAGGGGCCGTCGCCGACCCGTTCGGGAAGGAGCGGCGCGACCGAATCGCGAAGCTTCGACGCCCGCCGGACCAGGTCGGTCTCCCGACCCCCGCTCGCGCGCCGCGCCCGCATGCCGGCCTTCGAGCCGGGGGCCGTACTTAGCGCCTTACGCGCGCTAGCGGCGGCAGAGCTTGACGAAGTTCTCGAAGATCGTCTGGCCCCCCTCGGTATGCTCGACCTCGGGGTGGAATTGGACCCCCCAGACCGGCCGGGTCGGGTGGACCATCGCCTGGATCGGGCACGTCTCCGAGCGGGCGAACCCCCGCCAGCCGGGGGGAAGCTCGAGGACGTGGTCGTTGTGATTCTCCCACGCGGTGAACGTCGCCGGGAGACCCTCGAACAACCGGTCGCCCCGCCCCTCGACCTCCACGGTGACGCGGCCGAACTCCGGGTGGGCGGCCTTCCCGACCTTTCCGCCGAAGTGGCGGCCGAGGAACTGGTGGCCGACGCAGATGCCGAGGACCGGGACGGGGACGTCGTCGATCCAGTCGGCGACCGCCCCGAGCCGGGTGTCGGTCCCCTCGAGGGAGAGCGCGCCGCCGCTGAGGACGACCCCGTCGGACTGGATCTCCGCCCACGGCCGGGTGTTCGGGACGATTTCGGCGGCGACGTCGAGGTCGCGGAGCATCCGGTACTCCCGGTGGGTCCACTGCCCGCCGTTGTCGACGACCGAGATCCTCACGCCGGCCCCTTCGGAGGGTCGTCGTCCGCGGGCGGAAGGCGTTTCCGCATCTCGGCGACGTCCTGGGAGATCCGCTGGACGTCCGAGCGCATGCGCAGCATCTCCTCCTCGAACCGGGTGAACCCGCCGGGTGAGTTCATCCGCTGCGAGATGTAGATCCCGACGAAGAGCGCGCCGATCAGGGCGAGGATCGTCGTGAACACGAGCGCGAAGACGAACGACAGGAGGTTCCCGACCGCCGACTGCACGGGGAGGGTGAATAGGTGGGTCAGTTCGGCGACCTCGACGAACAGGAGGGCCGCGATGATGGCGACCCAGAACGCGATCGCGCGGGTCGGCCTCACGTCGACCCCGCGGGGACCGTTTCGAGCAGGATGCCGAGGGGGAGCGCGTCGACCGGCGTCGTCGTGATCCCCGGGCTCGCCGGGACGTAGACGACCTCGGCGAGGACGCCGCCCGAGAGGTCGAACGCGAACGTTCCGACGAAGTCCACCCGGGCCCCGGAGGCGTCGACGTAGACCGCGGTGACGTTCACCGCGAACGGGTTCGCGGCCGTCGTCGTGCTCGTCAGGAGGGTCTCGTTCCAGGTCGTCGGGGGGCCGAACGAGAGGTTCGCGAGCGGGGGAAGGGAGTTCCAGCTGAAGTTGCCCGCGACCGCCATCTCGACCGAGGTGTACCGGACGAGCCCGAGCCCGCGGACGTAGAGATGGGTCTGGGTGTCGGACGGCGCCCGGTCGACGATGAGCTCCGCCTCGGTCGGGAGGCTGCCGGCCGACGGCGCGGCGGTGGAGAGGAGGTTCGGCGTGAGGACGATCAGCACGAGGAGGAGGACGACGATGGCGACGAACGGGGTCGGGAACCACTGGCGGAGCGCCTCGGACCGGTCGCTCACAGCGTGCCTCCCTTCCAGGGCCGGTAGAGCGCGTGGGGGACCCCAAACTGGTCGAGGACTTTCCCGGCGAGGTAGTCGGTCTGGTCCTGCACGCTCGTCGGGTGGGTGTAGTACGGCGGGGAGGCGGGGAGGACGACGACGCCCAGCTCGGCGAGCGTCGCGAGATGGCGCAGATGGACCGCGGAGATCGGGGTCTCCCGGGGGACGACCACGAGCGGCCGCCGCTCCTTGAGATGCACTTGGGCCGCCCGGAGCAGCAGCGAGTCCCCGAGGCCCAGCGCGACCTTCGCGACCGTGTTCATCGACGCCGGGACGATCGCCATGCCGCGGGTGGGGACCGAGCCGCTCGCGATCGGGGCGGCGAGGTCGTGGTCGTCGAACGCTCGGCTCGCCTTGGCCGAGAGCGTCGCGGGGTCGATCCCGCATTCCTCCCGGAGGACCGCCCGGGCCCCCTCGGAGACGACGAGCGCCACGGGGACCCCGGCCGTCTGGAGCGCCTCGAGGACCCGGACCGCGATCGGCGCGCCGCTCGCTCCGCTGACGCCGATGACGACCGCTCGTTGCTCCGGCAGATCCGCTCCTCGGGTCAGCTTATACGGTCCAACGACTCGGTTGATAAGACGGTTCGGGGGAGCATCGTTGGCCCGGCGGCGAGCGGCATTGGTCGGGGCGGGCCACACCCGGTTCGGCGTGGTCCCGGACGGACCCCGCGCCCTCCTCCGCACGGCGGTCAATGCCGCGTTCGGCTCGGTGGACCGCGGCCTCCAACGTTCCCGGGTCGAGGAAGCGTTCCTCGGCACCTTGGGATTCTCCGGCTGGCAGCTCGGCAACCCGTCCGCCGTGGTCGCGGAGGAGGCGCGCCTCCGTCACGCTCCGGTGACCCGGGTGGAGAACGCCTGTGCCTCCGCCGGGTTCGCACTCCGCGCTGGCGTGCGGGCGATCGAGAGCGGCGACCGGGACGTCGTCCTCGTGGTCGGCCTCGAGAAGATGACCGACTCTCCGTCCGCGCACCGACGCTACTGGCTCGGGGTCTCGGGCGACACGGAGTGGGAGCGCCTCGCCGGCCTCACCTTCGCGGGGGTCTACGCGCTGATGGCGAACCGCCACATGGCCGACTACGGGACGCCTTCGGAGGCGCTCGCCGAGGTGGCCGTCAAGAACCACGCGAACGGCCAGCTCAACCCGAACGCCCAATTCCACAAGACGATCGACCGCGCCCAGGTGCTCGCCGCCCCCCGGGTCGCCGACCCCCTCGGGCTCCTCGACTGTTGCCCCGTGACGGACGGCGCCGTCGCGCTCCTCCTCGCGTCGGAGGACGTGGCGCGGACGATGACCGACACGCCGGTCGCGGTAGCGGGCGCGGGCGCGGGGTCGGACGCCCTGGCGCTCCAGGAGCGGGACTCCCTCACCAGCCTCGCCGCGACGCGACGGGCCGCGGACGAGGCGTTCCGCCGCGCCTCGTTCGGTCGCAAGGAGGTCGGGTTCCTCGAGGTCCACGACTGCTTCACCATCGCCGAGCTGCTCGCCCTCGAGGACCTTGGGTTCGCCGCGCCGGGCAAGGCGGCGGAGATGACGCTCGAAGGCGCGACCGCCCGGGGCGGACGACTCCCCGTGAACCCCGACGGGGGTCTGAAGGCGAAGGGCCACCCGATCGGGGCATCGGGCGCGAGCCAGGCGTACGAGGCGTTCGTCCAATTGCGGGCGGCCGCCGGGGCCCGCCAGATCCCCGGGGTCGAGCGCGCCCTGACGCACAACGTCGGCGGGTCCGGCGCGAGTGCGACCGTGACGCTCTTCGAGAGGACGTGAGCGCATTGCCGAGCGCGGTGGTCGCGGCGGCGGTCGCCCGCCCCTCCGCCCGGCTCGGGCCGCTCGCCGTCGAGGGGCCGGACGAGGACGGATTCACGCTGGCGGTCGCCGCCGCCGAGGCGCTCGGAGACCGTGCTCGCCGCACCGACCTCGCCCGGATCGACCTCGTCGGCGACCTCCCGCCGGAATCGGAGTGGGCCGTCCCGGAAGCGCTCGGGCTCGACGGGGTCGCCGTGCATCGGAGCTCGGGAGGACCCGCCCACCTGTTCGAGGCGATCCGCGGTCCCGCCGAGGACGAGGCGCCCGAAACCCGGCTCGTCCTCGCGGTCGACCTGTCCCGCGTCGGACGCACGGCCGGGGTGAACCACGGGGCCCTTGCGGTCGCGCTCGCGCTCGCCCCCGCGGCCGGCGTCCGGGTGGACCGGGTCGCGACCCACGCCCGGTCCCCGCGCAGCGACGCGGGGGGGCTCCGCGCCGAACGGCTGGGCCCCGCCTCGGGGTCCGAACCGGTCCCGCTGCTCGTCCTGGGCGACGACGAACGGCTCGTTGCCGCCGCTCCCGGGTCGGTGGGTCCTGGGTTCGCGACCTCCCTCGTTCCCCGGGCGCCCCCCGGGACCGGCCCCGCTCCGACGACGCCGTTCGCGCTCGCCCTTCGCGCCTCCGGAGCGGAGGGGCCGCCCCACCCGTTCGCTCTCGCCGCCCTCGGTACCGAGCGGGACGTGTACGTCCGGGGGACCGTCACCGGCCCGGTGGAGTGGTCGGAGGCCACTCCGACCCCGACGCTCGTGCTGTCCGCCCCGCCGGTCCGAGACGACGAGCGGAGCCTCGATGCGCGCAGCGAGGGGGCGTACGTCCCCCGAGCCCGCTACGTGGAGAACCTTCCGAGCCGCTGGCGGCTCGAGGCCGACCGGTGCCCCTCGTGTTCCCACCTCACGTTCCCCGCCCGGGGAGCCTGCGCCCACTGCGGCGAGTCCGAGCGGCTCGAACGCCGGTCGTTGGCCCGGGGCGCGTGGACGGTGGAGGCCGCGACGACGGTGCGGCCGGGGGCGCAGCCGACGGAGTTCGACGGCACGGTCGCCGTGGCCGGCGCGTACGGCGTCGTCATCGCCCGGTCGGCCGAAGGACCGCGGGCGACGTTCCAGGTCGTCGGGCCGGCAGCTCCGGTCCCCCTCGGCGCCACGGTCGTCCCGGTGCTGCGTCGCCTGTACCCGATGGAAGGGGAATGGCGGTACGGCCGCAAGGCGGTCGTAGTCCCGACGCGGACCGGATCCGTACCTTAGCCCGTCTCGGGGGGGGCCGGCTTCGGCGGGGTCCACGGGGCCCCGACCCAGCTCCCGTACACCGCCTTGGCCCCGGGGGCGGCGTCGGCGACGGGGACGATCGCGAGCTCCTTCGGGGGAGATTCGCCCACGACGACCGAGAGCGTCGTCAGCCGGGCGCGTCGGAATACAGTGAGTTCGACCGAGCGTCCCGGGACGTACCGTCCCCACGTGCGCGCCCAGTCGTCGAACCGGACCCGGCCCCCATCGACGGCGACGACCTCGTCCCCGGGGGAGAGTCCGGCGGCGCGGCCGGGCGAGCCGTCCCGGACGACGGTGACCTTGACGTGTCCGGCGGAGTTCTCGACCTCGGCCCCGAGATAGGCCGGCTCCGGGTCGTCGTCCGGGCGCCGCGGCATCGGTCGCGCCCGGAGGGCAAGTCCCGCGAAGCCGAGGTATCGCTCGAAGTCGACCTCCTTCGTCCCGGCGATGTACTCCGCGAAGAATTCGCTCACGTCGACACCGGTCACCCGCGCGATGACCTCGGGGAGCTCGGTCTCGCCGAGACCCCGACGGTCCCGGCGGTAGGCGGCCCACAGTTCCCGCCAGACCGATTCGAGGGAGTTCGCGTTGGCGGTGCGGGTGCGGAGCTCGAGGTCGAGGCAGAGCGAGACCAGCGCCCCCTTCAGGTAGTAGGAGATCGAGCGGTTCGGGGTCTCCTCGTCGAAGTGGTAGAGGTCGACCCACGCGGCGAGGCTCGCGTCCTCGAGACTCTGGCGGAGTCGACCCGGCAGGTCCCGGTAGCGCCGGATCTTGTCGGCGAGGTCGCTCAGGAACCGTTCGGGAGAGGTGATCTCGGCGCGGCGGAGGACGAGCCACGTGAGGTAGTCGGTCGTCCCCTCCATCGCCCACAAGAGCCGGGTGTACGTCTCCCGCGTGTAGTCGAACGGGTCGAACGCCTTCGGGTGGATCCGTTTGACGTTGTACAGGTGCAGGTACTCGTGGGCGGTGAGGCTCAGCACCCCGCGGTACTGGCTCGGCGTCTGGAACGCGGTGCGCTCGACCACGCACTGGCTGGAGCGCGCATGCTCGAGGCCGGCGGTGACGCCGCCCGTCAGGTGGTAGAAGAACGTGTAACTCGGCACGGGCGACTCGCCGAACAACCGGACCGACGCCTCGACGATGCGGGAGATGTCCGCCTGGAGCCGGTGGGGCTCGCAGTTCCCCCCGACCCGCAGAGCACGAGCCGGTGGGGGACCCCGAGCGGGTGGATGGTGTAGCTCGGAGCGTGGCCGGCGTCGAAAGGGGAGTCGACCAGCTCGTCGTAGTCGGTCGCCCGGTACGTCGGCGGATGCCGACCGACTTCGGGGAGCTCGGTATAGACGGTCCAATCGGGGGGGACGGTGAGAGAGATGTCCAGCGGCTCGGAACGGCGACCCTCGACGTACGGGAGGGCAAAGCCGGGACCAAGGAACAGGTGCTCGTCGTTGACGTCGAGCCCTCCCGTGCGGGCTTCGTTCCCGTACATCGTGTACTCCACGTCCGCCGAGGGATGGGGCCCGGCGTCCACGTGCCATCGGGCCTTCTCGGTCCGTCGGACCGGCAGCGGGTCCGCGTGGCCGGAGACCCGGGCCGACACCCCCGAGACGTTCCGGACCCGGTCCTGGATCCAGTACGACCCCGGGATCCACGAGGGGAACACGACCTCGAACGGCGCCCCCGTCAACCCGGCCACTCCCATGGTCACCACGATCCGGTGGTCGCTCGGACGCGGGGACCGGACCTCGTACCGGATCCGGGGGGCTTCGGCCATCGGTGACGCCCCCACCGTCGACCCGAGGAAACCCTTTCGCCCGACCGGTCAGCCGACCGGGAGATTCTCGACCTCGAAGACGGCGTGGAGGATCCCGTGGTCCCTCTCCACCGCGTCGCGAAGCCGGGCGACGACGTCCATCGACTCGCGGACGCTCATCTCCCGGACGGCGACGTGGGCGGTCATGCAGATCAGCGTTGGGCAGACGGCCCAGACGTGGAGGTCGTGGACCTCCCGGACCCCCTCGACGCCGAGGGCGGTCTGCTCGATGGCGGAGACCGAGAGGTGCCGGGGGGTCCGCTCGGTGAGGACCTCGCCGGCGTCCCGGAAGAGCGGGGCCGACTCCGCCACGAGCACCCCCGCGATCGCCAGGGCGACCGCCGGGTCAACCCAGCCGTCTCCCGGTCGGACCAAGAGGACCGCGGCGACGACCAGGAGCCCGACGGTGATCGCCACGTCGCTGACCAGGTGGAGGACGACGCTCCGGAAGTTCAGGTCCCGGACCCGTCCGGGGATCCGGCCGAGCGTGACGGCGGAGAGGCCGCGCAGCGCGAGGGCGGGGACGGCGGCCAGCAAGAGCCAGTACGGGTCGACCGCGCCCGCGAACGACCCGCCGTGCAGCGTGGTCGCGAGCGCCTCGTACCCGAACACGAGGCCCGTGCCGAGGACCAGCGTCGCGTTCGCGAGGCCCGCGAACACCTCGATCCGGTGGGTCCCGAACGTGTACCGGTCGGAGGCGCCGTGCCCGGCCGACCGGAGCGCGGTCCAGGAGAGCACGAACGCGAAGATGTCCGGGACGTTGTGGACGGCGTCCACGGTGAGGGAGAGGCTCTTGGAGAGGAGCGCGCCCACCGCCTCGAGCACGAGGAGGACGATCGAGATCTCGACCGCGAGCCGGAGGGCGCGAAGGACCGTCCGCTCGGCCTCGGCTTCGCCGTGAACGAGGTCGGCCATCGGGACCGCGCTCTCGGGGCACCCGGGCCGCTACGCGAACCCGGGTACGTCCCGGCGCGGCTCGGCGCCCTTCGCCTTCGGGTACGGCTCCGAGGCAATCCCGAAGTGGAGGGCGAGGGCCCGGAAGGTCTTCGCCAACTCCTGGACGGCACGGGCGAGCTCCTGCTGCTCGGCACGGAGCTCCGCGATCTCGCGGCGCAGCTGGCTCAGCTCCCCGATCCACCGCTCGGTCTCCGGGTCCGGCACGTGCGTCCTCGACCGGCGGAGAGAGCCCGCCGCCGAGATAGCGCAGGCGGGGGCGGCTCTCAGCGACGCCCGCCGGTCGGTCCGAACGGGCTGTCCGAGCGCCCGGTCTCCTCGAACCCCGTCCAGTCGTGGGCCCTGGGGTCGTAGTCGACCCGCTGGAGCTCGACGACGAATCGCTTGAGGAGCTCCTCCGGGGCCGGCCGCACCCGGACGGCGTAGACGTAGATCCCGAAGCTCATGAACTCGGAAATCCGGCGGAGCGCCTCGGCCAGGTCCTCGCGGGGAACTTCCGTCCGGACGACCGTCTCGCCGAGAAGCTGGGAGAACTCGTCGATGTCGAACGGCCGCTCCAGCGCGATCAGCATCTTCGGCGTGGCCGGGGGCGCCGGAGCACCGGAGGCCGGCGGGCTCCCGGGGGCCGGGACGGCGCCGCCCGGGCGGGAGGTGGGCGAAGGACCCGGGGCGGTCGAAGGGGCCGGAACGGACGGCGGGCGGGTGACCGGAACCGCAGCCCGCGAGCGGATCCCGGAGTCCTTCGGGGGGTACCGCTCCAACACCGGGGACGCGTCGCGCCCCACGAACTTGGGAGCCGGCTTCGTCGCGGTCCGGGCCCGCCGGGGAGACGCTCGGCGCTCGGTCGGCTTCCCTTTCCGCTTGGTCGCCATTCGATTCCTCGCGGGACGGGAGGGCCGCTTCCAACATAACCGTAGTGCGGGGCCGGGGTGAGGAAATCCCTCGGTTTCGAGGGGGTTGTAGCGCCGACTACCATGCGAACCTCCGTCACGGAACCCCCAAACTGTCGCGCCCGGGGCGACAGGAGGGTTATGTACCATGGAGATGGTGGGCCGCTTGGGCCGCCGCGTGCGGGGGCCCGAAAGAGAGGAATCGAAGAATGCCGGCCCGCGTCATGAAGGAGTTCCAGGCCCCCCGGGGTCTGCCCCGTAAGACGGCCAGCGTCTGCCCCGAGTGCATCAAGGTGATCCCCGCGGTCGTCCGGGAGAAGGACAACCGCGTCATCATGGAGAAGACGTGCCGCGTGCACGGCTACTTCTGGGACATCATCTCGAACGACGTCGACTTCTATCTCCGGATGGAAGTGTACGCCCACGATGGGGTCGGCTACGAGAACCCCTACTACGACAAGTTCCGCGGCTGCCCGACCACGTGCGGGATGTGCAGCCACCACAAGTCTCACACGGGTCTCGCCCTGATGGACCTGACGAACCGGTGCAACCTGAAGTGCCCGGTCTGCTTCGCGAACGCGAACGCCGCCGGCTACGTCTACGAGCCGACCCGCGAGCAGATCCACTTCATGCTGAAGACGCTCCGGGAGCAGAAGCCGGTCGGGGCCGTGGCCGTCCAGTTCTCCGGAGGGGAGCCGACGCTCAGCCCGCTCTTCCTCGACGCCTGCAGCATGGCCCGGGACCTCGGCTTCAAGCAGGTCCAGGTCGCCACGAACGGGATCCGGGTCGCCAACGAGCCCGGCTTCGCCCAGGCGTGCCGGGAGAACGGCCTCCACACCCTCTACCTGCAGTTCGACGGTCTGGACGACGAGATCTACCGGAAGGTCCGGGGCGTCCCCCTCCTGAAGGTCAAGCAGAAGGCGATCCAGGCGGCCCGGGAGACCCACACCTCGCCGGCCGAGCTCGCCCAGGGGAAGCCGGACAAGCCGCTCAGCGTCGTGCTTGTCCCGACCCTGGTCGGCGGGTTCAACGAGAAGGAGATCTGGCCGACGGTCAAGTTCGCGATCGACAACATCGACGTCGTTCGCGGGGTCAACTTCCAGCCGGTCGCCCTCACGGCGCGGATCCCCGACAAGGACCGGTTCCAGATGCGGTTCACCCAGTCGGACCTCGTCCGGATCCTCTGCACCGACGGACCGTTCGAGAAGTCGGACTTCTTCCCCGTCCCGTCGGTCGCCCCGATCTCCGAGCTCGCCTCAATCATCCACGGCGAGGAGAAGATGACGCTCACGACGCACCCCGGTTGCGGGTGCGCCACGTTCGCGTTCATCAGCCAGGACGGCCAGAAGATCACGCCGCTGCCGCGCTTCATGGACGTCGACGGGTTCTTCGAGAACGTCGAAGCGATGATCGAGAAGTACCGGGACGCCCGCTTCGCGCGGGTCCGCACCGCCGTCGCCGGGGCGAAGCTGCTCCACGACGTCGCCAAGTACTTCGACTTCCAAAAGGCGCCGGAAGGGATCAACGAGAAGAACTGCGTCCGCCTGATCGCCTCGATCTTTACCGAGGGGAACAAGGAGGCGCTCGCGAAGTTCACCTGGCGCACGATGTACCTGGGGAACATGCACTTCCAGGACGCGTACGACTACGACATCCAGCGCCTGATGCGGTGCGACATCCACTACTCGGTACCCGACGGGCGGATCATTCCGTTCTGCTCGTACAACTCCGGTCCGATCTACCGGACCGAGGTCGAGAAGAAGTTCTCGATCCCGATCCCCGAGTGGCAGAAGGCGAAGAGCTCGAGCGGCATCACGCAGCTGAAGACCATCGAGACGATGGGCGTCAACGGCGAGGTCGTCGTCGACCCCGAGTACTACAAAGTCCGGGCGCTCAAGGGCGCTCCCGGAATGAGCAGTACGTAAGGGCGGTCGCTCGGACCCCGGTCCAACCTTTTCTCCGGCGGACGTTCCGCCGGGGTCGTTCGTTCTTGGCGTCGTCGCACGACGCGGCCCCGGCCACGAGTGGACCCTCCAGCGAGGCCCTCGGGTTCCGGCGGCGGGGTCGCTCCGAAGACTCCCTCAGGGAAGGAGCGCGTCTCCCCCGTACCGGACCCGCCGGGACGGCGGAGCGCCGGCGGGGAGGGCGTGGAGTCGCCGGTCGATGGCGAGCCAGCGGGCGGTCGCCCCGGTCACAGGAGTCGGTCGCCCCTCGTCCGGGTGGTCCGCGATCCACAGCCAGGCGGCCTCGACGTGCTTGCACGTCCCGAGGTCCCGCCGGGCGAAGTCGACACACCCGCAGAACACTCCCGTCCGGTCGGGGTAGGCCGGCACGTAGACGGTGTAGTGGGTCTGCCGTTTCAGGTTCCGGACCGCCAGGGCGAGCACCCCGGGGGGACCCGGCTCGGGTCGGACGTCGAGGAGCTCCTCGAGGGCCCGGCTCCGCCGCTCGGCCCGTTCGGCCGGGGCCGGAGCCGGGCTCTCGGTGGGGGGCGGTCGTGGCGCACGGCCCGCCGAGGCGGGAGAACGATATGGCGGCGGCGTCCGGCGCGGCCCTAGTCGTCGCCCGAGGCGTCGGCGATCAGACGGGGGCCGGGGCCGACGTTGGGGGACGCCAACGGGCTCCCGACCTCATCCCCGGTACCGAGCTTGAATCCACCGTAGTGGCTCGCGCCGATCGGGGAGATGATCGTGGTCACGAGGCCCACCGCTGCGACGAGGGTGAAGATCTCGATCGTGAAGATCCCGAGGTCGAGCAGGATGAGCGCCATGGCGAGCTCGACGGCCCCCCGGCTCGAGACGAAGAACCCGATCGCGAGGGAGTCCGACCGGGACCAGTTGAGGAACCGGGCGACGCCCGTCCCGAGGATGAGTTTGGCCAAGACCGCGAAGACGACGAGCACCCCGAACGCGAGGAGCGCCGGGGGGGTCGCGAGCGACCGCAGGTTCATCCCAAGGCCGACGAACGCGAAGAACAGGGGGATGAAGAATCCCCAGGACATCACGTTGAAGATCTGGCTGATCCCACGGTGCTCCCGCTTCCCCGCGCTCGCCGGCGTGATCAGCAGCCCTGCGTAGAAGGCCCCGACGAGGAACGTCAGCCCGAGGAACTGGGAGAAGAGCGCCGAGCCGAGGGCGAGGACCATCAGGATGGCGAAGCCGGATTCGCGGGACTTCCACATCCCCGTGACCCGCTCGCGGACGATCCGACCGAGCCGGGTCTCGCGGGTGACCCGGAGGACCATGTGGGCGGAGAGGACCGTCCCGAGGAACACGAAGACGGACAGGAGCGCGATCGCGATCTCGACGGCGCCGAACCCGTTCGCGTTCAGCTGGAGGAGGATCGCGAACGTCGTGACCGCGGCGAGCTCGTTGATGACCGCGGTGTTCATCATCATCACCCCGAGCCGGGTCTTGGTGAGGCCGAACTCCCGCAGCATCACCGCCATCACGGGGAGGGCGGTGATCGACAGGGTGAGCGAGACGAACAGGGTCGTCGTGAACGAGAGGCCGTGGACGACGAGCGGGACGATGAACGCCCCGATGAGGAACGGTCCGACGAACACGGCGATGCCCATGAGACCCGAGGCGAACCCGGTCTCGTAGAGCTCCTCCGGGCTCACCTCGAGCCCGGCCATCACGAGGATGAAGAACGTCGCGAGGAACTGGACCCCGGCGAGCTCGTCGTTCACACCCGTGAGCCCGAAGTAGCCCCCGAGGAGGGTCGGGCCGAGGATGATCCCGACGAGGATCTGGCCGACGAGCGGTGCCTGGCCGAACCGGGAGAACAGTTCGCCGACCAGGACGGCGGCTGTGAGGAGGACGAAGAGGCCGATGATGAACGAGGTCAGGTCCGCCATTCGACCTACCGGCCCCGTTGCTACGAATTTCGACCTACATCTACTTCGGGGCCGACGCAGCCCCGACGGGGGCGTTCGTATCCGGATGGGGGCGGTGGCCGGGGGTCGGGCTCACGTTCGCCCGGAACCGGGGGCTCGCCCCCCCGACCACCCGAGAATCCCGAGACCCCCTCCGGCCGCGAGGAGGACCGCCCCGAACGCGATCGTTCCCACCGCCGCGCCGTACGCCGACGGCTCGTCCACGGGCACCGCGGTCGAGCAGTTCGCCCCGGGGGCGCAGCCCTCCGGGGGACCATGGACCGCGAGCTGGTGCTCGACGCTCGCGAGCGTCGCCACCCCGGCCGCGAGGCTGAGGGTTCCAGCGATGACGAACAGGGCGGCCAGCAGGTAGAGCCCCCGACGCCGGTCGTTGGAGGACATCCGACGGGAGCGGTGGGAGTCGGCCGCCGACGGCGGAAAACTTGTGTCCCCGGGCCGGGAGTCCGGGGCGCGGGCCCCCCCGCCGGGTTCCTGGGGGGACGGGGTCGGCTCCCGCGCCGCCGCCTCCGTCACGGGCGGCGTCCTCGCCCGGACCCCTACCGCTTCGGGGCGAGCGCCCGCCGTGCGAGGACCGTCGCGACGAGGAACATCGCGACCGCCCAGACGAGGAGGGCGAGCAGGTAGACGCCCGGGCCGTACGGACAGTACGCCGAAGCCCCGGCGAACATGTTCTCCCGCAGGACGTTCACGGCGAGGGTGATGGGGTTCACCGACGCGACGTTCTGGAACCACGGGGGCATCGTCCCCCAGGGGTAAAGGGCCGCCGACGTCAGGAGCACGGGCAGGTTGATCGCGTTGACCGCGGCGAAGTAGGTCTGGGGCTGCTCGATCGAGAAGCCGACCGCGAGGAACAGCGAGGCGAACATCGCGGACAGGATGACGATCGCGAGCAGGATCTCGACCGCGCCGACGACCGTGACGGACGCCGTGATGTCGAGACCGCTGAGGCCGAGGTGGCCCAGGAGGATCGACAGCCCGAGCACGAGGAACGCGAGCGCGATCGGTTGGATCGACCCCGCGATCAGGCGCGAGCCGAAGATCGACGTCGGGGTCGCGGGCGTCGCCGACGTGCGCTTCAGGACGCCGAAGAGCCGGTCGAAGATCACGTTCGCCCCGATGAACAGGGTGGCGGTGACCGCCACGAACCCGGTCATCCCCGCCGAGAAGTACGAGAAGTAGCTCGGCGCCCCGCGGAACGCCGTCAGGAAGTACGCCTGCGGGATCTTTCCCGAGCCGAGGTTCTCGAGGTTGAACGCTTGGCCGAACAGGACGAGGTACAGGATCGGCAGGAGGAGCGAGGTGATGATCGCCTGCGGGTTCCGGGTGATCCGCAGCAGCTCCCGCCGCGTTAGGGCGACCGTTTCGCGGATCATCGCCGGGCCCTCCCGAACGCCTGTTGGACCTGCCCCACCCGGACCGCCCGGTCCGTGGCCGAGACGCTCTCGTCCTCCCGGTACTCCCGCCCGGTGAACTCGAGGAACACCTCATCGAGGCTCGGGCGCTTCAGCGAGACGCCCGCGAGCCCGACCCCCGCCCGCGAACAGGCGGCCACGAGGGTCGGGATCAGCTCCTCCCCCCGCTCGGCCTTGACGCGGAACGCGCCGTCCTGGACACCGACCGACGTGACCCCGGGTACCGCCTTCAGGACCCCCTCGAGGGTCGGCTCCGGACGGGTGGGGCGGATCGTGATCACGTCGCCGCCGAGCCGGTCCTTCAGCTCGGAGGGAGACCCTGTGGCCACGATGTGGCCATGGTCGATGATCGCGAGCCGCTCGCAGATCCCGTCGGCTTCCTCGAGATAGTGGGTCGTGAGGAAGACGGTCATCCCGTGCTCCTTCCGGAGCTCCTCGACGTACCGCCAGAACCCGGCGCGCCCCTGGGGGTCGAGGCCGAGCGTCGGCTCGTCGAGGAACAGGACGCGCGGCGAGTGGATGATCCCGACGGCAAGCTCGAGCCGCCGGCGCATCCCGCCGGAGTAGGTCTTCGCGAGCCGGTCCGCCGCCTCCCCGATCTGCATCCGTTCGAGGAGCGAGTCGATCCGGCTCGTGACCTCCTTGCGGGGCACGGCGAACAGCGCCGCCGCGAGCTCGAGGTTCTCCCGGCCCGTCAGGTCGGAGTCGGCGGTCGACTCCTGAAAAACGAGTCCGATCCGCTTCTTGATGTCGGCGGGGTTGGCGAACACGTCGATCCCGTCGACGGTCGCGCGCCCGTCGGTCGGGGCGAGCTGGGCGGTGAGCATGGAGACCGTCGTGGTCTTTCCGGCGCCGTTCGGCCCGAGGAATCCGTACGCCTCGCCGGACTCGACGGTGAACGAGACGTTCTCGACGGCCCGGACCTTCCCATTGTACGTCTTGGAGATCCCCTCGGCGACGATGGCAGCTCCCATTCTTCGCCCCTCAGTTCGCGAGCCTCTTTAGCCGCTCGGCCGCCTCGAGCAGGGCGACCTGCGACTCGGCGAACTTCGCCGCGTCCGAGCGCCGGAGGTCCTCCAGGTACGCGACAAGCGACCCGATCTCGCGCACGACATCGGCCGCCGAGCGGGGGCCCCGCGACGGGAACCGCCAGGAGAATTGCTCCCGCACCGAGGTCGTGAGCTCGTACCGTCCGTCGTCCTTCCGGCGCGTGATCCCCTCCGACGTCATTTCCTCCAGAAGCGGATAGAGCGAGCCGGGGGACGGCCGCCACCAGCCCCCGCTCATCCGTTCCATCTCGTCCATGATCTCCGCCCCTGTTTTCGGGGCCTCGCTCAAGATCATCAGGACCCACGACCGAAGTCCTCGCTTCCGTCCGGACAACCACGGCATCCCCCGCGCGTGCATCGGTATTCCGATATCGGAATACCGATATATGTTGATAAAGTTGACTCACCAGGGTCCCCCCCGCCGCGCGGCCGAGCGTCGGGAAGGAGGAGGGGATCCTCTCCGTTCGGGCCCCCCGAGGAGAGGAGGTTATCTCGCCGACGGGATGAACGGCGACCGTGTCTGCCGAACCCGGAAGAGCGGCGGCGTCGGACGAGGCGCGGCGGGTCCGGCGGCAACGGAAAGTCGTGCTCGGCCTCGGCGCGACGTTCCTCGGGCTCGCCGCCCTCCTCTTGGCCCCCAACCTGACCGGGGCACTCGTCTCCGACCTCCCGTTCCTCGCCGTGGGGCTCGCCGCCCTGTACGCGGGCGGAATCCTGATCGGCGTCGGGTTCGGGGAGCGGCGGAGCCGCCCGTAGTCCGTGGCGCCGTTCCCCTATCGGCTCGTCACCGTCGACATCGACGGCACGCTCACCCTCGAGCACGGCTGGGCGTTCGTCGCACGAAAGCTGGGAAGGACCGAGCAGTACGATCGGACTCAGTCGGAGTTTCGAGAGGGAACGATCGACGAGGACGTCCACTTGCGCAACCTGCTCGCGATCGCCGATGGAGTTTCCGAATCCGAGTTGACTCACCTCCTCGCTGAAACGCCAAAGGTCGATCGCATCGGCGAGAGCGTCCGGCGACTCCACGGCCTGGGAAGCCGCGTCGCACTCCTGACCCACAACCCCGGGTACGTCACCGGTTGGTACGAGCGAACGTTCGGGTTCGACGGGGCGGACGGGTTGAGCGGCGCCCCGCAGGTCGTGGACGGCCGGATCGGGTCGGCCGACGGCACCCGGGCGGACAAGGTCGCGGGGCTCGGAAGGCTCTGCGAGCGGTTCGGGGTCGGGCCCCGGGAGGTCGCCCACGTGGGGGACGGCGTCGCCGACGCCGAGATCTTTCCCCTCGTGGGACTCGGGGTCGCCTACCGGACCCGGATCGAGGTCGTCCGGCGAGCTGCCGACCTCACCCTCGATACCACCGACCTCGGCTCCGTCGTCGACGCGCTCGCCCGTACCCGCCCGGCCCGTACCTGAACGATGGTTCGGCTCCTCTCAGATTTCTTATAGAGCCGGTTCCCCTTCACCAAGGGGAAGGGACCCAATGGAATACGTCGTCCTCGCGACGGTCCGGCCGACGTGGTTGAACCTCCAGCTCCCCTCGGAGGTCGCGACCCTCCTGATGCACAATCCCGACGTCGCCCGGGGGTCGTCCCACCGGACCCTCGCGTTCGTCGGCCGCGGCCCCGGGGTGGTGCGGGTGGTGAGCGGGGTTCCCGCCGCCGATGTCTTGCCGATCGAGATCGTCCGGGGCCGGTACCTCGCCCCCGCCCTGGCCACCGAGAAAGGGGTGTTCAACCTCCCGCTCCCCGTGCTCCAGGTACCTCGGCCTTCGGACGGCCCCCCAGCCGCCCCGAAACGCCCGGTCGACGGACGACACGCTCCTCTGGTTCCTGCCGGCGCCCGAGTACCTACGAGTTCCGCGCCCAGGAGTGGGCCGGACGGGTCTGGGCGGGGCCGAGCACGGGCGGACTCGCCCACGTATATCTCGCGAAGGCGGTCCTCCCCCTCCCGCTCGACCTCGCCGAGCTCGCCCGGTCCGAGGCGCTCATCGAGGCGGAAGAGTGGCGTCCGCGGGCCGAGGCGCTCGGCCGGGCCATCCGGACCCGCCGACGGTAGGGATATCCGTCGGTCCGGGGGAGGTCTTACTTGGCCCCACCGAGTCGGGAAGTCTCCCGAAGGTTCATATAGGGTAGCCGGGAATTCTAACCGTAGGAACATGCAGAGGAAGAGCGGAGCCTCCGCAGCGGGCGGACCCTCGGGCTACACGCTGCGCAACCCGGTCCCGATCCGGTCCGAAGCGGACATTTCCCGGACCCGCATCGGCATCCCGACCGACACCGCACTCGCGCTCGCTTCCTCGGGCCCGGTCGACCACGACTCCCTCGCGAAGGCGATCCGCCGCTCGGTGGGCCACGACGGGATGCGCCCGGACGACGCCCGGGCGATCGCCGCCCACGTCCTCAACTTCTTCGGCTTCAACCAGCGGATCATCGACAACGTCCTCGAGCCGGACGACCGCGACACGTTCTACATGCTGGAGGATACCGGCATCCTCGAGACGGAGCGGGACGAGACGACGCTCTACGACGGTCGCGAGTGGCGGATCCACTACTGGATGTTCCGGAAGGACCGGATCTTCGACCTGGCCCGGGAAGAGACCCAGGCGATGGCCGAGGCCGGCGAGGCCGACGTGATCTACTCCTCGGGCGCGACCCGTTCGGGCGCGTTCCGCCTTCCCCACGGCGAGACCGGCACGGGTCTCCCGGCCCACGCGGTCTACCACGAGCTCGGCGACGAGGTTTGGCTCGAGCGCCGCTCGCCCGCCCACCCCACCGGCGGAGGTGGCGTTCGCCCGCCGCCGCCCCCGGGCGCGCCCCGCGCCGCGCGCCACGTCCCCGAAGAGTAGGCGCCCCCCCGCCGCCCGCGGCTCGGCCGGGCGGTCGAACGGTCCGGTCGCCCCCCCAACCCTCTTGGTCCCCGCCGGTTTCGCGACGCGGTGCGCCAGATTCTGCTCCTCGCCCATCGGGTCCCGGTCGGCGGGGCGTTCACGCTGAACGACCTTGCCGGCGGGGGGGCCGGATGGACGAGGTCGCCCGGGCCGTTTCCACCGCCTTCACCCTCTCGAACGACCTCCGGCGGGACACCGAGGTCACGATCCTCTTCGCGGCGGAGCCGCCGCCCCGCGCCCGGCGGATGCGGCTCGACGGCCGGCGGCTGAAGTTCCTCAACCCGGACGAGCGGTCAACGGCGGCGCTCCTGAAGAACGCCCTCGTCCGGTCCGCGGGGGTCCCGCGGGACGTCGAGGCGTCGCCCGGACTCGTGGTCGGGCCGTCGGACCCGCTCGAGAACTTGCGGGAGTTCGCGGCCGTGCCGGGGACCGTCTGGCTGACGGAGTCCGGGACCCCCCTCGGCCCGGACGACGTGGTCGGCGGAGCGTTCCGGGCGGTCCTCAGCGACCCGACCGACCCGACCGAGGCCGAGGTCGAGTGCCTCCGGTCGGCCGGAGCGAGCCCCCGGTCCCTCGGGCTGCGCTCGCTCCGCTCGTCGCAGTGCTTGGACATCCTCCACCACCTCGCCGACCGGGCCGCCGGACCGGTGCCGACCGGAGGCCCCGAGCCGGTTACCGGATAAGCTGCGGGGCACTCGGTCGCTCCGGCGCCCGAGGGCCGAGGGCATCGCGCATGGCCCGCGACCTCAGCCCGCCGACGACGGCGGTCATCCGGACGACCTCGCGCGGTTCCGGATGCATCCGGATCCCCAGGAGGAGCCGCCGCGGCTCGCCGAAGTGCCGCCGGGCAGCCCGGACGATCCGGTCGTGGGTCCGGAGCGTGAAGTTCGAGCCGCCGTCGAGGTGAAGGAGCGCCGACGGCGCTTCCGTCAGCTCGAAGTCGAGGAGCGACTCGCTGAGCGCCTGGGGGACGAGCCGCTCGGGCTCGGAGATGTGGTACTCCGCATGGAGGAGGGTGGAGACCCCCGCGTCGTCGAGGTGGGACTTCAGGCTCGCCAGGTCGACGTTGAGCAGGCTCGGCGCCTCGACCATGTCGACGAGGCTGGTCACGAGGTTGTGGACGTAGGTGTTCCGCAGCTGGAACACGTGGTGCATCGGGAGCGAGTCGAACCGACGGAGCTTCTCGTTCGCGAGGGCGAGAACGAGCCCCCCCATCGCCTCGAGCTCCCCGATCGCGTCGGTCGCGTTGTCCCGACGCTGGGAGTTCGTCTCGAGCTCGACCTGGAACGGGAGGAACGCGACCGGCACCGGGAGGGCGTCGCCGCGGCGGAGCTCCCGGGCGAGGAACGGCAAGAGCGCGCTCCCGGTTCCCCCGCCGAGCCCGGCGAGGAGGAAGACGATCTCGAACTTGGAGAGCCGCCGGAGCATCTCCTCCTTCCCGTCCTCGGCGGCCGACAGGACCGCGGGCCGGTCCCCGGCGCTCCCCCGTCCGAGGAGCTGGCGCTTCCCGAGGAGGATCCGCTGGTCGACCTCGAGCCGCGCGAGGTGTTTCTCGTCGGTATTGATCGCGAAGGCTCGGACTCCCGGGATCCCCAGGCGAACCAGGTCGTGGACCGCCTCGCTCCCGGCACCGCCCAGGCCGACGACCGCGAACGTTTCGGCGGGGTTCGGCAGCCCCCAGTCCTCGCCTCCGCTCGTCGTCGCCGCCCTCCGATCGCCGTCGAGCGTCTCAGGGCGGGGGTCCGCCGTCCGCCGCGACGGGCTCTCCGTCCCGGCGGGCCCGGCTGCTAGCGGGGGCCGGTTCGAGGCGGGTTCGGATGTATTCCCGGACCGCGGAGCGTACCGCATCGTCGACGGAGACCGAGTTCCCTTCCCGGACGAACTCCTCGAGCTGGAGGTTGTCCTGGCGGGAAAGGTCGACGACCACCTTCCGGATGTTCGGGGGCGGGAGGTTCATCTCGATGAACCGTTCGAGCCCCTCGCGGATGGTGTCGGAGATGGTCGGCGTACCCTTGGCCTGCTGGATCGCCTTCAGCTTCTCGAGGAGGTCCTGCGGGATGCGGACCGTCACCCGCTCCGACGTGTCGACCATGGTTGTCAGACAACTTCCCGTTTTTGTCTGACAATACTCGTAGGGACGTCGGACGTATTTCTACATTGTCATGGCGCCAGCTGGAACTCGAGCGGGCCTCTCCCTGAGCGGGGGAAGCGCCTCGGAACCAAGGTTCGGACTTCGGCCGCCGTTACTCCCGTAGCTCGGAAATCCGAGGGGGAGTGAGGTGGGCAGCGACCGCAGCCGAACCGAGCAGGATCGGCACGCCCAGCAGGACGTCGAGGAGTGAACCCCCGCCGGCGAGGGCGAGCGAAACGCCGCCGAGCGCGCCTACGTAGAGGCCGACGGCGACTCCGGCCACGAGGAATCCACCCCAGAGAGGCGGGAGGTTCTCCACCCGTCGACGGACCCGCCGTTGCCATCCGATCGGCCGGCGGTCGACGCCCCCGACCAAGTCGTAGACCTGGTACCACGTCGCCGGAGTTTCGTCCGCCAGCGCCACTGGTCCACGACCTCATTTAGGGTACCACCTGACGCTGTATCTACCTGCCGCGACGAGGGCCTCCGCGTACGAGGGGTCCGTGAGGCGAGGGCCTAGGGCGATAAGCGGCCGGGGCGTCCGCACGGCATGAGCGCGACCCCACCCCCTTCCCTCCCCGTCGAGCGGGCGACCCTCGGAGGCGGCTGCTTCTGGTGCACCGAGGCGGTGTTCCGCGAGGTCCAAGGCGTCGTCGATGTGATCCCAGGGTACGCCGGAGGACCCGCCGAGAACCCGAGCTACGAGGACGTCTGCACGGGAGACACCGGCCACGCCGAGGTCGTCCAGGTCACCTTCGACCCGGCGGTCCTCCCGTACAAGGACGTGCTCGAGGTGTTCTTCGCCACCCACGACCCGACGACGAAGAACCGCCAGGGGGGGGACGTCGGGACCCAGTACCGCTCGATTGTCCTCTACACCTCGCCCGCCCAGCGCGCGACCGCCGAGGCGGTCATCGCCGAGGTGAACGGGGAGTTGAAGTGGGGCCACCGGGTCGTGACCGAGGTCGTTCCCCTCGAAAAGTTCTACCCCGCCGAGGAGTACCACCACGACTACTTCCGGAAGAATCCGGACCGGGGGTACTGCCAGCTGGTGATCTCCCCGAAGATGAAGAAGTTCCGGAAGTCGTACGCCGAGCGGCTGAAGCCGGCGGGGGCGTAGGGGAACCGCGCCTCAGGCGCGCCGGACGAGGAAGAGGATCCCGGCGACCAGCGTCAGGACGAACCCGATCAGGACGAGGACGCCGGACCCGAGCACGACCAGCCCGACGATGCTCACCACGATGAGGACGACCGCGCCGGCGGCCCCGTACTCCGACGAGCGGGAGCTCGAGAGCGCGACGAAGAAGAGGAGGAGGATCCCGAAGACCAGCTGCTCGAGGGCCGTGGCGGTCGACCCGAGTCCCTCCCGGAGGGAGCGGTCGAGGGCGGCGTAGACGATCCCGAAGAAGAACGTGAACACCGAGCCGAGGAGGACGAGGATCCCTCCGACGAAACCGAACGCGCGGGCGAGCCGGTTCACCCCCATGGACATCCCGACTCCGGGGACGCGGGCGAGCGAATAAGGCCGACTCACCGAGGGTGCCGACGGCTAGGGGAGGGTCTCGCCGGGCACCGCCGCCGTGGTGGGGGGCGGCTCGGCGGCGACGGTCGGACGGTGGGGGGCCGGCTCGAACCCGAGCTGGCGAAGCTGTCGGAACGACGCCATCAGGACGGCGATCAGGATCGTCCCGATCCCCGCGAGGATGAACGGCGTGTCGGCCGACCCGAGGACGAGGGTGAGGACGCCGCCGAGGTACTGGCCTACCGGGACCATCGCATAGCTCCCGACCTCGTCGGCAGCGAGGACCCGACCGAGGAGCTCGTTGGGCACCGTCGCCTGCAACGTCGCGAGGAAGATGGTCATGTACATCCCTGGAAACACGCCGAAGAGGACCATGTCCGGGAGGCTGATCCAGACCGAGTGGCTCAGGCCGAGGATCAGGACGCTGACCCCCTCCCCGAGCGTCACGAGGGCGAGGGCGCGGCCGGCGAACCGCTCGAACGGGATCCGCCCGATCAAGAGGCTCCCGATCGCCACCCCGATGCTCGAGCCGGTGACCATCCCTCCGTAGAGGAGGGCGTTCGAGACCCCGAGGGTGTGGGTCGTGTAGAGGCCGAGCTCGACGAAGGCGGTCGTCGTGAGCGTGTTGATCGCGAGGGCGGTGATGGTGATCTCGAGGAGCGCCTTCCGACGCCACAGGTAGACGTACCCCTTCCGGGCGTCCTGCACGAACGTCAGGGCGGGGCCGGACCCCGCCGGGGGGCGGTTCTCGTCGATCCCTCCGAGGGCTGCCTGGGCGACCAGGAGGAGACCGAACGGGATGGCGGCGGCGACGAAGCCGTCCGACGTTCCGAGGTTCAGAAGCCCGGTGGCGGCCAGGGACGCGGCCACGCTCACGCCGATCGCGAGGGCAAAGATGAGGCCGTTCGCGCTCGCGAGGTCCGCCGACGGGAGGAGCTTCGGGAGGGCGGCGTTGTACGCGGGCCGGAACATCGTGGTCGCCGCGCTCACGGCCGCCCAGGCCGGCATCATGAGGATCATCCAGAGCGGGGCGAAGTAGCCCGCCGGACCGGGCAGGGGCACCGACATCTCGGGCCGCACGTACAGGTCGAGGAGGATCCCGAACGTCCCGGCGAGGGCGAGGGCGTTCGTCAGGCGCATGAGGTGGCGCCGCTCCATCCGGTCGGCGAGGGTCCCGGAGACGAGTGCCGCGACGAGCGTCGGGACCGTTGCCGCCAGTCCCTCCAAGGCGAGGGACGGCGCGACGTAGTCGAGCCTCCCCGCGTACTCTGGCGCCGTCGCGATTGACCACACCAGGATGAGGACGAGGGCCGCCGGAGCGGCGTACGAGAACGAGCCGGCGATCCCGAACAGACGGACGCGCGAGTTTGCGAGGAGGGAACGGTACGAAGTCAGGACCGGGCCTCCGATTCCGCCGACGTGGGGTCGGGTCCATAAGGGTTCCGAGTTCGGCACCGTGTCGAACGATGCGGAATCCCTCGCCCGGTGGGTTCGCCGAGTCGACCGGCCGGGTTCCTCGAGTCGTGGGCGCAGGTTTTGACCGCGGGGTCCGTGGGGCGGCCCGCGGAATGCGGATCGTTCACGAGGACCCGAAGCTGGGGGAGCGGAAGCTCCTCCTGCAGACGCCGAGCGACCTCTGGCGGGTCGCGCGGCTCGTCCGTCCGGGCGACCAGGTCGGGGCGTCGACGACCCGTCGGGACCCGGAGGCCCCCGAGGACGCTCCAGCGGCCCAGCGGGAGCGGCGGCGGGTGTTCCTCGTGGTGCTCGCCGAGCAGGTCGAGTTCCACGGGTTCACGAAGCACGTTCGGGTGACCGGCCCGATCGTCGAGGGGCCGTTCGACATCGGCCGCCACCACACGCTCGACGTCGACGTCGGAGAAACGGTCGCGGTCCGCAAGACCGGCTGGACCGCGGGGGACCGGGCGCTCCTCGAGGAAGGGCTCGCCGGGGCCGGCGAGCCGACCGTGCTCGTCGCGACGGTCGACTGGGGGGAGGCGACGATCGTCCGGCTGCGGGGCCGCTCGGTCGAAACGGTCGCCGACGTCCGGCGGACCCTCGCCGGAAAGCGGGAGGGGTCCGGGCAGGCCGAGAAGGACCGGCGTTCCTACCTCGAGGAGCTCGTCGCGGTCATCGCCCCGGCGCTCGGCGACGCAACGACGGCCGTCGTCGCCGGGCCCGGGTTCCTGAAGGAGCAGCTCGCGGCGGCGCTCGCGGAGGCGGCCCCCGCCCAGAAGGGGAAGCTGCACATCGTGGCGACGGCCGAGTCGGGCCGGGTCGGGCTCGACGAGCTGCTCCGGTCCGGCAAGGCGGCCGATGCGCTGCGCGGCTCGGTCGCAGCGGAGGAGGCCGACCTCGTCGAGCGGCTCGTCACCGCGCTCGGGGGCGCCCGGGCCGCGGTCGGGCCAGTCGAGGTGGCCGAGGCGGTCGGGGCCGGCGCGGCCGAGACGCTCCTCGTCTCCGAGTCGCGGCTCGCCGAGACGGAGACCCAGGCGACGCTCGAGGCGTCGAAGGGGGCGAGGGCCCGCGTCTTCGTGGTCCGGGACGACGGGGACGCCGGAAAGCGGCTCCACGGCCTCGGCGGGATCGGGGCGCTGCTCCGCTACGATTGGACCCCGTCGACGGGACGGCGGGCCGCGGGCGGCCGATAGGCCGCTACGGGATCGCCTGGACCGCTTCGCGGAGTTCCTCGAACCGCCGCTTCAGGTCCTTCATGGCGTACCGGAGCGCCTCCCGGGCGGTGAGGCTGCCGTCGGTCTGGAACTGGAGGAAGTACCGCTCGGTGTCGGGCTCGACCTTGACGCTGCCGTGCTCGCAGCTCTTCTCGCACGCCCAGCAGAGGATGCACTTCGTCTCGTCGGTGACGGAGATCTTCCCGGCGTCGTACGCGAGGATGTTCACCGGGCACGACCCCGCGGCCCGCTTCAGGCACGCGTCGGTGCACCCGGACTTCTTCGCGATCTTGATGTGCGGGCGCGGGGAGACGCCGACGGCGTGGGCGACCTGCCACTTCGCGTGCTCGCGCGCCGAGCCGACGGTCGCCGTCGCGTAGGCGAGGAGCGCCTGTCGGGCTCCGAGCCGGACGATCGGGACCTCGGGCTCGAGAATGGCGAGGCTCGCGTCCCCGAGCGGGACGACGTCCCGGGCGTAGACCGTGCACGGGCCTTTCTTGTCGATCGAGAACATCACCTGACAGTGGGCGCAGCCGGCCCCCTCGCACGTGCACTCCGACTTCCGCCGGAACTGGCCGAGGTCGGTCGGGACGGGCAGGAGGCCGAGGCGGAGGGCGACTCCCTCGTCGAACATGCTCGTCGAGGAGTCGTAGTCCTTGCCGCTCGCCTCGTCTCGGATCGGGCCGAGGTGGAACTCGACGTCCTCGATGGCGAGCTTCGGGACATCGGCGATGAGCGTGCGACGGATCGCGTTGACCTTCGAGGCGCTCGCCCCGGAGAACTCGAGGCGGATCTCGCGCGGCTTGAGGTCGGTGACCGTGACGTCCACGCTACACCCGCCGGCCCCGCCGGCCCCCCTTCGCCTTCGTGCCGTCGTGCGGCACCGGCGTGACATCCTCGATTCGGCTCGATCTTCATGCCGGCCCGGGCGAGCGCCCGGATCGCGGCCTGCGCGCCGGGGCCCGGCGAGCGGGCCTTGTTTCCTCCGGGCGCACGGACGCGGACGTGCAACGTGTCGTACCCCTTCTCCTTCATGGTCGCCGCGACCTGGTCCGCGGCTTTCATCGCCGCGTACGGGCTCGACTCGTCGCGCGCCGCCTTGACGACCATTCCGCCGGTCGCCTTCGTCAGCGTCTCGGCGCCGGTGATGTCGGTGACGGTGATGTGGATGTTGTTGTAGCTCGCGAAGATGTGCGCGATCCCAATCTTCGGCATGGCTCACGCGCCTCCGGGAGCGGGCCCCGGCGGCGGAGCGGCGCTCTCCTGGGTGCGGCGGGAGAGCTTCTCCCGGATCGCGACCCGGACCGGGTGGTCCTCGGAGGTGAGGCCGGACGATGGCGCGTACTGGATGTCGAGCTCCTGGTCGGCGAGGACGAGGTACCCCGGGCGGGTGACCTTGTGGTTGCCGATGGTGAGATGGCCGTGCACGATCAGTTGGCGCGCGCCCTTCGGCGTGGGCGCGAGCTCGCGGCGGAACGCGACCCACTCGAACCGGCGCTGCAGGACGACCTCGGGGGTGAGGGCGAGGACGTCGTCGAGGCTGGAACTCCCCGCGGCGAGGACGCCGAGCCGGGTCAGGCGGCCGAGGAGACCGTCGGCCTCCCGCTTCGCCTGGGGCTCGCCGGACCGGACGCGGGCCTGGAGCTCCCGGGCCTGCCGACGGAAACCGCGGAGGATCGACTGGGCCTTCCAGAGCTCCCGCTTGTTCTTGAGGCCGTACTTGGCGACGAGCTTCCGCTCCTCGTCCATCCGGGCGGCCTCCCACGGATGCTTCGGGGTATCGTAGAACCGGCGCAGGAACTTCGGGTCGCCCATCGATCTACTCCTTCTTCTTGCCGCCGGCCGCCGGGGCGGCCGCAGGCGTCGCGGCCGGGGTCGCCGGGGCCGCGGGCGTCGTCGCCTTGCCGCCCGTTCCGCGCCCGCCGGACTCTTCCTTGCCGGAGGCGGCCGCCGCTTCCTTCGCGGCCTTCTTCATGACGCCCGCCGCCATTCCCGTCCGCCCGTTCGAGCGGGTCCGCTGGCCGCGGACTTTCTGCCCGCGTTCATGGCGGACCCCGCGATACGACCGGATCATCTTCATCCGGTTGACGTCGTCGCGGCGGGTGGTGTCGAGCTCGGCGCCAAAGAAGTGGTGCGTCTCCCCCGTCGTTGGGTCGGAGACGTGGTTGATCATCCACGAGGGGATCTTCGCCGGCAGGTCGGCGAGGACCAGTTCGAGTCCATCGACGGCCGGTTCGGGGACGTTGCCAATCATCTCGGCGGGGTTCACGCCGGCGAGGCGGCAGGCGACCTCGGCGATCCGAGGTCCCACACCGCGAACCCCCGTGATGGCGAGCGCCGTCGCCCGGGTCCCGTCGAGGTCGCTCCCGGCGAGCCGGACGATGTAGCGAAAGTTGGGGTTGTCGGGGATCGGCTTCCCCTTCCGCTCCTTCTTCTCCCCCGGAGCGCCGGACTTTCCGGATTTCGCCTTCCCCTCCTTGGCCGGTCCGCCGTCCTTCCCCTTCGCCGGCTTCTCCTTCTTGCCGCCTTTCTCGGCGGGCGCCTCGGCCGGGGCGGGGGGTTCGGACGGCGTCTCGTCCTTCGGGGTCTTGGGCGCGATCCTCACTCTCCTCGATAGTTGGGGCGTCTCGGGCGATCGGCCTCGTCGGCCGGCCCTTAGGCCCCGGGTGCGGGCGCCGAGAAAGCCGGCCCTTTTAAGCGCTTCGCCGGTGGAACGTGGTTGCCCCGACGGTATCGAACTCCTCCCAAGGCTTGGACCGCCCGACCGAGGCGGCCCCGCTCCGGGAGCCGTCAGTCCGTCGGTGGGCGGACCCGAATCCGAATAACCCCACGTGGGGTGGCGACGACCCGTGCCGCTTCCGCTGGAGGTTTCGGTGGTGGTACCGACCCTCAACGAGCGGGAGTCGATCGCCCTCCTCGCCCCCCGGATCGCCGAGGCCCTCCGTCCGTACCGGTACGAGGTGGTCGTCGTCGACGACGACTCGGCGGACGGGACCGCCGAGGAGGTCGAGCGGATCGCGAAGACGCTTCCGTGGCGGCTCTACGTGCGCCGGGGGGAGCGGGGGCTCGCGAGCGCTGTCGTCCTCGGGATGCAGATCGCGAGCGGGCAGGTCATCGTCGGCATCGACGCCGACGGGAGCCACCCGCCGGAGGTCCTTCCGTCGCTGATCCAGCCGATCCTGGCCGGGAGCGCGGAGATGACGATCGCGAGCCGGAACGTCCCCGGGGGGGCCTCCCCCGGCCTCGTCGGCAGCCGACGCGTCCTCTCCTGGGGGGCGGCGGTCCTCGCCCGGCCCCTCACGCCCGTGAAGGACCCGATGAGCGGGTTCTTCGCGGTCCGGCGGGACGTCCTTGTCCGGGGCGAGCTCGAGCCGGTCGGGTACAAGATCGTCCTCGAGGTCCTCGTCAAGTGCCGCCCCTCCCCGGCGGTCGAGGTCCCGTTCGTGTTCGCCCCCCGCACGGCGGGGGCGAGCAAGCTCGGCTCGGGCGAGGTGGGCCGCTATCTGCGGCACGTCGGCCGGCTCTACGCCTGGTCGATCGCCGGCCGTCGGCGGGCTTCGACGACCCGGTAGCCCCCGCCGCGCGCGAGGACCTGCACCTCGCGGGCCCAATGCTCGGCGAGCCATCGCTGGTAGTACAGGATCCCCTGGCTCCCCTTCCCGACGACGAGGAGCCGCCCATCCTCGGCCAGATGCGACGGCGCTTCGGCGAGGAGCTCGAGGAGGAGGTCCCGGCCGGCGTGGAACGGCGGATTCGTGGCGATCACGTCGAACGGTTCCGGTCCCACGGTCGCGAAGAGCGAGCCGGCCCGGACCTCGGCGTTCGCGACCTTGTTGCGGCGCACGTTCCGCCGGGCGAGGGCGATCGCCCTCCGGTTGACGTCGGTCATCACGACGTGGCCCTCCGGGGCGGCCTTCGCCGCCGCGATGCCGACCGCCCCCCACCCGCACCCGAGGTCGAGGACCCGGTCGGCCGGCCGGACGCCGAGCGATTCGATCAGGATGGCCGTCCCAGGGTCGAGCCCGGACGAGCCGAAGACGCCCCGGTCCACCTCGAAGACGAGGACCGAGCCGCGGAACAGGAACCGGAGCTCGCGGCGCTGGGACACCGAGCCGGGACGCTCGGTGAAGTAGTGGTCGGGCGCCTCGAGGGCGTCGTCGGGCGGCATCCGGGCAGCTCCGCCGCCCGAAGAGCCCCCCGCGGGGACGCGGGGTCGTCGGCGCGTCCGGGCCGAGCGCCTCGCGGAGGAGGTCCTTTTGGTGGGACGACAGGTGCTTTGGGAGCTCGACGTGGACGAGGACGATCTCGTCGCCGCGGCCGGTCCCGCGGAACGACGGGAACCCCTCGCCCCGGAGCCGGAACTGGGCCTCCGGTTGGGTCCCCGCCGGGACCTTGAGCGCGGCCTCCCCCGTGACCGTCGGGACCCGGACCTCGCCTCCGAAGATCGCGACCGAGGCCGAGACCGTCGTCTCCGTGTACGCATCGCGCCCCTCCCGGCGGAGCCGGGGGTCCGCCTCGAGCATCACCTGCACGAACAGGTCCCCCGCCTTCCCGCCCGCCGGGGCAGCTCCGCCCTGGCCGGCGAGCCGGAGCACCGAGCCGTCCTCCATCCCGGGGGGGACGGAGACGCGGAGGTGGCGGACCTGGCGGACCGTGCCCCGACCCTTGCAGACCGGACAGGGGACGCGGATCCGGTGGCCGGTGCCATGGCACGTCGGGCACTCGGAAACGGAGATCATCTGCGTGTACCCGCGGCTCGTCGTCCGGCGGATCTGGCCCCGTCCCTCGCACTGCGGGCACGTCTCGAGCTCGGTGCCGTCCTTCGCACCCGTTCCCTGGCAGCTCGCGCACGGGTCGGTCGTCGGCACGTTGAGCTCGGGCTCGGCCCCGTTGACGGCGGCGGAGAGCGGGAGTCGGATCGAGACCTCGATGTCGCTCCCGCGGAACGACGCGCCCGAGCGGGGCTCGCGGCCGGTCGTGAACGTGCCGCCGATGAACCCCTGCCGGAGGAGCTGCTCGAGGAGGTCGGTCCCCCCGAGGAGGTCCTCGAGGTCGGCCCGGTGGGTGAAGTTCTGCCAACTGAACCCGCCGGGACCGAAGTCGCTCTCGACCCCGCCGAACCCCTGCTGGTCGTACCGGCGGCGCTTCTCCGGGTCGGCGAGGACCTCGTACGCCTCGCTGACCTCCTTGAACTTCTCCTCGGCCGCCTTCACATCGCCGGCGTTGACGTCCGGATGGTACTGACGGGCGAGCCGGCGGTACGCCGATTTCACCTCGTCCGTCGTCGAGGTACGGGGGACGCCGAGCACCTCGTAGTAGTCCCGCTTCGCCACGATCGGTCGTCCTCCGGTGCGGACCCGACCGTCACCTGCGGAGGCGCTAGTTAACCGCTTCCCCGGCTCGGAGCCCCCACCGAACCGTCACGGGGCTCCCACGGCGGAGTGCGAGGCGACGGGCGGCAGAACCGTTCCGCGCAGCGACCTCCAACCAACCAAAACTCGACGGGAGGATCCCGATGGCGCCCTCGGCGCCGTCCTCGTACGTCCTCCAGACGTCGGCGGACCGCGCGCGTCCGGAGCCGGGGCGCAGCGTGACGGTGGTCGTCCGGGGAGGGAGCGCGTCGCCGGCGAGGTTGGTGACGGCGTTGCCGAAGACGTCGACGTACACGACCTCCCCCGACAGCCCCCCGGGGGAGCGCCGCGCGCGGGGGAGTCGGAGCTCTCGGAGGACGTGGGCCACCCCCAAGCGGCCGATCGTTGTTCCGGTCGCGAGGGCGGCGGCCGCCGGCGCGAACACGTCCCGACCCTCGAACGTCGCGCTCGACTGGCGGGGGCGGGTCAACCGGACCGTCCGCCCTCCCCCGAGCGTCTGGCACGCGAGCGAGAGCACCCCGTTGTCCGGTCCGACCAGGAACGAGCCGTCCTGGGTGCGGACGGCGACCGGGGCGCGCACCCCGCCGACACCGGGGTCGACCACGGCGACGTGCACCGTCCCCGGAGGGAACTGGGGAGCGACGTGCCCGAGGAGAAAGGCCGCCGCCGGGATCGCCTGGGGCGCCACGTCGTGGGCGATGTCGACGACCGGGGCGTTCGGAGCCCGCCGGGCGAGGACCGCCTTCATCTGGGCGGCGTACGCCCAGCCGATGTCCGTGGTGAGCGTGACGAAGCGGGTCCGCCGCATGGACCATCGCGGGCCGAGGGCAGGAATCGGGCCGTGCCGACTACGACTTCATGATCGCGAGCAGGAAGATCGCGATCGCGGCGAGCGCGCCGATGGCGGCCGCGATGATCACGAGGATCGTCTGCTCCAGAAGGCCGGTGAGCGCGAGGCCGGAGCCATGGTCGACGTGGTACCAGTAGGCCGAGAGGATGCCGACGACGATCCCCACGACCAGGAGGACCACGCCGATCGTCCGGCTCTTGCCGCTGCCGAAATAGGCGGTGAAGAGTCCCGCGAGAATCAGGAAGAGCCCGAAGACGAGGAGCAAGATCGTCGCAAACTGGCTCAGCCCGACGGTCAGCCCGGTGTCCAACACTGTGTTGATCATGGAGAGCGGTTCCTCAGGTTCAGAACTTGATGCCGGTGAGCGTCTTCGTGTCGATGACGCCCGAAACCGACCGGATCTTGTCGACGACGAGCTGGCCCAGGGCGTTGAAGTCCTCCGCCTCGACCTTCGCGATCAGGTCGTACTCGCCGAACAGCGGGTGGAGTTCGACGATCCCCTTCACGCGGAGGAGCTCGGTGTAGACCTCGTGCTCTTTCGCGGGTGCCGTGCTGATGAGGACAAAGCCAATTGCCACGGGGGAATCCCTCGACGGTGCCGGGCCGCCGACACCGGCCTCGGCTATAAGCGTTGTTGAGGAGGAGCGATTGCGGGCCCACTCGAACCGCGGCTCCATAAACCCGCTGGGGTCCGATGGCTCTTCCCGGCGTCGGCGATGGAACACGGAGTCCGTACTTGGCCGCGGCGGCTCGTCTCGCGGCCGTGGCTCCTCGCCTTCGTCCCGGTCAACGCCGCGACCTCGGGGTTCGGGGTCGTCCTACCGCTCCTCATCCTGATCTCCCTCCACGGGGCGTGGACCGACGTCGCGCTCGCGGCGACGCTCTTCAACGCCGCGGTCATCCTCTCGTCGGTCGCGTGGGGGTGGGTCTCGGACCACGTCCCCTCCCGGCGGCTCCTCCTCGCGGTCAACTTCGCCGGGTTCGCCGCGGTGTACCTGGTCCTCGGCGGCGTCCACACCCTCGGCGGCCTCCTCCTCCTCTACACGGTCGTCGGTGTCCTCGCCCCGGCGGGGACGAACGCGGCGAACCTCCTCATCCTGGAGAAATTCGGGTCGACCGAGCGTCCGAGCGCCTACGCCTCGTTCCAGCTGATGAGCATGCTCGGCGCCGTCGGGGGTCTCCTCGTCGGATTCTTCTGGCTGGCCGCGGGCCGGCCCCTCGACCCGCTCCTCGAAGTGCTCGCCGCGCTCGCCGCGGTCTCGGCGGTCGCGATCGTCGTCGGCGTGGCGGAGCCCCGGCGCTCGGCCCACGTCGGGCAGGTCGCCGCCCACCCCGACAGCCTTGCCTCCCGGCTCCGGGATTCGGTGCCGCTCCGGCTCGTCGTGCCGTTCTTCCCGGTCCGGCCGACAGTCCGGAGGGGCAGCGTCCGGCGGCTGCGGACCTGGATCCGGGAGGAGGTCCACCACGAGCTCCCGCTGATCTTCGCCGCGATGCTCCTGTTCAACCTGAGCTCGAACCTGTTCAACATCTCGTACACGCCGTACCTCTACTCGATCGGGGTCGGCGCCGCCTCGATCTTCCTCGTCAATCTGGCGAACAACGGGGCCCAGGCGGTGGTGTACCCGGCGAGCGGAGCGCTGACGAACCGGATCGGACCGGACCGGCTCGTCGGGCGCGCGACGTACCTGCGGAGCCTCGGGTACCTCGGCGTGGCGGGGTTCACGTTCCTCCCGCTCGTCGCGGTCGCCGCGTTCGTCGCGAACGTCGTCGCGTTCGCCATCCTTGGTGTTGCGATCGCGTTCTACTCCACCGCGTCATCGATCCTCATGTTCCGGGCGCTCGAGGGCCGCGACGCCGGCCGCCTCCTCGGGTTCAGCAGCGCGCTCGGCGGCATCGCCGCCGTCGCCGGCGCCGCGCTCTCCGGGGTCCTGTCCGTGTACGGCAGCTACCGGCTCGTGTTCCTCGTCTCCGCCGGCGCGCTCCTCGTCTCCCTCCCCGTCTGGTCGGCGGCGACGGTCGCCTACGCCCGGCGCCACCCGGAGCGGGCGCTCCCGTCCCCGGGGAGCCGCGGCCGGCGCCCGGGTGGTCCGGGCGGCCGAAACCGATTAACCCCGGTCGAGGTCCCCGGTCCCCGAAGGGATCGGATTGGTCGAGCCGTCGGACGTCCAGAAGGGTCTCGAGGACGTCGTCGCCCTCGAATCGCGGATCTGCTACATCGACGGGAAGGGCGGACGGCTGATCTACGACGGGTACGACATCCGCGACCTCGCCGCGAACTCCCACTTCGAGGAGGTCGCCTACCTCCTCTGGTACGGCCGCCTGCCGACCGCCTCGCAGCTCGCGGAGCTGACGGGCCGTCTCGCGAGCCTCCGCGCGCTCCCCGCCCCGGTCCTCCGGCTCCTGACGGAGATGCCGAAGGAGGCGCTCCCGATGGACGTCCTGCGGACGGTCGTGAGCGCGCTCGCCGTGTACGAGCCCGACGAGACGAAGCCCGGCGAGGCGTCGATCGGCGGTGCGCAGCGGCTCACCGCGATCCTCCCCACGATCCTCGGCACGTTCCATCGGCTCCGGTCCGGACAGCCCCCGCCGCCGCCGCGGCCCGACCTCTCCCACTCGTCCTGGCTCCTCTACGCGATCCGCGGCACCGAGCCGGACCCGCTCGAGGCCCGGGCCCTCGACGTCGCGCTCATCCTCCACGCCGACCACGAGCTGAACGCCTCGACGTTCGCGGCCCGCGTCACCGCCTCGACGCTCTCGGACCTCTATTCGGCCGTCACGAGCGCGATCGGGACGTTGAAGGGCCCGCTCCACGGCGGCGCGAACGAACGGGTGATGGAGCTCCTCGACGAGATCGGGACCCCGGAGAAGGCCGACGAGGTCGTCCGGGCGAAGCTCGCCCGCCACGAGCGGATCATGGGGTTCGGCCATCGGGTCTACAAGGTCGAGGACCCGCGCGCGACGATCCTCCGCGAGTGGTCGAAGCGGGTCGGCGAGGCGAAGGGGAACCTCCGGTACTACGACCTCCTCCGCGCCGTCGAGGGGGTGGTCCACCGGGAGAAGGGGCTCTACCCGAACGTCGACCTCTATTCGGGGTCGGTGTACACCCTGCTCGGGATCCCGAAGGACCTGTTCACGCCGGTGTTCGCGGCGAGCCGCGTCGCCGGCTGGACCGCCCACGTCCTCGAGGAGTACCAGGACCTCCGGCTGATCCGCCCGACCGCCCGGTACGTGGGGCCGGTCGACCTCGTCTACGCGCCGCTCTCCGCGCGGGGCTAGGCGCGCCCCCCACGGCGACCACCCGCATCAGCGGGTACCGGAGGTCCGGACGGTGGACCAGCTCCGCGCGGACCGTTTCGGCGCCGTCGGAGAGGGTGACCTCGACCGACAGCATCTCGGCCACCAGGTACCGGTAGGCGAACGCCCCCGCTCCCTCCGGTCCGGCGCGCGCCGGTTCGATCCGCACGTGGACCGAGCGGACGTACGGCTGGAGCCGCACCGCGGCCTCGATCGTCCGCGCAAGCTGAGCCGCGGTCCGTTCCCCCACGGGCGTGCCGAGGTACTGGTGGAACACGCCGCCGAGCTTGATCCCGGCCTCGAAGAGGAGCGCCTCCCGCTTCGTGAGCGGGGCCCCGTGGTGACCGGGCAGGGCCGTCGGTCATGAGGGCCCCCCGGGGGCGGTCTCCCGCGCGGCGGTCGGTACGGTGAACGGTCCGACGAGATAGTAGAGGGCGATCCCGATGGCCGCGACCGCGCTCGCGAGCTCGGCGAGGTCGGAGAAGGCGCTCCCCATCGCCGGTCGGAACTGGACGAGGAGGACCGCGACCACGACCGCCACCGCGGTCGCCGTCATCGCCGGTCGGAGCGGCGCGCCCCGCTTGATCTTCGGGAACGGGACCGGGACGACCATCGCCACGGCGATCGCAGCGGCCCCGAGGAGCGCGGCCGCCGGGTCGACGCCGGCGAACGCGGGGACGTCGAGGAAGAGGAGGAGGACGAGGAGCGCGAGCGCCGCCTGCGGCGTGGGCGATCCGAGGAAGTCGGGGTTCCGATACCCCCGGAGCGTGAAGTAGACGAGGCGCCCGATCGCGAGCGCGGCGAACCCGACGCCGACCGCGTCGGCCGGGAGCGACCAGCCGCTCCAGGCGCCCGCTCCGGTGGTGTGCACGACCAGGAGGGCGGCGGGGGCGAGCCCGAACGTCACGGCATCGCTCACCGAGTCGGCGACCCGGCCGAAGGTGTTCGGGCCGAGGCCGCTCTTCCGGGAGAGCCACCCGTCGAGGCCGTCGAACCCGATCCCCGACACGATGAGGAGCATCGCCCAGAGCGGGTTCCCGGCGAGCACGTAGACGATCGCGCCGACGCCGACGAGCCCGTTCGCGAGCGTCGCGAGGTTCGCCGGCCATCGTCCGCCTCTCATGGGGACGCCTCCCGAGCGATCCGGGTGACCCCGGCGACGACCCGGTCCCCGACCTCCACCGTCGGCCGGGCCCGCTCGCGGTCGAACAGCACGTCGACGCGGGACCCCAGGACGATCATCCCGAGCCGGTCCCCCTTCGCCCGCACGTCCCCGACCGCGACGAACGGCACGATCCGGCGGGCGACCACGCCGGTCATCTGGACGACCTCGAGGTCGCCCGCGCTGGTGGCGATCGTCGTCTTCCGCCAGACGTTATGGACCGCGTCCGGGTGGAACGCGGGGCGGAACCCCTCGCCCCCCTCCTCGACCGCGGTGACGGTCCCGGCGAGCGGAACCGGTTGACGTGGACGTCGGTGACGTTCATGAACACGGCGATCCGCGTCCGCTCCCCGTCCGGCCCGACCGCCAGGACCCGGCCATCGGCCGCGGAGACGATCCCCTTCCCCGGGGCCCGCTCCGGTCGCGGAAGAACCAGAGGAAGAACCCGAGGAAGACCCAGCCGATCGCGAGGGCCCCGAGGAGGGTCAGGCCCCCGCGCGGGATCTCCCCCAAGGCGAACGCAGCGGAGATGACCGCGAGGAGGAGGACGGCGACCCCGAGGTACCGCGGCTGGCCGGGGCGAACACGTCGCGCGCTCAGCTCTTCAGGACGATCTCGATGTTCACGCCGTCGGGGACCTGGATCCGCATCACCTGGCGGAGGGCCCGTTCGTCGGCGTCGATGTCGATGAGGCGCTTGTGGATCCGCATCTCCCAGTGGTCGATCGTGCTCGAGCCGCCGCCATCCGGGCCCTTGCGGACCGGGACCTTGAGGCGCTTCGTGGGCAGCGGGATCGGGCCCGCGATCCGGACACCGGTCTTCTGGGAGATGTCCCGGATCTGCCGGCACACCGAGTCGACCTTGCCGGAGTCGACGCCGCTCAACGAGATCCTCGCCTTCTGCGGCATGTGACCCTCGGAGGCTCCCCGGAATTCGGAGGGCGGTCTAGCCCTCGCGCTTCTTCACGTCGACGACGACGCCGGCCGCGACCGTCTGGCCCATGTCGCGGACCGCAAAGCGGCCGAGCTGCGGGAACTCTTTGTACTTCTCGATCACGAGCGGGCGCTTCGGCGTGATCTTGACGACCGCCGCGTCGCCGGTCTTCAGCGTCTGGGGGTTCTCCTCGGCGACCTGCCCGGTCTTCGGGTCGAGGCGCTTCAAGAGCTCGGTGAACTCGCAGGCGACCTGGGCGGTGTGGCAGTGGAAGACGGGGGTGTACCCTGCGGTGATCACCGACGGGTGGTTGAGCACCTGGATGTTCGCGGTGAAGCTCTCGACGACCGTCGGCGGGTCGGACGCCGGTCCGGCGACCTCACCCCGGCGGATGTCGTTCTTGTCGATGCCGCGGACGTTGAACCCGACGTTGTCACCCGGGATCGCCTCGGTCACGGTCTCGTGGTGCATCTCGATCGTCTTCACTTCGCCGACCTTGCCGCCGGGCATGAAGATGATCTTGGCGCCGACGCTCAGCTTGCCCGGTCTCGACGCGGCCGACCGGCACAGTGCCGATCCCCGTGATCGTGTAGACGTCCTGGATCGGCAGACGGAGCGGCTTGCCCGTCGGCTTCTCCGGGACCTTCAGGTTGTCGAGCGCCTGGAGCAGGGTCGGACCCTTGAACCAGGGCATGTTCGGAGACGGCTTGTCGATGTTGTCGTCCTTGAACGCGGAGATCGGGATGAACACGACCTGCGTGTCGACCTTGAACCCGACGTTCTTGAGGAGCTTCGTCAGCTCCTCCTTGACCTCGTTGTACTTCGCCTCGGAGTACTTGACCTCCTGGCGGTCCATCTTGTTGATGGCGCAGATCAGCTGCGCGACCCCGAGCGTCCGCGAGAGGAAGATGTGCTCCCGCGTCTGCTCCTGGATCCCCTCGGCGGCGGAGCACACGAGCACGGCCCCGTCGGCCTGGCTCGTCCCCGTGATCATGTTCTTGACGAAGTCGCGGTGGCCGGGCGCGTCGATGATGGTGAAGTAGTACTTCTGAGTGTCAAAGCGCCGGTGCGCGATGTCAATCGTGACGCCGCGCTCCCGCTCCTCCTTCAGGTCGTCCATGACCCAGGCGAACTCGAACGTCGCCTTGCCCTTCGCCTCGGCCTCCACCCGGAACTTCTCGATCTCTTCCTTCCGGATGACGCCCGTGTCGACCAGCAAGCGACCGACCGTCGTCGACTTGCCGTGGTCGACGTGGCCAATGAAGACAATGTTGAGGTGGGGCTTCTGTGCCATCTAATGCCTCGGGGCGCGCCGAAAAGGTGCCCCTATTTAGGCGTTCCCCGACAGCCGGCGGAGGGAAATCGCCCGTTCGGAACCGGAGTTCCCCGACGGAAACGGCGACGAATCCCGCAGGGGTCGAGCCGGCCGCACCGCCCGCGAATCGCGCGCCCGGGCCGGTCCGATGAGCGCGCGGCCCCTTCCCCTCCCGCTCGTCGCACCGCCCCGCCGCTCGATGCGCTGGCCCCCACCGCCGCCGGGCCGACCGGAGTGGGCGTGGCTGCTGCAGCTTCCCCCGCGGGGCTGGCTCCTCCGCCAGTTGCTCCGGACGGCGACCCGGCAGTTCGCCGACGGAGCGGTCGTGGTCTCCGTCGGCGGGGGTCCTGGGGTGGAGTTCTCCGAGATCGAGCGGCTCCGACCGGCGCGGGTCCGCTGGTCGTATCTCCTCCTCGACGCGCAGCTCGCGATGCTCGCGCAGGCCCGACGGCGGTTCGCCCCCTCGGTCCGCTCGCCCGGACCCCCGATGGCGCTCGCCGACGCGGTCGCCCTGCCGCTGCGAGCGGGGACCGTGGATGCGGTGGTCTCGCTCGGGGTCCTCTGCTGCCTCACCGACGCCGGGGCCGACGGAGCGGCGCGCGAGACGTGGCGGGTCGTCCGCCCCGGAGGGTTCGTCGTCCTCTCGGTCCCGCGATGGCGCGGTGCCGACGACGAGGCGCGCCATACGCGGCTCGGGTTCGTGCGCGTGGGGGGCGGCCGCGTCGGGCGGGCGGTCTTCCAGAAACCCCTATAGCGCGGGCGACCCTGCGACGCGTCGAGGCCGGCGGGTCCGGCCCCGGCGCGGGGTCTCCGAGTGTCGTCCGAGCGCGTTCCGACCGTCGCGATGAGCCGCTCGACCGTCGTTCGGCTGATGGTGCCGGCCGATGCGAACTTCATGGGGAACATCTTCGGAGGCACGATCCTCGCCGAGGTCGACCGGGTGGCGTACATCACGGCGACCCGGCATGCGGGAGCGAGCTGCGTCACCGCGTCGTTCGACCGGGTCGACTTCATCGCACCGGTCCACGTCGGGGACGTCGTCGAGTTCGTCGCGACGTTGACCTACGTCGGCACGTCGGCGATGGAGGTCTGGGTCGAGGTGCGCGCCGAGGACGTGAAGGGCGGCCCGGCCCGCCTCGTCGGCAACGCGTACGTGACAATGGTCGCGGTGGATGAGGCCGGGAAGCCGCGACCGGTCCCCGCCCTCACGGTCTCGAACGACGCCGAGCGAACCCGGTTTGCCGAGGCTGAGCGGCGGATGGACCTGCGGCGACGGACCCGGGCCACCGAGCGGGCCTCGGGGCCGAAGTCCAAGGAGTGAACGAACGATGCTGTGCGAAATGTGTGGCGAGGACGTCCCGGCGACGAGTGCGGTACGCGTGGAGAGCTCCGTCTTGCAGCTCTGTCCGAACTGCAGCAAGTTCGGCGTGGCGGTCGCGCCGCCGGTCCTTCCCGCGGGCTCGGCCCCCCCCGCGCCTTCCGGTGGGGCGGCCCGCCCGCTCGCGCGCGGCGGACGTCGGATGGAGGAGCGGGACGTCTACACCGAGCTCCCCGAAATGGAGCTCGCGCCGGACTGGGGGAAGCGGATCCGGATCGCCCGCGAAGCGCTCGCGTGGAGCCCCGAGGAGTTCGGCAAGAAGCTCAACGAAAAGAAGAGCCTCGTCCTCAAGCTCGAATCGGGGTCGTTCCGACCCCCCGACGCCACGATCCGCAAGGTCGAGCGTCTGCTTCGGATCCGGCTGCGCGCCGACCCCGAACCGGCGGCGTAGCGGGCCGAGCCCCCACTGAGGGCCGGCAGGACGTGCTCCAGGATCGCCTTCTGGGCGTGCAGCCGGTTCTCTGCCTGGTCCCAGGCCGCGGACCGCGGGCCATCGAGGACCTCGTCGGTGATCTCCTGGCCCCGGTGGGCGGGGAGGTCGTGGAGGACCCAGACCCCCGAGTGCGCGAGGGCCACGAGGGCCGCGTTGACCTGGTACCCCCGGAAGGCGGTCTTCCGGGCCTCCTTCTCCGCCTCGTCGCCCATCGAGACCCAGACATCCGTGTAGACCGCATCGGCGGAGCGGGCGGCGTCCTCGGGTTTCTCGACGAGCCGGACGGTCGCACCGGACCGCTGGGCGAGCGTCTCGGCCTGGCGGACGACCCCCTCGGGGGGCCGGTAGGCCGCCGGCGTGGCGGCGACCACGTTGAGTCCGACGATCGCGCACCCGAGCAGGAGCGAGTTCAGGACGTTGTTCCCGTCGCCGATGTACGCGAGGGTCTTGCCCGAGAATCCCTCGCGCCACCGCTCGTGGAGCGTGAGGAGGTCCGCGGCGATCTGGCACGGGTGTTCGCGGTCGTCGAGGGCGTTGATCACCGGCACGGTCGCCGCATCGGCGAGGGCCCGGACATCCTCGTGGCGGAACGCCCGGTAACAGATCCCGTCGACGTACCGGGAGAGGACCCGGGCCGTATCGGCGATCGTCTCGCCGCGGCCGAGCTGGAGGTCCCGGGACGACATGTAGAGGCCGTGACCCCCGAGGTCGTTCATCGCCACCTCGAACGACGTCCGCGTGCGGGTCGACGACTTCTCGAAGATCATCGCGAGGTTCGTCCCCGGTCGCGTCGCCGAGCGGTCGCCGTGGATCCGGGCCCGCTTCATCCCCTCGGCGCGCCGGAGGATCGACGGAAGGGCGGGCGCGAGGTCGACGATCGAGACGACATCGGTCTTGGCGGTCGGCATCGCCCCGGAGGCGGGGCTCCGGCTTCATAGTCGTTCCGGCGCGGAGGAGTCGGCGGGAGGGCCGGGAACGGGCCGGCGCGACGCATACGTTCATGAACGGGACCGCGTTCGCGCCCCTCCGAGGGACCGAGTTGCCCGCACGCTCGAAATCGAACGGAAACGCCCCGACGTCGACCCCGACCCACCACGCGCGCGGCGGCCGCCGCGTCTTCGTCGTCGCGGGAGGCGTGACGAAATTCGCGAAGGCCCATCCGGCGATGGACTTCCGCCTGATGGTGAAGAAGGCCTACGACGCCGCCGTCGCCGACGCCCCGAACCTGTCGAAGGACCGGATCGACGGCACGCGGATCTCGTACTTCTCCGACCACTTCACCCGCCAATTGAAGGCGGCGAGCATGGTGCAGGACTATCTCGGGCTCAACCCGAAGGGGTCGGTCCGCATCGAGTGGGGCGGCGCCACGGGCGGCGAGTGCTTCCAGGCGGCCTACGAGGCGGTCGCGTCCGGCCGGATGGACGTCTGTCTCGCGGCGGGGTTCGAGACGATGAGTCGCGTCCAGACGTGGAAGGGCAACGAGTTCATCGCCCTCGCCTCGGACACGAACTACGATTTCCCGCTCGGCGGGTTCTACACCGGCTACTATGCGCTGATGGTCCAGCGCCACATCCACGAGTACCTGCGGAAGACTCGGTTCGCCCACGTGAAGGACGAGCGGGAGGCCCAGCGGCTCGCGACGGCCGAGGGGAGCCGGATCATGAGCCTCGTCTCGGTGAAGAACCACGTCAACGCGCTCCACAACCCGTACGCCCAGTACCCGAAGCAGCTCACCGTCGACGACGTCCTGGCGTCGGAGATGATCAGCTACCCCCTGACCCGCGAGCAGATCTGCACGATGAGCGACGGCGCCGCCGTCGCCGTCGTCTGCACCGCCGAGCGGGCGAAGGAGTTCACCGACACGCCGGTCGAGGTGATCGGGGTCGGCACGGGTACGGACACGATGCGGCTCGCCGACCGGCCGTTCGGCAAGGTCCCGCTGATGGCGCACGAGAGCGCGAAGGACTACGCGAAGCTCGACTACCCCGGCGTCCACTCGTTCCGGGCCGGCCGCTCGGCCGGCCTCGAGGCGTACAAGATGGCGGGGATCACGGCCCCGAAGACGGAGCTCGACTTCATCGAGCTCCACGACGCCTACGCGTCGAGCGAGATCCAGACGTACGAGGACCTCGGCCTCTGCCGGTACGGCGAGGGGTACTCGTTCACCGAGTCCGGCGCGCCGTTCCTGCCCAACGTGAAGTATCCGTTCCCGACCCCGAAGGCCGGCGAGATTCCCGTGAACCCGTCCGGGGGCCTCATCGCCTGCGGCCACCCGGTCGGTGCGACCGGCCTCATGCAGGCGGTGTTCGCCTACTGGCAGCTCGAAGGGTCGATCGGCCAACACTTCGGGGACCGGACCCTGCAGATCCCGGACGCGAAGCGCGGGGCGATCCACAGCCACGCCGGGACCGGGTCCGCCGTGACCGTCTCGATCCTCCAGCGGGGGTTCTGATGGCGCCTCCGAAGCCGAAGCGGTTCACGAAGTTCCGCGATGTCCAGGCCGAGATCCAGAAGTCCGGGTCGGCGATCTTCAAGGACGCGAACGGCGTCGAGAGCCTGATCGTCGACAGCCCGTACTCGATCCGGTACATCCACAGCTACGCCGAGGACTCGCCGTTCTTCCTCGGCCTCGCGGAGGGGAAGCTCCTCGGCTCGAAGTGCACGGGATGCGGCTTCGTCTTCGCGACGCCGCGCGGCCACTGCATGGAGTGCGGGGAGCCGACCAAATGGATCGAGCTCCCGAAGACCGGCCGCGTCCACGCCTGGACGACGTGCCAGTTCGGGAGCGAGGCGTTCCTGAAGGACACCCCGTACAACCTCTGCCTCGTCGAGTTCGACGGGGCGGGCAGCCTCCTCCTCGCCCGGCTGAAGGACTGCACGCAGGACGAGATCTGGATCGGGATGCCGGTCGTCGCGAAGTTCGCGGCGGCGCCGAAGTACCTCGATCACCGACGTCTGGTTCGTGCCGAAGACGTAGGCGAGGTTCTGGAGACCGGGGGGCCCCCGCGCCGGGGCCGACGGGTGGCAACGCTTTCCCCGTCGACCCCTCTCCCGACGGCGTGCCGACGACCCGCAAGGAACCCGAACCGGCGCTCGCCGCCCCGGGGCTGACCGGTCCGTTCTCGATCGAGCAGCCGTCGCCGCTCTCCGGTCCCCGCGCGAACCGTCGGGCCCGGAACCGGTCCTATTCGCACGTCCACCTCGAGGTCGACCTCGACCCGAAGCCGAAGGACCCCGAGGGCGTCCCGGTGCTCGAACGCCTCGCCGGCGCCGTCTCGGAGCGGAAGATCGTCGAGAAGGGGACGTTGCTCGTCCTCGCCGCCGCGACGCTCCACGCCCTTTCCTCGCGCCAGTTCCGGCGGGTCGACCACTGGGAGGTCACGCCGGGGGGCTGGCTTCCCCCACCCTCGAAAGGGACCGACGCGGTCGGGCGGGAGCCGGTCGGGGACCTGTTGGCGGCGCTCGAGGGGGGAGCGTGGGACGCGGTCGCGAAGGCGCGTGCGTTCTCCGCCCGGCTCTCCGACCTCCAGGGGAACCACGTCGACGTGACGGTCCGTCGGGTCCACCGGGAGCACCGGCACGCGATGTCGCTCGACCTCTGGGGGTCGTGGACGAAGGCGAAGCTGACGGAGCTCGAGGGGTCGGTCGCGGAGCGGCTGCCGGTCGTACGCTCGACGATGACGAAGTTCCAGTACCGCGTGAGCCGGCGTCCTCAAGCGGGCCCGTTCCGAGAGGGCGCCCGGAGGACCCAGCCGACGATCGAGTCGAGCGCCGTGAACCCGAGCCGCTCGAGGATCGGCCGGCTGGTCTCGCGCGCGTCCACGGTGAGGTACCGGAACCCGCGGCGCCGGGCGAGCTCCGCCCGGGCGGCGACGAGGCTCCGATAGACCCCCCGACCCCGGAACTCTGGGGCCGTTCCCCCGCCCCAGAGACTGGCGAACGCCCGGCCCCTGGGGAGTTCGAGCCGGCCGGCGGAGCACCGGCGCCCCGTCGACGGTCGCGAGGAAGACCGCCATCCGGGGGGACGCCGAGCCGGGGAAGGTAGTCCGCGAGGTCCCACCCGGGACCGGGGGCGAACGCGGTCGCGCTCACGGCGACCGCGAGTTCCAGCCCGGCCCGGTCGGTCACCCGTCGAACGGCCACCGCCGATCCGGTCGGCGCGACCTCCAGGCGACGATGCAAGGGAAGGACCATCAACGTCTCCGGCGGGTCGGGGCGAAACCCGTGCGACGAGAGTTCCCGCGCCAGCGCGACCGGGCGGTCGCGGCCGAACAGCTTCCACTCGAGCTCGGTCCCCCGACGACGGGCCCGGTCCACCTCCCCCTGGACCGCCTCCGCGGCTCCCCTCCGGGGCACCCGAGAGTAGGCAACCCAGTCCCGAGTGCCGACGACGCGCACGATCGTCGGGGTCCGCTCGACCGCCTCCCCCGGGTCGACGGGAGGATTCCGTCGCATCTCTTCTTCGTAGCGAGAGAGGACCTCCGCGCGAGGTCCACGAGCTAAGGGGGACCGCACGCGGCCCGCGGCGCGGGAAGGCGAGGGCGCAAACGTTGGGGAGCGCTCCCGGGAGCGCGGGACGTGCGCGCGGCTCGCCGAACGGGGCGTGCGAACCGCCGCACCCCGGGCCGGCCGGACCATGCGGAGGGCCTGGGTCCTAGGCCCGGGGGGCGGAGAGGAGTGCCGCGGGCCGGGCTTGAACCGGCGGCTTCAAGATCTTCAGTCTTGCACTCTCCCAAACTGAGTTACCGCGGCAACCGGGCGCGCCGACTCCCCGGCGAGTATATGGGGATGCCGTCGAACGGGGCGGCCCCGGAGCCGGCGCTCGGGCCCGGCGCGGCCCGCCCGGGGAAGTCCGGCGGCTCCGAACGCGCGCGCCCGGGCGTTCGCACCGTTCCGGTCGCCGTCCCCGCCCCGCGAATTTATCTAGCTCGCGCGACCTCGATCCGGTCCAACCGTGAACCGCACCCTCGTCGTCGCTGAGAAGTTCAACACCGCGCTCCGCATCGCGATCGTCCTGTCGGACGGCCTGATGAAGCGGTCCCGGATCGAAGGGACGAACGTCTTCCGGTTCGAGCGGGAAGGGATCGACTACACCGTCGTCGGCCTGCGCGGGCACATCGTCGAGCTCGACTATCCGAAGGAGCTCTCCGACTGGTCGGTCGAGCTCCTCCCGAAGCTCCTCGACGCCGAGCCGCTCAAGCGGGTGACCGCGGAGGGGATCGTCTCGACCCTGCAGGGGATGGTCCGCGAGTTCGACCGCGTCATCATCGCCACCGACTTCGACCGGGAAGGCGAGCTGATCGGCCTCGAGTGCCTCCAGCTCCTCCAGAAGATCCACCCCACGATCGAGGTCAAGCGGGTCCACTACAGCGCCCTCACCCGGGAGGAAATCGAGGGGGCGTTCGCGAAGCTCGTCGAGCTCGACCACGCGCTCGCCGAGGCGGCGGAGGCCCGGCAGGAGATCGACCTCCTCTGGGGGGCCCTGCTCACGCGGTACCTCTCCATCACGGCCGAGCAGCGCGGCCGCAGCTTCCTCTCCGTCGGCCGGGTCCAGACGCCGACCCTCGCGCTCCTCGTCGAGCGGGACCAGGCGATCAAGGAGTTCGTGCCGACCCCGTTCTGGAAGGTCGAGGCCGAGGCCGAGCACGACGGCACGAAGTTCTCCCTCTCGCACGCGCACGGTACGTTCGAGGAGAAGGCCCCCGCCGAGAAGATCGTCCACCACCTCCAGGGGGTCACGTCGGGGAAGGTCCTCGAGTACGCCGAGGAACCGACGAAGCGGCGCCCCCCGATCCCGTTCAGCACCACGCTGTTCGTCGCCGAGGCGACCCGGCAGGGGCTCGGCGCCGCGTACGCGATGCGGATCGCCGAGGACCTCTACACCCAGGGTCTGATCAGCTACCCGAGGACGGACAACACCGTCTACCCGCGGGGGATCGGCCTCCGGGCCCTCGTCGAGAAGTTCCTTGCCACCCCGTTCAAGGAGGCGGCCGAGTACGTCCTCCAGCAAACGTCGTTCCACCCGTCCCGCGGGCGGACGGAGACGACCGACCATCCCCCGATCTACCCGACGAGCGCGATCGACCCGAAGAAGCTGCGACCGGACAATGCCCGGGTCTACGAGCTCATCGTCCGACGGTTCCTCGCCACCGTGGCGCCGGATTCCACCGGGCTCGCGCGGACGGCGAAGGTCGACCTCCGCGGGGAGGAGTTCCACGGGAAGGGGCAGATCCTCGTCGACCCCGGCTGGTACCAGGTGTACCTGTACTCCAGCCGGAGGAGACCCCGCTCCCGCCGCTCCCGGTCGGCGGGACGGTGGCGATCCTCGGGGTCCGGCTCGACGAGGACCAGACGAAGCCGCCGCGCCGGTTCACCCAGGGCTCGCTCATCCAGGAGATGGAGCGGCTCGGCCTCGGGACGAAGTCGACCCGGCACGACGTGCTCCAGAAGCTGTTCGACCGGCACTACATCACGCAACGGGCCCTCGAGCCCACGAGCACCGGGATCGCGGTGACCGAGGCGCTGAAGGCCCACGCGCCGGTGATCACCCGGCCGGAGATGACCCACCGGCTCGAGGACGACATGGAGCTCGTCGCCGAGTCGAAGAAGCCGAAGAGCGAGGTCATCGCCGAGTCGCGCGAGATGCTCCGGGAGGCGTTCGACCTCCTGACCCGGAACACCGCGGGGGTCCGGGCGACGCTCCGCGGCGCCCTCGACCGCCAGCGGTTCGTCGGACCGTGCGCCAAATGCGGCGGCGCCCTCCAGATCACCCGCAGCCCGCGCGGGGCCCGGTGGGTCCAGTGCGTGAACAACCCGGCGACGTGCCCGGCGAACTACGTCCTCCCGTCGGCGGGGTTCATCGAGCCGGCCCCGGAGTTCCTCTGCGCGACGTGCCAGGTGCCCCGGGTCAAGATCACGTTCCGGGGACAACGGCCGGACCTCTACTGCATCAACCCGGAGTGCGCCGAGCACCACAAGGCGTTCCGGATCGGCGAGTGCCCGTCGTGCCGGTCGCCCCTCGCGATCCGCTACTCGTTCGCGGGGAACCGGTTCGTCGGGTGCACCGGCTATCCGACGTGCAAGGTCACGTACCCGCTTCCCCAGCGCGGGAAGCTCGAGAAGGACCAGCCGCCGTGCCCGGTCTGCCGGGCCCCGGTCGTCACCGCGATCGAGCGGGGTCGTCCGCCCTGGACCCTCTGCATCAACCCGGAGTGCCCGACCCGCAAGGAAAAGCAGGCCGAGCGGGAGGCCCGGGCCGCCGAGCGGAAGAAGGCCGCCACGGCGAAGACCCGCGCCAAGAACAAGCGCGCGAAGGCCGCGGCTCCCCCCGCACCCCCGGACGGGGGAGCTCCCGCCGCGCCCCCGGCGGAGGCGCCGGCGGTCGCGCCGGCGAAGAAGCCCCGCGCCCCGAAGAAGCCGGGCGGCCCGGAGTCGCCGACGGGACGCGGCCGACCCCGCCGACGCTTCGGCCCCGTCCGCCGACGACGCGGCCGGGCCGGCCTAGGTCGGTCGAACCCCCTCGGACACCGCCGGGGCCCGATGAAACCTCGCCCCCCCGGCGGCGTTTCGTTCCCTTCCGTCCCGCGTTAAATACGGACCGCCCGTCGGAACGCCGAGGGATTGGTGGCGGAGCTCCTCGCACTCGATTCGCGCTCGTTCGAGCGCCGGCTCTCGGCCCGCCCCGTCGTGATCGTCCCCGTCGGAGCCCTCGAGGCCCATGGCGCGCACCTGCCGCTCGGCGCCGACCAGATCCAGGCGGAGGCGACCGCGCAGGCGCTCGCCGAACGGGTCGGGGGCCTCGTCGCACCGACGATCCCGTACGGGGTCTGCTTCGGCGCGCGGAATTTTCCCGGGACCGTCGACATCTCGATGGGCACCCTGTCCCGGTACGTCGAGGAAGTGTTGACCGGCCTCGCGCGACACGGGGCAGCGAAGCTCCTCGTCCTCTCCGGCCACGCGGCCCGCGAGCACATCGCGGCGCTCCGCGAAGCGGCGGACCGGACGATGCGCGCCGTCCCGGGGACGAAGGTCGCGGTCCTCAGCGACTACGATTTCGTTTACGAGCGGCGGGGCCAGGACGCGCCCGCGACCGACGGCCATGCCGGGCTCCTCGAGACGTCGCGGGTCCTCGCGATGCGCCCGGAGCTCGTCGGCGCGACCCGGACGGCGGCGGTCCGCGGAGGCTCCCCGTTCGTCCCCGGTCCCCCGACCGGGTCGGAGTGGCCGGAGAGCGTCGCGGGGGACCCGACGACCGCGACCGCCGCGCTCGGGGCCCGGGTGCAGACGTATGTGCTCGACCGGCTCGAGGCGACGGTCCGCGTGCTGTGGACCGAGTGAGCGAACCGCCGATGGTCGCGAAGGAACTGGCCGAGCGGGGGGCGGGCGACGCGATCCGGATCCGGGGCGCGCGCCAGCACAACCTGAAGAACGTCAGCCTCGACCTGCCGAGGAACCGGTTCATCGTCATCACCGGGGTCTCGGGCTCCGGCAAGTCGTCCCTTGCGTTCGACACTCTCTACGCCGAGGGGCAGCGCCGGTACATCGAGAGCCTCTCCGCGTACGCCCGGCAGTTCCTCGGCCAGATGGACAAGCCCGACGTCGACGCGATCGAGGGGCTCTCCCCGGCGATCGCCATCGAGCAGCGGGCCGGCAGTCGCAACCCCCGCTCGACCGTGGGGACCGTGACGGAGGTCCACGACTACCTCCGGCTCCTCTACGCCCGCGTCGGGGTCCCCCACTGCCCGAACGACGGGGAGGAGATCGCCCCGCAGTCGGTCGACCGGATCGTCGCCGCGGTCCGGGAGAAGGCCGACGGGGAGAAGGTGGACGTCCTCGCCCCCGTCGTGCGCGCGATGAAGGGCGAGCACCGGGACGTGATCGAGCGGCTCCGTCGCGAGGGGTACCGGCGGGCGGTCGTCGATGGGGTCGAGGTGCGGCTCGGCAGCTCGGAGCTCCGCCTGGAAAAGAACAAGAAGCACACCGTCGAGGTCGTCGTGGACACGCTCGAGGCGACCGAGGAGGAGGCGACCCGGCTCGCCGAGGCGGTGACCCTCGCCCGGGACCTCGCCGACGGGCTCGTCGTGCTCCGACGGTCCGGGGGCCGACGCGAGTCGTTCTCGAGCCGACGGGCGTGCCCGGTGTGCGGGTTCTCGATCGAGGAGCTGACGCCCCGGATGTTCTCGTTCAACAACCCGTTCGGCGCGTGCCCGGACTGCTCGGGGATCGGGGCGACGCTCCACGCCGACCCCGGGCTGATCGTCCCGGACAAGTCGAAGCCGCTCGCGAAGGCGATTTCGGTCTGGGGGCTCACCCCGGAGCGCGACGCGCTCGAACGGTTCGGGAAGGCGTTCGACTACGACCCCGACCACCCGGTCAGCGAGCTCTCCGACAAGGGGTGGAAGGCGATGTTCTACGGCTCGGAAGCGCCCGTCGGCGGGACCGGTCGCTGGTCGAGCTACTGGTGGCACGGTGGCTGGCTGAAGGAAGGGCTCGTCGCGGCCGTCGAACGGCGCTGGAAGGCGACGAAGAGCGAGAGCGCGAAGGAGTACTACCTCGGTTTCATGACGTTCACCCCGTGCCGCGCGTGCGGGGGCCGACGGCTGAAGCCGGCGAGCCTCGCGGTCACCGTGATGGGCCGCTCGATCGCCGAGCTCTCCGCGATGAGCGTCGAGGAGCTCCTCCAGCGGATCGAGACGCTGAAGCTCACCGAGAAGGACCAGCAGATCGTCGGCCAGGTGACGAAGGAGATCCGGTCCCGGCTCGGGTTCCTCGTCAACGTCGGCCTGACGTACCTCTCCCTCGACCGGGCCTCGGCGTCGCTCTCGGGCGGCGAGGCGGAGCGGATTGCCCTCGCGACCCAGATCGGCTCGGGGCTGGTCGGGGTCCTCTACATCCTCGACGAGCCGTCGATCGGCCTCCACCCGCGCGACCACGAGCGGCTCCTCGCGACGCTCGAGACCCTCCGCGACCTCGGCAACACGCTCCTCGTCGTCGAGCACGACGAGATGACGATGCGGCGGGCTGACTGGCTCGTCGACCTCGGCCCGGGCGCCGGCGGCTCGGCGGGGAGGTCCTCTACGCCGGGGTCCCCGCGGCGATCGGACGGGCCCCGCGGTCGCTCACCGGCGCGTTCCTCTCCGGCCGCCGGTCGATCGCCGTCCCCGAGTCCCGCGTGAGCCCGTCGGCCCGGTGGCTGGTCATCCACGGCCCGCGGGAGAACAACCTGAAGGGGGAGGACATCAAGATCCCGCTCGGCACCCTGACCGCGATCTCCGGGGTCTCCGGGAGCGGGAAGTCGACGCTCCTCACCGAGCTCGTCTACAAGGCGGTCCGGCGGTACCTCGGCCTCTCGCGCGAGGTCCCGGGGAAGCACGACTTCATCGAGGGGATCGACCAGCTCGACCGGGTCCTCCTGATCGACCAGGCGCCGATCGGCCGGACCCCCCGGAGCAACCCCGCGACGTACACGGGGGTCATGACCCCGATCCGCGAGCTGTTCGCCGGGCTCCCCGAGGCGAAGGCCCGGGGGTTCGGACCGGGCCGGTTCAGCTTCAACGTCGCCGGCGGACGGTGCGAGGCCTGCGAGGGGGACGGCGTCATCCGGTACGAGATGCACTTCCTCCCCGACGTCTACGTCGTCTGCGAGGAGTGCCGCGGGAAGCGGTTCAACTCGGAGACGCTCCAGGTCACGTTCAAGGGGAAGTCGATCGCCGACGTCCTCGCGATGACGGTCGACGAGGGGCTCGCGTTCTTCGCCCACCACCGCCGGATCGCGACCCGGCTCCAGCTCCTCGTCGACGTCGGGCTCGGGTACATCTCCCTCGGGCAGAGCGCGACGACCCTCTCGGGGGGCGAGGCGCAGCGGATCAAGATCGCGTTCGAGCTCGCGAAGACCCCGACGGGGCGGACGCTCTACCTCCTCGACGAGCCGACGACCGGCCTCCACTTCGCCGACGTCGAGCGGCTCCTCGAGGTCCTCCATCGGCTCCGGGAGGGAGGGAACAGCGTCGTCGTCATCGAGCACAACCTCGACGTCCTGAAGTGCGCCGACTGGCTCATCGACCTCGGTCCCGAGGGCGGGGGAGCGGGCGGCCACGTCGTCGCCGCCGGGACCCCCGAGACGGTGAGCCGGGTGCGCGGCTCGTACACGGGGCGGTTCCTCGCGCCGCTCCTCGCCCCGCCCGCTCCGCCCCCGCTGGCGGCGCCGCGACGATGAGCGGCCCGTCGGCCGGACCTTCGGGGTTCGTCCCCGCGAGCGAGCTCCGGGCGGCCGACGCCGACCGGTTCCACCCCGGTCCTTCGACTCCGGGGGTCTACCTGTTCCGGTCCCCGCGCGGCGAGGTCGTCTACGTCGGGAAGGCGCTCCGGCTCCGGCGCCGGATCCTCGACCACCTGCACGCCCGCGTCGAGATCGACGGGTCGATCCTCGCCCGCAGCGGCTCGGTCGAGTTCGTCCCCACCGTGACCGAACGGGAAGCGCTCCTCCTCGAGGCGAGCCTCGTCAAGCAGTACCAGCCGCCGTGCAACACGCTCCTCAAGGACGACAAGAGCTACCCGTACCTCGCCGTCACCGTCGGCGAGGAGTTCCCGAGGGTCCTCCTGGTCCGGAGGCCGCGGCGGTCGAGCCGGTACCTCCTCTTCGGCCCGTACACGAGCGCGCGGGAGGCGCGGAGCGTGGCGCAGCTCCTCACCGAGACGTTCCGGCTGCGCCGGTGCGTGCGCCTCCCGAAGCGCGAATGCCTCTACTTCCACATCGGCGCGTGCCCAGCGCCGTGCATCGGCGCCATCGGGGCACCGGAGTACAAGACCCAGGTCGACGGGGCGGTCCGGGCCCTGCAGCGCCACGGCGAGGGGCTCGCGCCGGCGCTCGCGACCGAGATGACGCGGGCCGCGGACGCCGAGGAGTTCGAGCGGGCGGCGCTCCTCCGCGACGCGCTCGAGGGATTCAAGGCGCTGACCGAGCGCCAGCGGGTCGTCGGCCCCGGCGCCGGCCGGGCCGACTTCGTCGCCCTCGCCTACCCGAACGACGCCGCGACGCTCCGCGTCGCGGTTGGCCTCCTCCACGTCGTGGAGGGGGAGGTCCGCGGCACCGAGCCCCACCTGCTCGCCGTCCCGGCCGACGACGTCCCGGAGGCCGGCGAGCTCCTCCGGCAGTTCCTCACCCAGTACTACGGCGAGCGGCTCATCGTCCCCGACCGGATCTACATCCAGGGGGCCCGACCGGACGGCGTCGACGACGTCGTCGACTGGCTCGAGGGGGAGCGGGGGATCCCGGTCAGCTTCCGGCCGACCGGCCACCCGGCCAGCCTCGCGGCGCTCGCCGAGCGGCTCGCGCGCGCGACCGTCGAGCAGGTCGTCGTCCGCGCGCCGCCCCGCGACGTCCTCGTGGCCGTCCAGCGGCTCCTCAACCTGCCGACGCTGCCGAACCGGATCGAGGGGCTCGACATCTCGATCTTCCAGGGCGCCGAAGGGGTCGCCTCGGTCGTCGTCTTCGACCGGGGGGTCCCGGCGAAGTCGGAGTACCGCCGGTACCGGATCCGCACCGTGGAGGGGACGAACGACTTCGCGAGCATCGCCGAGGTGGTCCGGAGGAGGTTCGAGCGCCGCGCGGAGGAGGGGGAGCCGCTCCCGGACGTCCTCCTCATCGATGGCGGCCGCGGCCAATTGGCGGCGGCGATGGAGGTCCTGCGGTCGCTCCACCTCGACGAGCGGATCCCCGCGATCGGCCTCGCGAAGCGGGAGGAGGAGGTCTACCTACCGGACCGGGCCGAGCCGCTCCGCCCGAACAAGAACGCCCCGCCGATGCTGCTCCTCCGGTCGGTGCGCGACGAGGCGCACCGGTTCGCGGTGACCTACCACCGCACCCGGCGGCGGATCCGGCTCCGCGAGGAGTTCGACGACGCGCGCCGGTCTACTTCGCGCTCTTCGCGCGGTCCGGAGTCCCGATGAACGGCATCCCCTGGACCCGGCGGGCCACTTCCGCGGGCGTCAGGCGGCGGAGCTCGGCCTCGGGCTCGAGGATCGCGACGTCGAGCGCCTCGGGCGGGAACGGGGACGGGGAGCCCTCGGCGACCGCCTGGACGGCGAGCTTGAACGCCCCTTCCTCGTTCCGGTCGGCCCCGATCTTCTCTTCGAGGAAGTCGGCGACGGCCCGGCGGTTCCGGCCGATCGCGTAGGCCTTCCAGCCGATCGTCGCGCCGCTCGGGTCGAGCTCGACGAGCCCCGGCACGCGGCCGGTGAACCCACCGAGGAGGAGCGAGACGGCGAACGGTCGGGTCCCGCCGAACTGGGTGAACTGCTGGAGGTGTCCGCCGAGCGCGTGGGACAGGAGGGAGTACGGCGCGGCCTCGCCGAACGTGATCCGGTGCCGCTGCGCCTCGAGCCGGAGGAACTCGACGAGGACGCGGGAGTCCGCGATCAGGCCGGCGGTGACGCATCCGAGCCCGGCGTCGATCGCGAAGCTCTTCTCGATCGAGCCCGCCTCGGCGAGGGAGCTCACCGGAAGGTTCCGGTAGGCGACGAAGACGATCCCGGCGTCGTAGGTGACGGCGACCGCGGTGCCGCCCATCTGGATCGCCTGGAGGGCGTACTCCACCTGGAACAGGCGTCCGTCCGGGGAGAAGACGGTGCTCGCGCGGTCGTACGCCATCTGGCCCGGTTGCATCTCCATTCGACTCGCACAGCTCCCGAAACGCTCGCGCCCAGACAGGTGCCCGATTTGAGCGTTCCGTTGATGCTGGCGTAGGTCTCACCACGTGCGGGGCGCCCCGCCGGCGGCCGGGCGACCCCTCCGGGAAACGCTCAAGTGCCGCGGCCCCGGTGGGCCGGGGTCCCGATGTCCGCGAACGGCCTCCACATGCTCCCGATGGCGTCGAGCCACCGGGGGGCCCTTTCGGAAGCGTGCGTCCAATGCGCCGAGGGCAAGAAGATGGTCCTGTTCGTCACCGGGCTCTGCCGGTTCCGGTGCTTCTACTGCCCGGTCTCCTCCCGCAGGAACCAGATCGACCAGGTGTACGCGAACGAGCGTCTCGTCACCTGCGACGCCGACGTCCTCGACGAGGCCCGTTCGATCGGCGCCGCCGGGACCGGGATCACCGGCGGTGACCCGCTCGGCGTGATCGACCGGACCGAGCACTACGTTCGCCTCCTCAAGGAGACGTTCGGCGCCGGCCACAACATCCACCTCTACACCCACGAGCCGAACCCGGAGAAGCTCGAGCGGCTGGCGCGCGCCGGCCTCGACGAGTTCCGACTCCACATCCCCCACTACCTCTGGGGCCCCCTCGCCTCCGACGGCGGGGCGTACCGGCAGGTCCTCGAGGCGGCCCCGTCCTGGGGGATCCGCCGCGGCGTCGAGATCCCGGTCCTCCCCGAGAAGGAGGCGGAGCTCGTGCGGCTCCTCCACGCCCTCGACGAGATCGGCGTCGACTTCGTGAACCTGAACGAGCTCGAGTTCTCCGAGACGAACGAGGACAAGCTCCACGAGCGGGCGTACCAGCTCGACCCAATGAACGGCTGGGGCGTCCGCGGAAGCCGGGCCGTCGCGCAACGGGTCGTCCGCGAGGTCCGGCTCTCGGTCCCGGTCCACTACTGCTCCTCCCGGTTCAAGGACGGCGTGCAGCTCAAGCAGCGGTTCCACCGCCAAGCCGAGCGGACGCGGGCCCCGTTCGCCGAGACGACGACCGACGGGACGCTCGTGTTCGGCGTCGTGGAGGCCCCGAAGGGCCGCGACGTCGCCCGGTGGGCCGGCCGGTTTGTCCGGCAGCACCGGCTCGGGCCGGACGCCTACCGGGTCGACTTCGGACGACGCCGCTTGGAGCTCGGGGCGGACCGGCTCCGCCGGCTCGCCGCCCGCTTGGAGGCTCCGGCGTTCGCGGTCGAGGAGTATCCGACAGCCGACGCCCTCGAGGTCGAGCGCGAACCGCTCAACCGGGCCGCCTTCCCGGGGTTCGCGGGCGGCGGCACGTAGCCCTCGTCGCACGCGTGCCCCCCGAACGTCAGGTACCGCTCGTCGCCGCGCCGGTTCTTGATCGAGCAGGGGCCCCACCCCTCGTCGTCGGCGCCGTACCACATCGGGCAGTCCCGGCAGTGGAGGACGGTCGCGCGGGTCGTCGGGGGCGTCATTCCGTTCGCCCCCGGCCGAGCAGCGCCCACGCCTGGACGGTGTTCTCCATCAGCGCCGCGGCGGTCATCGGGCCGACCCCGCCCGGGACCGGCGTGAGCGCCCGCGCCCACCCGTCGAGCGCGTCGGCGTTCGCATCCCCGGCGGCCCGTTGGCCGGACGGTCGGGTCGGGTCCGGGACGCTGGCGAGGCCGATGTCGACCACCGCCGCCCCCTCCGGGACGTTCGAGCGGTCGAGGAGCCCGGGCCGGCCGACGGCGGAGAAGACGACCTCGGCCCCGCGGAGGGCGACGGCGAGGTCCGGGGTCCTCGAGTGGACCACCGTGACGGTCGCCTCGGCGCCCAATCCACGGGCCGCGAGCAGGATCGCGAGGGGGAGACCGACCGTCTCGGAACGACCGACCACGACCACCCGCCGGCCGACGAGGTCGGTCCCGTAATGCCGCGCGAGAAGGATCGCGCCCCGGGCGACGGCGGGGGCGTGGACCGGTTGGCCGGCGACCAGTCGGCCGAGGCTCGCCGCCCCGACTCCGTCGACGTCCTTCTCCAACCGGAGCGTCGACGCGGCCGAGAGGAACCCGAGTTCCGGGGGGAGCGGGTGCTCGAGCAGGACCGCGTCGACCGACGGGTCCCGGTCGAGCTCCGCGAGGCGGCTCCGGAGCGAGAGCGACGTCGTGTCGGCGGGGAGGAGCTCGTCCCGGAAGACGACCCCGACCCGGTCCGACGTTTGCGCCTGCTGGCGCAGGTAGTACTGGAACGGAGACGATCCCCCGCGATGGACGCTGACCAGGCTCGGAGGCCGCCCGCCGTCGGCGACCCCCGCGGCCACCGCCCGACGGGCGCCCTCGAGGAGGCTGTCGGCGACCGCCCGGCCGTCCCAGCGCGTGGTCAACCGAGTCCCCGGGCGCGGAACCCGGTTCGGTAGATAACGGCGCGACGGGGGGCGGGGCCGGAGGGCGGGTCGGTCCCGATTCTGCCGTTGGTGGCGACACCGCCCGCGAGAGGCTTTATAGAGTGGTCCCCTCGGGTACTGACGGTGCGGTCCGCGCGGGACGGTACCGCACTCATCGGGGCAGTTACGGACCCACAGGGCGCCGCATCCGCGGACTCGGGCACGAGGGAGGACCTCGATGCCTGGGGCCGGACGCTTCCGTACGAAACGACGGCGAACGTCGAGGTGCCGGCCCGTCTCCTCGACCAGGTGATCGGCCAGGACGACGCGGTCGAGGTCTCGAAGAAGGCCGCCACCCAGAAGCGGCACATGATCCTGATCGGCGACCCGGGAACGGGCAAGAGCATGCTCGCCCGGGCGATGGTCGACTTCCTCCCGAAGGAGCCGCTCCAGGACATCCTCGCCTACCCGAACACCGACGACCCGAACGAGCCCAAGATCCGCGTCGTTCCGGCGGGGAAAGGGAAGGAGATCGTCGCCGCCCAGAAGCTCGAGGCGGCCCAGCGGAAGGAGCAACGGATGCTCCTCCTCGCCGTGGTCGCAATCGTCATCTTCCTCCTCGCCGCGTACGTCGTCTGGATCACCCCCGGCCACGACCTCACGGCCCTCCTGATCGCGATCATCGTGGTGATCTTCCTCTACGTCATCGTCCGGTTCTCGAGCGGCCGCACCGACGGGGGCAACACCGTCGCGAAGCTCCTCGTGGGACACGTCCCCGATGAGAAGCCGCCGTTCATCGACGCCACCGGCGCCCACGCCGGCGCGCTCCTGGGCGACGTCAAGCACGACCCGTTCCAGTCCGGCGGGCTCGAGACCCCGCCCCACGAGCGGGTCGAGGTCGGGGCGATCCACAAGGCGAACGGCGGGGTGCTGTTCGTCGACGAGATCAACCTCCTGAAGATCGAGAGCCAGCACTCGCTCCTCACGACCCTCCAGGAGCGGCGGTTCCCGATCGTCGGGCAGTCGGAGCGGTCGGCCGGGGCGATGGTCAAGACCGAGCCGGTCCCCGCCGACTTCGTCCTCGTCGCGGCGGGGAACATCGACAGCGTCCAGTCGATGCACCCGGCGCTCCGGTCGCGGATCCGGGGGTACGGCTACGAGCTGTACGTCCACACCACGATGCCGGACACCCTCGAGAACCGGATGAAGATCGTCCGGTTCGTCGCCCAGGAGGTCGTCAAGGACCGAAAGATCCCCCACTTCGACATGCCGGCGGTCATCGAGATCGTCCGGGAGGCGCAGCGCCGCTCCGGGCGGTCCGGCCAGCTCACCCTCCGGCTCCGCGAGCTCGGCGGACTCGTCCGGGTCGCCGGGGACGTGGCGAACTCCGAAGGCGCGCGGGTCACCACGGCCGACCATGTCGTCCGTGCCAAGAAGACGAGCCGGTCCCTCGAGCAGCAGATCGCCGACCGGTACATCGAGCGCCGTCGGGAGTACCGGATGTTCGCGACCGACGGGGCCGCGGTCGGCGTCGTGAACGGCCTCGCGGCCATCAACGCGCAGTCCGGCATGTCCGAGTTCTCCGGGATCGTCCTTCCGATCGTCGCGGAGGTGACCCCGGCCCAGACCCGCAACGGCGGGGTCGTCGTCGCGACCGGCAAGCTCGGGGAGATCGCCCGCGAGGCGGTCCAGAATGTCAGCGCCCTCGTCAAGAAGTACACGGGCGAGGACATCAGCCGGTACGACATCCACATCCAGTTCGTCGGCACCTCCGACGGCGTCGAGGGCGACAGCGCCTCGGTGTCGATCGCAACGGCCGTCATCAGCGCCCTCGAAGGGGTCCCGGTCGACCAGTCGTGCGCGATGACCGGGTCGCTCTCGGTCCGCGGCCAGGTCCTCCCCGTCGGCGGGGTGACCGCGAAGGTCGAGGCGGCCGCCGATTCGGGGCTCCGGCGCGTCCTGATCCCCGAGGACAACGTCGCCGACCTCGTCCTCGAGTCCCGCTACCGCGGGATGATCGAGGTCATCCCGGTCCGGACCCTCCGCGACGTGCTGAAGTACGCCCTCGTCGGCAAGGAGACCGCGAAGGAGTCGCTCCTCGAGCGGCTCGCGGCGATGGTCCACGCCACCAGCCGAACGGACATCGGGGGCGGCGACCGCGTCCCCCCGCCCTCGGGCCGGCCGGCGGGCACGTGAGGAGTTCGAGCCGGGTCCCCACCCACCGGCTCGCGCCGACCTGGCATCCGGTGAAGGAGCCGACCGACCCCGACGAGGGGGAGGACCGGTTCCGGAACCGTCCGTGCTACGTGTTCAACCCGTCGCTCAAGAGCAACCTGAACGACCAGGCGTGCGGCCACTGCCGGTTCTACCTGACCGCGAGCTGCCCGCACATCGACGAATTCCTCGACGACGTCGAGGACCTCACGCCCGACGTAGCGGCCCGGACGTGCGCGGGCTCCTCGTCGGCCGGTTCCAGCCGTTCCATGCCGGCCACGTCGCCGTCGTTCGGCACCTGACGAGCCAGCGGCCGGGCGAGCCGCTCATCCTCGGGATCGGGAGCGCCGAAGAATCCTACACGTTCGACAACCCGTTCACCGCGTCCGAGCGGTTCGAGATGATCGCCCGCGCCCTTGCCGCCGAGAAGGTCGTCGGCTGGCTCGCGATGCCGATCCCCGACATCCATCGCCACGCGCTCTGGGCCGCCCACGTCGCCGAGCTCGTTCCGCCGTTCGACCGGGTCTACACGAACAACCCGCTGACCCGCACGCTCTTCGAGCGGGCCGGGTACGCCGTCGAGGGGACGCCGATGTTCGACCGGGAGCGGTTCGAGGGAACCTCAATCCGCCGGATGCTCCGCGACGGGGCGCCCGGCTGGCAGGAGCGGGTCCCGGCGGCCGTCGCCGCCTATCTGGAGGAGCTCCACGCGTCCGACCGGCTGCGCCTCTCCCAACCCCCCGGCGGATGACCGAACCCGGATCGACCGGGCCCTCCGCGCCGCCCCGCACGAAGTTCTCCCCGCTCCCCGAATGGGTCGGGCCATCGACCCGGGCCGTCCACGCGGGGAACCGGGACGACGCCAATGCCGGTGCCGTGGTCTTCCCGATCTACCAGACCTCGACGTTCCACTACCCGGCCGAATACTCCGAATCTCGGGAGTCGGGGGCCGTCCACATGTACACCCGCCTCGACAACCCGACGCAGGAGGTCGCGGCCGAGCTCCTCCGGTCGCTCGAGGGGGCCGAGGGGGCCCGGGTGTTCGGGTCCGGGATGGGGGCGATCTCGGCGACGCTGTTCACGTTCCTGTCGCCGGGAGACGAGGTCGTCGCGCTCGCGGACCTCTACGGCGGGACCCTCGACCTCCTCACCGAGCTCCTGCCGAGGTTCGGGGTGCGGGTCCGGTTCTTGGACGGCGCGGAGGCGGCCCACCCGGAGGACGCGATCGGGCCGGCGACGCGACTCGTCTACTTCGAGTCGCCCACGAACCCCCTCCTGCGGGTCCATGACCTCCGCCGGTGGGCCGCGGCGGCGGACGCGGCGGGCGCGCTCTCGGTGTTCGACAACACGTTCGCCACGCCCGCGGGACAAAGCCCGCTCGCGCTCGGGGTCGACCTCGTGGTCCACTCCGCGTCGAAGTATCTGGGGGGCCACTCCGACGTGATCGCGGGGGCGGTCGCGGGTCGGGAGGAGCTCCTCCGTCGGATCGACCGGACCCAGGGGATCCTCGGGGCGCCCCTCGACCCGTTCGCCGCGTTCCTGCTGACGCGGGGGATGAAGACCCTCCCCCTGCGGTTCGCGCGGCAGAGCGAGACCGCCCTCCGTCTGGTCGGCGCCCTGGAGGGGAATCCCGCGGTGGCTCGCGTGTACTACCCGGGGCGGGACCGTCCGGAATCGGAGGCGATCGCCGCCCGGCAGATGCGCGGTCGCGGCGGGGTCGTTGGCCTGGAGGTCGCGGGCGGTCGACCGGCCGCGAAGCGGTTCCTCACTCGACTCCGCCTGGTCCACGTCGCCGCGAGCCTCGGCGGTGTGGAGAGCCTCGCGAGCCTCCCCGGGGAAACCTCGCACCGGGGCTCTCCGACGCCGCGTGCGCGGCGCGCGGGATCGGCCCCGGACTCGTGCGGCTTTCCCTCGGCCTCGAGGACGCGGACGACCTCATCCGCGACGTTTCCGAGGCGCTCGCAACCGACGGTCCCCCCTCGGGGCCGCCAGTATTATGAGTCGCACGCCCTCGGCCGCATCGACGCCACTGTAGCTCAGCCTGGTAGAGCGGCTGATTCGTAATCAGCAGGTCGGGGGTTCAAGTCCCTCCAGTGGCTGGCGGTCCCTCCCCGACAGCCCCCATCGATGTTCGAACTGTGGCAAGCGTGATATATCGATGCCACAATCGTTACCTTGAGGAACTATCGATGGACACGGTCACCGTTTCGCCGAAGTACCAAGTGGTGATTCCCGAGCGAGTCCGCGAGGAGTTCCACATCCGGGCCGGGGACAAGATGGCGGTGATCGTGAAGCACGGAATCTTGCACTACGTTCCGGTGCGGCCGTTCGGTCAAACCAAACGGATGACCCCCGGCCTCGACGTGAAAGACCTGCGGGACAACCACGACCGATTCTAGGGCCCCGGGGGCGGCTGCGATCTCCGTTGACAGCTACGGCTGGATCGAACGGTTCGGCGGTGGACCCAAGCAGGGTCCTTACAACCGGGTGATTGATTCGGTCGCTCCGGAACAGATTTGCACCTCCGTTGTCACCGTCTATGAGGTCTACAAGAAGTCGAAGGCCACGCGCGGGGAGCACGCTGCGCTAGCGAACGTGGCAGCGCTCGGCCACACGCAGCTCGTCCCCGTGGATCAGGAGATTGCTCTCGCCGCCGCAGATTTCAGCCTGGAGTACGGGATCCACTTCTCCGACGCCCTGATTTATGCGACGGCACGGCGCCACCACGCAGAGCTGTACACGAGCGACCCCGCGCTCCGACCGCTCCCCGGCGTTCGTTTCATTTGACGGCGGTTCCGGAATCGGTCGAGAAGGCCCTTGGGCTCCCGCCTGGGTGCGCCCCGAGGTTGGGGCCTCGAGCGGCGCGTTTCTAACGCTCCCGAGGCTCGCTGCCCGATCGTCGGAACCCGAGACTGGGAGGCTCAAGAGCGGCCCTCAAATCGTGGCAAGGGGTCTCTCGTCCGTGGGTGCCCCTGTCTCCACGCTCGCTCGCCTGCGGATGGTGATCGCCCGCGTTCCGCGGGGGAAAGTGATCACGTACGGCCAGGTCGCGGCGGCCGGCGGGTTCCCCGGCGCGGCACGGCTGACCGTGCGGGCTCTCTGGAGGTCCCCCGGGCTCCCGTGGCATCGCGTAGTCGCTGCGGGTGGTCGGATCGCTCTCCAGGGGGAAGACGGCGCGGAACAGCGCCTGCGGCTGGCCGTCGAGGGCGTCACGTTCCGCGGAGGCCGCGTCCGGATGGACCTCCATAACTGGACCCCCCGGCCCCGGGTCCGTTCCCGATCCCGGTAACCGCCCGCCCGACTCCGTCGTGAGGCTGACCCAACGACCCGATCCGGGCGGGTACGCCGCGGGAGTCCCCCCGTGGCGGGGGACGGTGCGGAACGTCGCAATCTCTATCGACCGTGAAGGATTGGTCCACCCCCCGAATCCCCGGGCCACGGCGTGCGGCGGGGGCCGGGAACGAGCATGGTGAACCTCGGGAGCCTCGCAGATTGGACGACGGCCGCGACGTGGGCGCTCGCCATCGGCACGCTGGCCGCCCTCTACTGGCAGACCCGTCAGGCGGGGCGCCTGAACTCGGCGAACGCTGTCATCACCCTCCGCGAGAGGTTCGACTCCCCGCGGCTCCGGAAGGCCCGGCGGCAGACGAGCGAGCGGCTCCTGCAGAACGACCTCGGCGACATCACGAGCCTCGAGGTCCTCACGTTCTTCGAGCTCATCGGCGCGCAGACGGCCCGCGGGATCCTCGACGAGGAGATGGTCTGGGAGGCGTTCGGCGGCTGGATCTCGAGCTACTACGCCGCGATGCGGAACCCGGTCGACCGGATCCAGCAGCTCCGGGACCTCGCCCACGACCCGCTCTTGTTCCAGAAGTTCGAGTGGCTCAATCGGCGGATCGCGACCCTCGACCAGAAGCAGCTCGGCTCCCACTACGCCGCGGCGGCGACCGCGGTGGAGGACAACCGGCTGGACCTTACTCGCGAGGCGAACCTCGAGATCGAGTGAGTCCCGGCGCGGCCGAACGGGCCCGGCAGGAACCCCCCGGACTGGGGCGCGAACGGGACCCGTCGGAGACGGGTCCTCGGCTCAGACCCCGCTCAATTGGAACAGCGAGATGCTGAACACGAGCGAGGTCTGCTTGCCGCTCAGGTAGTCGATGTAGAGCGTGCAGGCGTTCTGGACCGTGAAGCACCACAGCGGCGCCCCGTGGTAGTCGTCGTCGGGGAAGTAGCCGCTCCGGTCGGTGAAGTCGAGCTTCGGGTGCGAGTAGACGACGAGGATGTCGCCCTGCTGGATCCCGGGGATGCCGGGGGTCCGCTGCTGGTAGTAGAGCAGCCGGTTGAAGAACGTCCCCGAGGTCCCGAGACCGCTCCCCCAGTCCCACGTGCCGCAGTTCTGCAGCACCGGCGAGCCGGAGCCGGGGTTCGCGCCCGACCCCGGGACGACCTCGAGCGCCTTCAGGCTCCCGTTCATCAGTTCGGTCCCGTTGCACATGAAGACGAGCTCGAGCTGCGAGAGCGAGATGTACGACGGCGTGAACGCCGTCACGCTGATGAACACCGCCGGCAGCGAGTCGCACGCCGCGTAAATCGTGGTGTTCGTGCAGTCGGTGGGGTCGCCCCACGCCTCCTCGGACTCGTTCCCCTCGGCCGTGTACCAGATCTTGGGGGACTGGGTCGGCAGGTTGAACCGGAACGTGGCCACGACGGCCACCAGGATCACGGTCAGCGCGAGGAGCAGGATGACCGCGATGACCGAGGAGACCGCCCGCACGGGATGGGGCCGACGCCGGCGAAAGTAGCGCATCGCACCTGTGAGAACGCATGGGGATGCGCATAAACCTATGCGACCGCTCCCACGCCCCCCGAGGTATCACGGAGGCCGCCTCCGGCGCAACTTCCCCGCGGGAGGAAGCCGAGGTATCGACCGATGACCGGCGGGGATTATCTACCGCGGGCCGGGTTCATTCCTCCATGGGCCAGCCCCCCGCTCTCTGGCGGCTCGCCCGCCTGTTCCGGATCCTGTCGGTCCTGTGGCTCGTCGCCGTGATCGTCTTCCTCGGCTCGGTCGCCTATTCGGGGTCCCAGCTCCGACCGGAGGGGAGACCGGCCCGAGCACCCCGCCGACGGTCAGCGGGAACGACACGATCAGCCTCTCCGGGGCGGTGAACCTGTCCAACCCGGGCTGGTACCCGCTGAACGACGTCACGCTCTTCACCGTCGTCGACGAGCCGAACGGCACCCTCCTCGCCACCGGGGGTTCCCCCGTCACCACCGTCGCCGCCGGCGCCACCACGACCGTGCCGTTCACGATCTCCCTCGGGCTCGACACGAAACCGTTCGCCCGGACCCTCCTGACCGAGGACGCCGTCCTTCCCTCGACGACGTGGGCGAATGCCACCTACGTGGACCTGTTCGCCGTCCATCTCACCGTCCCGCAGAACGTGACGTGGGGAGCGCCGCTCTTCGGCCTCAACGTCACCCCCGGCAGCCCGACCCCGAACGCCAACGGGACCGTGACCGTCCCGCTCACCGTAGCGTTCGCCGACCACGCGCTCTTCCCGGTCGACGGGGTCGCGAAGTACACGTTGACGAGCTCCGGTCGGCTCTGCTCGGACGGCACCCTTCCCGTCGCGGCCAGCAGCGGGGCGGCGTTCGACGGGACGACCGAGGCGTACCTCGGCTCCGGCTGCTCGGCGAGCGGGGCGACCCTGACGCTCCGGTTCCTGGGCGATGGGTGGGCGCTCAGCCCGTTCCCGGTGGTGCTCCGATGAGCGCGGGTCCGGGGGCGCCCAATATTCCCTCGCTCCCGCGACGGGTGGTGTACGCCTCGTTCCGGCTCATCTTCCTCCTGATCTTCTTCGTGGCGATCCCTCTCGGCCTCCTGAACTTCCTGGCGGCGCACGGGATCCAGACCCCGCTCTCCCTCGTCACCGTCTCGACGGTGGGGATCGCGCTCAGCGTGCTCGGCGCGGCCGCCACGATCGCCCGCCCGACCCGGGCGTACGGGCCGATCGCGCTCCTCGGGGCGGTCGTGTTCTTCCTCTACCTCCTCGACCTCGCCCGGAACGGCACCGTCACGCTCTCGGTCGGCTCCGGGGCGACGTTCCAGCTCTCGTACGGGAGCGCGATCCTCCTCGTGGCGGTGATGCCGGTCCTCGGGGCGATCGCGGCCGCTCTCACGACCCTCGAGGACGCCACCCACCCGGGGCAGCGCCTGCCGTTCGACTACCCGCCGAAGCAGCGCCGGGGCAGGACCCTAGCCGACCGTCGCCGTGCGGATCGTCACCGTCGTCTTCGGGCGGTCGGACCGGTCCCGCGGCGCCGCGGCGATCTTGTCGACGACGTCCTGACCCCCCACGACCTTCCCGAAGATCGCGTGCTTCCCGTCGAGCCAGCCGGTCGCGGCGAGGGTGATGAAGAACTGGCTCCCGCCGGTGTTCGGTCCGGCGTTCGCCATCGACAGGATCCCCGGGCCGGAGTGCTTGAGGGCCGGGTGGAACTCGTCGGGGATCTCGTAGCCGGGCCCGCCGGTGCCGTCGCCCTTCGGGCAGCCGCCCTGGATCATGAACCCGGGGATCACGCGGTGGAACGTGAGCCCGTTGTAGAACCCCTTCCGGGTCAGGTCGAGGAAGTTCTTCGCGGTCTTCGGCGCCTTGTCCTCGAAGATCTCGAGCCGGATCGCGCCGACGTTGGTGTCGAAGGTCACTACGGGGTTTGCCATCGGCGACCCGGAGCCGTCCCGGGGTAAAACGGCTCGGGACGAGGGGCCGAGTTCAGAGGAAGTGCCGATGGACCGCGACGAGGTAGATGAGGAGCAGGAGGAGGATGATGCCGCTGAGCGTCAAGAACGCTCCCCGAACGATGTCGCCGAGGAGGAGGATCCCGACCACGATGATCGAAAGGACCAGCGCCCACAGCTCCTGGTCCCAGAGGCCGAACGCCACGGCGAGCAGCACGATCGCGAGGATCGTCAGGAGGAGGCCCCCGACGAGCCCTCCGCCGAACACCGCGAAGCCGGGAATCGTGAAGCCGACGAACCCGACGGCGAGGAGCAGGACCCCCGCGATGAGGTAGAGGAATCCGAAGATCCCGATCAGCACCGCGATGATCGCCACGCCGAGGGGGAGGCTGCCAACGGAAGGGCTCCCGGTCGCCATCGGAGCTCGACCGAACGCCCGACTATTTGAAGTTCGGGCGGAGTCGTATCCGGTCGGTTACCGATGCGCGCGCGGCCCCGGGTTTATTATCGGACCGACCGATGATTCCGCGCGCGGGGCCTCGCCGACCGTCCCGCCGATAGGGCGGGCATGAACCGGTCGATCGTCTTCGTCGGGCTCGCGTTCATCGTCCTCTCAATCGGTCTGTTCGCCTACCCGGAGCTCCTCACCGGGGCCGAGGCGGTCGACCTCGAGGTCCAGGCCGGGATCCTTGTCCTTCCCCTCGGGATCGCCGTGGTCGTGCTCGGCGCGGCCGCGCCGGACCCGCGGGTCACCACGGTCGGGGGAGTCTTCGGCAACGCCGACGAGAACGAGCTGCGACGGCGGCTCGGCAAGACTCCGCCGACCGGAGGGGCCCGGTACCAGCCGAGCCCCCTCGAATCGGTGAACTGCCGGAAGTGCTACACGCTCATCCCCTCGCAGCTCGCCGATTGCCCGCGGTGCGGCACCCGGCGCGAGTGCCGCGGGTGCAACAAGCCGCTCTACTTCCTCGCCGGGGCGGTCCGGTGCGCCCCGTGCTTAAAGGACGAGGTGTACTGCTCTTGCCCGAGGATCCGGCGGGCCGGCGGGGCGCGGCGGCCCGGCGGCCACTAGGACGGGGCGAAATGGACGCGCAACTCCCGCGGGGCACGGTCGCCACGGGGCTCCCCGTCCGGGTCCACTTCGATGGCGCCTGCGAGCCGCCCCGGGGCGGCGGGGTCGCGACGTACGGGTTCACCCTCGAGGGTCCCGGTCTCGAGCACGAGGAGTTCGGGCTCGCGGTCCCGCCCGGGTCGGAGCGAGCGACCAACAACGTCGCCGAGTACGTCGGGGCGATCCGGGCCCTCGAGTTCCTCGCCTCGGTCGGGTACCGGGGCCCGGTCCTGGTCTTCGGTGACAGTCAGCTCGTGATCCGCCAGATGTCGGGGGAGTACGAGGTCCGCGCCGAACATCTCCGTCCGTACCACCAGCACCTCACGGCGCTCGTCGAGCGGGTCGGCGACGTCCAGTTCACCTGGGTTCCGAGGGAGGAGAACCGGCGGGCCGACGCCCTCAGCAAGCTCGCGATCTCCGAGGCCCGGCACGACGCCGAGCTCCGCCAACGGCTCTCCCGGCGCCCGGCAGCACCGCCGGACCCGGCGGGCCTGCCACGCGACGGTTCCCCGTCGACGGACTAGTTCCAGCGGACGGTGTAGACGAGCGTGCGGCCCTCGAGGGCCGCCCGCGCACGAGCGGTGTCGACGACCGTCGCGAACGCGGCGGCCGCTTCGGGGGTCAGGCGGGGCCGGACGCCGTACCCGCGGGGAGTGCCGGCGCCGAGGAACAGCTTGCGCGACCCGACGGGTGGGGGGCGGGTCTCGGCGGAGAAGGGCAGCGCGACGTCGCTCACCGGCGCCCCCAGTTGACGGACCGCTCCAAGACCTCTCGGTACGTACCGCCTTCGGGAATCCGGCGGGGGATGTAGGCGATCGGGAGGTCGACCTCGTCCGGCACTTCGGGCGCCGTCAATGCGGCGAGTGCGGCGAGGGGGATCCAGCGCTCGGCTTCGTTTCCCACGGGGGCCACCTCGCAATTGTCGGACGGATGTCATACATAAAGCATCGACCTCGAGAGGAATGGGCGGCGTTTCCTCGGTTTCCCCGTCGGAGAATCGCTGCCGACAACCGGCGGACGCAAGGGGCGGATCGCGGTCGGTGGCGTCGCCCGCAACTTCCAGGCGGCTCGGAAACGCTGCGGACCCGTGCGCCAATAACTGCGTAGAGGTTGGCGCTGAACTCCTAGTTTCAGCGTCTAAAATTCGACTTATATGTGCCATTGCTTCATCCTGGGTCGATGAGCGAGCCCGCTCCCCCCAAGGCGGCTCCACCGCCACCTTCGTCGCCGACTCTTCCCGAGCGGCTGCCCCGCCGCGCCCCGCTCGGGACGGCCGGCTGCGCCGACACCGAAGGCGAGGCGAAGGCCTGCGACTGGTGCGGTGCCTCGGAGTGAGCCCGAGACCAGCGCCGGTGCCGGAGGATTCCCCCGGCCGCGTTCCCGACGATGCCCAGGGGGTGGATCCCTCTCGCGGTCGGCCCGCTACTTGAGTTCGAGGACCATGTGCTCGAGGTCGATGTAGCGGCCGTCACGGCGAATCCCCTTCGGGAGGGTTCCCCACGACCGGAACCCGAACGATTCGTAGAGCCGCCGGGCCTGGGTGTTCGGCGTGAAAACGGAGAGCTCGACGAGCTCGAATTTGCCACGGGAGCAGTCGATCGCGCTCTTCAGGAGGGCTCGCCCGAATCCGCGGCCCCGCCAGGGCCGGTCCACGAGGATCCCGAGGACTCCGATGTGCCGGTTCTCCTGCGAGCCCTTCCGCTTGACCTCGCACATCCCGACCGCTTTCCCCTGCTCCTCGGCGACGACGGCGATGGCGGCCCGGTCTTGGATCGCCTGGTAGAGACTCGCGAACCAGGCGGTCTCGGCGCCGAGCGTGGGGCGTTCGGGGAAGAGGGAGATGCCGAGGTCCGGAGAGTCCCGGACCTCGTCGTAGATCGCAAAGTAGGTCTCCGTCAGGGCCGGGAAGTCGTCCCACGCCAGGTCCCGGATGCGCACGCGAGAACGACACTCGCTCGGCCCTTAATCGTTCGCCAGACCGGAACGTGTCGCAACTCGTTCGGGAACGGAGACTGGGAGAGTGGAACTGTTTCGTGGGGAGAACCGTCACCCGAACGACCGAACAACCGAGACGACCGAACGCAACGCCGCAGGGGCTGGACGCCGAGGGCTCCCCCCCTCCCCGCCGTAGGTGCCGCGTCAGGAATTCACAGGGCTGGAGGCCGGAGTCGGTGCTTCCTGCGCTCGTCGCACCGAGGACCCCCATCCGACCGGACTGCGAGGCTCAGAAGCACGACCCCCACCGCATCGAGGAAGAGGCCGGCCTCTGCGACCTGGAGAGGCCACACATACCCCGAACCGATCCAGATCACACACGGCTGGCCACACGCCGCGGCCGAGGGGCCAGGGCCGACGACTCCGCCGCCGCCCCCACACGGCGGCGCGCACGAAACGAGGAAGGCAAGGGCGCCGACGAGCAGCAGGAATCCCAGAGAGAGTACGCCGATCGCGAGCCATCCCAGTCGGACTCCGGGCCCCGACCCGTGGGGCTGCTGTGGACTAGGAGCGGCCGCTCCGAGGGTGCGGATCCCTCCCATCGTGGCGGCGAACCCAAGAACTCACGCGGAGGCCCAGAGTAGCTCAAACTCGACGAGGGTCAATCCGGCCGGGACGAACGGCACGACCAGCCACGGAAGGTGGGCCAGGATCAGCACGAGGCCCGCGAGGGCGAGCGCGCGACCTGGAAGCGACGATGTCGCCGGGCTACGACGACGTCATCGAACGGTGAGAGAGTTTCGAGAGGAGTCTGGCGTCGCACGGCGGGCCACCCAGTCAGGCGTTCCTCGGCCGACCCTTGGCCTCGCGCAGGCACCGTTCGCAGAGGAGAGTCGTGCGTTCGCCATCGAGCGGAGGATTGCGAGTCGTGACGATCCTGGTCAGCACCGGAACCAGGAACTCGGGGAGCCCCTCGAGGAGACGTTCGTTCGTCTCGAGCCAGACGGAAACCCTCGCCCGGACCATCGCGAACTCCTCCCGAGTCAGATCCGTCGGAGTCCTCTCGCCGAGCTCGTCCACGTAGAACCCTTCGAGCTTCCGCGAGTCCCACGACCCAAGTTCCTCCGAGATGCCTCGCACTTCGCCCACCAATGCTGGATCCTGGAAGAGCTTCGGCTCGAGTCCGTCCGAACCGGCGCCCGCGATCGGGGCGGAGGCGTTCCGGGCGACGTCCTCTGGTGCGAGCCGGTCGAGCTCGGTGAGCATCTCCGCCATGACGGAGCGAGGAGAACGTTCCCGGTCGGACCCGGTGGCCCGAGACCTCGCGCCCCCCTTCAACATCCACCGAATCAGCTCGTGCTGCCGGCCATGCTGGGAGAGGACATGACGGTCGACGACGAGGCCCGCGAGTGGTGAGGGATGTTCGATGTCGAAGGTCGCGAACCCCAACTGAACGAGACGGCAGACGAACGCCTTCGCGAACTCTTCGAGGGCGAGGATCGCGAGGGAGCGGCCGACCCGGTACCGACCGGCCGCAGCCTCGGCGTCGGCCGCCTCAAGGAGGGACCGCCCGTTCGCCGTACAGGCACGTACGAGGCGAGTGTTCGCGTCTTCGACCATCGCGGGGTCCCTCACGAGAGACATCGACCGCCCTCCAACTCCTTATCGCTCGACGCTCGAGGGACGCACTAGAATTCCCGGCGCTTCGTGGGGGATGCCTACCTCCGCCGAAGGATGGTTCGGCCCGAGCGGACACGAGAGACAGCGGCGACGGCCCTCGAGCGAGGCGAGAGGGGCGGATTCGTAACGCCCGGGAAGGTGGACACGGGGGGATTTGAACCCCCGGCCTCTGCTTTGCGAAAGCAGCGATCTTCCGCTGATCTACGTGCCCGCAGACCGCGGGAAGAGGCCCGTCGCTTAAGGCTTGCCAGAATCGAATAGGGTCCGCCCGGCACGTCTACGCGAACGCGGCCGTGACCGACGCGAGATGGTCGCCCCGAGCGGGTTCCCGGGCGACGGCCCCCGACGCCGAAGACGGAGGGGGCATCGTACCTCCGGTCCCGCCCGGGGGCCGGGCCGCCGAGACCGGACGGGACGCGGCGCGGGGCCGGGCCGGAGGAGAATCCGCCGGTCGGAGTCGTAGCGGAACAGCTCGGTGTACCGTCCCCAGTTGATGATGTTCTGGACGTACTCGTCCGCGGGAGCGGTCGTGAAGTCGATCAGGCGGACGACTTCGTCCTCGGTGAGCATCTTCTCCGGGGAGCTCTCGAGCGCGCGGCCGAGCGCCTTGAACAGCGTCGTCCGCTTCAGCTGCTCGCGGAGGAGCGCCTTCCGGTCGCGGATCGTCAGGCCGAGGAGGTTCGTCCCATTCTCGGTCAATGTCGCGCGGCCGTCTTTGACCTTCAGGAACTGGAGGAGCTCGGAGAATTCGACGGCGGGGAAGATCTCGTCGATCTCCAGGTCGAGGTCCTGGGCGAGGCGGGCGACATCCTCGGCGCCCTTGTGGTCCTTCAGAAGGACCAGGAGCCCGATCATCTCGCTCGGGCTACACTTGGGAAAGACCGTCGGCATCGGGACTCACTCGCAGCGGAGAAAGGGATGGGGCGGGACACCCTTAACGGTTGTCGCCCGGGGGGTCGGAGACCGCGACAACGCCCTCACGTCCCCGACGGCGGCCGCCCGGTTGGAAGCGGGGTCCCGCCCGCCCGGGCCGCTGCCGGACCGGTGGGGGGCGGCGCGCCGCCCTCGGTGATGAGCGAGTAGACGTAGTCGGTCAGCTGGTAGAACGCCTCGGACTTCCGGTCCCGCGGCCGGGGCAGGTTGACGATGACCCCGGCGAGGACCCGGCCAGGACGCCGCGAGAGAACGATCACCCGGTCGGCCATCTGGAGCGCCTCCTCGATGTTGTGCGTGACGAGCACAACCCCCTCGGGTGGGAGCTGCGGGTCGAGCCAGAGCTGGAGCACCTCCTCCCGGAGCCCTTCCGCGGTCAACGGGTCGAGCGCGCTGAACGGTTCGTCCATGAGGAGGACCGCGGGCTCGACGGCGAGGGCCCGGGCGAGCCCGACCCGCTGCCGCATCCCGCCCGACAGCTCCCGCGGGTACGCCTCCTCGAAACCGACGAGGCCGGTGACGGAGATGTACCGCTCGACCTGCGACTCGATCTTCTCCTTCGACCAGCCGCGCGCCTCGATCCCGAAGGCGACATTCTGCTGGACGGTCAGCCAGGGGTAGAGCGCGAAGTTCTGGAAGACCATCGCCATCTCCGTCTCGACGTGGTCGACGGGTTTGCCGCGGAATCGAATGGAGCCGCCGGTCGGGTGGTCGAGGCCGATGATCAGGCGGAGCAAGGTCGACTTGCCGCATCCCGACGGTCCCACGATGGCGAGGAAATCGCTGTCGCCGACGGAGAACGTCACGTCCTGCATGATCGAGATCCGTGCCGTGCCGGCTCGCGAACGCCTTGTCGACGCCGTCGACCTCGATCAGCGTCATCGCGACCTCCCGACTCCCGCCTCAGTCGATGCGGAACTTCTCGACGGCAAGGCGGTACCTCGGCTTCCAGAAAAGCTCGTTGATGGCGACGACGGTGGCGACCATCGCGAAGAGCGCGGCGACCATCAGCGGGAGCCCGGCGCGGGTCCTGTTGCCGACGTCGATCAGTTCTCCGAGCCCGAGGATCTGGAAGCTGTGCGTGGGGGTGACGAAGTACTCGGCGACGATGAGCGTGTTCCATCCACCGCCGAACGCGGTGATCGACCCGGTGATGAACGCCGGAAGGATGGCGGGAAGGAGCAGCCGCTTGTAGTACTGCCAGCGCGTCAGCCCGAACGCGCGCGCCGCCTCGTCGAGGTCCGGCGGGATCGCCCGGACCCCCGAGAGGATGTTGAAGAACAGGTACCACTCCATCCCCGTGATCAGCATCAGGATCGAGACGCCCTCCAGACCGAACACGGGGACAAGGGCGAGGATGAACACCGGGAAGAGGGCGGTCGCCGGGAAGCTCGCGACGACCTCGACGATGGGGAGGCCGACCCGGTACGCCGTCGGGCGTCCGACGAGGTACACCGCGAGCGGCAATGCGATCCCGACGGAGATCGCGTACGCGGCGAGGAGACGGGCCCCGGAGAAGGCGAGCCCGAGGGGCACGGTCGCGATTTCCCCTCGCACCGCCGGCGTGACGGGTCCGGTCAGGACCCCGAACACCCCGACTCCGATGGCGATCAGGATCAACCATCCGACGATCAGGACGGCTCCCAGGGCGACGTAGCGCGCGGCCGAGACGGTCTTGGGTCCCGGCTTCGGCGCGGCCCCCACCGTCCGGCTCGCGAACGCGGTGATCGGGGTGCTGATCCGGTTCACCCCGGTGGCGACTCCGCGCACGAGGAATCCGGCGGCGCGGCGGAACGGACGGGGCGCCCCCGTGACCGTCCCTTCCTGGGACTCCCCGGACGGCGACGTGTCGTACCGGTACTTCTCCGCCCGGCGACCGAGCGGCCGCCACACGGCGAAGTCCATGACGGCGATCACGGTGACGAGGAGGATGAACCCGGCGAAGAACGCGTTCCAGTTGCTGAGCCCCGCGGCGGTGGCGAGGTAGCTTCCGATCCCGGGCAGGACGACCCCGGAAGAGCCGGTGGAGAAGATCTCGGCGAGGACGAGGAAGTACCATCCCCCGGTCCACGAAAGGACCGAGTTGTAGACGAGCCGGTTGAGCGTCGCCGGGATCACGACCTGGCGCAGCCGCTGGAAGCCGTGGACCCCGAACGCGTCCGCCGACTCTTTCAGGTCCCCGGGGAACGACTTCAGCGATTCGTAGACGCCGAAGACCATGTTCCACGACATGGAGGTGAAGATCAGGAAGATCGAGGCGAGGTTGGGTCCGATCCACGACCCCGGCGTGAGCGCCACGAAGAAGACGAGGGCGAAGGGGAAGAACCCGAGGATCGGGACGGACTGAAGAATGTCGAGGATCGGGATGAGGACCCGTTCTCCGACCCGGTTCGAGGCGGCGACGTACCCGTAGAGGAGCGCGAAGCCGAGCGAGAGGAGGTAGGCGGCGACCATCCGGATGAGGGACAGCCCCAGGTCGGCCGCCGCGGTCGGCAGGTCGACGGACACGCCGTGGAATCCGGCAATCGAGCCCGTGAGGAGGTAGGGTCCGGCCAGCGCGGCGGCCGCGGCCGCGCCGTAGACGCCGTACCGGGCCTTCCGGAGACGCGGGGGGACCGCGGGCAAGAGTGGCTCTGCTCCGCCCGTCATCGGCCCTCCGACGCTCGGATGCGGCCAGCGACCGAGCCCGAGTATAATTGATTTCTCGGAGTGGACGCGGGCCGGCGGCGGCCGCCGGGGGGCCGTCCCGCCCGAAGTTCGGCAACGTTTATGAACGACCCGTCGCTCGACCCGCGTAGCCCCGTAGTGTAGTGGCCAATCATGCGAGACTCTGGATCTCGCGACGCAGGTTCGAACGCCGACCGGCGGGCCGTAGCCGGGGCCGGAACTCCTGCCGGGGCTACTCTTCCTCCCGCCGCGGATGCGGCGTCACATTGCGGGGGTGCTCCAGCTCGGCCAATCCGGTCCGGACTCCGGCCGGGGCTTCCGAGGCAGGGCTTAGGACCCTGTTGCCTAGGGCATACGCCGGTTCAAACGCGCGCCGGTTCCCGACCGGCGCCCGGGAACTCCGGCCCCCCGCATCCGCCTCCGTCCGTCGGGGGGGCCCTGGCTAGCCCGACCCCCGGCGGCGCCGAGCTGCCGACCCCCGAGGAGGTCCTCTCCCTCGCGCCGGAAGCCGCCGACGACCTGCTCGACCGGCTCGAGCGGGAGGTCCCCGTCGCCCCCCGGCTCGTCAAGCTCCCCGCCCGGCCGTTCTCCGAGGCGATCGTGTTCGGCGACACGCACGGCGACTGGCGGTCGACGCAGCGGGTCGTCGCCCGGTTCCTCGAGTCCCCCGGCGACCGAATGCTGATCGGACTCGGCGACTACGTCGACCGGGCCCCGGACGACTGCGGCCAGGGTTCGGTCGGGAACGCCCTCTACCTGCTCGGCCTCGCGGCCCGGTTCCCGGACCGGGTCCTGCTCGTCAAGGGAAACCACGAGCTCCACCGCGTGGTCGGCGTGCTCCCGCACGACCTGCCGGAGGAGGTCGACACGTTGTGGGGTCCCGACGAGGACCGGTACCACCGGATCTCTGGGCTCCTCGAACGGGGTCCGTTCGCCGCGGTCTCCCCGAGCGGGGCGTACTTCGCGCACGGCGGCTTTCCCCGCGTCGAGCGGGTCGACCGGTGGGAGACCCTGTTCGACGGGCCGGAAGAGGAGCTCGCCCTCGATGTGGCGTGGGGGGAGTGCGGTGCTTCGGGAGCCCGAAGAGGCGTGGTCCCTCCGTTCCAGGAGGTCGACCTTCTCCGGTTCCTCCAGCAGAGCGGGACGCGGATCTTCCTCCGCGGGCACGACCCCGACCTGACGGGGAGGTGGACGTTCGGAGGACGTTGCCTCACGCTGCACACGAGCCGCGCGTACGCCCGGTACGGAGGCGTCCTCTTCGCCCGCGTCCCGCTCGACCGGGCGGTCGACTCGGCGAAAGGGGTCCCGGTCGAGCGGCTCGATGACGAAGCGGACGCGCCGTAGCGACGGCGAACCCTCAGCGCGCGCTACCGTCGACCCGGTCCGGCTTCCGACCAGCCGGACGGACGGTAGGGGCTCGACCGGATCGCGACCGCCTGGGCGCTGGAGAGCAGGTAGACCCCTTGGGCGCTCGGCCCCGAAACGGAGTACTGCAGGACGACGAACTTCGCGGTCCCCGGAGGGGTGGAGATCCGCACTCCGGACCACGGCAGACGACGGACGCCTCCGAACAGCGGCCGGACCTCGACCGCATCCGGCTCGGCCCGGACCGCGCGCGGCCGGACCTGGTTCGCGAAGAACAGGTCGGAAGCGATGTCCCCGATGGCGATGAGGGCCACCAGCGCGACCGAGCCGGCGACCCCGAGACTCGGCTGGAGGAGGTCGAACGCGAACGCGATCCCGAGGACGACGATGGCCACGACGGCCCCTCCGACCCACATGACGAGCAGGAGCGGCGGGATCCCCTCGGAGGCGACCCACCCGCCGTGCTCGCCCCGCGACTGCATGGCGCCGCCACGGGCGCGACCGACTTGAGGCCGACGGTCGGCGACGTGCGGCGCTACCGGCCGCCCGCCGGTCCCCACGCGCTCGTCTCCGCCGCGAGGATCCCCTCGGCGGCTTCGGCGTGGTCGTACGCGGCGAGCGGCGCCGCATTGAGCGAGAAGAACGACTCCCCGCCGGCGAACGGCGCGAGGAGGCGTCGAGCCCGCGTGGCCTCCCCGAGGACGAAGAGCGACGCGGCGAGCGCCTCGGCGGTGTTCAGCTCGGCGAACCGTCCGTGGTGTTGCGGGTTGGCGGCGACCAGCCAGGGGAGACGCCGACGGACCCCCATCCGCGCGAGCCAGGGGATCTCGACCGGGTACCGACCGTTCCGCCCGATCCGGTTCCACGAGCAGTCGACGACGACGACTCCGCCGGAGAGCGCCGCCGGGCGGTCGGCGCGGCTGAGCGGGACCTCGGCGTGCGGGTCGAGGAGCACCGCCCGGCTCGAGGGCGGGCGACCCAGCGGGACCTCGTCCGCTTCGCCGGCCCGCAGGAGCCGCCGGCCGGAACAGTGCCGGGGGTCGTCCTCCCCGGCGAGGACGATGAGGAGCGGGACCTCGGTCCTACGCGGCGGGCTCGGCGTACTCCCGGAAGATCGCATGGAGTTCGCGGGTGAGTGCGAGCGCGTCGGGGAGCGGACGCTGCCAGAGGTTCCGTCCGAAGATGATGCCGGTCGCCCCGGCGTCCATCGAGGACCGGACCTTCGCGAGGAGCTCGGCGTCGCCGACCTTCTCTCCGCCGGAGACGAGGACGAGCGCCCGGCCGGCGGACACGACGACCTTGCGGAAGGCGGCGTCGTGCGAGAGGGAGAGCGCGTTGTACGGCGGCGGGCTCTCCTTGTCCTTCTCCGACGGGACCGGATAGTTCAGCTTGACGATGTCGGCGCCGAGCTCGAGGGCGACCCGGGCCGCGTAGTCGACCGCGTAGAGGCTCTCCTTCCCCCCCTTCTTCGCGACCGCCTCGCCGCGGGGGTACGCCCAGACGATGACCGGCATCCCGAGCCGGTCCGCCTCGGACCGGACCTGGCGGAACTGCTCGAAGTCCCGGTCCTGGGCCGGGGAGCCGACGTAGACGGTGTAGCCGACGGCGTCGGCGCCGAGCCGCACCGCGTCTTCGACCGAACCGGTGAGCGGGCTGAACGACTGGGCGTCCGACGGGATCGCCGTCTTCCCGTTCAGCTTGAGGATCAATGGGACGTCGCCCGCGTATTCGTGGAAGTACCGCTCGGCGAGACCGACGTGGAGGGCGATCGCGCTGAACCGGCCGTCCCGGGCGAGCTTGAACTGGTACGACGGGTCCTCGGCGTCCGGGTTCACGAAGAAGTCCGCGGGACCATGCTCGAGCCCCTGGTCGATCGGTAGGACGAGGAGGGTCCCTCCCCCTGGCCCATGGCCGTAGAGGAGCCGCTTCAGGCGGGCCTTCTTCCCGGGGGAGAGCCCCATCTCCGTGAGGGTCGGCCGCCGGGGGCGCCCCAAACCGGCTCCTCCCACGGGTGGAGCGCTCGAGACCGTCGGCCGGTTCGCGGATTCGGACATGTCCCGAGGTACGAAGGACCGTTCGAGCCGATTTAACACTTGGTCCGAACGACCCAAAAACGGGGGACCCGCACCGCCGGAAGGGAGGGCCGCGGGAGCGGCCCTCCCCGGGGTTGGTTAGAGGGAGGAAGAGGTTGGTCGACCCGGGTGCGCCGGCGTCCTTAGAGGACCACCAGCGTGTCCGCCACCGTGCTCGCGGTGTTCAGCGCGAGCACCGTCGCCTGGACATGGAACGTCCCGACCGCCTGGGGGACGCAGACGTAGCTCATCGTCGTCTCGACCCCACAGCCCGCCGGGAGACCGAGGACGATCGCCCGCACCGACTGGCTGCAGACGGGCGCGGCGCCCGGCGCGAACGCCGCGTGCACCGTGACCGCCAGCGGGGCGTGGACCACGACGACCGCCGGGGAGAACGACACGGTGACGTTCGCCGGGCAGCTCGGGCTCGACGCCACGGAGAGCCCGGAGGTCTTCGCGACCGAGCCGGACGGGGCGCCGAGGCTCGCGAGGCCGAACAGCGAGAACGCGAACAGCGCGCCGAGGACCCCCACGAGGAGGAAGCTCGGGCGGCTGCGGCGCCGAACGCTCATGCGCCGACCCCCTGTGGGTACCGCCGGCGGGTGATCGCGGCGGCGAACCGGCCGCGGTCCTCCGAGAACCGGTAGGCAGCGAGGGCGGTTCGGATCTCTTCCGCGTCCTCGCGGAAGAACTGTCCCTCCACGCAGAACGAACCGCCCTCGGACAGGCAGACCGCACAGCCACGCAGGTGGACTTCGAACGAGTCCGCCATGGCGACGAGGTCGCGCTCGAGCGCCGAGAGGGACATCACCATGGTCCCTCCGGTCGGGGGAAGTCGACGATCGGCTCCGGCGCGTTTGGGTTGCGGACGCGTTGTGGTTCCATGCGGGCCACCTGCAGACATACATATGTGCGGACGTTTCGGTCGGGATGTCGCAGCGTCGGGGGGTTCCCCGTTAGCGAGAACTCTAAGTAGTATGTCGCGCGATACTGCGACACCCGTCGCGGTCACCTCGATGGTGCGACAACATAGGGCCGAGCTCGAGCGCGTCGTCCAGAACCTCGAGCGCGACGACCCGAAACGGAGCGCTGCCGCCGTCGAGCGGGAGCTCTCGAGCCGGGCGGCGGTCGCCTACGGGCAGTGGACCGAGGAGACCCCGAACCTCCGGTCCCGGCTCCGGTCGGTCCAGCGGTGGCGCTCGGGGGTCCGGGGGCGCGGGGGCCAGTCCGGCCACTCGCACCTGTTCCCCTACGTCTGGCCCGTGGGCGAGCGACAACGGAAGGAGGTCGAGCCCGAGTTCGGGGCGTCGCCGGTCCTCGCGAACGGCTCGTGGCGGCTCTTCCTCTACAACTGCTCCCCCGAGGTCGTCCGCGACGTCCGGATGCTGCTGGACGGCTCCGAGATCGATTACGCCCCGTCGGTCCTCGTCGGGCGGTTCGTCGAGGTCCACTGGCAGAAGGTCGAGGCGATCCGGGCGGCGTGCCTCGCGCAGGACAGCGACCGGCTCTCGCGGCACCGGCTCCAGGCGGAGTTCGTGATCGCCCGGGGGACGAAGCAGGCCCGCGTCGAGGGTCAGCTCACCCTCGACACGAACCAGGGCTGGGTCCATTTCGGCTCCCAGGACGGGCGGCAACGCGAGATCGAGTGACCGCCGCCGGCACGCATCGTTCGTCGGTGGTCGGAACGATTAACCGCAGGTCCCGCTAGGGTCCGGGAGGTCGAGTCTCCCCGATGCGCCCCCAGGTGATCATCGGTGCCACCGTCGTCCTCTCCGCCATCCTGTTCGTCGTCAACCTCTCGGTGGCCCTCGCCGGGGGGAGTCACGCCGTCCTCTCGCAGGCGATCTACACCATCACCGACCTGATCGGCGGTGCGCTGATCCTCTGGGGGTTCGTCGTCTCCCAACGGCCGCCGTCGTACGACCACCCGTTCGGGTACGGCAAGGAGCGGTTCTTCTGGTCGTTCACCGGCTCGCTCGTGACGTTCACCGGCTCCGGGCTCCTCGTGATGTTCGACTCGTACGGCCAGATCGCCCACCCCGGCCCGGTGACCGACCTCCCCGAATCGCTCGCCGTCGTCGGCGCGACGCTCGCGCTCAGCCTCGTCGGGATCCTGGTGACGCTCCGCGAGCTGCGACACGGTCAGGAGACGGTCACGACCCTCCTCGAGTCGGCCCACCAGGGGCTGAAGACGATCTTCTACCAGGACATCGTCTCGGTCGGCGGGTCGATCGTCGCGTTCATCGGGATCGCGATCGTCTACCTCACCGGGAAGACGATCGTCGACGGGATCGCCGCGTTCGGAGTGGGGATCCTCCTCTTCCTGACCGGGGTCCTCCTCGCCGCCGAGAGCCGGCCGCTCCTCGTCGGGAAGGCGGTCTCGCCGGAGCAGGCCCGGACGATCCTCCAGATCGTCGAGCGGGACACCCGGGTCCGGAAGGTCCGGGGATTCCAGTCGATGATGCTCGGCCCCGAGGACATCCTCGTGGCGCTGCGGGTGAACTTCCAGGATGGCCTCAACACCGACCAGATCGAGGCGGCGATCGACCAGGTCTCCCTCTCGCTCCGCCAGTCGTTCCCGGCGATCCGGCACCTCGTCATCGAGCCGGAGTCGTAGGCGCGACTACGTCGCCACCGTCGCCGCCGCGGCGGCCTTCGCGGCCTTCCGGTCGAAGTACCGGACCACCGTCAGCGCGACGAGCGAGACCGCCACGACCGCGAAGAACGCATCGAGGCCGTGCGCGCCGTAGTGGGAGTAGAGCGTCGTCGACGCGAGGAGGCCGATCAGCATCCCGAGGGCGATCGTCAGCGTGTAGATCGCCATCGTCGTCGCGCGCGAAAGCGCCCGGCTCAGGTCGGCGAGCGCCGCGAGCGCCGCCGGTCCGTAGGCGAGCGCGGGAAGGACGCTCGCCCCGAGGAGCACGATCGGGCCGTCGGAAAGGCCGTACGTCGCGAGCCATCCGGCGCCGACCAGCACCCCCACGAAGCCGACGGTCCCGACCGCCATCAGTCGGAATCGTCCGTACCGGTCGGCCATGCGTCCGAACAGCGGCTGGGTGACGAGGAGGAGCGAACCCCCGACGCCGATGACCGCGGCGAGCTCGAGCGCCGGGACCCCCGCGCCGGTCGCCGCGGTCCCGAGGAAGACGAAGAGGGTGCCGAGGAGGAGGTAGATCACGAGCCAGGGAAGGGTGACGACCAGGACGTCCCGACGGACGGCGGTCCGGAGGAGGTACCCCACGCGCAGACCTCCGACCCCTCCGGCCGGGTCCGGGTCGTGGCGGGTGGTCCGCCACGAGAAGAGGAAGCCGAGCGCGAGGAGAACCGCGGCGCCGGCGAAGACGACGGGGAGCGAGGAGTTGGCGAGCGTGCCGAGGGCCGCGAACCCGACGGCAAACCCGAGGATCCAACCGAGAAGGTTGACCGCGTCGAACTGGCCCATCGCGAGCCCCCGATGGTCGCTCTCGGCCCGGTCGGCCACGACGGCGAGGCTCGAGGCGAGGATCGCCCCGCTCGCGACCCCGAACAGGAGGTTCGCGGCCCCGAGGAGGAACGGAACCCGTGTCGTCGCGACCACGCCCATCAGCACCGCCGCGGTCAGCGTTCCCGCGAACAGCACCCGGAACCGGCCGTACCGGTCGGCGGCGACCCCCGAGAGGAGAACCGTCGAGAACTCGCCGATCGGCGCGAGAGCGCTCACGACCCCGATCGTCCCGACCGCGCTCGTGTCGAGGCCGACCGACCGGCTCGCGATGTACGAGGCGAACACCGCGAGCGTGATCCCGAACGCGAACCGGACGAAGAACGTCGCCCCGAAGACCGCCCGGAGCGCGCGCCGGGAGACCTCGGGGGAATTCGGTGCGAGCGGGCCGCCGTTCACCCGGTCGGCCTCAGCGGGGCGCCCGCTCGATGAGCTCGATCCAGACGTCGTTCGGGTCCAGCAGGAACGCGATCGTGCTCGTTCCACCGGCGAGCGAGTACGGCTCCTTGGCGACCCGCGCGCCCGCGGCGCGGGCCGCGGCGACCGCGGCGGCGACGTCGGGGACGTCGAAGGCGAGGTGGTCGAGCTGCTCGCCGACCTCGAACGACGGCTTGTCGTCCCAGTGGGTCAGTTCCACCCGCGCCCCGGTCTCCGGGTCACGGACGAACGCGATCTCCGCGTGGTTCTCCTCGATCCGTCGGCGCCGCTCGAACTCGAGCCCGAGGACCTTCGTGTAGAACGCGATCGACAGGTCCATGTCGCGGACGGTGATCGACGTGTGCGAGAAGCGCATGCGGACCCGCCGAACGAACGAGCGGGCTCCCTCCCCTAATCCTTTCTCTTCCTACGGGTGGCCGTAGCAGACCCGGACCGGGGTCGTTCCGGGGACCCAGTCGGTCTCGACCCGGACGAACCCGACCCGCTCGAACTGGAACAGTTCGCCCGGCGAGGCCTCCCGAACCGCCGCCTCCGCGAGTCCGGTCCGGTGGCGGCCGTCGAGGTCGAGGACGTCGACCGGCGTTGCGTTCGTGACCCCCGCCCATTGCAGACGGGGGACCCGCCGGTTCTCGCGGCCCTCGAACGTCGCCTCGAGGAGATCCCCTCCCGTGGCCGGGATCTCCTCCGGGAGGCCGATGTTCGCGAGGTCCTTCAGGCGGACCGTCTCGCCCGGGCGGGCGAGCAGGTCGGCCCGCGCGAGATAGAACGTCCCGCCGGCCGGGACGGGCCGGGTGCCGAGCTCGGGCCGGTCGGGGTGGTTCGGCAAGTCGATGGAGGCGAGCTCGGGGGGGAATCCGTCGACCCGCACCGCGACGGGGTCGTCGAGGTACATTCGGCGCTTCGCAAGGGGGTCGATCCGGACGCGGTTCTCGGCGTACAGCGTTTCGGCGGGGACCTCGATGTCCGCGAGGGAGAGCCCAAACGACATCGTGAACGCGCGGACCGTCTCGTTCGAGATCCCCCGGCGGTCGAGGGAGGCGAGCGACCAGGTCCGGGGGTCGGCCCAGCCGTCGTAGAGGCCAGCCTTCACCTCGGCGTACGACTTGCTCTTCGAGATCTTCGCCTCCCGCACGCGAAGGAGCCCCCAGTGAACGAACGGGGGTCCCTGGATCCCGAGCAGGTTCCAGAGGTAGCGCTGCATCTGGTCCTCCATCACGAGGTCCTTGCCGCGCAGCACGTGGGTCACCCCGAGCTCGATGTCGTCGACGGCCCAGGAGAACTCGAGGAGCGGCCAGACCCTCCACCGGTGCCCGACCCTCGGATGGTCGAGGTCGCTGATGCGGAACAGGACCCGGTCGCGGAACGCGGGGTCCGGCCCGGCGAGGTCGGTCTTCAGGCGGAGGACCGCCTCTCCGGCGGCGTACCCTCCCGCGAGCATCTTCTTCCATCCGTCTCGGGTCTCCTCGAGCGGTTGCGACCGCTCTGGGCACGGGATCCCGGCGCGACGGTTCTCCTGCAAAGTCGCCGCCGGGCAGACGCAGACGTACGTCGCGCCGAGCGCGATCACCCGCTCGGCCCACGCGTAGTGCGTCGTCAGCCGGTCCGATTTGTAGTAGACCGCGTCGACGGGCACCCCGCACCGGTCGAGGTCGGCGCGAATGACATCGAACAGCTCGGCGTCGACCCGCTTCTCCGCCGAGCCGACGGTGTCGTCGAACACGAGGAGGAGCTTGCCGTCGTACTTTCGCCGGTAGAAGTCGTTGAGCACGATCATCCGGGCGTTCCCGATGTGGAGCGCCCCGGACGGGAACGGCGCCATCCGCAGGACGACCGACCCCCGGGTCGCCCCCGGCAGTTCGGGGAGGTCGTCGACCCCCCGGACCGGTCGGACGGCGGCGGCCTCGGCGCCGCCGAGACGGGCGAGCTCGGCCGCCTGGGCGTCCGGCCCGAGCGCCACGACCTCGGCGATGGTTCGTTCGACGACCTCGGTCACGGCCGCGGCCCGGTCGCGGAGCGCCGGGTCCGTGGCAAGGAGGCGGGCGACGATCGGCCCGACCCTCGGCGTACCGCCGTGGGCGTGGGCGTTGTCGAGCGCGAGGCGCCGGGCCCGCAGCGCGACCTCGGCGGGGACGGCCATCGGCCGCCGACCCGGGTGCCGCTTATCAGCCTTCGGAGAGCGACCCGCGCGGCCGGGCGGGCCGGCGCGAACCCGCTCGATAACGGGCCTCGCCCTCGGCGAGCGCCTCGGGGAACGAGATCTCGCCGCGCAGAACCCGCTGAGCGAGCGCCCGCGGAATCGTGAACGAACCTCCGCTCCCCTCCCGGCTGAGCCGTTGGAGGTTCTGGACCTCGCCGGGGGTGACCCGGATCAACGTCGTTCCGCGGACCAGCGGGCCCGTGCTCCGCGCGATCGCCTGCGCCGCCGCCGCATCGCGGGGACGGCGGTGGCCGCGGGGCGTGGTCCCCCGCTCGTCGATCATTTCGACCGGGCGGTGGAGGGGGACGAGCGAGTTGACGATCCGGTCCCGCGAGAGGTGGTCGCCCCGTCCGACCCGGAACCGCATCGGGTTCTCGGGGAACCGGCGGCGGAGATGCGTGCCGAGTCGTCCGACATCCTCGGGGGCGGGCAGCGTCCCCTCCGCGATCGGTCGGTCGGCGGCGAATACGGCGAACCCCGGCCGAGGCCCCGGGTCGATTCCGACAATGATCTCGTCGGTCGGACGCCCGACCACGAGGGCGTGCCGCACGGCGGCCAGCAGTGCGGTACGGTCCGCTTCAGCGACCACGGGCAGGACGCGCGAGTGGCGGATCGTGGCCGCCTCCTCCTCGGAGGTGAGGACCGCCGCGACCCCGGCCGGGAGCCGGTCGCCCGGCCAAATGGAGATACTGGGAAGCCGATGTTCCCGGAGCCACGCCGCGAGTTCGGCGTACAGCGCCGGGTTTCTCGTAGCGAGCGCGACGCACCGGTTCGGCAACGGACCGACGACGGAGATATACGGCATATACTTTGGGGGGTCGTGGCGACCTGTCCGAACTGCGCGCGCCCGGTTCCCGACGGCGCGCTCTTCTGCGAGGCGTGTGGTCACACGGTCCCTCAGGGTCCTCCGACGTTCTCTGGACCCCCTCCCCCGCCCCCGGGACCCGTGTGGGGGTCCTCCCCGGGGCCGATCTGGGTCCCAACCCCCCCTCCCCCACCGGATTGGATCCCCCCGGCGATGCGGGGGATCTCCCGGCACTGCGTCCGTTGCAACACCCTGATATCGTCGGCCGCGGTGGTTTGCCCCGTATGCCAGGCGGCCCTTCCGCCGGTCGGCGGGGCCGGCGGGGCCGCCGTACCGCCCGGATGACCCGGGTCGCGTCGGAGCGGGTCACCGACCTTTTCGGCCTCGCAGAAGCCGAGTCGACGCGCGGGGCCGACGGTTACGCCGACCGGTACGTCGCCCTGGCCCGGAAGGTCGGGATGCGCTACAATGTCCGCCTCCTCCCCGAGTACCGGGAGTTGTATTGCCGCGGGTGCTCCGTCTACTGGGTCGAGGGTCGGACGGTGCGCACGCGGCTGCGGTCCGGACGTCGGGTCCGGACGTGCCTCGAGTGCGGTCGACCGCGGCGCGTCCCGATCCGGGCCCGCTCCTCGGTCTCCGGCGCCGAGCTCCCGTCGCCGGATCCAGTTCTCCGAGAGGACGGGGCCCTCGTCGACTCCCCCACCGTCGACGACGAAGAGCCCGAGTCCGGGGACGACAGCTAACCGAGCCGTCCGCGCGCGGGCACGAGACTCCCACGACCGGAGCGGGACTCCGTTCTCAACCCTGGTATTTCGAGGCGGGTGCCTGTGCCGCGGCACTCGCCCAGGACGACTCGCCGGAAGGCCCATATCCCCGGACGCCCACGGACACCCAGCGCCGGGGTGGCCGAGCGGCCAAAGGCGGCAGACTCAAGATCTGCTCTCGCAGGAGTTCCCAGGTTCGAATCCTGGCCCCGGCAGTTGGACCAGTCTCGACAAGCGTCTCGAGACGCGTTCGTCGGGGGGATGTACCCCCAGTCCCCGGAGGGGGGCGTTCTGCCAGCGAGCGAGGTCCTGTCCCCGTCTTCGGCGCCGTCCCCCGCGTGTTGAAAGCGTGTACGCGACGGGGCGGCTCCCGCGTCCTACCGAGTCGCGGTCACGAAGACGCACTCGCCCGGAATCGAGAGGCCCTCCGAGGTCTTCCATTGCGCGAGATTGGCCCGCGTTTCGCGCAGAACCTCTTCCTGAACATCAGGAGGCTCCTCCGCCAGCGAGTGGCCGATCGGCGTCGCCTTCAGGATCGACTGGAGGTACCGCTCCTCGTTCTCCATGAACAGCGAATGGGTCCGACGATCCTCGTGGGCATGATCGAATCCGGCCGCCTTCAGAAAGCTGACCATTTCGCCGGGGGCGCCGAGTTCGTAGGGGGTCGGGATGTACCCCGTTTCATCGGGTTCTGCGTGTTTGAGCATTGGGCCCACGGTGGCGTGGAGGAACGGGACCTTGTCGCCGGTGCTCCACACCGAGACCGCGATCCGACCACCGGGACGGAGGACCCGAAACGCCTCCTGAGCCGCCTTCTCGGGGTTCGTGAAGATCTGGAACCCGAAGCTGCTGACCACGGCGTCGAACCGAGCATCGTCAAACGCCAGGGAAGAGCAGTCCATGACTCGGAAGTCCACGTTGGAGACGGACTGGGCGGAGGCGACCCTCCGAGCGATCGAGATCATGTTCTCGGAGAGATCTACCCCTGCCACCTCTCCGCGGGCTCCCACCTGACCGGGCAATGGTGAGGGCGGGTTCCCCGGGTCCCGTCCCGAGGTCCAGCACCTTCTCACCGGCTCGGGCTCGAAGCTTGGCGACGAGGTCGGCTCGGAACGGCTCCAGGCTCCGCATGAGGTCCAGATACGCCTCGGCACTCTCGTTCCAAGTCGTTCGGGTGTACTCCCGGTAGTACTCCTCGGTATACTTCCACGTCATCGGGTCCTCGAGCCAGGGACATGTGGGAGCCATAAAGAACCGCTCGGAGTCCTTGCACGGCGTGTCTCGGTTCCTAGCGAAGGGCCGTCGGGTCGACCGCTCGCGCCCGTCCCAGGGGTCTGGTGAGAACTCGAGCTACGCCCGCAACGTCCGGGCGCCGCCGAGGGGTTCGCCGCGCGGTCCAGACGGCGGGCGTTGTCGGCGCGAACCGCGGCCTGTCCCGAATCATTCCGGAGGGAGGGGCGGTTCGGCCCGCTCAGGTTCGGTCAGATCCGGACGCCGGAGTAGCCAAGGGAGCCTCGTTCCGCGGAGGCGGGGCGAGCCATGACCACCATCCCGCGACCGTTCGAGGTGGACCCCTCCGAATACCCGTTCCAGGACCACTGGTTTCCCGTCCGTGACGGGCAGTTGCACTACGTCGACGAAGGTGCGGGACGCGCGGTACTGCTCCTCCACGGGAACCCGACGTGGTCCTACCTCTACCGAAATGTGATCCCGGAGCTGCGCGGCGAGTGTCGTCTGGTCGCGCCGGACTACCTCGGATTCGGGATGTCCCGGGCGCCCTCGGGCTATCGGTTCACGCCCGCGGAGCACGCCGACGCCGTCGCCGAGTTGGTCGGGCACCTCGGCCTGAAGAACCTCGTCCTTGTCGTCCAGGACTGGGGGGGTCCCATCGGAATGAGCTACGCTGTACGCCACCCGGACAATCTGCGGGGCGTGGTCGTCATGAACACCTGGGCGTGGCCGGCGACGTTCCTGCAGACGCTCTTCTCGGTCGTCATGGGCGGATGGCCGCTCGGCTATTGGCTGCAGACGCGGCGGAACTACTTCGCGAAGTCGATCCTGCCGGGCGGGATCTGCCACGTGGAGAGGGTGACGGAACGGTTCCGCGCGGCGTACACGAACCCGTTTCCGACGCCGGCCGCAAGGCTCCCAACGTGGATCTTTCCACGGCAGATTCGGAAGGCCCGCCCGTGGTTGTCGGAGATCGAATCCAAGCTGCCCGCCCTTTCGGACCTCCCCGCGCAGATCGTGTGGGGATTGCACGACGACCCTGGATTCCCAGCGACGGAGATGGCGAAGTGGCAGGGCTACTTCCCGCGTCACGAGACCGAGACAATTCAGGACGCCGGGCATTCCGTGCCCGAGGACCGCCCTGACCGCGTGGTCGCGGCGATCCGCCGAGTCCTGGCGCGAACCTCGGAAGGGCGAGCGTCCTGAGACGGGCATTGCGTTATCAGAGCAGGATGGAGTCCTGAATCGGGATCCCCAATGCCCGAAGTCATCACCGGTCTCTACGCCGTGACCCTCCACGTCCGCGACATCCGTACGGCGCGCGAATTCTACCGCGGGGTCTTGCAGTTCCGGGAGCTCACGTTCGATGAGGCCGCGGGGCGGGCGACGTTCGCGCTCCCGGGGACGTCGACGATCTTGCGGATGCATATCCAGGGACCTGGCGAGGGGGGCCGAGAGCCCGGAACCGTCTCTGGAGTGATGTTCTGGCATCCGGACCCGACGGCAGCGTGCGCCGAGATCAAGACCCGAGGGGGAACAATCACCAACGAGCCCCGGGTCATCGATCTCCCGGGTGCCAAGTTCGTTCTCGGCGTGTTCGCCGACCCCGACGGGAACGAGTTCATCCTGACCAATCGCACTGACTAGGGTCCGCCGCACCCCCTCGAGGGGACCTGCCCTGGTTGGCGCGTGGTCGGACCCCTGTGCGCTCCGGCGTCGGAAGAGCGGTCTAGGGTGACCGGCCGATATTCCCTTGACCACGTGTCCCCTGGGGGGTCCCGATGGAGCGTCGCCCCCTCGGAAGGTCGGGCCTCTCCGTCGCCCCCCTCGCGTTCGGCGGAAACGTCTTCGGATGGACCGCGGACGAGTCGACGTCGTTCCGTCTCCTCGACACGTTCGTCGATGCCGGGTTCAACCTCATCGATACCGCCGACTCCTATTCGGCGTGGGCCCCGGGACATTCCGGTGGTGAGTCGGAGGCGATCCTCGGCCGATGGCTCCGGTCCAGAGGACGTCGCGACGACGTGGTCGTGGCGACGAAGGTCGGGATGGAGATGGGCTCCGGCGCGATGGGGCTCGGGCGTTCGCATATCGCGTCCTCGATCGCCGCTTCGTTGGCGCGGCTGCAGACCGACCACGTCGACCTCTACCAGTCGCACGTTGACGACGCCGGTACGCCGATCGAGGAAACCCTGGAGGCGCATGCGAAGCTGGTGGCGGAAGGCAAGGTCCGTGCAATAGGCGCCTCGAACTTCTCGCCGGAGCGCCTCACCGAGTCGCTGTCCGTCAGTCGCTCGCACGGATGGCCACGCTACGAGTGCGTCCAACCCAAGTACAACCTGGTGGACCGCGACGTGTTCGAGGGTCCCCTGGAGCGCACGTGCCGGGCCGAGTCGCTCGGAGTGCTCCCCCATTCGTCCCTCGCCAAGGGATTCCTCTCCGGGAAGTACCGCACGCCGGCCGATTTCCGCTCCTCGGCCCGGGGCCCCGCGGTCGAGCGGCTCGCCACCGAGCGGGGCCGGCGGGTGCTCGCCGCCGTCGTGGCGGTGGCGGAGCGCCTCGACTTCCCACCGTCCACGGTCGCGATCGCCTGGGTCGCGGGACGGCCGTCGGTGACTGCCGCGATCGCAAGCGCGACCACGGTCGAGCAGCTCACCGAACTGATGGAGGGGGCGACGCTGAAGCTCGACGCAACGTCCCGCGCGGAGCTTGACGCCGCTGGCGGACCCGCGGTCCCCGGTTAGACGCGGGGCGCGGTCACGCCACGGGTGTGGCGAGCGTCGGAATGTACCCCTCGGCGAGGGTGCCGACGATCGGGATCGGGTGCCCGCACGACCGGCACCGGTTCCCGGCCCTGAGATTCCAGTCCTGGATGGTGAACCCGTACCGCCGGACCGCGACCGCGCCGCACTTCGGGCAGTAGGTGTGCTCGAGCCGGTGTCCCGAGACGTTCCCGAGGTAGACGTACTCGAGCCCCTCGGACTTCGCGATCGCATGGAGCCGCTCGAGGGTCGAGATCGGTGTGACCGGAAGGTCGAGCATCTTGTAATCCGGGTGCCACCGGAGGAGGTGGAACGGGGTGTCGGCGCCGAGCTTCTCGTGGACGAACGCGGCGAGTTCCCGGAGCGGTCGATCGCCGTCCCCGACCTCGGGGACGATGAGGTTGGTGACCTCGACGTGCACGCCGAGCTTCTTCAGCCGGACGGCCGAATCGAGGATCGGTTTCGGGCCGTTGGCGGAGACGTACTTCCGCAGGAACCCCGGTTCGCCGCTCCCCTTGAAGTCAACGCTGACGGCGTCGAGGTGGGGACCGATGGCGGCGACCGCTTCCGGGGTCATGTAGCCGTTCGTGACGAAGTTCGCGAACAGGCCGGCGGACTTCGCCGCGCGCATGATGTCGAGGGCGTACTCGGCGAAGATCGTCGGCTCGTTGTAGGTGAACGTGACTCCCTGGCAGTCGAGCCGCTCGGCCAACGCCACCGCGTCCTTGGGAAGTACGTTCCGTCCCTCGACGAGGTGCTCCTGGGAGATCTCCGCGTTCTGGCAGTAGAGGCACCGCCAGTTGCAGCCGACGGTGCCGATCGAGAGGACCCGGCTCCCGGGATGGAAATGCGAGAGCGGTTTCTTCTCGACCGGGTCGACCTGGAGCGCCGCCGCCCGCCCGTAGGTCAGGAGGACCAGCCGGCCCCCCTCGTTCTTCCGAACGAAGCAGAACCCGTGCGACCCCTCGGGGATCGCGCAGTACCGCGCACACGCGGTGCACCGGACCTTGCCCCCGGCGAGCGGCTCGTAGAGCATCGGGGTGCGGAACCCCCCCGGACTCGCGGCCACCATCGCCCTCCCCGCCGTCCAGAAGGCCCCGCGCGACGATAACGACAGAGCCGGGCGGCCCGCCGGTCGAGCGGAAGGTTTCATTGTCGGGACCTGCTCCGCAACACCGGATGGAGAGCACCGGAACCGACCCCGACCGGGTCGAGCGCGAGGTCCTGGCGCGAATCGCGCCGGGCGCGGAGCTCCTCGCCCGCGTGAAGGACGTCCGGGGTCGGCTCGTCGAAGCGGCCGAGTCGGCGGCACGCGACCGGAAGAGCCCCCTTGTGCGGGCGCTCGTCGCCGGGAGCGCGGCCCGCGAGACGTTCCTCGCCGACCGGTTCGACTTCGACCTGTTCCTGCTCTTTCCCACCACGCTCGACCGGGCCGGCCTGGAGGCGGAGGGGATGGCGATCGGCCGGGCGATCTTGACCGCTCCGGAAACCCGGTACGCCCAACACCCGTACCTCCGGGGCCGGTATGGCGAGTTTTCGGTCGAGGCGGTGCCGGGGTACGCGGTCGCCGATGGGGCCCACCCGATGACCGCCGTCGACCGGACCCCGTTCCACCAGGCGTGGCTCGCCGCCCGCGAGACCCCGGAGCTCGTCGGCCAGGTTCGGTTGACGAAACAGTTCCTCCGGGCGCACGGGATCTACGGGTCGGAGGCGAAGACCGGGGGGTTCTCCGGTTATCTGGTCGAGCTCCTGGTCCTCCGGTTCGGAGGGTTCCGCCCGCTGCTCACCGCGGCCCGGGACTGGTCGATCCCGACCCGGCTCGCGCACGACCCGGCCGCGAAGCCGAGGGTCCCGGACGACGTCGCCCTCGTCGTCGACGACCCGGTGGACCCGGCCCGGAACGTTTCGACGGCGCTCACCCGCCGGAACTTCGCGCTCTTCCTCCTCGCCGCCGACCGGTACCTGACCCACCCGTCGCCCGCGGCGTTCGTCGTCCGGCCCGCGGCTCCGGTCGGTCGGCCGGACGGCCTTGAGCGCACGAAGGAGCGCGCGACGCACGTCACGGTCGTGACGCTCGAGCGACCCCGGCTGGTCGACGACATCCTCTATCCCCAGCTCCAGAAGGCCGAGCGGGCGGTCGCCACCGAGGCGGAGCGGCTCGGGTTCGAGGTCATCGGAACCGCGAGCGCTGCCGCCGAGTCCGAGATCGTCGTCCTCCTGGAGGTCGGCCACCGGACCCTCCCCGCCGTCCAGGTCCGGTTCGGCCCGCCCGTCGGGGTGGCCCGGGCCGACGACTTCCTGGGGAAGTGGGCCGAGCGGAGCGACCGGGTCGTCCAGGGGCCGTACCTGACCGACGACGGACGTCTCGCGGTCGAGACGATCCGGACTAACCGGCAGGTCGAGACCCTCCTCGGGGAGGCCTGGCCCCGTCTCCCCGTCGGCAAGGACCTTCGTGCTGGCCCGCCTCCGTCGATCCGGCCGCTCGCGGAGGTCTCCGATTCGCCCGCGGTCTCCGAGGCGCTCTCCGGATTGCTCGGCAAGCGGTTGCCGTGGGCCGCCGCCGAACGCGCGCCCGGCTGAGATGCAGCACGTCGAGGAGCAGGAACCAGACGCCGAGCCAACCGAACGTTTCGGTGAGGATCAGGCCGGCCCAGTCTCCTTTCGTGTACTCGCTCGCGGTCTCGCGGACGCGCAGGAATAGGTAGGGCGAGAAGACGATCACCGCCACCGAGACCACGACCGGGATCACGAGGGGAAGTCCGGCCCGGTCGATTGCCCAGGAGACGAACCCGAGGAGGACCGCGAGGCCGATGGCGAGGGCGGTCGCCGTCGTCTGTTCGTACTCGTGCCGCAGGAACTTCCGCTCGTCGAACTCCGGGAACGAGAAGGCGTTCTCGGCCTCCTCCTCGGCCTTCCGGCGCGCCTTCTTCGCCACGCGTTACCTCGCCCGCGCGACGGCGGCCCGATACAGTTCCTCGGCGTGGTAGGAACTGCGGACGAGCGGACCGGACTCGACCCCGGCGAAGCCGGCCGAGCGGGCCGCTTCGCGCCGTTCGTCGAACCCCTCGGGGGTCACGTACTCGGCCACCGGGACGTGGGCCGGACTCGGTCGGAGATACTGGCCGAGGGTGAGGAGGTCGACCTCGGCCGCCCGGAGCTCCCGGAACGTGGCGGCGAGCTCGGCCCCGGACTCCCCGAGCCCGAGCATGACCGAGCTCTTCGTGACGAGACCCGGAGTTCCCCGCCGCTTCGCCGCCGCCAGGAGCGCGAGCGAACGGTCGTGGGTCGCGCGGTGGTCCCGGACCGACCCGGAGAGTCGTCGGACCGTCTCGAGGTTGTGGGCGAGGACGTCCGGGCCGCTCGCGAGGACGGTCGCGAGGCTCTCCTCGTCGCCCCCGAGGTCGCCCACGAGGAGCTCGACGAGCGTCGACGGCGACCGGGCGCGGATCTCGCGGACCGTCGCGGCCAGGATCGAGGCTCCGCCGTCGGCGAGGTCGTCCCGGCAGACCTGGGTCAGGACCGCGTACCGGAGCCCCCAGCGCGCGACCCCCTCGGCGACCCGGGCCGGCTCGGTCGTGTCCACGACGCCCCGGGGCCAGCGGGTCGTCACCGCGCAGAAGCCGCAGCGGCGGGTGCAATCGGTGCCGAGGAGCATGAGGGTGGCCGTGCCGGCCGACCAGCACTCCGAGAGGTTCGGGCAGCGGGCCTCCTGGCAGACCGTTCCGAGGCCGAGACGCCCGACCGTCTCCCGGACCGTCGCGTAGCCGGCGCCGTGGGGGGGCCGGACCCGGATCCATTCCGGGAGCCGGTCCCGGGGAGCGGGCGGCGCCTCCGCGCCCGCTACGCTCGGCATGGGCGGCTCCGAGCCGGGGGGGACCATTAGGGTTTCCGAGAGGCGGTCCGTCGGGAGGCGCGCTCGTGGACGAGGGTTTCGAGATAGCTCGCCGGGACCTCGTCCATCCCGATCCGCGACGATTGGCCCGAGCCGACCGGCTCGACCTGGGCGATCCCCTCGCGCTCGAGTTGCTTCACGGCCCGCCAGAACGTCACCCGGCTCACGGGGGCGGCGCCGAACTCCTCCGCGACGGTGGCGTACGCCGACCGGACCCGCTCGGTGGGCACCCGCGCCTTCGGCCCCCGCAATGTCCGGGCGAGGGCGAGCAGGATGAGGAGCGACGCTTCCGGGAGCTCCTCGAGCTTGGTTTCGGTGATCGTCGGGTAGCCGGACCCCTTGGCGGCGCGCACGTGCTCCGGCTCGACCGAGGCCGCCCCGGACTCCTCCGCGTGACGCGCGGCGGTCGAGAGGATCTCGAGCGCGAATCGGGCGTCCCCGGTCCCGCTCGCGAGCCCGGCGACCTGGTCGACGACCTCGTCCGGGTAGGTCCCGGGAGCGAGGGCGAGGGAGGCGCGGTACCGGACGATCTCGTGGAGGTCCTCGCGTCCGTACGGCTTCAGCTGGAGCCGGTGCGTCACCCCGAAGCTCGACCGGCTCGCCGGGTCGAGGTACGGGAGGACGTCCTCCGAGGCGACGAGGAACAACGAGATCGAGCCGAGACTGACCTCCGGCGCGCGGGTGAGCAGGTAGACGAGCTTCGTCTCCTGGCGGACGAGCGCACTGACCTCGTCGAGGACGACGAGGAGGTGGCGCGGCGACTTGCGGATCCCCTGCTCGAACACGTCGAGCATCTCGGCGAGCGCGTAGCCGCGGTCCGGGAGCGAGACGCCGACCGCGCGCAGCAGGTGGTGGAGGACGGTCCGGTCGTTCGACCGACGCCAGCAGTTCACGTAGATCCGCTGCACGGCGAGACCGCCGAGCTTTCCGCCCTTCTCGAGCTCGCTCCCCAGGTGGTGGGCGATCGCCGTCTTCCCGGAGCCGATGCCGCCCGTGAGCAGCTGGTGGTACGCGACCCCTTTGCCGAGCGCCTCGCGGTACCGCTTCCGGAGCAGTTCGAGCTCCGTTTCCCGTCGGACGAGCTTCGGGGGCGCGTAGCTCGCGTCGAGCGTCTCCTCGGCCCTGAGAATCCGACCCACAGCGGTCCTGCCGCGGCCGAGGCGCGGAGGTGATTTACAGTCTGCGCCGCGCCGACGGTCCGAGCCGGGCCGCGACGGCCCGGTCGGCGAGGTTGACGAGCTCCCCCGCGGCTTGCCGGGCGTCGAGGACGACCCACCGCTCCTTCCGGGCGTAGGAACGGTACGCCGCCGCCACCCGTCGGAGGGTCGCGAGCCGCTCGAGGGGCGACCGGGCCCCCCCGCGCCGACCGACCCGACGGAGCGCTTCGGAGGGGGCGAGGTCGAGGAAGACGACGAGGTCGGGAACGACCGCGACGGCGCGCTCGAGGACGTCGAGGGCCCGACGGTCGGCGGGGTTCAGCCGGGAACCCTGGTAGGCCAGCGTCGAGTAGAACGACCGGTCGGCGATCACGTCGCCTTTCGCGAGCCGTGCCTCGAGCTCGGGTCGGGCGATCGTCCGGTCGAGGGTGAACAGCATCGCCGCCCGGCGGGGGTCGTCCTCGTCCGCCACCGCACCGCGCGCGCCGAGGGCAGGGTCGGTCGGTTCGTGCCACCGGACGACCCGTCGTCCCTGCCCCGTCCAACGTTCGACGAGCGAATCGGCAAGCGTCGACTTGCCGCTCCCGTCGATCCCTTCGAGCACGATGAGGCGACCTCGGCGGGAGGTCATGGGGCCGGCATCTCCTCGACCGATGGGCGGAGGCCATACACCTTCTCCACCGAGGTCACGAACGGGATCCGCAGCCGCTCGACCTCCTCTGGCGCCCGCTCCCCGACGGCGCGGGCCCGCCGGGGGACCGTTTCGAGGTCGAGGACGGCGCCTGGGCGAGCCGGGTCGTCGAGAAAATCGGTCTCCCAGAACCACGGTCCGTCCGTGGGCAGGCTGTCGCGGCAGAGCTCCCGGCGGGCCAGGTACGAAGGGACCGCCCCGTCCCGGAACTCCGGCGGCACGACCGAGCGCTGGTAGTGTTTGATGAGCTTGCCGGGCGGAAACCCCTCCGAGGCCGCCAGCTGGGTGAGGGCCGCGAACCCCGTGCCATCGAGGTCCTCGGAGTGCACGACCGCAGGACACCCCACGTCCCGTGCGACCCCGAGCGCGTATCGGAACATCGCCGCCCCCGCCTCCGCGACATCAGCAGGAACGGGAAAATGCGGCCGTCCGACCTCGCCGAGGGCGACGGCCCGTCCTTCCCGGACCCAGCGACCCGCAAGGTCCAGCGCGGAACGGTGGAGGTCGACCGCCGACGGGAGTCCGACCGACTCGGCGGCCCGGACCAGGTCCACCGGGTAGGGGGCGACGACGAGGTAGACCACCACGCCGGTCGCGGACCGGATCTCGGCGGCGAGCCGTTCGGTCGTCGCAAACTGCTCCTCGTAGGTTTCCCGCAGGACGATCGGCCCCGGGGTGTAGGACTGTGTCGCGAGGAAGAGGTGGGTCCCGCCCGCCGCCCGGAACCGCCGCGCGGCCGCCACACCCTCGCCGCCCGGCGAGAGGTGGCAGTGGTGGTCGACGACCGGAAGGTCCGATGGCAGCGTCACAACGGAGGCGCCCGCGGGGGCCTCAGCGTAGCAGGCTCGCGCCGCGGAGTTCCTTCGTGATCTTCTTCACCGCGACCTCGACGTCCGAAGGCTTCCGGGCGCCCGTGCACACGAGCTTGCCCGAGCCGAAGAGGAGGACGACGACCCGCGGCTCGTCGATCCGACAGACCAGCCCGGGGAATTGCTCCGGCTCGTACTCCACGCGGTCCAATCCGAGGGTGACCGCGATCGCGTTGAGGTTGATCTCCGACTCCAGGTCGGAGCTCGCGACGATGTTCTGCACCTCGATCTTCGGGTGCATGTTGATCTTCTGGCCGCCCTTCTTGATCTGGGCCGCCACCGTCGCGATCGAGAGCTCGACCTCGCGCATGCTCTTCGCGCCCGTACAGACGACCTTGCCGGACCGGAAGAGGAGAATCGCCGTCTTCGGTTGCTTCAGCCGGTAGATGAGGCCGGGGAATTGCTCGGGCTCGTACTCCGCCCCGTCGAGTCCGAGGGCGATCGATTGGAGGTCGAGCTGATCCCCGAGAGACGTGGATGCGACAACGTTCTCGATCCGGATCTTCGCCATGATGCCGCCTTGGGGGTCGCCTATTTAAGATGGGTATATAAGACGTTCGCGGCCCCGGACCGTCGGAGCGAGCGGTCCGGACCCCCATGCGCCGGACGCGCCCCGATTCGGGCGCTTCGCCCCGCCGGCGAACGACGCCCCGAATCGCTCCAACCCGCGGGCCATCGAACCGGTTTTTCCCAGCGTGGGACGCGTCATGAGAAACAGATGCGCCATCGGGGTTTTTATACCCCCAAAACCGAGAAACACCGCGCACCGAACTCGATCCGGTGCCCGTGAGAGAAATGGGACTTAATCTGCGCCGGAGAAGCGTCTACCTCGGGACAATCTTGGCGATGGTGGCAGTGGTCGGCGGCCTGGCGACAGCTTCGTTCGTCGCCACGATCACGACGGGTGGCCAGAACGGCTACAGCGTGACGTCCGCGACCGGCACCTCCTACGCCACAGGAACCCCGACCGTCAACCTGGTCTGGACGACCGCGACCGCGTGCACGGCGAGCGGGAACGTGGCGGCAGCCGGCCCGACGGCTGACGTGTACGTGACCGGTCAGGTCGCGTGCCAGACGGCGACTCCGGACTGGTTTGAGGAGATCACGTTCCCCGGGACCGCCCTCGTGGCGAACCCCGTCGACAACTTCGCCGTGACCGTCGGAACCAACGCCCCCGTCCTGTTCACCGTCTCCATGACGACGACGGCGACGCACGCGATCACCTCGAGCGTCTTCTACGAGGTGGGCACGTCGGCGACCGCCACCACGTCGAACATCGGAATCACGGGGGACTAGGCCCAAGCCCCGCCCGCAAGGGATTCGACCTCCCTCGCCAACCCTTTCCTCGAGACTCGGCCCGGCCGCGAACCGGTGCGTGCCCCATTTCTTGGCGACCGAGACGGGAAGGAACGACCGGGGGTACGCTCGAGACCGAACCCCGTCCCGGGGGCGGGCGAGTCGCCGGGAGTCCACTGCGCGCGAGGCGTCGAGCCTCCACTCCCCCGAACTCAGGACGACCGGGTCCGATCTCAACGGATGCTGGCCAAGCTCGGTCGCGTAAGCACCACGCTGGAGCGGACGGTCGACCCGGTTCAAACCCGCCGAGCCGCGGTCGTGTCGCGCGCCGGGTCCGCCGGGGGAATTTCGTCGAGGATGGAGCAAAACGGACAGAGGCCCGGCTTCCCTTCGGACTTCGCGCGATCCTGACATTCTCCGCAGAGCGTCTCGTGACAAACTTGACAATGGACGGGGTCCGAGGAGCCCAGAATCGCCGAGCCGCATCCGACGCAGAGCAGCGCCCGCCTAGCCGGCATCCTCTCGACCTGGTCCTGGGCCGCAAGGAGCGGGATGGGGGGCTCCAATGTTCGGCGAGGCGGGAGGACCTCGCCGGTCCGAGCGGGTGGCGGGCCGACGGAGGAGAGTCGGGCGGTGGTCGGACGTGCGGCCGCAATTGGAGGCCCCGTCGCGTGGGTCGTGTCGAGGTCCGCGGCGATCGAGTCGATCTCGCTCAGCAGGGACGAGAGTTCCGAGGGGGACGCGTAGGTCGATGGAGGGTCGGCCGAGGGCTCGCTTCGGGGAACCGAGGTCCGGAGTGCCGCGGCAACCGGTCGGGGCCCCTGGCGGGTCGGAGGGGCCGCGGGAAACGACGGAGCGGGAGTCTTGACCCTCGCGACAGAGGGGGCGGGCTCCGGTTCGGCCCGTCGTGGTCGGTCGGGGGGGATATAGCGTGACTTGGGGGGAGGGTCGCGAGCGGGGGGAATCGCGTCCCGCTTGGGGTGGGTCGGTTCGTCGGGCGTTGCGAAGAGGGAGAGCGTGCCTCCAACCAATCCGATGACGGCGAAAGCGAGCAGGGGAATCCAAAACGGGATCCTGCCGATGACCGCTCCGGATTCCTCGAAGCGGACGTAGACCGCGAGGACCGCACAGCCGGCCCCGAAGAAAAAGAGCGGAAAACTGGCCGCCCAACTATTCGCGTCCGCCACGGGCGACCCTGTAGCAGGCACGCGGGTTCGGTTCCGCTCGCGCCACACGGACGGGGTCGGTCGACCGGGCCGATAGTCTGTGCCGAGCCGCACCCTGCGGAGACTCCCGCGCTGGAGCGACGGTCGGGAGTCCAGCGAGGTATCGGCGTCCATATTTCGAGGGAGACAAGAGTACATTGTTTCGGGCAAGTATTAGTATCGTCAGCCCCGCCCGGCTCCCCACCCCAAGGCCGACGGCTCGGGGGCGCCGCCCGAGCGGAGGGAACGAGGGCCCCGGCGGTCGCTCGAGGACCCTGTCCCGCGCCGAACCGCCCTCGGGCCGGTCGGGCCCCCTGGAGCGCGTGGAACGGATTCACTCGACCTTGAGATAGCGGGACGCCACCAGCGTCCCGACCGAGACCATCACGGCGGCGAAGACGGCGACGTAGCCGAGGTACGTCCAGTTGGCCACGCCGTTCAGCACGATCCCCCGGCCAAAGAGCGCCGTGTAGGTCACGGGGTTGAACTCGGAGATCGTTTGCATCCAGGTCGGAAAGTTCGCGGTGGGGAAGAGCGCCCCGCTCGCGAACATCAGCGGCATGGTGATGAAGTTCGAGATGACGCCCGGGGTCTGCCAGTCGGTGCTGGACGCCGTGACGGCGAGGAACATGCACGAGAACCCGAACCCGAGGAAGACGAGGCAGAGGAGCCAGCCGGCCCACATGAGCGGGTCGCCGGAGAACCGGACCCCGAAGAGCAGGGCGGCCGCGATCATCACCGGGATCTGGACCATCCCGCGCGTCGCCGAGCCCAGCGCCTTCGTGAGGTAGACGGTCGCCTTCGACGTCGGCGTGATCAAGATCCGCTTCATGAATCCGAACCGCTTGTCTTGGATCGTGCTCATCGACCCGAACATCCCGATCGAAAGCATCGAGGTGGAGAGGACTCCGGGCAGGAGGAACTGGAGGTAGCTCTGGATGTGGGCGTGAAGGAGGGTGTCGAGGACCGGGAGCGGGACGCTGCTGAAGCTGCTGCCGAAGAACGCCAGCCACATGAACGGCTGGACGACGGTAATGACGAGGACGAACGGGTTCCGGAACGTCTTGAGGACCTCGCGGGCATAGAGGGCGAAGAACTGGCTCCCCTGCGGGACCCGGGCGAACCCGGGCTCGCCCCGGGCCGGGAACGACCCGCCGTACCGGTTCTCGGTCGTCACTGCCGGGCCCTCCGCATCTGGGCGTAGAACTTCCGGTAATCCACCGTTTCTCCCCCGTCCCCCCGAGCCGGTGCCCAGTCAGGTCGAGGAACACCGTCTCGAGGCTCGGCTTCTCGACGTTGACGCGCCGGATCCCGTCGTTGCGAAGCGACGACAGCACCCTCGGCAGGACCTCCTCGGCCGACGCCACCCGGAGGATCCAGCTCTTGCCCTGGCTCTTGGCCTCGGAGACCCCGGGGATCGCTCGCAGCCTCGCCTCGTCGACCGACTCGCCCGTCTCGACCTCGATGAAGTCCGCCTTCACCTTCGCCTTCAGTTCGTTCGGGGTCCCGGAGGCGACGAACTTCCCGTGGTCGATGATCGCGACCGTGTCGCAGAGCCGGTCGGCCTCCTCGATGTAATGGCTCGTCAGGAGGACGGAGATCCCGAACTCGGTGTGGACCCCCTCGATGAGCTGCCAGAGCATCCGCCGGGTGTTGGGGTCGAGGCCGATCGTCGGTTCGTCCATGAAGATCACCTGCGGCTGGTGGAGCAGGGCGAGGGCGATCTCGAGCTTCTTCCGCATCCCGGTCGAGTAGGTGGAGACCTTGTCCTTCCGCCGGTCGGTCAGTTCGAAGTACGCGAGGAGGGCGTCGGCCCGCCCCTTCCAGTCGGTCAGCCGCTGCAGCTTGGCCTGGAGCCAGAGGTTCTCCCACGCGGTGAGATCGTCGTCGAGGATCACCTCGGCGGCGACCCACCCGATGTTCCGTTTGACGTGCATCGGGTCCCTCCGGACGTCGAACCCGGCGACCGTCGCTTCTCCCTCGGTGATGTCGCTGAGCCCGGTGAGGAGCTTGATGATCGTCGTCTTGCCCGCCCCGTTCGGGCCCAGAAGGCCGAACACCGATCCGGCCGGGACGTTCATGTCGACGTGGTCCACCGCCGTGAACTTGCCGTAGACCTTCGTGAGCCCGTGGGCGCGAATCGCGTCAGTGGCCATCGGTCACCTTCGTGCGGGCTCGGAGCCCTTGCCGGGAGGCGGCGTCGGGGGCCCGGAGACGCGCGGCGGCGGCATCGAGCTCGGCCAGGACCGTGCGCCGGAGGGCTTTCGGGTCGCCTCCCGCCTCGATCGAGCGCGAAACCTGCAGCTCGAGCGCCTCCATCGACCGCCGGAAGCGGCGTAGGAGGAACGCCTGGACGTTGGCTGACCCGAACACCTCGGCCCACAGGGCGCTCAGGTCGGGGCGGGTCCGGTCCCCGGCCCGTTCGCCCGCCGCATCCGTCGGAGCAGTGCGCGGCCCTGCGGTGTGATCGAGTAGACCCGACGGCGCTCGGTCGCCTTCGACCGGGCGAGGCCCGATTCGACGAGCTTGCGGAGCGAGGGGTACACCGACCCGGCTCCGGGCCGCCACGCCCCCTCGGTGCGCTCCGCGATCCGCTCGGAGAGCCCGTACCCGTGGAGGGGACCCTCCCGCTCCATCAGCGTGAGCGCATAGAGGCCCACGAGGCGGCGACGGAACGCTTCGGGACCGACTGGCCGGGGAGGCACGGGTCGGCTACGGGCGGTAGATATTTGACTATATCGCTGTCGATATGCGAGGCATGGCTCTCCTCACGGCTCGGGTCGGTCGAAGAACTGGCGAAGGACGCGGTAGGTGAATCCCCAGAGGACGTGCCCCTCGTGGACGATCGCGGGAACCCGACGGGGGCCCGACTTGGTCGCCCGTTCGACCGACTCGACGTGGTCGAGCGCCCCCACGGGGAGCCAGAACACGTGGGCCACCTCGGACGGGCTCGGCGTGACCGGACCCGAGGACGGACCGAGCGCCGCCGCGAAGACGGCGACGCGGAGGCCGAACATGCTGGCGACCTCGACTCCCACGAGGCGGGGGGTCCCGAGCAGGTCCTCCGGGCCGAGACCCACCTCTTCGCGGAGCTCCCGAAGGGCGGTGGCGCGGGTCGTCGGGTCCCCTGCGTCCTCGTGGCCTCCCGGTAGGGCGACGTGGCCGGACGCCGGGTCGTCCTCGCGGACCGTCCGCTCGATGAGGAGGGTCTCGACGTCGCGGTGGCCTTCCCGCAGGACGATCGTGACCGCGGCGCCCGCCGAGCCGTGGGGAAGGTCGTCCGACCGCCATCGGGCCAACCAATGGCCCACCGAGGGCGGGAGCGACTCCGCCACCACGCCTACGTCTGCCAATCGAAGACGACCTTCTCCTTCACCGTATCGCGGTCGAGCGGGTGCTCCTCGCGCGGCTGGAGGGGTTTGGCCCCCGTGGTCGGCAAGAGCCGCGCCTCGAGTGCCGCGAGGCGGCGGCGGAGGTCGGCGACTTGGCGCTCGAGGGCGTCGAGTCGGGCGCCGGGGGTCTCGCTCGTCGGGGTGGCCATCGGGCCTCCAAGGCCCGGGAGGTAGAAAAGCCGCGCGCGAGCGGTTCTAGCTCATCGGGCGGGCGTCCTGCCGACCGAGCCATCCCCGGACCGCCTCGACGACCTCCGTCGGTCGCTCGACCACCACCATGTGGCCGGTCTGGGCGAGGAGGCGGACCTCCGTCCCCTGGATCGTCTGGCGGAGGAGCCGGGCGTGGGACGGGTCGACCACGTGGTCGTCCATCCCTTGGATGACGAACAGGGGCGCCCGCAACCCCACCAGCCGACCGCGGGTGTCGAAGGTTCGGATCGACTCCGACCACGCGAGGGTTCCGCTCAGGTCCGCGTGCGCGAGGCTCTCCCGCAGGTGGTCGGCGACGTCGAGATGCGCTTCGATCCAGTCCGGGTAGTAGAGGTCCTTCAGGAGGCGAAGCGCGAACGCGTCGAGCCCCTCCTCCCGGTACGTCGTCACCCACCGTTCCCCGATGCTTCGCGTGTGCCGGTCGCAGTGGCCGGCGCTCGAGATCAGGGTCACCGACCGGACCCGGCTCGGGTGGGCGAGCGCGACCGTCAGGGCGAGGAACCCCCCCGCGCTGAACCCGACGAGGTGGGCGCGGTCGACCCCTTCCCGGTCGAGGAGCGCCACGAGGTCGTCGGCGAGTTCCGGGAACGCCATCGTCGAGCCCGGCGGGAACGGGCTCGTTCCGTGTCCCCGGAGGTCCGGCGCGAGAACGAGGTGGTCCCGGGCGAGGTCGGCGATCACGGGACCCCACATCGTGTGGTCCCCGACGATGCCGTGCAGGAGGACGACGGCCGAACCCGCGCCTTCGCGCCGGACGTGCAGTTCCGCCGCGGGCCCGCTCGCCATGGCGGGCTCGCACCGGGGCGCGCTATTTGACGGCCCCGCCCGTGCCGGCGGCCTCAAATACCACGGACTGGCTCCTCGACGCGGGGAGGAGCGAACGGTGGCCCGCGGCGTGATGCTGATGAGCGGCGGAATCGACTCGCCGGTGGCCCTCCACTACATGCTGCGTCTCGGGCATGAGATGACCTGCGTCCACATGGACAATCGGCCGTTCACCGACGATTCCCCGCTCGCCAAGACGCTCGACCACCTGGAGGTGCTCCGGGCGGCGCACGGCCAGAAGATCCCGATGTACCTCCTGCCGCACGGCCCGACGCAGGTGCAATTGATGCGGGAGACCGACCGGCACGTCGGGTGCGTGCTGTGCCGCCGGTTCATGTGGCGGTCGGCCGAGCGGATCGCGGTCCGCGAGGGCGCGACGTTCCTCGCGACCGGGGAGTCGCTCGGCCAGGTCGCGAGTCAGACGCTCAGCAACATGCGGTCGGCGACGGCCTCGGTCGCGCTGCCGATCGTCCGACCGCTCATCGGGCTCGACAAGCACGAGATCGAGACGGTCGCGAAGTCGATCGGCACGTACGAGATCTCGACCCGGCCGGGACTCTGCTGCCAGGCGGTCCCCTCGAAGCCGGCGACGCGCTCCAACCTCGTTCAGATCCTCCAGGAGGAGCAACGGATCGACGTCGACCAGATGCTCGACGACGTGCTCCGGCACGCGACCGTCCTGTGACGTACTACACCCTCGCGCTCTGCGCTTCGAAGGGGGCGTTCGAGGCGGTCCCCCGGCCGCAAGCTCACCCTCGACCTCGGGTCGGCGAAGGCGCGGCTCGAATCGGCGGGGATCGGGGTGACCGATGCCCGGGTCATGCTGATCGCCGCGATGGAGCGTGAGGTGACCCTGAGCCGGGACGGACGAGTCCTGATCAAGAGCCGCGACGCGGCGGAGGCGAACCGCGTGTTCGCCGAGCTCCGGCGCGTGGTCGGCCTGCCGGATTCTCCGGACGAAGCGGCCGGGTCCGGCTGAATCTTATCGCGCCCGGGTGTCCGGACCGACGGGAGCCGATGCGGGAGACGTGGGTCGTCGGGGCCGCCTCGACGCGCTACGGCAAGCTTCCCGACACCGGCCGCGAGGCCGCCACCCGGGTCGCCCTGGAAGCGATCGAGCGTTCGGGGATCGACCCGAAGCGGATCGGATACACGTTCGTCTCGAACGCGTTCGGGGTCGCCGAGCGCCAGGCGCACGTCGGCCCGCTCATCAACACGGCCCTCGGCATCCCCGAGGTGCCGTCCGCGACGATCGAGTCGGCGTGCTCGTCGTCGAGCGCCGGTCTCCACGAAGCGTTCGTCCACGTCGCCGGCGGGTTCGCTCGACGCCGCCCTTGTCGTCGGGGTCGAGAAGCTCTCCCACCTCGACACCCTCGCCGCGACGAGCTACTTCGCCATGGGGGCGGACTACCCGTTCGAGACCCGGAACGGCGCCACGTTCCCCGGGCTCTACGCGACGCTCGCCTACGCGCATCGGCAGCAGGTACGGGACGAAGAGCGAGGAGCTCGGAGCGATCGCCGTCAAGAACCACGCCAACGCCGCCCGCAACCCGCACGCCCATTTCCAGAAGGAGATCACGATGGAGACGTACCTGAGGTCCCCCGTAATCGCCTCGCCGCTCCGCCTGTACGACTGCTGCCCCTTCTCGGACGGAGCCGCGGCGGTCGTGGTCGCCGCCCGGGAGGTCGTGGGGACGCCGGTCTCCGAACCGCTCGTGATCCGGGCGTCGGCCCGGTCGGGGTCGATCGCGGACATGCAGGACCGTCCGGACCTCACGGGTCTCCCTGCGACGCGGACCGCGGCCGCGGCAGCGTTCCGGCAGGCCGGCATCGGCCCGGGCAAGGTCGATTTCGCCGAGGTCCACGACTGCTTCACCATCGCGGAGGTGATGGCGCTGGAAGACCTCGGATTCTACGCGAAAGGGGCGGCGGCGAAGGCGGGCGCGGACGGAGAGACCGCCCACGACGCCCGGCTCCCGGTGAATCCCTCGGGCGGACTGAAGGCGAAAGGACATCCCGTGAGCGCGACCGGGGCCGGTCAGGTCGTCGAGATCTTCGAGCAGTTCAACCACCTCGCGGGAGGCCGCCAGGTCCCGAAGACCGAGTGGGCGCTCGCCCACAACGTGGGGGCGACCGGGGGCTCGTGCTCGGTCCACCTCTTCTCGCACCGGTGACGATGCCCGAGACCCCCACGGCCGCGCACACGATCGAGGCGTTCCGGCACGGCTACGAGGAGGAGTCCCGCCTGCTCGGGTTCCGGTCGGGGTGCGGGTTCGTCACGGCGACCTGGCTCCTCGCCTGCCCACGGTGTGGCGCCCGGGACCTCGCGGAAGTCGAGCTCGGCCGCGCTGGAACGCTCGTGGCCTTCACAGTCCAGACGGTCCCTTCCGACGAGTTCCTGAACGACGCGCCGTACGCCTACGTGGTCGTTGACCTCGATGGCGGAGGGCGGGTCACCGGGTGGATGGCGGGCATCGCGTCCGAATCGGAGCTCCACGCCGGCGACCGGGTCCGGTTCTCGCCGACCTACAAACCCGGCGTCCAGTTCGTCCGCGACGCCGGCGCGGGGGAGCGGCCGTAGTGCCGCCCCCCGAGTCCCCGGTCCCCCTCGACGCGCCGTGGTTCGCCCACTACCCCCCGAACGTTCCGAAGACGATCGAGGTGCCGAACGTCCGGCTCCCCGACCTCGTCGAGACGAGCGTCGGCCGCTGGGAGCGGCGGACCGCGCTGGTGTACTATGGCCGCCGGTGGACCTACCGGGCAGTTCTGGGAGGAGACGGGCCGCGTCGCCGCGACGCTCGCCGCGGACGGATTCGGGCCGGGCGACCGCCTCGCGCTGTACCTTCCGAACTCCCCGGCGCACCCGATCGCCTTCTACGGCGCGCTCCGGCTCGGGGCTCACCGTCGTTCAGGTCAACCCCCTCTACATCGACCAGGACCTCTCCCGGGTCCTCTCGGATTCCGGGGCGAAGGGGGTCGTCACCCTCGAGATCCTCTACCCCAACCTCGCCAAGGTCGCGGGGTCGCACTCCCTCCGCACGGTCTACGTCGCCCGGACGCGAGAGTTCTACCCGTGGCCGAAGCGGATGTTCGTCAACACCGTCCTGCGCCGTCAGGGCCGCTCGACCGAGTTCCCGAGGGCGGCCAACATCCGACCGTGGTCTCACCTCGTCTCCGGGACCGGGCACGTTCCCGAAGCCGACGACGGACCCGGCCGAGGAGGTGGCGGTGTACCAGTACACGGGCGGGACGACGGGGTGGCCGAAGGCGGCGATGCTCACCCACCGCAACCTCGTCGCGAACGCCGTCCAGTGCCGCGCCTGGTTCGCGGCCCAGCCCCCGGGAACCTCGGTCGTGCTCGCCGCGATCCCGTTCTTCCACGTCTACGGAATGACGGTGGCGCTGAACTATCCCCTCATTCACGGGGCCACGATCGTCCTCGTCAACCGCCCCGACCCGGGCGAGGCGCTCCAGATGATCGGGAAGTACCACCCCTCGGAGCTCCCCGGGATCCCGGCGCTGTACGCGGCGATCAACCACCACCCGGACGTCGCGAAGTACGACATCCGCTCGATCAAGGTCTGCGTCAGCGGCTCCGCCCCCCTCCCGGGGGAGGTCGCCCGGAAGTTCGAGGAGCGGACGGGGGGCACCTCATCGAAGGGTACGGCCTCACCGAAGCGTCGCCGGTGACCCACGCGAACCCGATCGGCGGGGAGCGGCGGCCCGGTTCGATCGGCCTCCCCCTCCCGCTCACCGACCAGCGGGTGTTCGACCTCGAGGACCGGTCGAAGGTGATGGCGCCGGGCGAGGTCGGGGAGTTCGCCGTCCGGGGACCCCAAGTGATGCTCGGCTACGCGAACGCGCCGGTCGAGACGGCGGCGGTCCTGTTCGGCGAGTGGCTGTTGACCGGCGACATCGCTCGGATCGACGCCGACGGGTACGCGTTCATCGTCGACCGGAAGAAGGATATGGTCAACGTCGGGGGGTTCAAGGTCTATCCGCGGGAGGTCGAGGAGGTCCTCTACCAGAGCCCGGCGGTCGCGGAGGCCGCCGCGATCGGGGTGCCGGACGAGCGGCTCGGCGAGGTCGTCAAGGCGTTCGTGGTCGTGCGCGCGGGCGCGTCGGTGACCGAGGCGGAGCTGATCGCGTTCGTGCGGGAGCGGATCGCCCACTACAAGGCGCCGCGCTCCGTCGAGTTCCGGACCGAACTGCCGAAGAGCGCCGTCCAGAAGGTCCTGCGGCGGATGCTCCGCGACCCTCCGACTACAGCCCCCGGGCCAGCAAGTCCCGCGCGATGACGACCCGCTGGATCTCGTTCGTCCCCTCGAAGATCTCCGAGATCCGGGCGTCGCGGTACGCCCGCTCGATCGGCGTGCCCCGGATGTAACCGAGTCCGCCGTGGATCTGGAGCGCCTCGTCGACCGCGTCGCTGGCCCACTCGGAGGCGAGGCACTTCACCGTCGCCGCCTCCCGGGTCTTCTCCGCCCGCTCGAGCCGCGTCCACTTGGAGGGGTCGGAGCCCAGCCGGTCCTGGTGGGCCGCCGCCTGGTAGACCATCAGGCGGAGCGCGTGGATCCGCATCGCGATGTCGGCGAGCTTGAACTGGATCGCTTCGGTACTCGCTGATCGGGAGCCCGAACTGCGTCCGGTTCTGGGCGAACGCGAGCGCTTCCGAGCAGGCCGCCTGCATCCCCCCGAGGCTCGCCGCGCCGAGCGAGACCCGTCCGACATCGAGGGCCGTCATCGCGACGTGGAACCCCTTCCCGACCTCGTGGACGACCCGCTCGGGGCCGGCCTTCACGTGGTCGAGGAGGAGCTCGGCCGTCGAGGTGCCGTGGAGCCCCATCTTCTTCTCGCATCGGCCGACGGTGAACCCCGGCATCCCCTTGTCGAGAAGGAACGCGGTCACCCCGCCGGAGGGACCCTTTTTCACGTCGTTCGCGGCCATCACGAGAACCGTGTCGGCCTCCTTGCCGTTCGTCACGTAGATCTTCGTACCGGTGAGCGTCCAGCCGTCGCCGTCCTTCTCCGCGACGGTGTGGACCGCCCCGGAGTCGCTCCCGGACCCGGGCTCAGTGAGGGAGAACGCGAAGAGCTTCTCCCCCCGCGCCGCGGGGACGAGCCACCGCCGCTTCTGTTCCTCGGTCCCGTAGCTGACGAGCGGCGTCGTCCCGAGGGAGGTGTGGGCGGCGACGATCGCGCTGTGGGACCCGTCGACCTTCCCGAGCTCCTCGAGGAGGATGCAGTAGCCGACCTTGCCGAGGCCGAGCCCCCCGTACTCCTCCGGGACGGGCACTCCGAAGTACCCCTCGGACCGCATCTTCGCGATGGTGTCGGCCGGGTACGTCTCCGACTCATCCATGGCCGCGACGACGGGCCGGACCTCGCGGTCGAGGAAGGCACGGACCGCCGCGCGGAACGCGTCCTGGTCCGGCGTGAACGAACACTCGATCGGCATCGTCAGCCCCCCGTGAACTTCGGCGGACGGTGCTCGACGAACGCCAGGATCCCCTCGCCGAGGTCGGAGCTGCCCAGCACCTCGGTCTCGAACGTCTCGGCCTCGAGCGCGAGCCCCTCCACGAGCGAACGGTCGGCGCCGAGCCGGATCGCCCGCTTCGCCCCTGCGATCGCGCGGGGGGCCTTCTGCGCGATCGTGTGGGCGAGGTCGCGCGCGGCGCGGAGCTCCTGGCCCGCCGGAACGACCTTGTTGACGAGCCCGATCCGGGCCGCCTCGGTTCCCCCGATCATCGTCCCGGTGAAGATGAGCTCCATCGCCTTCGCGCTGCCGAGGAGGCGGGCGAGCCGCTGCGTCCCGCCGTAGGCGGGGAGAAGCCCGAAGTTCGCCTCCGGCGCCGCGAGCTTCGCGGACTCTCCGGCGACCCGCAGGTCGCAGGCGAGCGCGAGCTCCAGGCCCCCGCCGAGGGCGAGGCCGTTGATGGCGGCGACGACGGGAGGGCGGAGGGCGCTCAGCCGCTCGAACAGCGCCTGGCCCCGCCGCGCGACCTTGGGCGCTTCGTCGATACCGAGCGTCGCCATCTCCTTCAAGTCGGCCCCGGCGCTGAAGTACTGACCGTCTCCGGTCACCACTACGGCCCGGACCGACGGCGTCTGTTCGATCGCCGCGACCCGACCTTCCAGCTGGCCGAGGAGGGTGGTGCTGAGCGCGTTGACCTTCGGATTCCGCAGCACGAGAATCTCGACGTCGTCGCCGTCGCTGCGCTGTACGACCAGCTCCTCCCCCGACATCGCCGCGCCCTCGAACCCTAGGACCCCCGCAGCGGGATAAGAACGCTCGGCGACCGTCGGGGCGAGAGCGGAGGCGCGGCCGACCCACTGGCGCCCAGCGGGCCCGCCGCGCCGCCCTAGGCTGATATATCCGCCGGAGGTCGGAGCGCCATGCCCCAATCGAACGGTTTCGCCGACGCTTCGGCGACGTTCGAGGACGCGTCGTTCGTCATCCTCGGTGTGCCGTTCGACCGGACGACCTCGTTCCGCCCGGGGGCCCGGTTCGGTCCGGATTCGATCCGGCAGCACTCGTGGAACTTCGAGTCGTACGACCTCGAGACCGGCATCGACCTCTCCGAGGTCGCCGTCCACGACTTGGGGAACGTCGAGGAGTTCGGGTTCGCGCGGGACATGGTCGCGTCGGTGCGCGAGGAGGTCCGGCCGATCTACGGGGCCGGGAAGGTCCCGATCGTGCTCGGGGGGGACCACGCCTGCTCGCCCCCGTGCGTCGAGGCGTACCCGGACGGGAAGTCGCTCGGGGTCCTGTATCTCGACGCCCACATGGACTTCCGGGCGAGCTACCTCGGCGACGACCGGAGCCACGCCTGCTCCTCCCGGCGGATCGTCGAGCGGGTCGGAGCTGAGAACGTCGTGGTCCTCGGCGTCCGCTCGGTCTCCCGCGAGGAGATCGACGACAACCGGACGATCGGGATGCCGTACATCACGGCGCACGAGGTCGCGCGGGACGGGATCGAGGCCTCGATGAAGAAGGCGCTCTCCCTCCTGAAGACCGACCGGATCTACGTCTCGCTCGATATCGATGCGATCGACCCGTCGTACGCCGGCGGGACGGGGACCCCCGAGCCGTTCGGCCTGACCCCGCGCGACGTCAAGTTCGCGATCGGGGCCGTCGCGCCGCGCCTCGCCGGCCTCGACATCATGGAAGTGTCCCCCCACTACGACACGGGGAACACGAGCCTGCTCGCCGCCCGCCTCGCCCGCGAAGCTATCGTCCGCTCGGTGGCCAGCCACCGGGTCGCGTGAGGGGACGCGCCATGGCCGAACCCTCCGAAGGGCGACCGGTCTCGCGCGGCGCCGAGGCGTCGATCCGCGCGGTCGAGTGGCTCGGGTGGCCGGCGTACCTGAAGGACCGGGAGGCGAAGAGCTACCGCCCGAAATCGCTCGACGAGCGGCTCCGGAAGGAACGGACCCGCACCGAGGCACGTCTCCTCGTGGAGGCCCGGAGGCTGGGGGTCCGGACTCCGATCGTCTACGACCTCGACGTGGTCAAGCACCGCATCATCCTCGAAGCACTCGCCGGCCCGACCCTCAAAGAGCTCCTCACCGCCCATCCGGAGGATCCGGCGGAGCTTCTCCCGCCCCTTCGCGCGTTCGGCGAAGGGCTCGGCCACCTCCACGCGGGCGGGATCTCCCACGGCGACCTCACGAGCTCGAACGTCCTGTTCCCGGACGGCCCAAGCGGCCGACCGGCGTTCCTCGACCTGTCGATGGGTTCGCGGAGCCCGGGGGTCGAAGAGCTCGCGATCGACCTCCACCTCGTGGAGGAGGACCTCCGGTCGCTGCACCCCAAGGGGGAGACGCTCCTCGCGGAGTTCCTCGTCGGCTACGAGGCGGGCAACCCTTCCGGCGCCGCCGCCGTCCGCGCCCGCGCGAAGGAGATCCGCGGACGGGTCCGGTACGCCTGAGCACGACCGCCGGGTTCAACCGAGCGGCGCGAACCGGAGCCCCTCGCGGAGCGCGACCGGGATCTGGGCGAGCAGGTCGGTGGCGAGGAGGCCGTCGCCGAGCTCGGCGGCCGCGAGCCGTCCGGCGTCGCCCAGCCAGTGGGTTCCGAGCCGGGCGGCGGCGAGACCGTCGAGCGGCTCGGCGAGGAGCCGTCCGATGACGCCTCCGAGGACGTCCCCCGACCCTCCGACGTTCATGGACGGCGAATGGGGGCCGGCGACGACCGTACGGCCCCCGCCGGCGACCACGTCCTCGGCCCCCTTGCGGACCAGGACGAGTCCGCGGACCCGGGCGACCGCGAGGGCGATCTCGGTCGGGGGGCCGACGACCCCGCCCGCGGCCCCGCCGAACACGCGGGCGAACTCGCCCTCGTTCGGGGTCGCGACGACGGGGAATGTCGGGTCTGGCGGAACCGTCTCCGGGAGGGCCGCCAACGCATCTGCGTCGACGAGCAGCGGGACCGTCCCGACGAGCTCTCCGAGCAGCGCCCGGGTCGCCGCGAGGGTGTCGGGCGACGGACCGAGTCCCATCCCCACGAGGACCGCCCCCACCCGGGTGGCCCGGAGGGCCTCGACGAGCCCGGGAACGCTTTCGGGCCGAAGCCGCTCGTCGCCCGTCGGGACGACGACCAGGTCCGGAGAGATCGCTCGGATGGCGTCGGCGGCGGGCCGCGGGGCGTAGACAGTGGCCCGCTCCGCCCCGGCGCGGAGCGCCGCGAGGGCGGTCAGCGCCGGCGCGCCGGAGTACGGGCCGCCCCCGACGACCGCGACCCGCGCCCGGCGGCCCCGCCCGCTCGGTCGAGGGTACGCGAGATATTCTCCCGGCCCGGTCCGGTCGAACGCCGCATCCGGAAGGCCGATCGCTTGGACGGTCACCTCTCCCCCCGTGGTCCGGTCGAGGCCGACCTTCGGGGCGGAGAGGGTCACGGTCCACTCCGGGCGGATCGCATCGGGAGTCCCGAAGCCGGTCGGCACGTCGACCGCGAGGACCGGGTACTCGCGCGGCCCGGACCGCTTGGACCGCGGAGCGGTAGGGTTCCCGGAGGTCCCCGGACTGGCCGGTGCCGAGCATCGCGTCGACCACGAGGCCTGCTCCCACGAGGTCGGTCGTGCCCGGGACCCCCTCGTGGACCCCGGCGGAGCCGGCCACACGGTCAAACGTCCGCCGGGCGGCGATCGAGCGGATCGACCCGCTCCCGCCGACCATCCACAGCTCCGGAGCCCGGCCGGACGAAGCGAGGAAGTGGACGGCCGCCGTCCCGTCCCCGCCATTGTTCCCCGCGCCGGCGAGGACCACGATCCGACCGGCCGGGTCGGGCAGGTGGGCGACCGCCGCCTCGGCGACGACGCGCCCGGCGGTCTCCATGAGCTGCTGGATGCCGACCCCGAGCGCGACCGAGTTCCGCTCGGCGATCGCGAGCTCGAGCGAGGTCCTCGGGGGACCGTCGACGGCGCCCACGGGGACCTACGTCGCCGGGGGCGTGTCGGAGGGGACTTCGATATTGGAGAAGACGTCGACCGACGCCGGCAGGAGGTTGCGGCGCGCGAGGTACGTCGCCTGCGTGCGGCTGTACCGGAACAGGATGTCCGCCTTCCCCTCCTGGAATCCCCACGGACGGAGGATGAGGAGGTCGCCCTCCCGAATCCACATCTTCTTCTTCATCTTCCCAGTGATCCGACCCATCCGCGAGAGGTTGTCCTCGCACATCACCCGGATCCGGGCGGCGCCGAGGAGCTGGCTCGCGACGCCGAAGATCTCGCCCCGGGCCCGGCGCGGCATCGGAAGGCGGCCGACCTCCTCCCCCCTTCGACGACGACAACGCTCGTCGGCGTCTCCGGAGCGTCCGGCGCCGCGGTGGGCGCCGCGGGCTCGGGGGATTCGGTGTCCGGCACGTCGGAAGGAGCGGACCGGGGTATTTCACGTGGACGGCGTCGTCGGGAAGACGCGTCGTGGGTTCTCTTCGAGAATCCACGTCTTCGCATCGTCCGGGATCGGGAGACCCCGGAACGCCGCAAGGTTCTCGGCGATGTCCTTGACCCCCGGACCCGGCCAGTCGCTCCCGAAGATCGTTTTCTTGGCGAGGCTGGCGAGGGTCGGGAAGTACTCGAGGAGCTTCTGGGGCGGCACGCTCGAGAGCTCGAGGAAGACGTTCGCGAACCGGCGGGTGAGGAACACCGCCTGGTCCATCCAGAGCGGACGTCCCCCGTGGGCGAGGACGATCGTCAGGTCCGGGAAGTCGATGGCGACGTCCTCGACGAGCATCGGCTCCGCGAATCGGTTCCTGGCCCCCGGGAACACCGACGTCCCCGTGTGGAAGATCACCGGAATCCGGCGTCGCTCGCATGCTTCGTAGATCGCCCGAAGCCCGGTGTTTCGTCCGTGGACGTAGTCGTTCGGAGCGAACAGTTGGTGCGAGGGGTGGACCTTCAGCCCGCGGATCCCGAGGTCGCGGACCAGCCGTTCGACCTCGGCGCCAGGGTCCGGGTGGGTGGGGAGGACGGAACCGATGGCGATCAACCGGCGGGGGTCGGTCCGGCAGTACTCGGAGACGAACTCGTTCGCCTCCGCGGTGTAGCCGACGATCTCCGGGGCCACGTAGTTGACGAGGACCGCCCGTTCGATCCCGCACCGGTCGAGGTAGTCGAGGAACTTCGGGGGCGAGCGGGCATACGACTCGAGGTCCGCCCCCGGTCCTCCATGGCCGAGGAGCGCGCGGGCCCGCACGTGCATCTGCCAGATCGGGTTGATGTGCACGTGGCAGTCGGTCACGCCCATCGGCGCGCGCGAACGGGCGTCGGGTATTTGGCCCGGCCCCGTCGACCGGGCCGATACCCCGGTGCCCGAGGGTTTATTTGTCGGGAGACCAACCGCTCGGCATGTCTGGTTCGCCGTCCCCGCCGGTCCGGACGATGCCGAAGTACCTGAAGGCGACCTACCTCGCCGACAGCGAAGCCCTCCTGAGGGAGACGCGGGCGACCAAGTTGTACTTCTTCCCGGGACCGGTCTTCTGGCTGCTGGTCGTCCTCATCATCGACTACGTCGCGCTGAGCGTGAAGTACCCGTCGTGGCCGGCGGTCGGCGGCCTGACCTCCTGGCTCGCCACCAAGTTCCCGACGGTCGGCTCGACCGGCCCGGGCTCGTACCTGCTCATCCTCGGGGTCCTCCTCACGATCCTCGTCCTCCTGTGGCTCCTCATCCGGTTCGTCCGGTGGGTCGCCACGGTCTACGCGGTCACGTCCAGCCGCGTGATCCGGCAGAAGGGGATCTTCGGCCGAGACTTCGACGAGATCCCGATCGCCCAGGTCCGCGGCGTCGACGTCCACCAGTCGTTCGGGCAGCGAATCCTCGGGTACGGGAGCGTGACGGTCTCCTCCGAGGGTGGGACGGGCCGGTCGATCGGCAACGAAGCATGGCACGGGATCCCGAAGCCGTTCGAGTTCCAGAGGCTGGTCGAGAACGCGACCCAGAACCTCTCCCGCGGGTCCGCGCAGGGCCAGTAACGCCGCGGAACCGACCGGACCCTCGTCCCCGCCCACTCTCCCAACGTTAAAGGCGGGGTTCCGCTCCGTCGGCGGGGAGTCCTTTGGCCGACGACTTCGACGTCATCGTGGTCGGCGCCGGGATGGCCGGCTCCGCCGCCGCGATCCGCCTCGCCCAGGGCGGAGCGAACGTCCTCCTCCTCGAACGGGGCGCCGAACCGGGGACGAAGAACCTCTCGGGGGGAATCCTCTGGGGCCACGACCTTGACGCGATCCTCCCGAAATGGTGGGAGTCGATGCCCGTCGAGCGTCACGTCGTCCGGAAGCGGTTCGGCTTCCTCACCCCCGACGGGGCTGTCTCGTTCTCCCTCTCGGACGGCTCGTGGGCGAAGCCGCCATACGTCGCCCACTCAGTGCTGAGGTCCCGGACCGACAAGTGGCTCGCCGCCCAGGCCGAAGGGGCCGGGGCGACCGTGGTCCCCTCCGTTCCCGTCGAGTCGCTGCACTGGGAGGGAACGCGGGTCCACGGCGTCGTCCAGGGCGGGGAGAAGATGACCGCGCCCGTGACGATCCTCGCCGACGGCGCGAACTCCCGCCTTGCGCTCGGCACGCCGATCCGACCCAACCCCCGGCTCGACGGACGGGCGACGGAGCTCGGGGTGAAGGAGGTGTACCGGCTCCCGAAGGGGACGATCGAGGACCGGTTCAACGTCCGCGATGGCGAGGGACACGCCGAGGAGTGGGTCGCCGGGATCTTTCCCCCGGCGTGATGGGCGGCGGGTTCCTCTACACGAACCGGGACACCGTCTCCCTCGGAATCATCCTCAACATCGCCTCGATGTTCGGCCGCAACGTCCAGTCGCACGACCTCCTCGAGAAGTTCAAGCTCCATCCGGAGATCGCCGGGCGGCTCGACGGGGCCGAGCTCGTGGAGTACGGCGCGAAGCTGATCTCCGGCGGATGGGCGAGCCGTCCGGCAGCGTTCCACGGGGACGGGTGGATGGTCGCCGGCGACGCCGCCGGGTTCGTCTTCTCCAACGGGCTCGTCATCCAGGGGATGAACTACGCGGTCCGGACCGGTCTCCTCGCCGCCGAGACGGCGCTCGAGACGAAGTCGACCCACGACGGCTCGGCGGCCCGGCTCGCGTCGTACGACCGCCGCCTCGCGGCGGCCGGCGTCCTCGCCGACTTCCGGGACTTCGAGGGGCTCGACCGCGTGAAGTGGAACCCCCGCTTCTACCGGGAGTACCCCGACCTCGCGTTCCACCTGCTCCACGACCTGATGACCGAGACCGGGGCCCCGAAGGAGGCCGCGCGGCGGACGGCGTGGAAGGCGTTCCGACGCTCGAAGCTCGGGTGGACGACCGCGGCGCGGGACGCGCTCGACCTCGGCCGGAACCTCTGACGGCCGGTCAGAGGCCCCGGGCGGAGCGGACCGCTTTCGTGAGGGCCGGCACGATCGCGAACAGGTCGCCGGCGATCCCGTAGTCGGCGACGCGGAAGATCGGCGCCGACGGGTCGGAGTTGACCGCGACGATCACGCGCGAGGAGACCATCCCGACGACGTGCTGGATCGCGCCGGAGATCCCGACCGCGATGTAGAGCTGTGGCGAGACGGCCCGCCCGGTCTGCCCGACCTGGTACGAGGTCGGCCGCCACCCGGCGTCGGTCACCGCCCGGGACGCGCCGACGGCGGCGCCGAGCGCCTCGGCGAGTTCCTCGACGAGCCGGAACTGCTCCGGGGTCCGGAGCCCGCGGCCCCCCGAGACGACGATCGATGCTTCGCCGAGCTCGGGGCCCTTCCCCCCGCTCGTCGGCTGAAACCCGAGAACGTCGAGCCCGGGCGTCGCGGCGAGCGATTCCGGGAGCGGGAACGGCTCCGCGGGTGGGGCCGAGGTCGCCGCGGCCGGCGGAGAAAAGGCGTGGGGCTTCAGGGCGAGAACGTGGCGGGGGCCGGGGAGGTCGAGCTGTTCGGTCGCGCGGCCGCCGAACACCGGTCGGGAGACTCGCAGGCCGCCCCCCTCCCCCACGGCGACCTCCGTCACGTTCGTCGCGGCGGACGCGTTCCAGCGGACCGCCACCCGACCGACGATATCCCGGCCCCGGGCGGTCCCCGGGACGAGGATCGTCGTGACGCCGGCGTGCTCGGCCGCCGCCCCGCAGAGCGTCGCGAGCTGGACCGCCGATGGGCGCGCGAGCGACGGGGCGTCGACCACGAGCACCCGGTCGAGCCCGACGTTCGCCGCCGGGCCCGCGCCGCCCGGCCCGACGAGAAGGCCGACCAACGGCCCGCCCGCTGCGACCGACCGGGCGACCCCGGCCGCCTCCCGGCTCGCCGACGCGATCCCGTCGGCGGTCCGTTCGAGGTAGACGAGGGCGCCGGTCACGGGAACACCTTCGCCTCCTCGCGGAGGATCCGGACGAGCTTCTCCGCCGCCTCTTCCGGAGTCTTGTACTCGATCATCTTCGCCCCGGTCCGCGGGGGCGGAAGCCGGAACGACACTCGCTTCGCCGCGGTCGCGGCCGACGGTGCCATCGCCGCGGCAACCTCGGAAGCGGGAATGCGCTCGACCGGCGCCTTCCGGGACTTGAGGATGTTCGGGAGTTTCGCGGTCCGGGGGTCGTTCCAGGCCTGCTGGAGGGCGACGACCGCGGGGAGCTTGGTCCGGACCTTCTCGAGGCCGCCCTCGACGGAGCGTTCCATCGTCAGCCCCTCGGGACCCCCGTCCCAGCGGACGTTCGTCGCCACCCCGAAATCCGGAACCCCGAGGAGCTCGGCGACGGCGGGTCCGACGAGCCCTCCCTCGTCGTCGCCGGCCTGCTTGCCGCAGAGGACGAGCTCGGCCGGGTGTTTCCCGAGCGCGAGGGCGAGCGCCCGCGCGACCGAGACGGGGTCGGTCGGGGCGTCGGGAGGAGCTTCGAGCGAGGTGGCCGCGTCGCATCCGAGCGCGAGGGCCGCCCTCAGGACCTCCTCGGCCCGGGCCACGGGCCCGTACGAGATCGCCCGCACGGTCGTTCCGGGGGCGGCCTCCTTGAGCAGGAGCGCCTGCTCGACCGCCGATTCGTCGTAGCCGGCGAGGACCCACTTCACCCCGTCCAGATCGAGGCCGAGCCCCCTCGGGTCGGGCCGGAGGCGGGTCTCGGCATCCGGGACCGGCTTGACGAGGACCGCGATCTCCACGCGGGCGCTCCCGTCAGCCGTACCGCGCGAGCAGCTCGCGGGCGATAACGATTCGTTGGATCTCGTTCGACCCCTCGTAGATCTGGGCGAGCTTCGCGTCCCGGAGGAGCTTCTCGACCGGATAGTCCTTCATGTAGCCGTAGCCGCCGAACACCTGGATCGCCTCATCGGCGACCCGCATCGCGGCGTCGGAGGCGAAGCACTTCGCCATCGCGGACTCGAGCGACCCCCGCTCCCCGTGGTCGATCGTCCAGGCCGCCTGCCAGGTCAGCAACCGGGCCGCGTGGAGCGACTGGGCCATGTCGGCGAGCTTGATCTGGATCGCCTGGTGCTCGGCAATCGGCTTGCCGAATGTCTGGCGCCGTTTGGCATACTGGGCCGCGTGGTCGAGCGCCGCCTGGGCGATTCCCGTGGCGAGGGCACCGATCGGGGTTCGGGTCTGGTCGAGCGTCCGCATGGCGATCGAGAAACCCTCGCTCTCGGCGCCGAGCCGGTTGGCGACGGGAACCCGGGCCCCCTCGAAGCGGATCGTGGACGTCGCCGACGCCCGGTGCCCCATCTTCTCCTCCTCTTTCCCCGGGACGACCCCCTCGGTCTCGCGCGGGACGGCGAAGGCGACGATCCCCTTGTGGCGCAGGCTCGGGTCGAGGGTGGCAAAGACGGTGTAGAGCGAGGCGAACGGGCCGTTCGTGATGAAGCACTTCTCCCCGTCGATCACATAGGAGTCGCCGTCCCGCCGGGCCCGGGTCTTCAACGACCCCGCGTCGCTCCCGCCGCTCGGCTCCGTCAGGCAGAACGAGGCGAGGTGGTAGGACGCGCAGAACGGGTCGAGGAGCCGGTGCTTCTGCTCGGCGGTCCCGCCGAGAAGGATCGGCTCGAGGGCGAGGCAGTTCGCGATGATCGACGTGGTCATCCCGGCGCACGCATGCGAGAGCTCCTCGACGATCAGGCACTGCTCGAACAGCCCGAGGCCGCTCCCGCCGTGCTCGGTCGGGACGTTCAGGTTCATCAGCCCGAGCTCCCAGGCCTTCCGATAGATCTCCTCCGGGAACCGACCGGCCCGGTCGCACTCGGCCGCGTGGGGGGCCATCTCGCCCTTCGCGAACTTGCGGGCCATGTCGCGTAGGCTGCTCTGCTCCTCGGAAAGCGAGAACTCCACCATCGACGGCGGCGGCGAGCGGAATCCGCTATATGGGCCTTCCGGGATGGTCGGCGGTGTCCCCTTCTCCGACGGCCCGCCGTCGGCGCGCCCCGCCCGAAACGCGGGTGGGACGGATCGCCCGCCTCGACACCGGCCGCCACCGCCGGACCGGCGCTCCCGAGGTCATCCTCGGCGAGGGGAAGGACGACCTCCACCTCCTCGCGATCCTTCGGAAGCTCCGTACCGAAGGTCGCGGCGCCGTCGTCTCCCGTCCGACTCCCTCGCAGTCGAGCCTCCTGGAGCGGGAGGGTCGGTTGGGCGCCCTCCCCCTCGAGTCGCTCGCCGGCGGACGGGTGTGGCGACTCCGCGGGACCTCCGACGGGGCCTCTCCCCAAGGCATCGTCGGCCTCGTGACCGCCGGAACGGCGGACGTTCCCATCGCGGAAGAGGCCCGCGCCGTCCTCCTCTCGGCGGGAGCGGCGACCGTCGAGGCGTACGACGTCGGCGTCGCCGGGCTCCACCGGGTCACCCAAGCGGTCCGACGTCTCGAGAGGTCCCATCCCAGGGTCTACCTCGTCTTCGCCGGCCGCGAGGGGGCGCTGCCGACGGTCTGGGCGGGCCTGGTCCGGGCCCCCGTCGTCGGCGTGCCGACCTCCGTCGGCTACGGTCGCGGAGGCCTGGGGGAAGCCGCCTTGAACGCCATGCTGCAATCGTGCGCCCCCGTGGCAGTCGTCAACATCGATGGGGGGGTTCCGGCCGCGTTGTTCGCCCTCCAACTCCTCGCCGCGTCGCATCCGGACGGATAGGTCCCAATCGGTCAGCCTTTTGACGGGGCCCGGTACTCCCCGGGCGATGCCCCGGCCGGTCCTGACGGAGGAAGCGGAGCGCGAGGAGCGGGAGGACCGCGATGCGGTCTACCGGGCCGAAGGCAAGCTCCGCGACCTGTACCAACGGCGCGCGGCGCTCTTGGACCAGGTCCACGCCCTCTCCGATGGGCAGCGAGACCTCTACGACGAGCGGCAGCGCCGACAGGCCGCCGTCGAGGACCTCTACCAGACGCACCAGGAGCTCGGCGGACGGCTCTCCGAGCTCCGGCGGGCCCGGGACTCGGCTCGCTCCAAGCTCGACGAATCGATCGTCGCCGCCCGGCTCGTTCGCGGGGAGATCCCGAAGGGAGACCACGCGACCCCCGAGCAGCTCAAGCGGGAGGTGGAGAGCCTCGAGGTCCGGCAGCAGACGACCGCGCTCCCCCTCAAGGAGGAGAACGCGCTGATCGACCGGATGCGGAGCCTCCGCACCCAGCTCGCCGCCGCGGAGAAGGACCGGGCGGCGATCCAGGCGGCGCTCGCCAAGCGGAAGGCGGCCGAGGACGCCATTCGCGCCCGCAAGGCGGAGCTCGACGCGATCCAGGAGGAATTCGAGCGGCTGCGGGTCGAGCGGGAGCGGGCGATGACCGCCATCCGGGACCGGCTGGTCGACGTCGGCGGGCTTCTCGCCCAGGTCCGGGAGAAGGCGAAGGAGCGGGGGGCCGTGATGGCCCGCGTCGACGCGTTTTCCGACGAGATCCGGACCCTCGAGCGGGACGTCAACGCCCGGTTGCGGGCCTCCCGCGACCGCCGGGTCGAGGCGAAGAAGACGGTGGGCGACTACAACCGCCAGGTCCGCGAGAACGTCGCCGGGGAGCGCGCGTACTCCCAGGCCGCGGACGCCCAGCTCGAGGAGCTCATGAAACGCGGCCGCGTGACGCTGCGCGGCTGACGGGGCCGCCCGTTACGCGGCCACCGTCGGAGCGACCGACGGCGAGAACAGGTTGATGACCTTCACGAGGAAGATCAGGGTCTGGCCTGCGACTTCCTGGTTGAAGTCCTCGGTGAACGTCCCACTGGTCTCGTTCACGTCCGAGACGATGTAGCGGCTCGCGCTCTGCCCGGCGCAGGAGTAGCCGGCCGCGCTCGTTCCGGCGACCTTTCCCGCGTCGGAGGGGTTGAGGTCGTTCACGAGGGTGATCTGCCCGGAGCCGTTCGCGGTGGAGGAGACGTTGGTAACCGTGACGGGCCAGCCGTTCGGGTGGGAGACCTGGCCGGGTTGGGCGAGGTTCTCGATCGAGACCGAGCTCGCGTTCGCGCTGAGGATGTCGACCGTCCACCCGTACGATGGGTCCTGGAACGTGGCCCCGGTCGTCGCGGTCGTGCCCGGGTAGAGCTTCTGGAACTCAGCCCCGAGCAACGTTTCGTAGACCGGGACGTGGAACTGCAGGGGCTGGACGAGGTTGCAGGGGTACGCGGCGTACCCCAGGGACGGCGGCACGACGATCGTGTGGGTGATGTTCGCCGGGATGCCGACGAGCCCCTCCCAGAACCCGGGGACGACCTGGACGAAGCTGTAGTTGTTGAGGGTCACGTTCGAGGCGTTCAGAGTGCCCACGTGGACCCCCAGCTGGGTGTACGTCGACGGGCCGCCGCGGAACCCGAACTCGAGCGCCTTCGGCCAGGTCGCGTTGTTGGTGGCGACCTGGTAGACCGAGGTGTCGAACACCTTCCCCTCTTCGGGGCCGGAGGCGAGGACGCCGATGTAGGTCACTGTGACGTTGTCCCCGACCTCGACCAGGACCGGAGACGCGGGGGCCGTTGTCTCCGACTTGTAGTAGACGTACCCCGCCGCGGCGCCCCCGACGATGAGGACGACGATGATCAGGATGATGACAGGGAGACGGGACGGCTCGTTCGCCATGGACCGGATGCTTGCTCGAGGAAGGTGGGGGTCAGTCTGTCGCGTGTCTCGTCATCGAATCGGAGAGACAGGTGTTCCTCATTCCCCCGCCCCCGAACCGGGGAGGGATATAAATCCCCCTCCGAGGCCGGGGCGACTAGTGGCTCCGCCGGCCCACGAGCCAGCGCCAGGCCCGGGCGCCCGGCGAAGTCGAGTCGCTCACCCAGCAGGGGAAGGTGAGCCCGGTCGGGCCAACCAGCGCGAGGAGGCTCACAAAGGGAACGATCATCGACCCTAGCCCGAGGGGGGCGCTCGGCAGGAACGGACCGAAGGTGGTGCTCCCGGTCTTGGTCAGGATCACCGCCGCGCCGACGATCCCCGACCCGACGCCAACGAGGGCGTGGCGGGGGAGTCGACCGGAGCGGGAATTCGAGGGCATAATCCGTATTAATGCGTATTCTTGCGTCCGAATATATCTAGTTCGCGGAACGTCTTCGTTCGGACTCTCGTGGGAATTCGAGGCGGGCGGATGGCGCGGTGCCGGTGCATAGCCCCGAAGGGCGGCGTGGAGCCACTCGTTACGGTGGACCGGTCCCCGCCTGGCCGGGTGGGCCGGCTTCGGTCACGCGCGCCGGAGCTTCCCGACGATCGGCTCCTCGACGGCGCCGCTCTCCTCGAGGCGGCTCAGCAACTCCTCGGCCCTCTGCGAGGTCACCCCCGAGCGCGCCGCCGCACGAACGACCTCGTTGATCTCGGCGTAGCCGTCGGCCGACCGCTCGGCCAGCTGGTCGATCACGTCGAGGAACGCCGACTCCTCCGCCCGCTCGCTCGCGGAGGGGGCGGAGGGGGCCGGTGGAGGTGGCGAGCGCGTGATGCGCGCGGACGGGGACGACTCCCCTCGGGGCCTCTCCGCCGGGGGGGACGGGGCGGACGGCGAGGTTGGGGCCGGGAGAGGCGCTTCGCCCGAAACCGTCCGGAGCGTCGCCTGCAGAGGAGGGAGGAAGGTCGCGAGGTCGACGGTCGGATACCGGCGACGGGCCTCCCGGGCCGACCGAACCCATCCCACCGGAAACCCCAGAACCGGGGAGTCGGAGGCGGGAGGCTCGGTCCGGAGCGCTCGTACGAGACGCACCCGTTCAGCGGTTTGCTCCACCGCGTCCGCGAGATGGCCTCGAACCTCGTCTGGGCTCGCCGGCCGGACCGTCTCCGCCCGGACCGAGGCGTACGAGGTTCCGTCCCGGCCCCGGAATAGATTCACCTTTCCGACCACGATCGCCGGGGTCGGCGAGGTGATCTCGCGGAGCGCCGCCATCGCCCGTGGCTGGAATCCACCTGCGGTCACCGGGACCATCCCGGTCGGGTCCTGGATCCGGGCGCGGTAGAGCGGGTTCTCAGGGTCGCGACCGACCGGCTCGGCGGAGGAAAGAACCCCGGCGAGGAGGACCCGATTCATCCGGGCGCCGAGCGGGCTCAGGAGATACGATGCGGCCCGCTCGCCAACCCCCTTCTCCTCCTCGACCGAGGCGCTGAACTCCTGGGCGAGAACCCTCCACGCCGGCTCCCGACCGGTCACGGGCCCGTTCTCCCCAGCACCTCGGCGAGGTGTCGACTGCGCGCAGCCAGGTCGGTGGGAAACGGGTCGATCGATTCCGGTTGGATCGTCACGCCAAAGTCGTCCACCGAACCCCGCCCCCGGACCACGAGCCGTCGTCCGAACACCGTGGCGAAGAGATGGTCCTCGAGCCGCCCGGGGTCCGCCGTCGCCGCGAGCTCGCGCAGGCAATCGTCGAGCGTTCGGCCCCAGAGCGCCTCGGTCGCCGGACGACCGGCGTTGACGGTGAGCGCGCCGGTGCCGTCGTCGAGGACGAGCCGGCTGCGGAGGTCCGGCTCCGGCGTCACGTTCCCGTGGACCCGGCAGACCCCCTGCCGGACGGCCCGCCGACATTCCGGGCACCGGTACACGAGCCCGCTCGGAGGAAGGAGCCCGACGACCACGCCGCGGACCTCGAGGAGCTCGCCCCCTCCCGCGGCCTCGATGTCGGAGATCCGCTTCCCCGCCCCCGCGGCGAGGTCCGCGGTGCTCGGAAGTCCGGTCCCCGCGACCCTCCGGACGGTCGAACGCTCGTCCAGCACCAACTGCGGCCGGCCGCGGAAGACCCGGGCGTACCCGCCGGACACGTCGACGGCCTCCCCCGGTTGGAGACCGAAATCGGACCACGCCGTGAACGCGACCGCCCCGCTCGCGTCGGCCACGACCCCCTCGTGGAGGAGTCGGCGCTCCTCCCCGACGCTGACGGTCTTCGGGGAGACCCGGACGATGCGACCGACGACCCGGACCCCCTCGGCTCCGGCCCGGAGGCCGGTCAACGGTTGGACCGGAACGTCCTCGGGCCGGACGACCGGGAGCTCCGCTTCCCCGGCCGGCGCGACCCGGCTCTTCCAGTTGAACGTCAGCTCGAGGTGCCCCTGCCACTCGCGGACCTGGACGTTGACGGCCCGGAGGATCTCGCCCCGCTCGATCGGCTCGCTCGGGGGGTCCCACCAGGTGAACCGGACCGAGGCGGTCCCGTCGGAGAGGACCCCGGAGAGGACCGGCCTCCGGCCCCCGTCGGACTTCCGCGTGACTTCGCGCCGTTGCGCGGTGACGACCCGGGCAACGACCGACACCGGGTCGGCGTTCGCGCGGAGGTCGCGCAAGAGGACCTCGGCCGGACCGTCCGGATCGGGGGGGACTGGGGTCGGCATCGCTCGCGTCCGGAGAGGTCTCCGAGGCTTCGGCTTGGATAAAAGCGCGGGAGCTCGGGTGAAATGAGCTCGCCCCCATCGAGCTCGCCGGCACAAGCTATTTCTCCGCGAACGCTCCCGGTTCTCGTCGTGCCCGAGCGGTTCCAGGCCCGGGTCGACCGGATCCTTCGGGCCCGCAACTCGCTCGTTTGCGTCGGCCTCGACCCGGACCCCGCGCTCTTTCCCACCCCGATCAAGCGGCTGCCGGCGGCCCGGCGACTGCCGACTTTCCTCGATGGGGTGGTCGGAGCCACCCGGCCGTACGCCGCGGCGTACAAGATGCAGCTCGGCACGTACCTTGCCTTCGGCCCGGCCGGCGTCGCGCAGATGGAACGGCTCGTGCGGAAGATCGGCCCGCAGCAGCTCCGGATCCTCGACATGAAGGCGAACGACATTCCGAACATCATGCGGCTCATCCGGGACGGCGTGTTCGGCCAGTTCGGGTTCGACGCCCTCACCGTCACCCCGTGGCTCGGCTGGGAGACGATCGAGCCGTTCAGCGAGGACCCGTCGAAAGGGGTGTTCATCGTCGCCCACACCTCCAACAACGGCGCTCCGGACTTCCAGGAGATCCCGACCCCCCGCGGTCCGCTCTGGCTCGCGGTCGTGGGCGAGGTGGCGCGTCTCTCCGCGCTCCACGGAAACGCGGGGGCCGTCGTCGGCGCGACGTACATCGACGCGATCCGGGCCGCCCGGGCCCAGCTCGGGAACGAGGTCCCGATCCTCGTGCCGGGGGTCGGCGCGCAGGGCGGCCAGCTCTCCGCGACGGTCCGGGAAGGGGTCGACGGCCACGGCCGGGGGCTCCTCGTGAACTCGTCCCGCGGGATCCTCTACGCCTCGGGCGGCGCCGACTGGAAGAAGGCCGCCGGCGCCGAGGCGAAGCGGCTGATGGACCAGATCAACCAGCTGCGCTCAGGGATCGGTACACCCGCGTGAGCTCGTCGACGACCGTCGGGAGCCCGTAGCGGGTCTCGGCCCGCTTGCGGCCGGCGATCCCCATCGTCCGGCGGAGCTCGGGGTCGTCGAGCAGTGTCGTCACCTGCGCGACGAGGTCCCGCTGGATCATCGGCTCCACGAGGAGCCCTTCGACCCCCGGCTCGATCACCTCGCGGACCCCCGGCATGTCGGCGATCACGACCGGCAGCCCGGCGGCGAGCGCCTCGGCGACGACGAGGCCGAACCCCTCGAGCCGATTCTGGGACGGGAAGACGAACAGGTCGGCGGCCCGCAGGTACTGCGGGAGCTCGGCATCGGAGACGTCCGGGCAGAACCGGATCCGGTCGTCGACCCCGAGCCGGCGGGCGAGCGCGTGGAGTTCGGGCAGTCGGGGCCCCCGCCCGACCACGAGCAGCCGGACGTCCGCCGGGAGCTGAGGGAGCGAGCGCACGATGACGTCCACGCCCTTGTGCGGGACGAGCCGACCGGTGAAGACGAGGACGCGGGAGCCCTCCAGGCCGAGGCGCGCACGGACCGCGCTCCCGTCGATATCGGGGCGGAACCGGTCGAGGTCGACCGCGGAGGGGATCACGGTGAGGTCCCGCCCCCGCAGCGGCCGGGACGTCAGCCCGTAGCTGCGCGTGTGGACCACGATCCGGCCGACGCGGTCGAGGGTCTGGGGGAGGAGGACCCGCTCGTAGAGCGCGGTCGCGACCCGGCCCCCGGGGCCGCCGAGATAGAGGTCGCAGTGGTAGGTGAGGCACGCCGGCGTGCGGGTCCTCGCGAGGGCCCGGGTCGCGAAGAACGACGTCAGGGGAGGCGGATAGTGGAGGTGGGCGACATCCGCGTCGAGCGTCCGGAGGACCGCCCCGACCCCGGTGTCGATGGGGGTCTGGAAGAGGACGGCCCGGGTGCGGGCCCGCACGACCCGTACCCCGTCGATCGTCTCGGACTCCGGGAGGTCCGGGTCGTACCGGGACGTCACGACCGTCACCTCGTGGCCCCGGCGGACGAGCTCGCCGGAGATCGCCCGGACGTGCGATTCGACGCCGCCCGCGTGCGGGGCGTAGAACGGCGAGACCTGGACGATCCGCACGGGACCCTACGTGCGCCCGCGAACGGGGCGCGCGCCGCTCACGCCGCCGACTCCGACCGGCGGGCCGCGGGGACCGATTCCCGGTTCTGCAAGAGGTCGTGGCTCGCCATCTGGGCGACGTCCAACCCCCGCATCGGCTCCCCGATCCCGGCGCTGACCCTGGCGAGGAGCGCCGCGTCGTCCGGGTGGCTCGACGCCTCCACGATCGCCCGGGCGGTCTTCAGCGGATGCTCGGCCTTGAAGATCCCGCTGCCCACGAAGACGCCGTCGACGCCGAGGAGTCGGCAAAGCGCCGCGTCGGCGGGGGTCGCGATCCCGCCGGCGGCGAAGTTGACCACGGGGAGTCGTCCGAGCTCCTTGACCTCGCGGACGAGCGCCTCGGGGACCCGCTCGGTCTTCGCGAATTCGGCGATCTGGACCTTCGACCCTTTCTTCACGAGGGCGATCTCGTCGGTGATCTGCCGAATGTGTCGGACGGCCTCGACGACGTTGCCGGTGCCGGCCTCTCCCTTCGAGCGGATCATCGCCGCCCCCTCGTCGATGCGCCGGAGCGCCTCGCCGAGCGTTCGGGCGCCGCAGACGAACGGGACGGTGAACTGCTTCTTCGCGACGTGATGGAACGGGTCGGCGGGAGTCAGGACCTCCGACTCGTCGACCATGTCGACCCCGAGCGCCTCGAGGATCCGGGCCTCGGCGAAATGACCGATCCGGCATTTCGCCATGACCGGGATCGAGACCCGCTCGGTGATCTCCCGGATCTTGACCGGGTCGGCCATCCGGGCGACCCCGCCGGCGGCGCGGATGTCGGCGGGGACCCGCTCGAGCGCCATGACGGCGACGGCGCCGGCCTCCTCGGCGACGGACGCCTGGTCGGCCGTCGTGACGTCCATGATGACGCCCCCCTGCTGCATCCGGGCGAACCCGCGCTTGACGAGCTCGGTCCCGAATCGGAGGTTCTCCATCCCGGCTCCCATATCGGCCGGCAAGGACGAAGGAACGCTATAAGACGCGCGTGTCGGCCCGCCGACGGACTTCCTTCGGAGCGCGAGCGGGTCGCGCGATGCCCGGGCGCGGATGCGACCGCGGACGAGCGTCTGGAGCCTCTGTCCCGTGGGGCGGAAGGGGCCCCAACACTGGCCTCGGACGGTAGCGGAATGCCGCCGAAGGGCGGGCCGCGGGTAGGGGACCTACCGCATCTCTTGGACGGGAACTTTGGGGCGAGTGAAGTAGTAGACGATCGCGGCGGGCCAGCACACCAGGACGAGCACGATCAGGACCCAGAGAGTGAACTTGCGCTTCATCTGGACGGGCCCGGCCGGCATGGGCGGCGGTTGCTGATACCCCGACACAGGTCCGGCGGATGCCGTCCTTTCTAATAAACGTCGAGGGTGGAGCCTTGGCGGCGGAGGATGCCGGCAGAACCGTTGTCTGGGGTTCCGGCACCCGAGTGGGAGTATCTCCTCGCCCACCACGTCCCCGGCGGGTCCTGTCGGACCCTGGAAGTCCGGTTGCGCGGTCGCACGCTCCACTTTTGCGCCCGCTGCAGCGGCGAGCTGGTCGGGTTCGTCGCGTTCCTGGGCCTGTTTCTCGCGAGCGCCTCGTTCGCCGCGCTGACCACGATGCCACTGGCCGGGGTGGTCTTGGCGGTTTGTCCGGCACCGGCGTGGCTCGATTGGGTCACCCAGACGGTCCGGTCGCGAGAATCCTCGAACGCCCTCCGCGTGACCTCCGGCGCGCTCCTGGGCGCCGCCCTCGGGGGGCTCGTGGCGTTCGGGTGGCACGAACGCTGGGTCCTGTTCGGCGCGGGACTTGGGATCGTCGGGTCCTACCTTGGCCTTGCGATGGGAATCCTTGCCCGGACCGGAGCCTGGCGACGGGTCGTCGCCGAGCACTTTCCCTAGGGGAGCGGGGCCCCGGGACGCGGGGGATCCGAAGTCGTCCCGCGGGCGGAACCGTCTTAGGGGTTCCGACGTTCGGGCCGCTGGCTGGGGGAGCTATGGAACGGCTGAGAGGACGGGCCCCGCCCGTCGACCCCATGAACCTGATCGGGGCAATGCCCGCGCAGGGAAAGCGATGGTGGGCTCCATAGCGACTCCGGCCGGCACCGGAGATGATGGGTCCAACTGACACTCGGGGAGCGGTCCCGCCCAAACGCCGAATGCCCGGTCGCGGGATCCGCGTCGTGGCCGTCGTGGCCATCGCCGTGGTGGTGGCGATCGCCGGATACGGCGTGTACGCCTACGAGGCGGGAACCGCCGGCGCGGGGGAGCCGACGCTGGTCGTGTACACCTACCAGAGCCTGTTCACCGGCACGAACGACACCGCGGCGGCGGACGCCGCGGTCTTCGGGGCCTTCGAGGCGGCCCACCACGTGCACATCGACGTCGAGTACCCCCCGGGGACGCTCGTCGGGACCCTCCTCTCGGAGGCGAACGCCCCGTCGGCCGACCTGGTCATCGGGCTCGACGAGGTGACGGCTCCCCAGGCGGATGCGCTCGGACTCCTCGTCCCCTACACGTCTCCGCAGCTCGCGAACGTGCCCGCCTCCCTGGTGGCGGAGATCGCACCCGACCACTCGGTCACGCCGTACCAGTACGGCTACCTCGCGTTCGACTACAACACCACGTTCGCCGCGTCGACGGGCGGCGCCGTGGCGAACCTCTCGTTCCCGGAGATCGCCGCGAACTCGACCTGGGCCTCGAACCTCCTCATCGAGGACCCGACGCTCGACATCACCGGCGAGGAGTTCCTCCTCTGGCAGATCGAGTACGCCGCGGCGGTCGAACACACGGACTGGACCACGTTCTGGAAGGACGTCGACCCCCACCTCCACGTCGCGCCGGACTGGTCGACGGCGTTCACCGAGTTCTCCACGCCCCCCGACAACCCCGGGATGGTCGTCAGCTACTCCTCCGACCCCGCGTACGAGGCGTACTACGGAACCCCCGGGGCGTTCGGCTCCACCGTCGCCCACGACAACGGCACGTCGTACGGCTGGAAGACGATCTACGGGATCGGGATCGTGCACGGCACGCGGCATCTGTCGCTGGACGAGCAGTTCGTCGACTGGTTCCTCTCCGGCGCCGTGCAGTCGGAGATCCCGACGAACGAGTGGGAGTATCCGGCGAACACGACGGTCACTCTCCCGTCGGTCTACGCGTCGGCGATCGACCCGGCGACGATCACCCCGCTGAACGCGGACCTCACGCCCTCGGAGGCGGCCGCCAACCTGACCGGGCCGAACGGGTGGCTCTCGGAATGGCAGACGATCGAGAACGCGTACGGCTGACGCGGCGGCTCGGGGAGGTCGTCCCGCTCCTCCCGGTCGTCGCGTTCGTGGCCGCGTTCGCCATCGTCCCGGCGGCGCTGCTGCTCGCGAACGGGGTCGCCGTCGACGGCGGGCTCTCCGGCCTCGTTCGAGTCGCCGACGACCCGCTGAACGTCCAGGCGTTCCGGAACTCGCTCGAGCAGGGAGGGGCGAGCGCGGCCGTGGCGACGGCGCTCGGTCTCCCGGCGGGCGCGTTCGTCGGCCGGTACCGGTTCCGGGGCCGGAGCGAGCTCCTCGCGGTGCTGATCGTGCCGTTCCTCCTCCCGCCGCTCGCGATGGTCCTCGGCGTCGAGACGCTGTTCGGCGCGGGCGGGGTCGTCTCCTCGGTCGCCCCCGCGAGCGGCGTCCTCGGCTCGGGGTTCGGAGGGATCGTCGCGACCAACGTGCTGTACAACACGCCGATCGTCGCGCTGCTCACCGCCGTCGGGGTCGAGTCGGCCTCCCCGGCGTTGGAGGAGACCGTCGCCACCCTCGGGGGAGGTCCGGTGGCCGCCTTCCGGGACGCCTGGGGTCGTCCCGCCCTCGTCGGCGCCGCCGCCGGTGCCGTGCTCACGTTCCTCTTTTCGGCCCTCGCGTTCGCGGCGCCGCTCCTCCTCTGCGGGGCGAGCTGCTACACCGTCGAGGCCCGGATCTGGTCGCTCGACCAGGTGTTCCTCGACCCGGCCGGAGCTGCCGCCCTGGCGCTCTTGCTCGTCGTGCTCCTCGCGCTTCCCGCCGCGCTCTACCTCACGCTCGTGGGCCGCCTCCGCGCGGCCCGCCGGACCCGCGAACGCCCCCCCCGACCGGTCCCGTGGCGCCAGCCGCTCGTCTGGCCGCTCGCGGCCGCCGCCGCGGCCCTCGCGCTCGGGGTCGTCGGCGTCCTCGGCGCCGTGTTGGACGCCGCCAGCCGCCCGTCGGTCCCGGGCGGGTCTCCCTTCTCCGGATTCGCCTCGTTGTTCGGCGCGAACGTGACCGCCCGGCTGGGGGTCTCGACGTTCGTAGCGACCGGAAACTCGATCTTCTTCGCCGGGGTCGCCACGTCGCTCGCCCTCCTGTTCGCCGTGGCGAGCGGGTTCGGGATCGCGGCCCGGCCGGGGACGGCCCGCGCCCTCCGCGCCCTCGTCTTCGCCCCGCTCGTCGTATCGCCGGTGGTCCTCTCGTTCGCGCTCTCGCAGTTCTGGCGGCCGGTCTTCGGCGGGAGCGCGACCGTGGGCGTCCTCATCCTCCTCGCCCAGGCCACGCTCGCGATCCCGTTCGCCCTCCCGGCGGTCGAGGTGGCGCTTCGGCGCCTCCCGCGGGCGCTGCGGGAGTCGGCCGAGACGCTGGGGGCGACCGGCTGGTCGGCGTACCTCGACGTCGAGCTCCCCCTCATCCGGGACGGCCTCGTGACCGCCGGCCTCTTCGCCTTCGCCCTCAGCTTCGGGGAGTTCACGGCGACGTACTTCCTCGCCACCCCGACGTTCACGACCCTCCCCGTCGAGCTCTACCGGCTCGAGGGTCTCCGCCTCCCGGTCGAGGCGGCGGCGGCCGCCGGGCTCCTGGTCCTCGTCAGCCTCGCCGGGTTCGTGGTCATCGTCCGGGGAGGACGTCGTGTCGAGTTCTGAGTGCCTGACCGTCCGGGGCCTCGGAGCCGCGTGGGGCGCCCAGCCGGTCCTCGCCGACGTCGACCTGGACGTCGCAGCCTCCGAGTTCGTCGTCCTGATGGGTCCGAACGGGAGCGGGAAGACCACGCTCCTGCGCTGCCTCGTCGGGCTGGAGCGGACGACAGCGGGGACGATCGTGCTCCGAGGACGGTCCCTCGACGGGGTTCCGACGCACCGACGGGGGATCGGGATGCTCTTCCAGGAAGCGGCGTTGTTCCCGCACCGATCGGTGTGGGAGAACATCGCCTACGGGCTCGGGGTCGCGCGCCGGCCCCGCGCCGAAGTCGACCGACGGGTCGACGTCCTGCTCGACCTCCTTCGGCTTCGGGCCCTCGCCGACCGGGCCCCGGATGCTTTGAGCGGGGGCGAGCGGCAGCGCGTCGCCCTCGCTCGGACCCTGGCTCCGGAACCGCCCCTGGTGCTCCTAGACGAGCCGTTCGCCTCGGTCGACGTCGAGATCCGTCGGGACCTCCGGAGCGAGTTCCGCCGGGCGCTCACCGCGACCGGCACCGCCGCCCTCCATGTCACCCACGACCGGGAAGAGGGTCTCCTTCTCGCCGACCGGGTGGTCCTCCTGTCGGGGGGCCGAGTCCGCCAGGTCGGCCGCCCCGAGGCGGTGTTCGGCGCCCCGGCGTCCGCGGACGCGGCCCGCTTCCTCGGCTACAATGTCGTCGGTCGGAAGGGGGCCGAGCTGGCCGTCTCCCCGCTCGAGGTCGAGCTCGTCCCCACCGGAACAGGAATGACGAGCGGTGTCGTGGTGCTGGCTGGTTCTGCCGGAGAGACCGAGATCATCGAGGTCGAGATCTCGGACGGGTCCCGCGTCGAGTGTCGCCGTCCCGGAGGCACACCGCGACCGGAGGTCGGAACCTCTGTCGGACTCCAGTGGAGGAGGGCGATCGAACTCCGGTCGGCGCCGCTCGACCCCGAACTTCCGGGGCCGGGCCGGGAACCGCGGTCGGGTTAATCGTCCCGTCGGCGCCGGCGGTCCCGCCGGTCGTCGTCGGAGTCGGAGCGGCCGCGGTCGCTGCTCCAGCCGCCGGGGCGGCGGCGCGCGCCGCCGCCTCCCCCGAAGCCACCGCCGGAGCCGCCCCGGGACTTCCAGGGGGGTGGCCCGCCGCTGCTGCGCCGGGGAGGACCCGAGCCGTAGCGGCGCTCGCCGCCACCGCCCTCGGTCCGGGGCCGGAGGTTGAACCGGTTGCCGCACGATTGGCACGTCCCGACCATCCCACCCGCGGGGTCGTCGGAGAAAACGATCGGGCCGCCGCACTTGCGGCACGGCCGCGCGCGGCTCTGGGGGGCGGAGTTCCAGTCGCGTCCCCCGCCGCCGCCTCCGCGGGACGGCCGGTCGTCGGCATCCTCGAAGGTGCGCGGGCGGCGGGCCGGTCGCTCGTCGCTCGGAACCGGGATCCCTGGTTCGGCGGGTCCCTCCGGGGCGTCGGGCGCGTCGGACCGAACGAGTCGGAACGCGGTGTCGCAGTCCTCGCACGTCGCCGCGAGGACGTTCTCATCGTCGACCGAAAGGATGAGGGTCCCGCCGCATTCGGCGCAATTGGCGGAGAGCTCCTCTTCCTCGTCGTCGTCGGAGGCGTCGGTGGACGGGGCCGCGACGACGGTGGTCGTCGTCAGGTCCGCGTTCGCGGGCAGCAGGAGAAACGCGCGCGAGCAGCCCGAGCAGGTGCCGGCCTCGACTTCGATCGCGCGGGGGGTCACTTCGACATCGGCACCACAGGACGGGCAATGCGCAGACATGCTCTGTACTCAATGGACCGAGCCGCCCCGGCTCATTACGTAACGCCTCCCCCGCCATGCGAGGGCTCCGCACGACGATAGAACGCCCGGTTCGCGTCGGTCCGGCGGCCGGCGCGTCCCCCGGTCCCGGCCCGTGCGGGGGACGGGTCGCGAGCGTCTCCGACGGCCAGACGTCCGGACCGCTCGCACGCGTCCGCTCCCGGTTCGGGTTTGGTCGGAAACTGTAAAGGCAGGGGCAAAGGTGGCTCGCGCCGCATGCGGAGTGCTCGCACGACCCGCGGCCCCCCGGCGGCGATCCGGTCCGGCGGACGCCGCGCTCCGGGCAGAACTCCCCGCGGCCCGGGGAAACGCCCGGCGGCTCGGTTCCTTCGAATCGTTCCCACGACTGGGAATCGGCGAGTGGGGAAACTAGCGAGGGGGGCCTTCTGACCGCGGATGCCGGAACCCCGCCGGTCCCCGCCGCCAGTCCCAGCCCGGCGAATCGCAAGGAGCGCGTGCTCGACGCGCTCGGCGACCCCGCCGCCCGGGAGATCCTCCTGATGCTCAACGACGCCCCGATGTCGGCGCAGGAGATGCTGAGTTCCAACCGGATTCCCCAAAGCACCCTCTACCGGAAGCTCCACGACCTCCAGGAGATCGGCCTCGTCGGGATTCAGCGGACGGCGATCACCCCGGAGGGGAAACGCGTCGACCTCTACCGCAGCCTCCTCGAGCGGCTCGCCGTCGAGATGTACGGTCGCACGTTGCGAATCGACGTTAAGTACCGGGACCTCGCCACGGAACGACTGCAGACGATGTGGAAGGATTTCCGTCGGGAGGTCGGACGATGAGCGGCTACACGAGTGCGACCGACCTGTGGACGATCTCGATGTCCTGGCTGATCGTCCTCCTCCTCGGCCTCGCCGTCACCGTCTACGGGTTCCGGGCGTACCGGAAGACCGGCAGCCGGAGCATGCTCGCCCTCGCGACCGGGTTTGCGTTCCTCTCGGTCGGCACCGCCGGCTCGTGGTTCGGGATCTACGACGCGAGCTCGAGCCTGTTCTACGCCCAGTTCGGCTGCGTCGGCTTCCTCGCCGCGGGGTTCGGAATGATCCTCTACTCGCTGCACACGAAGTTCGACTGAGCGTCCCGACGGGCACCGGCGCGCCGGGGAGAACGCTCGGCACCCTCCCGACCAAAGCACGCCCCCGTCGGCCGGGGCTTCGGACGAACCGCGACTCCAGACGCACGTTCAAGAGGTCGACGCCGCCAGGTACCTGCTAGCTTCCCCGGGAACCCCCCGTCGAGGCGGAAATTACCATGGCCCGCCGCAAGCTCCCCGCCCGCGTCGCGCGGGCGGTCCATCGGGCCCGTCGGGTCCGGTCGAACTCCGCCTACCGTCGGCTCCGTCCGTACATCGTGACGATCGCGGTGGTCGTGCTCGTGGTGGTCGTCGGTCTCTTCGTGGTGATCGTGGCGCCCCGAATCGTCGGGACGAACAACCCGACGGTCGATGGCGTCCTCTCGATCGGATCGGTCGTGGCCGAGCCCCCGGCCACCCTCTGGGCGGTGGGGGCCCACGCGGTCCAGATCAACAGCCCCGCCCTCTCCGCCCAGCTCAACGAGACCCCCATCACGTACTTCCGGTGGGGCGGCGGGGGCGACAACGCGAACCAGACGACCGGGATCTCGTACTCGCCGAACGGCACTCCGTCGGGACCCAACGCGAGCGATGTGGCGTTCGTCAAGTTCTGTCGGGCCCGGGATTGCCAGGCGATCTTCTCCGTCCCCGGCGAGATCAACAATCCCGGGGCCGCCGCGGTCACGGTTCAGTACGTCGAACAGACGCTGGGGTACCACCCTGCGTACTGGTCGATCGGCAACGAGCCACAATCGTGGACTCACTACGGAATCCCGTGGACGAGCTGGCGGTGGAACGACGAGTCGACGCCGACCCCGCAGGAGTACGCGGTCACGGTCCAGAAGGACATCGCCGCAATGAGCTTGGTCGACCCGGGGATCCGCGTAATCGGGATCCAATCGGAAGTGGGCGGCGCCGCGGGTGCGGCGTGGCTGACCGCCCTCGCCAAGCTCGACGGGCCGAACCTCTCGGCGATCGCCTACCACTCCTACCCGGCGAGCCTCGCCCCCGCGACCGGCTCGGTCGGGGAGTTCCTCTCCGTCGGGTTCTCCCACGGGTTCCCGACCGACTACGCGGCGACCGAGGCCGCGGTGGCCGCCGGCTGTCCCACCTGCCACCTGCCGGTGTTCGTCGATGAGTACAACGGCGCGACCGACGGCGAGTACTCTCCCTGGTCCAGTCGTACCCGGACGTTCCGCTCGTCGCCGCCGCCGTCGCGCGGGGACTCCAGGAGAACGTGAGCCAGTTCAGCTTCTTCGACCTGCAGTCGACCGCCGGCCTCCTGCCCTTCGGCCTGATTGGCCAGAACGGGAGCGTCCGTCCGACGTTCGACCTTTACGCTTACTTCTTCCGGAACCTGTCGGTTGGCGCGATCGACAACACCACGATCCTCGGCAATTCCAGCTACATGGCCGCGGTCGTCGGGACGAACGCCACGACCACCTCGCTCCTCGTCGCGAACGCCAACGCGGCCGAGAATCTCGACCTGAGCCTGAACGGAAGCGGGTTTCCGCTCGGGTCGTCCGCCACCGCGTGGTCGTGGAATCCCAGCGAGCCGCTTCCGATCGTCGCCGAGTATGCGGCGGGGCAGATGCCGTCGGGGTGGTCGATCCCGGCGGAGGGGATCCTCCTCGTGAATGTCCCGACGTAAGGCGATCCTGAGCCGGACGGCTGCGGGCAATTCCTCCACGAAGCATGGCGGTTGAACCGGATCCGTTCCGGGGGCCTATCAATCCCGACCGCTTCCAAGTCCCGGGGGGCCTGGAACGATGAAGACGGACCGGTGGAGCGCGGTGGACGACTACCTCGAGGAACGGTTGCTGCGCCCGGACGCGGGGCTGGAGGCCGCGCTCGCGTCGGCCGAGGAGGCGCACCTCCCGGCCATCCAGGTGTCTCCGCTCCAGGGCAAGCTTCTCCACCTGCTCGCCCGGGCCCAAGGGGCCCGACGGGTCCTCGAGATTGGAACGCTGGGCGGGTACAGCGCGATCTGGCTCGCGAAGGCGCTGCCGTCGGACGGCCAGGTCGTTACGCTCGAGCTCAACCCGGCCCATGCCACGGTGGCCCAGAAGAACCTCGCGCGGGCCGGGGTCGACCACCTGGTCGAGGTACGGGTCGGACCGGCGATCGATTCCCTCGCGAAGCTCGCCGCCGAGAGTTCGGCTCCGTTCGATTTCGTGTTCGTCGACGCGGACAAGCCCAACATCCCGACGTACCTCGAGTGGGCCGTCCGCCTCGGCCGCCCCGGGACCGTCGTCGTCGTCGACAACGTGGTCCGGAACGGGGCGGTCGCCGACGCCGCCACCGGCGACCCGAACGTCGACGGGGTCCGTCGGATGCACGATGCGATCGCCATGAATCCCCGGATCGAGGCGACCACGATCCAGACGGTCGGCAGCAAAGGGTACGACGGCTTCACGATCGCCGTCGTCGGGCCCCCGTAGCCGGGCGCCGGAGCGCCGAACGGCGCGGACCTACGGGTCCGGCTTCCGCCGGTGGAGTCGGGTCGTGGGGACCACGGGGGACCTCTGGTGGGCCGCCTCGAGGCGCGCGAGGAACTGCTGGAAGGTCCGGATCTCCGCATCGGACCACGCGTCGAACGCGGTCGAGATCCGACGCTGGGACTCCGCGTGGACCCGGTCGTGCATCTGCTGGCCGCGGGACGTCGCCGTGACGTGGACGACCCGACGGTCGTTCGCGTCCCGCTTCCGCTCGGCGAACCCGGCCGCCTCGAGCCGGTCGACGAGACCGGTGACGTATCCCGAGCTGACCCCGAGGAACTCGGCCATCTGCCGCTGGGTCGCCCCGCCCTTCGGGAGCGTCGCGTGCAGCGCCATGTGCGGGAGCATCGGGAGCTGCGTCCGGGCCGTCGAACTCCCGTAGTCGGTGATCGTCTTCGCGAACACCTTGCGGATCTGGCCGATCGTCGCCTCGACCAGCTCGTCCCGCCCCGTGCTCCCCATCGCGCCCGTCCCCGCAACCCCCTCCTGACTCAAGAAGCCTCTCCATCGAACAGTTTACAAGATAACTATTTATTCGCAAACGACTCACCACCCCTCGCCATGTCGGCCGCAGCAACCCTGCCCCGGAGCGCCGCCGTCGGACGGAGCCCTGGCGCGGCCCCCATGATCGACGTCCACGACCTCGTGAAGGTCTACGGCGGCGGGCGGGCCCCCCGCGCCGAGACGGAGGTCCGGGCGGTCGATGGGATCACGTTCTCGGTCGCCGAGGGGGAGTTCTTCGGCTTCCTCGGCCCGAACGGCTCGGGAAAGACCACGACGATGAAGATCCTGACGACCCTGCTCGGTCGCACGAGCGGTTCGGCGACCGTCGCCGGCCTCGACCTCGACCGGGACGGCGGTGAGATCCGCAAGAAGATCGGCTACGCTGGGCAATCGATCGGCGTCGACGGGGACCTCACCGGCCGGGAGAACCTCGCCCTCATGGGTCACCTCTACCACCTTCCGGGCGCGCTCGTCCGGGAGCGGGTGGACGAGCTGCTCACCGTGCTCCAGCTAACCGAAGCCGCCGACCGGCCGGCGTACACGTACTCCGGCGGCATGCGACGGCGCCTCGACCTCGGGTCGGGCCTCGTCCACCGGCCCCCCATCCTGTTCCTCGACGAGCCGACGACCGGACTCGACCCGCAGACCCGGAACGCGGTCTGGGAGTATCTCCGACGGCTCCACCGGGAGCAGGGGGTCACGATCTTCCTCACGACGCAGTACATGGAGGAGGCCGACCAGCTCTGCGAGCGGCTCGCCATCATCGACCACGGGAAGATCGTGGCCGAGGGAACCCCCGCCGAACTCAAGGCCGGGATCGGTGCCGACAGCGTCACGATCCGCCTCCCGCAGGACGAGCTGTTCGAGGGCCGTCGGAGCCGGGCCGTTGAGCTCGTCCGACAGGTCGCCGGCGTCGAAGGCGCCAACGCGTTCGACCTCGGGGTGTCGGTCCGGGCCCGGAACGGCGGGGCCACGCTCGTCGAGATCCTCCGGCTGCTCGAGCGGGAGAAGATCCCGGTGAAGGAGGTCGCGGTGTCTCCACCGACGCTCGATCAGGTGTTCCTGCAGCACACGGGACGCGAGATGCGCGTGGAAGAGGTCAAGCCGATGACGCGGCCCGGATTCAATCGGGGAGGGAGGCGCTAGGATGGCGACCGAAACGAACACCGAGACGGCGTACGGCCGGGCGTTCCCAAAGATCGCCACTCCCGGAATCGGCTTTGGAGGGATGTTCAGCGAGATCGGATGGGTGTGCTACCGCAGCCTCCGCAAGCTGAGCCGGAACCCGTTCCTGCTGTTGTTCACCCTCCTGATGCCCCTCATCTGGCTCGGACTGTTCAGCCAGACGTTCGGTACGCTTTTCTCGCGCGCCGCGACGGCCGGCGGGGCGGCTCCGCTCCCGTACGACTACATCGCCGTCCTGCTCCCCGGGATCGCGATCTTGACGGCGATCCAGAGCGCGTCCCAGTCTGGGTTCGCGATGGTCACCGACATCGAGACCGGGTTCATGGACAAGTTCTTCGTCGCCCCGATCCGCCGGAGCTCCGTCCTCATCGGCAAGCTCCTCGCAGACGGGATCCGGATGGCGGCCCAGGCCGGGATCGTCCTCGTGATCGCCTTCGCGTTCACCCTTGCCTTCCACTGGAGGATCCCGTTCGCGACGGGCCTCGCCGGAGACTTCGTAATCGTCGTCCTCGCCGCCGCGTTCGGGGTCGCGTTCTCCGGCCTCTCGAACTCGGTCGCGCTGTTCACGAAGAGCACCGAATCGACGATGATGGTGAGCTTCACCCTCACCTTCCCGCTCCTGTTCCTGTCGACGGCGATGGTCCCGCTCGCCCTCCTGCCGGCCTGGGTCCAGACGTTCTCGAAGCTCAACCCTGTCAGCTACGTCGCGACGGCGGCGAGGTCGATGATCCTCACCGGGTTCAACTGGACCGAGATCGGCCAGGCGTTCGCGGCGATCGCGATCGTCGGCGTGCTCCTGAACGGGCTCGCCGTGATCGCCTTCCGGCGGCAGGGACGGTAGATTCGCCCCCGGAGCCGCTCCGAGCGAGCGGGAGCCCGTTGGGACCGGTTCACGCGGAGAGCGTCTCGGCGAAGAACCGAACGACTCGGTCCCAGGCGTCGGCCGCGCTCGTCGCGTGGTACATCGGCCGCGTATCGTTGAAGAACGCGTGCTTCGCGCCCGGATAGACGTGGTACTCGAACGACTTGCCGGCGGCCGCGAGGGCCGCGGCGAACGCGGGAACGGTCTGCGTGATCCCCGGGTCGTCCTCGCCGTACAGCCCGAGGAGCCGGGCCCGGATCGCCGGGATCGTGTCGAACGGGGGATTCTGGCCGTAGAAGATCACCGCGCCCCGGAGCTCGGGGTCGACCGTCGCGAGCCGGGCCGACATCGCCCCCCCGAAGCAGAAGCCCACCGAGGCCACGCGGGCCGGGTCGACCTCGGGGCGGGCGCGCAGGTACTCCGTCACCCCGTGAAGGTCGTGGGCGAGTCCCGCCTGGACCGGAGGGGCGCTGATCCTCCCGAACGCCTCCAGGATCGGCCTTCGCTCGAGCGGCTGGGTGGCCGCGAACGCCGCTAACTTGGACGGGTCCCGGCGAAGATCGGGCGGCGCCTCCGCGAACGATTGCATGGCGAGTGCGATGTTCGGCGGCGTCAGCAGCTCGTGCAGCTCGCCCGTGAACAGGTCAGGGGCGGCCACGACGTAGCCGAGCCTCGCGATCCGGCGGGCGACGTCCCGGATGTGGCCGTCCGGGCCGAAGATCTCGTGGACCACGACGACGGCGGGACGGCGGACCCCTTCCTCGGCGTCGCCCGGCAGCGATTCGAAGCAGTCGAGCGTCCGGCCATCGACCCGAACCGTCACCTCGCGATCGAGCGTCATCGTTCCCCACGGACCGACGCGTCCGGGCGAGATCGACCCCGGTGTGTCGGGCGACGGGACGAGGACCGCGGCCCCCTCGATGCGACTGTCCCGGAGGCGGGCGAGCGCCTCGTTCGCCGAGCGGAGGGGGAAGGCGGTGGTCCGGGCGCGGATCCCCGCCTCCGCCGCGAGCGCGAGGAACTCGGTTCCGTCGGCCCGGGTCAGGTTGGCGACGGAGCGGACGCTCCGCTCCCCCCAGAGGAGGCGGTAGGGGAACGATGGAATGTCGCTCATATGGATGCCGGCGCAGACGACTGTACCGCCCTTCGCCACCGCCGCGAGCGCGCTCGGCACGAGTTCGCCCACCGGAGCAAAGATGACGGCGGCGTCGAGCAACTCGGGGGGCGTCTCGTCCGATCCGCCGGCCCACGTAGCGCCGAGGGTGCGGGCGAACTGCTGGCCGGTCTGGTCCCCCGGTCGGGTGAAGCCATAGACCTGCCGGCCACGATACCGGGCGACCTGAATCGCGATGTGGGCGGCCGCCCCGAATCCGTAGAAACCGATCCGCTCGGCGGGCCCGGCGAGACGGAGGGCCCGGAACCCGATCATCCCGGCGCACAGGAGCGGCGCCGCCTCGACGTCCCCGAACCCGGACGGGATCCGGAACACGAACCGCTCGTCGGCGACGACCTCCTCGGCGTACCCTCCGTCCCGGTGGTATCCGGTGAACACCGCGCGGTCGCACAGATTCTCGCGCCCGGATCGGCAGAACGGGCAGCTCCCGCAGGCCCACCCTAGCCAGGGAAGACCGACCCGGTCCCCGACCTGGAACCGCTGGGCGTTCGGACCCACGGCCGCGACCTCGGCGACAACTTCGTGACCGAGCACGAGCGGAAGCGATGGGTCGGGAAGTTCTCCGTCGGCGATGTGCAGGTCGGTGCGGCAGACTCCGCAGGCGCGGACCTGAAGAACGAGCTGAAGGGGGCCGGGGCGAGGCGTCGCTCTCCCTTCGTCCCAGCGGAGGGGAGCTCCCGGACGGTCGAGGACCATCGCGCGCACCGATCTTGACCCTCCCGCCCCGTCTCGTTCGACGGAGCGCCCTCGGCCCGATAACTCTCCCCGTTCCGGGGTCGGGTTCGGGAGAGGCCGGCCGGAAGGGGCCCCGGAATGGGTGGTTGACACCTTGGGAAACCACGCTCCCCTCCGACGATACATTGAAGCCCGATTGTTCGGACAGTCCGTTCGAACAACCCGGTCCGGCGACCGGGATCTTCGGAACGAGGATGAATTCGAACCGTACCGCCTTGGCGCTCGCGATCGTCGTCACCACGCTGATTCTCCTTTCCGGGACCGGGGGCCATTCCCCCGCCGCGGAACTCGGGGCCCACCCAGCCTCCTCGGCATCCGCGGCGATCGCGTCCTCGGCACGGATCGACCCCTCCGTGGGACCCCTCACCGCCTCGCTGACTGTGAGCCCGAGTTCGCTCACCGAAGGCCAGTCGATGAACGTCGAAACGACGGCGACCGGCGGCACGCCCCCCTACATCTACTCCTACTCGGGGCTCCCGGCCGGGTGCGGCGGGCAGAACCAGGACACGTTCTCGTGCAATCCATCGTCGACGGGCACCTTCACCGTCCAGGCGACGGTCAGCGACTCCGGAACGAACCAGACCCAGTCGAACTCGGTCAGCGTGACGATCACCTCGTCGAACGGGAACGGAAATGGCAACGGGAACGGAAACAATGGCGGGAACAACTCGAGCAACCCGCTCTCGAGCCTGTTCTCCGGGTTCTCGGGGGCCCTCTCCCTCGTGCTGATCTTCGGAGTCATCGGGTTCGTGACATGGATCTTGATGCTCGTCGCCGTCTGGATCATCGCGATCACGCTCGTCCGCCGCCTCCCCAAGCGCGGAGCTTCCGCTTCCGCGGGACCGACCGTCCCTTGCCCCGCATGCGCGGCGTCGATTCCCCCGGGCACCAAGTTTTGCCCGGAGTGCGGGGCCTCGGTGGTCGCGAAGCGGCCCTGAGCCGGACCCTCGGCGTCGCGGAGACGTCGCTGCGGGCCTAGTCGGCCCGTTCGCCCGGTCCGGCGGAAGAGGCTGCTCGCTCGACGACGCGCGCGAAGAGCGGGATCTGTCCGAGAGGGACCGGGCGCCCGTCAGCGAGCGGTCCGGTCCGGATCCCCTGCTCGCAAACGCACGCGGTCGTCCGCCAGGCCGACGCGCCTTCGCCCTCGAGGCGGAAGACGAAGTCGAAGGCGGACCGGCCCGTGCCGGCCGCCTCGGCGTACCCAGCGTAGACGGAGAATCCGGAATTCCGGTGCGCACGGAGGATCCCAGGGACCTGGCTCGCCGAGAAGCTCGCCATGACCCGATGGGCGTTCGGGACGGCGACGACCCCCGGGCGCCGGTCGCCCGGAAGTACCGCGAGGATCCGCTGCGAGGTCTCCGGCAGACGGAGGAACTCGGTGATCTGCGTCACCGTGGCCGGGGGTTCGTCCGACCGGATGAGGGCGAAGAGGGCGGAGGTCGCCCCGAGATCGTTCGGTTGGAGCGACCCCGGGCTCTCCACCGCCCAGAGGCGGTCGGCTGCCACCCATCCGAGCACGACGGGGTCGAGGGCGAGCCGGGTCTCGCCGGGGACCCGTATGTCGAGCCACTGGAACGTCGGGGTCGTCGCCTCCGCGAGCGCGAAGACGGCGAGGTTGACGAGGTCGCGGGAAGGGCCGTAGACGAGCACCGAGGTCGGTCGGTCGAAGAGGCGGAGCGGCACGACCCCGTCGACCAGGCCGGAATTCCCCGTCGTCCCGAGTCGTCGCCGACCCGTCCCGGTCGGAGCGTCCGGGATCGCCCGGCCGAGGGGAGGGACTCTCCGGTCGGGGTACTCTCCCGGCGGGTGGAGGGTGGCGCGCAATGGGGCGCGCGGCGCCCAGGGCTGGATCGACATGTGCGGGTCGGGGCCGGTTCGCCCCACGGTCGGATACGTCGTCCACCCCAAGATAGGTCGCCGAACGACTTCGGCCTCCCGAACGGGTTCGGGACGCCGACGGCCCGAGCCCGCGCCTCCCGGGCGGAACCCGGCCCTGCCGGAGCCGGCGGGAGAAGGTCCGTTCTCGGAGGATCGCCCCGCCTCCGTTTATATGCCGGACCCCGATTCCCGGGAGACGACCGACCTCCGTAAGGGGGGCCAGCGGTCGCCGGATCACGTGAGCCGAGGGAACCGTTCGCCCATGGACAAGGAAGCCGAGGGCCTCGCTCGGGTTGACCGGTCCGGAGACCGGACTCGGTTCCAGGTACTCCAAGACGCGGAGAAGGACGCCGAACCGGACCGAGTCCTCCTCGCGACGTTGCGCGTCCAGATTCCGGCGAAGCTCTGGACCGGGGCGTTCACGCGGCGACATCCGCACCTCGCGCTCGAGGTGCTGAATCGCGCCGACGTGAGCAAGGACGTCTCGGTCTCCGACCATTGGATCGGGGGACAGCCGCCCGGGGTCTGGGCCCGCGAGCTCGCCCGGTTTCCGGATGTCCTGAAGGTCGACAGCCTCGCCGAAGTGGCCGACGGGTGCCTCTACCGGATCACCTACCGGAACCCTCCCATCATCTACCTGTACCGCGAGCTCGGCATCCCGATCCAGTTTCCGCTCCGCGTCCAGGACGGGGTGATCCGTTGGGAGGTCGTGGCCCGCCGCTCGGAGTTCCGCGCGGTGCTCGACCATGCCGGGAAAGTGGACCCGCGGTTCCAGATCGTCTCGATCCGCCGACGCCCGTTGCGGAGCCATCTGCCGGAACTGACCGTTTCGCAGCACCAGCTGCTGACGCAGGCGATGGCGGCCGGGTATTTCGCCGTCCCGCGGGGCATCACCCTCACCGACCTCGCACGGCGGCTCGACCGGTCCAAGTCGGCGGTTTCCGAGGCGATCGCCATCATCGAGCGGAAGCTGCTCGAGAGCGCGATGCGGTCGTCGGCGCTCTCGGGATAGCCGCGAACCCGGTCGGGGCGGCACCGAAGACGAGCGGACGAACTCCCCCCATTCTGCCGGGCATTTCGTAGGTCGGGCCGGGGCGATGACGACCATCAAGACCGTGGCCGCGCACGAGGTCGTCCGGGCGGCGTGCCCGCGCCCGGTCACCGAGAAGGACGAGATCGGGATGGCGGTCGGCAAGGCGATCGACGCCACCCTCTCGCGGTACAGCTACGAGTTCGCCCAGTCGCGGCGGCCGACCGGAACGGCGATGCGGGCACTGGCGGCCGAGATCTTCGACGAGGAGATTGGTGACGCGGGGATCGAGCTCCCGCCGGGCGAGCGAGACCGGCACCTCACCGCCGTCGCGGCCGTTCTCCAGTCGTTCCGGCGCAGCGAGCTGATGGGCCTCGCGCGCCCCCGCAGCCGGCTCATCCTGATCAACGGCGCCGTCGGGGTGTACGCCCAACCGGACTTCTGGGACGGGCGAGGGAAGATCTACGAGATGAAGAGCTACCACGCGGTCCCGACGCCGCCGGACATCCGATTGCAGGTCCAGCTGTTCCAGTGCGCGTTCCCCGGGTTCCGCACCTTCCTCGCCTGGTTCGACCGCCACGCCGATCCGGTGACCCCGACGGTGGAGGAGGTTCCGCCCCCCGAAGCCCCCGCCGTCGAGGAGGTCCTCCGCCTGGCTTACCGCACCGGTTTGGAAGTCGGGGTCGACAAGGTCCTCGAGGTACATGGACAGCCCCACCATCCCGTACTCGGTTGCGCTCCCGGGTTCGTAGTCGGCACCCGCGGAATCGGCCACTCCGGGGCGGCCGGCGGTACCGACCCTTGGCCAGCCTCTACCCGACCGCCGCCGGACGGACGGCGACTTGGACCGGGGCCAGAGGGGGAATGCGGAAGACCGTCATCGATTCGATGGAGACGAACGCCCCGCAGACGTCGTGGATGTGGATGATGTACGAGCCGGCCGGGAGTTTCACGCCGTCCGGATACGTGATGGGAACCGTCGAATTGAAGAGCGTGGCATTGGCGCTCGTATTCTCCCAGACCGATTGGATCTCGGTGCCGTTGTTCGGGTACTCGAGCACCATCCGGAACGACGTATTCGCGACCGACCCGTTCAGCTCGAGGTAGAAGATCTTGCCCGTTTGGACCGGGCTCGGGGTCTGCCAGACGACCCCGACGTACGGCGCCGGGTAGAAGATGCTCGGGAGGAACGCCCCGGTGAAGTTGGCCGACGGAACCGACCACGGACCCCTGTCGAGGGGCGAGGGCACCACGGACGTGATGTTCCAGTGCCAGCGGAACTCGAGCGTCAGGCTCCCGGACGGGGCGTTCGCCATCACGGCGTACTTGGAGGTCGAAAGGTACGCCGGGGAGGTCGAGAATTTCGTCTTGGACGTGAGGAGCAGCTCCCCGCCGAGGACGGGGGACGAGATCCATCCGCGGCCCGAGATGGTCAGATTCTCCGGTGGCATCGTGATGTTGAGGACCCCGGACGGCAGGATCGGAAACACGGCCTGAGCCGTCGGGAGGTAGACGGTGATGCCCAGGTCGGACGGGGCGTACCCATCGACCTTGAACTCGTACGAGGCCCCGAGGATCGCCCCCGGAGACCGAGGGTGAGTGGGGTTTGCCAGCGGGATTCGGAGGGCGGTCGGGCTGAGGTTCGGCGGATTGCACGTCCACGTGTTCCACGGAGGGACCGTTTCGCTGGCGGCGACCCCCGACAGCCCGGCCGTGGTCCCGGGGGTGACCGATGGGAGGGCGAGAAGAGCGGAAATGAGGAGCGCCGTGGCGCCAGTCAGACCGAGCAAGAGCGGACGACGCCAGCCCCGCGAGGGGGTGCGGGCGGGCGCCCGGAGGACCGACGGCAAGGCCCGGCTCCGGGGGTTCCGACTTGCGGAGATCTCCGCCATGTCGATGCGCATCCACCCTCATGAGGCTTTAGAGGTTTCGATGGGCCTGGGATTGAACCCATTCAGGTGCAAACCCCCCGTGTCCACTATTCCGCACTACTGCAGGGACTGCTCTACTCTACCAGAGTCGCAAGCTTTGTGACGCTCGAAGGCCGGACCACGGACCCGGGAGCGAGTTGATCACCAACCGGCGGGCCTCTGGTCTCGCTGGGATTTCTTAATCAGAGCAAGCAGTCCACCGCCGACCAAGAGCGCACATCCGCCCATCACTGACAGTTGCAATGCCGTTCCCCCGAGCATGTAGGGAAAGGTAGGGTACCCGCAGGGCTCAATGCAATTCTCGAGAGCCGGCTCGGTCAGCCCCCAGGCGAGGAGGCCCCAGCCGAAGAAAGTGAGAAAGGGAGCTGCGAACTCGAGCGCCAACCGCCGTGAGTCCCCACTCCCCATGGGTTGGTGGGGTTCCGCGCCGGTTCCCACTAGCCGCGAGAGCAGGTTCCCGGATAGTCCGACTGCAACCGCCGAGGACGACATCGCAAAGCCTGCGAGCAAGAGGAGCGTTGGCCATGAGAGGACGGGACATGCACCCGCAGTACCGCCAGAATCGTAGATCCCGTAGGGAGTGCAATCGAACGCGACCTGCGTTGCGTGGGCGATCAAGACTAGCGAGAACAGGCTGACCAGTCCCGCGGTGGTCCAACCAACCTGCTTCGGTAGCGTGGCACGAGATCGCTCACCAGGGGCGTCCGACGCGGAGCCGAGCGCTGGAGGGGGCGGAGGCCAAGACGTCGTAGAGCCTTCCCCCGAAGTCGGCACGGCTTGTAGCATCAAACGTCCAGCGGTCGGCGGGCCGTACCTAATTTCCCCGTGCGTCCGGAGCCCGGATCTTGTAGGCATTTAAGGTTGTTCTGCTTGGCGTGGATACCCGCGTGTCCCCCCGTCCGTATTCGAGTAGGGGAATGGGTTGCCGCCCCGCGGAAGGGCGGGATTCGCCACATTAATCTGACGCCCGTGCTGGGATTCGCGTAATTAACTTTGGCACTGTGGATTCGTCCGACCGAGGCGCACCGACTGGAATGAGTGCCCAATCGTCTCTCGTGCGCAGTGCATTTCCACCCCGGCGTGGTCCATTCACGAACCCCCACTCGGGGGCGGAGTTCCCTCGCCGACCGTCAAACCTTCACCGCTCTATCTGGTCGTAGGAGTCATGAAGCTTCGGGTCTCACGTCGCCGAGGCAAGAGAAAGGATGCCGCCTCCCATTTCCCTCGTCGTGGCTACGATTGACGCGCGTGGAGGGGGAGCCCTCTTGCGAAACACGGCCAGAAGGTCCTCGACCTTGTAGGTGAGCGGCCTGCCGGTCGAGGTAGGCGACATCCATGCTTGTCCGGTAGTCTCGCCAGAGGAGGCTCGCCTCGTCGAGGGCCTCCCGGACCTGCCAGTGCTTGGCCGCCGCCAACCGCTTGACAAAGAGGTCTTCGACGACCGCGATCTGGACCGGGCCGTACGGGGTCGAGATGGTGGTGGCCCGGTAGGATCGCCGGAGTATCGGTTTCCCACCACGTCGACGGCGATCTTCCAATCAGAACGAATCCACAGTCGCCCTTCATCTTGGAAACCCCACCCGGCGAGGGTTCGCTCCACTCTGGATCGGTCGGCCCGGATGTCGATGTCGCCGGAGACGTAGCCTCCGCGCGTGTAGACTTCTATCGCGGAGCCGCCGACAATGACCACGTCCGACCCGCTCTCCCGGGCCAGGAGGGCCCCGAAGGCGAGGATACGGTCGTAGCTCATCGCCGTCGAGGCTAGGATTTCCGCGACTTTCGAGGCCGCAGTCATCGATTCGGTTCGGCCCGACGAGAGAGCGGCAGTCCGGCCCGCGCCAGAATCCGGTCCTTGTCCGGGGACCGCGCGAACTCCTCTGGGTTCGGAACGGACCCTGGAGCGGGAACGAATCGGGAAAGGTCAATCCGGAGCTGCGGCGAGGTTCGGCGGCGACCCACGCGTTCGACCACCTCGCGATCCCAATCCGATGCCCAAACGATCCGGACGCGCTGACGGAGGAAATCCTTGAGGGAACCGTCCGAAAGTACCCATCCGGTTCGTCCTCGGTCCGTCAGGGCCCGTCGCGACGACCCCGGCCCGCTCGAGCCGCCGAAGCTCCGTAATGACCTTGATGACCTGCCTCCCTGTCACTTTCGCGACGCGGTACGCCGTCAAAGGCTGGCCCGCGTTGGCCAAGGCCCCCAGTGTCGCTGCCCTCGTCTGGCTACCGAAGAGTGCCACGACACTCGGGTCGATCTTCGGCGGCATCAATCCGGGAAAGAAACCAATCCCCCAATAAGACTATCCATGGCGGATACCAAGCTGGCCCGCCCTCGGCAGGGATAACGCGGCCGCAGTCATTCCTCTCGTCCCTCACGAGGCATCGACATCAGCGGACTGAGAGCCCATCGAGCGCGTCGTAGTTCCGGGCGTAGGAATCCGTGGCGGCTGGATGGTTCCCCGCCCCGCGGAAGGGCAGGGTTCGGCTACCGGTTTCACGCCCATGCTGGGATTCGCCTGTTTATTTAGGCGAGTCAGATTCGTCCCTTCGACGACAGTAGCGAGCAGAGGGTTGGTCTCCGACGTCCTTATCAGGCACTGGCTCATGAAACAATCATGAGTACCGGCTGACCCGATGTCCAGCATCCCGGCACACCGGTCCACGATCGAGCTCTTGCATCTTCTAAAGCCGGCGAACAAGAACTGGGACGAGTTCCTACTTTCCGCGTTTGAGGACTGGCTCCCTCCGGAGACCGTGAAGGAGCTCGAGCGAAGGGAGCGCCAGGGGTCGAGCAGGACCTTTGCCCAGGTGGAGAAGCGCCATCCGAAGTGGGGGACACGGCGGAGCTGACCAGTGCCCTCCCGAGTCCTCGCGCCGTGGAAGGAGTCGTTCACCTTCCTGGACGAGGCGGAGCGAGACTTCGACCAGCTCCCCGCGAGGGTCCAACAAGTGTTTCTCGACTGTTTCCCCGAATTCAGTAGACACCCATGGAGAGCCTCGGCGGAACTGGACGTGGCACCTCTCCGAGACATGCCGGGACGCTGGCGCCTCAAGGTCGAGGGTGGGCACCGTGCCGTCTACCGTTCGCTTCATGGCCGACCCGACTTCGAACTCTTCGAGACGCGCCAAGAGGTGTATGCCCGGCTCCGTCGGTACGTCGAGTCGAAGTCTGCGTAGCGGCTGGGGCTCCCCGTGGACTCGAACCCCGGGGGCCCACGCCGGTGCTGGGATTCGCCTACGTGATTGGGCTCACCGGATTCATCCCGCCGACAGCCGGCGAGTTCCGGAAAACGGACACTTGCCCAATCTCAAGATCCGGAACGCTCGTCCCCCAGGGGCTCCGGCGATCACCTCGGATCCTCATCTTGTGGCGCCCCCTGTTCGAGGCCGACCGCCCCGCCGATCTCCGCCTCCCCCGTCGTTTCTTCGGCCGGATCCTGTCGGACTCGCCGGCGCAATAGGATGGCGACGATTGCGACCGCGACGACCACTGCGGCAATCACTACCGCCCACTCGCCGACCGTGAGCCCCAGAATCGTACCTTACCCGGGTCCACCTCCGCCCCCTGTCGGAGTCGTGCTGGACATGTTCTCAAAGGCGGCAACGAGCGTTCCATTGGACGAGAGAACCGCTGTGGAGGAGCCTTCAGTGACTCCAGCCACGGTCTCCCACCCGAAGAACGCCCAGCCTTCCACGGCGACCGCCTCAATCGGGTATTGGCCCACCAACTCCTGGACGTGTGTCCCATTTTCGAGTCGGCTCCCATTCCACTCGATGTAACCCGCCTGGGCGGAGGGTTCTATCCACACCGTGAGCCAGGCCGTCCGGCCGAGCACCGCCCCCAGGGTCCCGTTCCCTGTCACATTGATCGTCGTGTTCGAGCGAGTTCAGCGCCCTTACGGTCACGTTGCCCGAGGTCTGCCACTCCTCGAACACCGCGGCGGCGCAGCTCGGGGCCGCCAACGGGAACGACCCCAGATCGGTGCCGACGCGGCTCCCGTTCGGTTCGGAGATGTTCTCGAAAGCGATACCGGGCCACACGCCGGGTCGTTAGTCTCGACAGCTACAGTCGGGTGGGCAGTGAAGGTGGCAACGGACCGCGCCCGAGCTATCGACCGATAGGAGGCCGCCGCATCTTCGACGCCATACCCGCTCGTCGTCAGTGACGCGAGGCGCCAGCCCGGCGCGGCGAGGGCTTCGATTGCGTACGCCCCTACCGGGTAGAGCGCGGGCGCATCTAAGGGAACCCGGGACCCATTGACGGTGATACGCTCCCGCCCCCGTGGGGCTCAGCGTAGAACTCGAGGTTCACGAGGAAGTGGGCCACGACCGTCGCCGATCCCGTCAGGGTGATCTGGGTCGTGCTGTTCGTCGCGTTTGCGATCGTGGCATTCCCGCGGACAGACCATGCGTCGAACTGCGCGGTGCCGCATGGAGGCGCGGAGAGCGAGAAAGTCCCCGGGGCGGCGTAGTAGGGCGAGGAACCGTTGGCGTATTGCGTGGCGTTGAAGTTCGAGGTTGCACGTCGGCGCGAAGTGACTCGAGGGTCACGGTCGGGAAAGCCAAGAATACGGATCGGACGGTTGCGTTCCCGAAGAGAAGTAGCGTGCCATTGAACCAAGCGAGGCTCCCGGAGACGTTCAGTCCCCGTTACCGGAATAGCCAGGGATTCGGGTACCGCGCCTATCGCGTAGGATTTGAAGGGGAACCACGCCGCGGTGCCGTTCGCGTGGAGCGAACCCCCCATCCGCGTCCAACCGCCGGGGCCGGGGATGGAGACGAAGGCGACCTTGCCAGTCCCGAACGCCCACGAGTCAGAGTTGAGCCCTCCGACCAATAGGGTCAGGCCGTCCAGCGCATCGTACGCCATTGTAGCCCCTACACGCGGGGATGGCGCATTCGACGGATGCAATCGGGTCCAGGTGCTCCCGTTGTAAGCCCATGTTTGGCCCAAGTACTGTCCCGCCGATCCAAATCCCCCGAAGAGGAGCACCGACTGGGAAAGTGGGTCATAAGTGAGGGTGACGTCGCTCTGGGCGTCCGGCGAGTCGGCCGGAGTTACGTTCTCCCAGTTCCCGTTTTGGAACAACCACGTGTAGTTGCCTTGTCGGGTACCCGCCAATGTAGGCCACCGCAGCTCGGAGATTGGGATCGTATGCCATGCTCGCGGCATAGGGGGGCTCGACGCTGACGGAGAGGTCGGTCCACGTGCCGTTCTCGAAGGTCCACGTTCCATTCGTAGCGTTCGGCCCGCCGCCCGCGAAGAGGAGAAGGTAACCGGCAGCGGAGTCGTACACCATCAGGCCAGCGCCCGCTGGCGGCGCAATGGTCGTGTTGAGCTCGCTCCAGTTGCCTCCCTGAGAATTCCCACGTACGCGTTGTTCAGGCCCGATGGGCCCCCGCCCCCGAAGAGTATGATCAGACTCGCTCTGGGGGTCGTACGCCATCGCAACGTCCTCCAGGTCTGGCGGCGATACCAGGGGGTTCAATGCGGTCCAGTTTCCCTGGCGGAACGCCCACGTTTCGTTGCAAGGAGAGCCGAGGTCGGTCGGGCATGCTCCGAAGAGAACCGTCTCGTCACTCTTGGCGTCGTACGCCAGGCCAAGCCCATTCAAGTTGGCATCGGGGAGACTTGACTGGTTCAACTCGACCCAGTTCTCCTGTGAGGCGTTGACGGGCGGTGGAGTCGAATTCGTCAGGCTCGACGGACAGCTAGGCGTTCCGGCGGTCGTCCCTGGTGAGCAAGCGGCGCCCGGGAGCGCAGACCAAGCCGCAGTCGCCGGGACCTCCCGGGTGGACCCCCATGTGGTCATGGGGAGCCGACCGGTCGAATCTGGACCGGCTCGGGAACTGTTCCGACGAATTCGGGGCTGAGAAGCAATAGTGCGATTAGAACCGTGACCGCCGCCGCAAGAGCGGGAGTCCCCCTGTCAGTTTGTACCAGCTGAGGGCGGTAGAGTCCGCCGCTGTTCGACGCGACCGTAGCATTGATTGCTGCCGGGCCGACGACTTCCCTCGAGTAGTCTGCGTGGAGGCGGGACCCCATCGTCATCGGTCGGGTGTAGGGAATCGCAGGGCGGAACCTGGAGTGACCCGGCGGCGTGCCACTGCGCGGTGCTTCGAGGGAGAGTGGGCCCGTCCATTCGGCACGGGAAGGCCGATGCGTAGATGAAGTCCCGCGCACGCCGGGTCACGGGAGCCGATGCGGGTCACAACTCCGATCGGCCCAGTTCGGGCCTTGACCCACGGAAGTCGCGGAGAGGGAATTCCCGCCCCGCGGAAGGGCGGGGGTCGCCGTCCGGTTTCACGCCCGTGCTGGGATTCGAACCCAGGTCTGAGGCTCCGCAGGCCTCTAGGATAATCCAGTGTAGCGAGGGCGGCGGATGCCGCCTCCGTAGCTACCCCACACGGGCACCCGTGGAATCCGATCGCGCTTCTTGGCTCGAGCGAGCGGGCCTTCCTATTAAACTCAAACTCCGGAGTGACGACGGCCGCGGAGGACTTTATAATCCGACGAACTCCCGCCGACGAGGTGGCGGGACTCCGCCGACTCTCGTCCATGTCGGACTCGGATCCGGTCGATACCTGGGACCGGGTCCGGGCCCTTCCGATGGGGACGGTGGTGCGGGTCACCACCGTCGATGGGCGGGAGTGGAGGGGCGCCGTGGTCCCCCCGCACGAGCTCTCCGGAGACCGGATCCTCCAGATCAAGCTCGCGACCGGGTACAACGTCGGAGTGCGGGTTTCCCCCTCGGACCACTTCGAGGTAGTCGAGCCCGCCCCAGCGAACGGGAACGGGGCGACCACCGGGCCCCGACGGCTCCCCGCGTCGGGCCCAGCTCCCTGGGTCGCGCTTCTCACGACGGGGGGCACGATCGCCTCGCGGGTCGACTATCGGACGGGCGGGGTCCGGCCCGTGCGGGAGGAGAGCGAGATCCTGGGGTTCTATCCCGACCTCGACCGCGACGGCCCGGTCCGTGTAGTGCCCGTATTCGACCGCCTTAGCGAGGAGATCGGCCCCCCCGACTGGGAGGAGATGGCCCGTCGCACCGTCCAGGTCTTCCAAGAGGGGGCCTGCGGGGTCGTCATCGCCCACGGGACCGACACGCTGGCGTACACCTCCTCGGCCCTCGCGTTCCTGGTCGAGGACCTGACCGGCCCGGTCGTCGTCGTGGGGGCGCAGCGCTCGCCGGACCGGCCGTCGTCCGATGGGTTCACGAACATGTCCGCGGCGGTCCGATTGGCGCGGCACCCCGAGCTCGCCGAAGTCGTCGTCGTGATGCACGACGGGCTCTCCGACGACCGATTCGCGATCCACCGCGGGACCCGCGTGCGGAAGATGCACTCGAGTCGCCGGGATGCGTTCCGGAGCCGGAACGGACCTCCGATCGGCTGGATCGACGGCGCCACCGTCCATCTCGTGCACCCGTTCCGGTCCCGCTCCCCAGGACCGGCCCGGTACGCCGGACCGATGGGCTCGGACGCGGGGATCCTCTGGTTCCACCCCGGTCTCGAGCCGGCGCGGGCCGAGGCGTACGTGGCCGGCGCGCGAGGGGTCGTCATCGCGGGAACGGGGCTCGGGCACGTCGCCCTCTCGCATCTCGGTTGGATCCGCCGGGCTACCGGTCGCGGGGCCACGGTCGCGATGACGACGCAATGCCTGGAAGGGGTAGCCGACCCGTTCGTGTATGCGACGGGTCGGGAGCTGTCGCGCGCAGGCGTGCTGTATCTCGGCGACATGCTCCCCGAGACCGCCTACACGAAGCTCCTCTGGGCGCTCGGCCGGTCGACCGACCCGACCGTCGTCCGTGACCTCCTCGTCACCCCACGGGCCGGCGAGGTCGAACCGCGTCACGAGGCCGAGGACCATCCGTGAAAGCCGGCCTCGAGGTTCACCAGCAGCTCGCGACGGGGAAGCTGTTCTGCGCGTGCCCGGCCGACCTGTCGGAGACCGTGACTCGGACGGTCACCCGACGGCTGCGCGCGACCGGCGGAGAGAACTTCGCGATCGACGCCGCCGCGGCGTTCCAAGCGTCGCGCAACCTCACCTTCGAGTACGAGGCGACCCCGACGAGCTGCCTCGTCGAGCTCGACGAGGAACCGCCGCACGCCCTCGACCCGGAGGCGCTCGATGTGGCGCTCACGATGGCCCTCCTCCTCGACGCCCGCCCGCTCGACGAAATCGAGGTGATGCGGAAGATCGTGGTCGACGGCTCGAACACCTCGGGGTTCCAGCGGACCGCTCTCGTCGCCGTCGACGGACGGCTCGAGGTCGAAGGCCGGACGTACACGATCCCGACGATCTGTCTCGAGGAGGACGCGGCCCGGAAGGTCGGCGAATCGAAGCAGGGGGTCCGGTACCGCCTGGACCGGCTGGGGATTCCGCTCGTCGAGATCGCCACCGGCCCCGAGATCCGTTCCGGCCCGGAAGCCCGCCTCGTCGCCGAGGAACTCGGGATCCTGTTGCGCGCCACGGGGCGGGTCCGTCGAGGGATCGGGACGATCCGGGAGGATGTCAACGTCTCCGCGGACGGGGGCGCCCGCGTGGAGCTCAAGGGAGTCCAGGAACTCCGGAAGATCCACCAGTACGTCGACGGCGAGGTCGAACGGCAGACCACGCTGCTCGCCGCCCGCGACGGGCTTAGGGCCGGGAAGGCGAGCGTTCCGGACGACCCGCCCGCCGACCTCTCCGAAGTCGTCCGACCCACCGCGTCCGGCCCGCTCGCGGAGGCCCTGCGCGGGGGGGGCGTCGTCCTCGGGATCGGTCTCCCCGGTTTCGGCGGACTCCTCGCCCCCCCCGGGACCTCCCGCGAGCGGCTGGGACGCGAGCTCGCCGACCGGGCACGAGCCGCAGGGCTTCGGGGCCTCCTACACTCCGACGAAGTGCCCGCGCACGGGGTCGAGGGCGCGGTGGTGGAAACGATCCGGAAGCTCCTCGGGGTGCCGGCCGCTGGGGACGCGTTCGTCCTTGTGGGGGCGACCGACCCGGAACTCGCCACTCGAGCACTCGCCGCGGTCCGGGAACGGGCCCGCGCGGCGATCGATGGGATCCCGTCGGAGACCCGTGACCCGCTCCCCGACGGAAGGACCCGCTACTCCCGGCCCCTCCCCGGCCGGGACCGGATGTATCCGGAGACCGACGTTCCTCCTGTCCCCGTCTCGGCCGAACGGCTCCGCGCGCTGCGGGCCCGGCTTCCGCCCCACCCCCGGGAGGTCCGGGCTCGGCTCGTGGCCGCGCACGGCCTCTCGGACGAGGTCGCGCGGACCCTCCAGCGGGAGGGGGAGACCGAGCGGTTCGAGACGTTGACCGGCCGCGGCCACCCGGCCCCCCTCGTGGCCCAGCTTCTCGCGCGCGAGATCCCCGCCACCCACGACGACGACGAGGCGTTCGACTTCCCGGTCGATGTGCTCGACCAGCTGCTCGCTGCGGTCGCTCGCGGGGAGTTCGCGAAGGAGGGGATCGGCCCCGTCGTTGCGGCGCTCGCGAACGGCGCGCCGACGGTCTCGGACGCCGTCGCGAAGGCGGGGCTACAGACGATGTCCCGCGACGAGCTCGCCCGCCTCGCCCAGTCCCTCGTCGCGAAGAACGGCCCGCTCATCGCCGCGAAGGGGCCTGGCGCGTTTTCGCCGCTCATGGGCGACCTGATGCGTGAGGTCCGCGGCCGCCGGGACGGTCAGGAGGTCGCCGCCATCCTCCGCGAGGCCCTCGCGAAGCAGGCCGCGACCGGGGCGTCGTGACGACCGTCCGACCGCGGCCGGGGCCCGCGCTCCGCGGCCTCGTCACCGACATCGATGGCACGCTGACCGACCGGTCGCGCCGGTTGAACACCGAAGCGATCGAGCATCTCCGGAAGGTCCAGGACCGCGGGGCCGCCGTCGTCCTCGCCACGGGGAACGTCCTCCCCGTGGCGCTCGCCATCCACCGGTCGATCGGCCTTACGGGCCCCATCGTCGCCGAGAACGGCGGCCTCGTCTACCGGAAGGTCGAGGGCCGGGACGTCGTCGAGCGGCTCGCCCGCCGTTCGGTCGCCCTCGCGGCGTATCGGACGCTCCGCGCCAGGGGGATCCCGGTCCGGCGCCTGTTCTCCGACCGGTGGCGCGAGACCGAGGTCGCCCTCGAACAGCCCGCCCCGCTCCGGGCGATCCGCGCGGCGCTCGCCGGGACCGCCGTGACCGCGGAATCGACCGGCTACGCGATCCACCTGATGGAGCGGGGCGCCGGCAAGCGGACCGGGCTCGCTCGGGCCCTGGGTCCGCTCGGGCTTTCGCTCGCCGAGTGCTTCGTCGCCGGGGACGGGGACAACGACGTGGCGATGCTGAGGGCGGCCGGGTTCGGCGCCTCGTTCCCCAACGGCAGCGCCCGCGCTCGTGCGGCCGCGACGTTCGTCAGCCGACGTCCGTACGCCGAGGGGTTCGTCGAAGCGCTTATGCGGAGCGGCCTCGTCCCCCGCTCCGGCCGGTAGGGAGCCCTCCGGATGCTGGTCAGTACCTGTCAACGGTGCGGAGCGCCGGCGACCCTCCGCTGCGCGTTCTGCGGCCGGACGTTCTGCCGCGATTGCCTCGACGCCGACGAGAGGATGTGCCCGGACTGCGTGGCGATGCAGAAATCCGGGAAGGGACCGGCAGGCGCCCGCCTCCCGCCCTCGCGGAGGATTGGCGCGCGGTAGTCGGGAGCGGCTCGTCGGTCGCTAGTACGTCGTCCCGGGCAGGTGGAGCGGTCCGGACTTCGCGAACTGGCTGACCCAGATCAGGGCGATCCCGAAGACGCCCGTGAACGCGCCGAGGAGAAGGACCCCCCAGGCGTACGGTCCGAGGGTCGGATAGACCCGGACCCAACCGACGACCCGGCCCGCGGGGTGGGCGGAGACGTGGAGAAGGACGTTCACGAAGACCCCGAGTCCCCAGCCAACGACGATCGCGAGCGCCCCCGCGATGCGGAGGCCGGCCCGCTCGTTGCCTCCCTCGTCCTCCGGGGCCACCGCCGGGGTGTTCTGGAGGTCGGTCACGGCCGGCCTAGGCGAAGCCCGCGGACGACTTGGGGTCCTTCGGCCCGGGGCGGAGCGGCGACTTCCGCAGCTCCTTCGGGCACTCGACGAGCCGGACCATCGGGGCCGACTGCACGACGTAGGCGGGGAGCCCCGTGTTCGGGTCGTTCCCCGCGCGCAGGATGTTCATGATCTCGAGCTTGACCTCGATGATCGAGCCGTCCTTGAGCTTCAGCCGCAGCCGGCCGTCCCCTTCGACCGGCGAGTAATCGACGATCTCGGCGTTCGACAGGTCCGGCGCCTGGCCGGGCATCCCGCCCATCATCGGGCGCCCCGGGCCGCCACGCGCTCCTTGAGGAGCGCCCGCGGGTCCTGGCCGTCGACGGTGAGTCCCATCGAGACGCACGTGCCGATGACCTGGTTGACCTTCTCCTCGCCCGAGCGGCCGTAGAGGTCCTCCCCCTTCGCCTCGGCAATCCGTCGGATCGCATCGAGGGAAACGTCGCCGACGATCTCGGTCTTCGACTTTCCGGATCCCTTCTCCTTCCCGGCCTCCTTCAGCAGGAGGGCCGCGACCGGTGGGCGCCCGACGACCAGCGTGAACGCGCGGGTGGCCGGGTCGACTCGGATGATGACCGGGACGCGCATCCCGGCGAACCCCTTCGTCTGTTCGTTGATCTGCTGGACGACCTGGACGACATTGACACCGAGCGGCCCGAGCGCCGGCCCGAGCGGGTTCCCCGGGGTCGCCTTGCCGCCCTCGACGAGCACGCTCACTTCATCCGCCACTCTTTCCGCCTCCCTTCTCCAGCATCCGGACGTGGTCGCCGCGGATCGTGACCGGGATCGGGACGACCGCCTCGATCAGTTCGACGGTGATCTCTTCCTTCGCCTGGTCGATCTTCTTCACGCGGGCCTTCTCGCCCTTGAACGGACCGGCGATCAGCTCGACGATCGCGCCCTCGACGAACCCTTCGACCGTGATCCGCGGCAGGAGGAGCGGTTCGACCTCCTTCAGGGTCGTCTCCCCCGCGACGAGGCCTCGGGCCTTCCGGATCCCGTGGAGCATCTCCCGGACCCCCTCGAAGCTCATCCCCTCGGCGAAGACGTAGCCTCGGAGCCCGGACGGGACGAGGAGGGCGAACACGACGTCCGGCTTCTCCTCGGCCCGGGCGAGCAGGGTGTCGGCGACCTCCTGTTCGTACCCGCGCGCGGTCTTGATCGCAAGGACCGCCTGGCGGGCGACGCACGCAAGCTCCAGGGTCGCCGGCTTCGAGGCGTCCGCCTCCCACTGGGCGGAGAGGTGGATCTCGACGCGGTCCCCGTACCGGACCCCGACGGGAGCGGTGATCTGGAACGCGTAGGCGCTCGAGGCGCCCGGGTTGAGGGTGACGAGCGAGCGCTCCTTCCGGGAGACGAGCTCGAGGAACGACCGCTTCCCCGGGGGCATCCAGTGGACCGGCCACTCGGCTCCCTCCCCGGGGTAGGTGGAGGTGTACGCGATCTCGACCGAGACGACGATCGGTCCCGGCTCCGTGTGCCCGTTCGTGAGGACGACCGAGAGGGTCGTCACCGTACCCGCGGTGACGGACCGGATGGCGTCGTCGGCGACCTTGAGGGAGAGGAGGCTCGGGGACTCCTTCTTCGGGGCCGGGCGGCACGACCGGGGCGGGGACCGCGGCCGCCGCAGCGGGGGTCGCGTGGGGCGCCGCAGGGGCGACTGAAGGCCGGGCGGCCTCCTCGCCGGTCAACAGACCGATGCCCTCGTCGTCCGGTTTCCCGCTCATCGGACGATGCCTAGATGCCCAACGTCGAAAGGTACGTGGCCCAGATCCACGGGCCGACCTGCGTGAAGAAGATGTAGATCGCGAACCCGATCGAGCCGATCAGGACCGCCCCGATCCACGTGACCTCGAGCACCCGGACATACTCGTCGACGGCCGGTTTGCGTGCCATCCGGAGGACGCGGCCGAACTTCCCGTGGCCGACGCCTCGCAGCCGGCCGTCGAAGTTGTCCTGCACCCGTCGGGCGCGGTCGAGGAACGCCATTACCTACCTAGCGGACGACGTCGAGCTCGGGCCCGGTTTTCCGGGCCGGCGGGCCGCCGGCCGAGGGTCCTGCGAAAATCTGGGGGGATTTAACTCCGGTGACCACCAACATCACGCGGATCGTGCTCTGCATCGTCGGGTCGACGGCGGCGCCCCAGATGATGCGGGCCGTCGGGGAGATCGTCTTCTGGACGACCTCGGCCGCCTTCTGGGCCTCGCTGACCGTCATGTCCGGGCCGCCCGTGACGTTGATGAGCGCACCGGTCGCGCCGCCGATGTCGACGTGGAGGAGCGGGGAGTTGATCGCCTCGAGGACCGCGTCCTCGGCCCGGTTCTCGCTCTCCGACTCGCCGATGCCGATCAGGGCCACCCCGCCGCCCTTCATGATCGTCCGGAGGTCGTTGAAATCGAGGTTGACGAGGCCGGGGCGCGTGATGATCTCGGTGATGCCACGAATGGCACGGGCGAGCACCGAGTCAGCGACCTTGAACGCCGTCTGGATGGGGAGGCGGGGGACGAGTTCGAGGAGCCGGTCGTTGGGAATCGTGATGACGGTGTCGATCGTCTGGCGGAGCCGCTCGAGGCCCCACATCGCATTCTCGTTCCGGACCAGCCCCTCCGAGGCGAACGGGAGCGTGCAGACCGCGATCGTGAGCGGGTTCCCGCCGTTCGCATCCTTGGCCGCCTGGCTGACGACCGGGGCCGAGCCGGTACCGGTTCCCCCGCCGAGGCCGAGCGTGATGAACACCATGTCGGAGTCGGCGAGCGCCTTCTTCAGCTCGTCCTCCGCCTCGTGGGCGGCCTGCTCCCCGACCTGAGGGAGCGCCCCCGCGCCGAGCCCCCGCGTGAGGCGTCGGCCGAGGAGGATCTTCTTCGGGGCGTGAATCGCGAGGAGGTGCTGGGCATCGGTGTTGCAGGCGATCATATCGGCCCCCGAGAGCCCTTCCTCGGCGAGCCGGTTGATCGTGTTGCAGCCGCCGCCGCCGCAGCCGACGACCTTGATGTTGGTCTTCAGCGAGGCGAGGACCGCCTCGAGCTCGGCATCGTCGTTGGTCGGCGGAGGGCGGGTGTCGGGGGTGCGTTTCGAGTCGTTCGGAAGGTGCGCAAGGATCTCCTGCGCGAGTGGTCGCATTTTGGCAATCCTCGACGGGCGCGAGCAGTGGTCCCATTATAAAGGGTTCCGGTTCGTCGGGGCGCCCGGAGGCCGGATCCGTGGAGTACGCCCGATGGGCGCCGGTACTACGCCCGGATCGCCCACGAGTTCAGCTTCGACCTCGTCCGCGAGCAAGCGGCCGCGAGCGCACTGCGGAGCCTGCTGCCCGCGGAGGCGCTCCAGGACCCGCTCGAGCGGTGCCGAGCCCGCATCGACGGCCGGGAGGCGGTCGTCGTCGGTCTCGCTCCCCAGGCGGGGCCGCCTCCGCTCGACCGACTTCCCCCCTCGCGCGCCGGTCGGGTCGTCCTTGCCGCTGACGGAGCGACCGCCCCGTGCCTGTCGGCGGGGATCGTCCCGGACCTGGTCGTGACCGACCTGGACGGCCCGGTCCCGTCGGAGGTGACGGCGAACGCGCGGGGGGCGGTGGTGGTCGTCCACGCCCACGGCGACAACCTGCCGGCGCTGCGCGAGTGGGTCCCGGAGTTCACGGGGGAGCTCGCCGGCTCGTGGTCGGGCGCCCCGGGGGACGGTCTACTTGACGTCGGCGGGTTCACCGATGGGGAACGGGCGGCGTATCTCGCGGAACACTGCGGCGCCACCTCGATCCTCCTCTGGGGGTTCGATTTCGCCCGGGTGGAGGAGTCCGACCCCGCGGCCCGGGACCGGAAGCTCGCGAAGCTCCGATGGGCCAACGACGACCTCGCCCTTCTCGCGAGGGCGAGCCGCGTCGGGCTGACCGAATGGCGGCGGGACGGGAGTCGCCGACCGTTTCAAGGCACGGTACCGGACAGGTCGACCCAGTAGACCGTCGTTCCGCCGTTCTCGTACACGGGAACGAACGGCGCCGTGGAAAACCATGCCGTAGCGTTGGCGCTGAGCGGGAGCGCGAGCCCGCTCGGGTCGAGGGCCACGCCGGTCGAGCGCATCGTGCCGTCGACGATCACGACGGCGATCGGTTGGTTCGCGTGGGGGGCGAGCGATTCGTTCAGCTCTGCCAGCGCAACGGTCCAGCTCGTTCCCGTAAAGAGCCCGGGCGTCGAGTCCCACGTCGCCGGATTCCCGTCGAACCCGAACACCATCGAGCTCACGCGGTGGTCGCTCGCCACCGCGTCGTTCGCCGGGACGGCGACCCCGGTCCACATCCAGACGGCGGCGTCGCCGTTCGTGAGCCCTTCCTGGAACCCTCCGAGGAGCGCGGCAGGTGGGTAGGCGATCGCCGCGTTCGCGCCGACGAGCACGACGACGGCGACGGCGGCGGCGATCGCCGCGGGCCGACCGGCCCGGTCGTTGGCGAGACCGACGAGGCGGCCGAGGCAAACAGCGATGACCAGTCCGAGCGGGACGACGAGGTACTCGGCGTGGCGGGCCGGGGAGATCGTCGATTCGCCGAGCGAGAGCGCGAGGATTGCCGAGACGCCGATGGCGAGCACCCACATCAGCGCGAGCGGACCGTCGCGGGAGAACGCGAGGAGCCGCCGTGACCCCGAGGTGAGGACGATCGCGAGGAGGAGCGGAGTGAAGAACACGAGCGCCGCGACCGTCGTCGTCTGGCCCATCGTTCCGGGGAGCGGGACGGCGATGAGGAGGGCGAGCCCGCCGTAGATGCCGACGAGGAGCACGAGCGCGTCGCGGACGACGGACCGGTCCGACGGGAACTTGAGTCGGTGGGCCCTCGGTAGGGCGACCTTCCGGCGGAGGGCGACGAGTCCCGCGAGGACGGCGAGGCCCACGACCGACGCCGCCTCAACGAGCGGGAACGTGAGCGTGAGCCCGGGGATCGGACTGCTCGCGATCGCCGAGAACGCGTGGGCGTCGAGGAACCAGTAGGCGAGCGCCCCGGTGAGGACCACCCCGAGGAGCACGAACTCGCGGAGCGGGAATCGGACGCTCCATCGGCGGGGCCACACGAGCTCGGTCAGGACGACGAGGCCGAGGGCGCTCACGAGGAAGAAGTACATCGACAAATGGTGGGTGACGATGAGCGCGCCGGCGGTCACGCCGAGGGGGAGGTACCACCGAACCTCCCGGCGGCTCTCGAGGAACATCCAGACCATCGCGATGACGAAGAAGTCGCCGAGGGCGAGCGGGGCGGGATGCGCGACGGAGAAGATCCGCGGCATGAACAGCGCCCCGAGCGTCGCGCCCAGGATCGCAACGGTGTCGTTGGCGACGAAGCGGCGGAACGCCAGGAACAGCGGGACGACCGCGAGCGCGGAGAGAACGGGCGCGACGACCTGCAGCGTCGGGAGGACCCCGGCGCCCGTCGCGCCGGCCGTCGCCGCGGAGATCTCGAACAATCCCGGGAACTCGGAGTAGGCGAACCCCCAACCCGCGTACGCCGCGGCGCTCGGGAGATGGCCGGTCGTGAGCAGGGTCGCGGTGAGCCGGTAGTACTCGCCAGTGTCGCTCCCGAAGATCGGGAACGTGCCGAGCGGTTCGAGCGCGACGAAGACGAGCAGGAGGGCCGCCGAACCGAGCCAGGCGATGTCCGAGCGGTCCATGCTCTCCGGAGGCCCGGGGGGACCCGACCCTTCGGTCCGGCGAGCGGGGGCCGACGGATTATCTTCGCCTCCGGGCGGAACGCGACGGCTCCCGGCGGTTTTGACCGCCATACCTCTAAATAGGGGGGGCTGGTGGGGGCCGATTCGAGGCCCTCTCGAGATGGCATCCAAGTCGAGGCCGGCACGTCGACCGGCGCCGGCGGCGAAGCCAAAACCCCGGGCCCCCGCTCCGAAGAAGCCGGCCGCCAAGTCTCCCCCGAAACGTCCCGCGAGACCGGCGCCTCGCAGCTCCGGAAAGTCCGCGTCCCCGGCGGCCGCGAAGGCCCCGGCGAAGCCCGCCGGGAAACCGGCAGCGAAGCCGCCCGCGAAGAAGCCGGTCGCGAAGAAGCCCGCGCCCCCCCCGACGGAGACGATCGCCATCCCGCTGCGCGGCGACGGTCGCCGTCACCTCCTCTCCCTCTCGTTCCTCCGCGACGGCGACGAGTTCCTCGCGCGGCTCGAGACCGACGCCGGTCAGATCACCGAGCTGAAGAACCGGGCGCTCGACCAGCTGCTCACGCTCGTCGCGAGCGAGCTCGAAGACCTTCTCGAGTGAGGGTCGCCCGTCAGGGCGACCGGCCGAGCCGGTCGAAGAATCCCCGGCCGACGAGATAGTTCGCCCGGTGGCCCTCCCCGTCCGAGAATTCGATGAGCTCGGTCGGGGTCCCCATCAGGATCCCGCCGGCGTACCGCTGGAGGACATGGGTCCGGAGCTTCGGGGGGAGCGGCCACCGGCGACGGCGGCCGAGCCGGTCGGTGACGAGGACCGCCTCGGCCTGGAACGCCGCGCCACGGGGAGCCCGCAGGACGGTGATCCACCCGCCGATCGCAGCGAGGACGAGGGTGAAGACGACGAGTAGGCCGTACACCTCGGCGTTCTTCGAGATCCCCGGCGACGGCGAGGTCGCCGCCTCGGCGACGAAGACCGCGAGGATCGCGACGAGCGCGACCGCGTAGAGCCCGAACATCCGGAACGCCCGCGAGCTCCCCGCGACGTTCGCCGCGTAATCGCCGCTGCCGCCCCCCTCCGAATCCCAGAACCGACGGTCCTCCCCGTCCCGAGAGCGCGACGGCCGGTCAGGGGCGCGGCGGGCGATCCGCACGGGGCGGGGGTCGGCCATCTGGCCGGATTCTACGGGGGGGTGCGGCCGATAAACTTGACGACGGGGGCGCACTGGGCCTCGGGATGACGACGGCGACCGAGTACCTGTGGTTCGAGACGAAGACCGAGCGCGCGTTCGTCCGGATCACCGACCGGGTCCGGGAGGTCGTCCGGAAGAGCGGGGTCCGCGACGGGATGGTCCTCGTCTCGGCGATGCACATCACGGCCGCCGTCTACGTGAACGACGACGAGGCCGGCCTGATCTCCGACATCTCCGCGTGGGCGGACCGGCTCGCCCCGCCCGGCGACTACGCCCACCACAGGACCGGCGAGTCGAACGGCGACGCCCACCTGAAGAACCTCCTCCTCGGCCACCAGGTCGTCCTGCCGGTGACGAACGGCGACCTCGACCTCGGTCCGTGGGAGCAGGTGTTCTACGCGGAGTTCGACGGGCGCCGTCGCAAGCGGGTCGTCGTCAAGGTGATGGGGGAGTAGGCGGCCGGCGTCCGCCTCGCGACCGTGTCACGACCCAGAACGCGACCCCGAGCGCGGCGACGACCGCCCCGCCGACGCCGACCCCCTCCCAGAACGGCCGGCCGTCCCAGAGGGCGGGCCCGGGGGACGTGCCGGCCGACGGGGTTCCGGGAGTGGTTCCCGTCGGGCCGCCGGGGGCGACGGGGGCCGGACAGCTCGCGACGACCGAGCTCCCGGGTCCGACCGTTTCGACGACGGACTCGTTCGCCTGGTCGACCACGACGAGGACGGCCGAGTACGGGCTCGCGTTGTATCCGTGCGCCACCCGTGGGCCCGAAGCGGTCGACCCCCCGGGGAACGTCCACGAGTAGGAGTACGCGGGCCACCCACCGCTGGCCAACGCCGCGAATGTGACGTTCCGCGGCTCCCCCCGGTCGGGCATGCCCCCACGGTCGCGTTCACCACGACGACGAGCGGGGCGAGCGTGATCTGGAACGTTACGAACCCGGTGTACCAGGCACCCAAGGAGTCCACGACGTGCGCGAAGGCGACGTGGACTCCGGGGGTCACGAACGTCTGGTTCACCGAGGTGCCGGGAATCCCCGAGCCGGTCGCTCCATCGAACGTCCACGCGACCCGGTAGGGCGGGGAGCCCCCGGAGGGGACGGCCCGGAACGACCCGACCCACGGGGCCGCCGGGTACGGGGCGACCGCAGAGACCGCGGCTCCGAGCGGGATCCCGAACGCGAACAGATGTCCCCCCTCGCCCGGAAGGTCCCCGGTGGGAACGAAGAGCCGACCGTCCCAGACCACCGCCTCCCCGACGACGGACTCGTTGTCCGGGGGGAAAATTGCCACAGGATCGTGCCGTTCGATGCGTCGACCGCGTACTCCGAATGGCCGCCGCCGACGAACACGAGGCCGTCCGCGTAGGAGACCGCGCCGAGCGGTTGGCCTTCGAGCGGGGTCTGCCAGACGATCGTCCCGTTCGACGGGTCGATCTCCATCAGCGTTCCCGGGGAAGCGCCCCGCGCGCCGGCGAAGTAGAGGTGGGTGCCGTCGTACGCCCCGCTCGGGACTCCGCCCCCGGTATACTGCTCCCAGATCGGAGACCACCCGGGCGCCGTGACGTTGGCCCGGTCGAACGCGTAGGTCACGTGGTCCTTGTTCGTCGACACGACGATCGGGAGCCCGGACGGGGTCACGGCGAGCGTCGGGGTCGAGCCGAAGTCGGAATCGTCCCCCACCACCCCCGGAACCTGCCAGGAGCCGAGGTACCCGAGGGTCGACGCGTTCAGCGCCACGATCGATTCGGCGAACGGTTGGTCGGTCCCGTTGTCGTTCCCGGTCGCGACCCACAGGACGTTCGCGGCCGGGTCGATGGTCGGTGTCGTCCAGACCGACGTGCCGTTGTCACCGGGGGGGACGGTATACCAGCTGTGGTTCAGCGTTGGCGGGCCGCTGAGGTTCAGCTCGAGGACCCCTCCGCGGACCTGGGGGTGGTCGTTGCAGCTCGCGATCCCGATGTAGAGGGACTGGCGGAATACCTCGGCGCTGGACCAATCGTAGTACCCCTCCGAGGCGTTGCCGATCGGGTACGACCAGTCGAGGGTCCCCCGCGACGCGTTGAGCGCGTCCCAGGTCCCGTTCGGCGCGCCGAGGTAGAGGGTCCCGTTGTCGTACGTCGGGGTCGAATCGATCCCGGGGGCGAAGCAGCTCGGGTCGCTTCCGAGGTACGTCGACCAGTCGATCGCCCCGGTCGTCCGGTTCGCCGCGACCTCGGTCCCTTCCCACGTGCCGAAGTAGACCGTGGTGCCGACCACGATCGGAGCGCTGAGGACGCTCCCGTTCGTGGCGATCTCCCACAGCTCGCTCAGGTTCGAGACGTTCGACGGGGCGATCGTCCGCTCGAGAAGGTTCGCTCCCGTGTGCTCGGGCGATCCCAGGTACGTCGGCCAGCTCCCCGTCGGGCCGTACTCGGTCCCGTTCGACGGGCGGGGCGCGCTGACCAACGCGGGGGCGACCGGCCCGACTCCGGGGGAGAGCGGGGAGGGGCAGAATGCCTCGCGGAACCGGTGGGAAGCCCGGGGGCCGCGAGGAGAAGGAGCAGGAGTACGACGATGCCGGGACGGATCGCCCGGACGAGGGGGCTCGTCCTCACGCCACCGCTCGCTCGCATCCCGACCGACCGGTCACGCGCCTTCCCGGCTCGGGTCGGGCGCACCCCACGTCCCGCTCGCCGAGGGAACGGGGCGCGGCGCGCTCAGGTCGACGAGCGGGACCTTCCGGGCGATCTCCCGCGCCATCGCGGAGCACGTCGACGGGGCGACGGGGCGGCTCGTGTAGCCGGGGAGCGCGAGGTCGTAGGTGACGAACTTCTTCTCCGCGATCGTCTCCCAGACGGCGCGCCACACCCGCTCGGCCGCCTCGTGCTTCCCGAGATGCCGGAGGAGGAGCTCGACGCAAAGGATCTCGGCGACGGGGTTCGCCTTGTCCTGCCCCGCGTACTTGGGCGCGGAGCCGTGGACCGGCTCGAACACGGCGATCGAGTCGCCGTAGAGGGCGCCCGGGGCGATGCCCAGGCCCCCCGCGAGCCCCGCGCAGAGGTCGGACAGGATGTCGCCGAAGAGGTTCGTGGTGACGATGACGTCGTACTCCGACGGCTTCTTCGCGAGCTGCATCGCCATGTTGTCGACGAGCCGCTCGTCCGACGAGATGTCCGGGTACTTCGCCGCCATTTCCCGGAACGCGGTCTGGAAGAGCGCTCCGGTCGTCTTCATGATGTTCGCCTTGTGGACGGCCGTGACCTTCCGGCGCTTGCGCGCTCGGGCGAGCTCGAACGCGAACCGGACGATCCGGTCCGACGCCTTCCGGGTGATGACGTTCACCGTCTCGGCGGCCGAGTGGTCCCGGTCGACCCAGTGCTCCACCCCCGAGTAGAGCCCCTCGGTCGCTTCTCGGACGACGATGAGGTCGGTCTCGGGGAACCGGGTCCCCTCCCCGGCGATTGCCCGGGCCGGGCGGACCGAGGCGTAGAGGTCGAGCTGCTGGCGGAGGGCGACGTTCACCGAGCGGAACCCGGAGCCGATGGGGGTCGTGATCGGCCCCTTCAGCGCGAGCTTGTTCCGGCGGATCGATTCGAGGACGCCATCGGGGAGCGGCGTGCCGCTCGCCTGGATCGCCCGCTCGCCCGCGGCGACGACCTCCCACTCGATGTCGACGCCCGTCGCCGCGGCGACGAGCCGCGCGGCGTCGGTCACCTCCGGGCCGATCCCGTCCCCGGGGATCAGCGTGACTTTCACCACAGGGGAGTCCCTCCGGCGCGGTCGAGCCGGGGCGGGCTTTAACGCGAGCGGACGGCTACTTCTTGGCGGCCGCCGCGGCGGCGACGGCGGTCGCCGAGACCGTCGGCAGGACGCGACGCAGGATCGCGTCCCGGACCGGCTCCTCATTCGTCTCGTTCGACCACAGGACGACCACGGCGTCCCACGAGAGGAGGCTGATGTCGGCGACCTCGACGTGCGGCTCGGGGTAGCCGGGGATCGCCGCGTGGAGCTTGACGTAGTCCGCGAGCGCCCCCTCGACCTGCGAGAGCGGGACCTTGCTGTCGAACGTCATCCGGATCCGGTACGCCCGGGGCGACGGGAAGCTCAAGTTGAGGACGAGGGCGCTGACCAGGATCGAGTTCGGGATCTTGGCGACCCGGCCGTTGTCGAGCCGCAGCGTCGTGTAGCTCAGCTCGATCGTCCGGACCGTCCCGGTATAGGTCGGGTAGACCATCTCGTGGGGGTACGTCGGGCCGAGCGCCCCGTAGTTCGCCGAGACCACGGCGATCCGGTCGCCGACCCGGAACGGCGTGGCGAGGATGAGGAGGAACCCCGCAAAGACGTTCGCGAGGACGGTCTGCGCGGCGAGACCGATGACGATGCCGGCGAACGCGCTCGAGAGGAGGAGGCTGCTGAGCGAGACGTTGAACAGGCTGAGGAGGGCCGCGGTGACGACCATCGCCACAACCACGTTCGTGACGAACCGGATCGCGGTCGCGTGGCCGAGGTTGCCGATGTGCTTCAGGTAGATCCGGATCGCCGAGCCGAACAGGACGGCGGCGACGTACCCGACGAGGATCGTCGCCCCGACGTCGATCGCCTTCCAGTAGATCGGGTTGATCACCCCGAAGAAGTGGGCGACGAGGAGGAGGACGACGTACGCCCCAATCCCGACGGCGACCACCGCGAGAAGGCGGGTGCCGAGCCGGAGCTCCGGCTGGTCGGAGGGCGCGTCGACCATGCTCGGTCCGGGAGGGCCGTCGGAGATAGAGATTGCCCTTCCCGAACGATGCTGAACTAAGGTTTCTTATACGTCTAAGGAATCTTGGGTGCGTGTACGCGACCCCCCACCCGGTGGTGCTGACGCCGGACTGGCTCCCGCCGGTCCTCCCCGACCGCGCACAAGAGCTGGCCGACCTCGCCGACCGCCTCGGGGACCCGTACCCGTCGTCCCCTCCCCCGTGGGTCGCGGCCGTCGTCGGCCCGACCGGGTCCGGAACGAGCGCGACCGCCCGGCTCGCGGCGCGCCGGGTCGTCGAAGCGCTGCACCGGGAGGGTGGCCGGCCCGAGCCGGTCCTCGTCCGGGTGCGCGTTTCGAGCGCCCTCGGAACGCAGGGGGTGGCGACCGGCCTCCTCCGCGGCCTCGACGGGGGGTTCGAGCCGCGGGGCTTTCCCGTCGCCGAGATCCTCGCCGGCTTCCTCCGGCGGGTCGCCCGGGAGCGCCGGCCGGCCGTCGTGGTCCTCGATGATATCGGCCCGGACGCGCCGGACCTCTCCCCCGTCGTGCGGGCGCTCCTCGCGCCGGCCCGGTTCCTCCCCGAAGGGGAGGAGGTCGCCCCCACCCTCTGGACGGTCCTCGCCGGACGGGTCGAGGCCGAGGCGGCGTGGTCGAGGATCCACCGGGCCGGGGTGCCGCGCACCGCCCGTGTCTCGCTTCGCCCGCTTCCGGCGGCCGCGGTCCGGGCCATCGTCCTCGACCGGGCCGCCCGCGCGCTCGGCCACCCGCCCCCCGCGGAGCTGCTCGACCGGATCGTGGAACGGTGCGAGCGCGAAGGGCGGGGCGTTCCACGGGCCCTCGACCTCTTGCGCCGCGAACTCCTCGGTCCCTCGCTTCCCCGCACGGAGCCGCCGCCGGGCGGAGCGGCCCGGCTGTCGGTCGAGCCGCGGGTCTTCGCGGCGCTCGAGCGGGCGACCCGGGGACGGACGGCGACGCTCGCGGAGATCCGGGCCTGGGAGGTTCGCCTCGCCTCCGAGGAGGGAGTCCGTCCCTTGCCCGCGACGACCCTGTGGCGGAGGATGGTCCGCCTCCAGGCGGCCGGTGTGATCCGTCGCGAGGTCCGCCCCGGCGGCCCGGGAGGGACCCGGTCGACGATCGAGGTCGTCGGGCCGGTTCCGTTCTATGCGCTCACGGCGACGGCTCAAACTCGTCGAGACGCTTCGGCCCCGGTGCGCGCCGGGGCGTCGGTCGGGCCGCCGGCACGGTGGGGGACGGCGGCGTAGGCTCCTTGGGGTCCGCGGCCCGGCGCCGCCCCCCGGAGACCTCGGCCAGGACCGCCTTCGCGAGGGGCCGCGACTTCAGGAGCGATTCGAGGTGGTCGAGCCGGGCGCCGACGAGCGCCTCCCGGTCGACGTATCCTGCCCGGAACATCGCCCGACCGCGGACGCGACCGACCCCGCGGAGCCGCACGAGGTCGAGGAGCTCCTCGTTCACCCCGTACCGGACCCGAAGGGACAGGGCGTCGATCGAGCGGGCCGCGCGGCGCTGGAAGCGGACCGCGAGCCGGCTCGCGCCGAACAGGAGCCAGTCGGCGTCCTCGACCTTGGCCCGGACATCGCCGGCCCCGATGCCGAACCGCTCGGTGAGCTCGACGAGGGGGGTCTCGGAGACCCACGCTTCGAGGACGCTCGCCGTCTTCAGCGTGGCGAGGAAGAGGTCGAGGTCGAGCCGGAGCGGCTCCTCCTCAGGCTTGACGAGGAGCTCGCTCTCGTTGTCGGTGTACCGGGCGAGGAGCTCCGCCTCCTCCCCGCGCCGCAGGAACATCGGCGGAAGGTCCGGGGTCGCGGCGACGGCGGCGAGGAGGGAGAACGGGCTCGGGTTGATCGGCGCCCGCTCGAGCGCCTGCCGGAGGACGACCGCGCTCATCGGGTCGAGGTAGAGCTCGCTCGTCAGCACCCCGAACGCGGTGGCGCGGAGCTCGGCCACCGGCTCGAGGAACTCGTGGTGCTCGAGGAACCGTCGGACGTTCTCGACGACGAGGGCGATCTCGCGCAGTGCGACGGTGTGGCCGAAGAACGTGGCGGCGAAGAACTCCTCGAGCTCGGCCTCGCTCCCCACCTGCCCGCTCGCGACGAGGGCAAGGAGATGCATCCGGAGCGCGGGCTCGGCGGCGAGCCGGGACTGGACCCGCTCCGGGGGGGCGGAGAGGTAGTCGTCGAGGAACCGCTCGGCCTCCTCTTCGCTCCGCGCGAGGAGGATCGCCTCGCCGGCGACGTCGAACCGGGGCCGCCCGGCCCGCCCGCACATCTGCTGGACCTCCATCGCGGAGATCGGGGCCTGGACCCCCAAGTGGTCGTCGTACCGGTAGGTGTCGCGGACGATCACCCGGCGGGCGGGCAGGTTGATTCCGGCGGCCAGGGTCGGGGTCGCAACGAGCGCCTTCAACGTCCGGTCCTTGAACGCCTGCTCGACGATCCGCCGCTCGGGGTTCGTCAGCGACGCGTTGTGGAACGCGACCCCGTCCGGCAACAGCCCGGAGAGGCGACGAACCCCTTCGGTCTCCTCCTCGGCGACCTGGCCGAGGGCGTCGGCGGCCCCGCGGGCCGCCGCCTTCTCGGCGGGGGAGAGCGAGGCCCGGACCGTCGGGGCGAGCGCCTGGGCCGTCTGCTCGCTCGCGCGCCGGGTGTTGACGAACACGAGCGCCTGGCCGCCGCCCCGGATCACGTCCCGCACGAGCCTCGGGAGGGCGTCACCGGGCGGGGGGACGTCGCGGGTCGTGAGGTCCGTGAACAGGATCCGGCCATCGTGGTAGACCCCGCTCTTCAGGGGAACGGGGCGGAAATCGCTCGCGACGTGCCGGGCCTTCAGCCAGTCGGCGATCTCCTCCGAGTTGCCGACGGTGGCCGAGAGGGCGACCACCTGCAGGTCCGCCGGAGGCGCCGGAGCCGCGTCAGCGACACCTCGAGCGTCGGTCCCCGGTCCGGGTCCCGCATGAGGTGGACCTCGTCGGCGACGACGGTCCCGAGGCGCTCGAGCCACGGGACCCGCTTCCGGAGGAGCCCATCCGCCTTTTCGCTGGTCGCGACGAGGATGTCGATCTTGTCGAGGGTGTCGTTCGAGATGTCGAAGTCGCCGATGGAGAGGCCGACGCGAATGCCGAGCGGCTCGAACGCCTTCAGCTCGTCGTACTTCTCCTGGGCGAGGGCCCGGAGCGGGACGAGGTAGAGACCGGTTTGGCCGGCCCGGGCCGCCCTCAGGAGCGCCACGTAGGCGACGAGCGACTTCCCGCTCGCCGTCGGGCAGGCGAGAACGACGCTCTCCCCGTTGAGGACGGGGCCCAGGGCCTCGGCCTGCGGGGGATAGAGCGAGGCGATCCCGTCCGCCTCGAGGATCTTCCGGACCTCCGGGGGCAGCCGGACGGAGTCGAACGGGACCCGCGCGTCCGAGGCTTCGCCTCCCATGCCGAGGCGGACCCGTGGAACCTCAAAGCGCTTGAGCGGCGGGTGGACGGTCGCCGCGACCGACCAGCGTGCGGCCGAGGATCAGCTCCTGGATCTCCGTCGTCCCCTCCACGATCGGGAAGACGCGGGCATCCCGGAGGATCCGCTCGGCGTCCGCCCCGGCGCGGACCCGGCCGGTCCCGCCACGTCGACCGCGCGGTTCGCGATGCGGACCGCGGCCTCGCTCGCGAACAGCTTCGCGGCCGACGCCGTCTCGTCGAACGGCCGCCCCGCGTCCTTGTCCTCGGCCGCGCGGGCGACGAGCGCTTGCGCCGCTGCGAGGGTCACGTACGCGCGCGCGACCTCGCCGCGGTTCCCGTCGGACGGGTCGGCGACGGCCGCGGCGCGCAGCGTCTCGAACGCCGCGCGCGCGACCCCCAGCGCGCACGAGGCGATCCCCACCCGGCCGGAGGTGAGGGCCCCGAGCGCGACCTTCAGCCCGTCGCCCTCGTTGCCGAGCAGGTTCGCCAACGGAACCCGGGCGTCCTGGAACACGACCTCGTTCGTCTCGCTCCCCCGGAGGCCGAGCTTTGCGAGCTTCTGGGCGGTCCCGAAGCCGGGCGTTCCCTTCTGCACCGCGAACGCCGAGATCCCGTGCGACCCCAGCGACGGGTCGCGGGTCGCGAAGGAAAGGACGACGTCGGCCTTCGCCCCGTTCGTGATGAACATCTTGGCCCCGTTGAGCGCGAACCCGGCGTCGGTCCGCTGGTAGCGTGTGGCGAGACGGGCGGCGTCCGAGCCGACCGACGGTTCGGTCAGCGCGAACGCCCCGAGCCACCGACCGGCGGCGAGAGGACGGACGAGACGCTCCTTCTGCTCGTCCGTGCCGTGGGCGAGGATCGGATGGGTGCAGACCGACAGGTGCACGGAGAGGAGGACGGCGATGGCGGGGCTCGCCGCCGCTAGTTCTTCCAGCACGCCCGAGACGGCCCGGGTGTCCCCGCCCGACCCCCCCATTCCCGGGGAACGCCGAGCCCGAACAGTCCGAGCGGGCGCATCGCGTCCACGATCTCCGGGGGAAGAGAGTCGTCCCGGTCGATCTCCGCGGCCCTCGGCCGGACGACCGTCTCGGCGAACCGCCGGGCGACCGCCCGCCACGCTCCGGGGTCGGAGGCAGGTTCGGTGGGCACACGCGTCGCCACGTTCGCTAACTCTAAGTGCGTAACGCCCGCTCGCTGCGCGGGAGGTTCGAGGGCCGTGACCGCCACCGTCGTTGCCGGGAAAGATCGGTTCACCTCGCTCGACGCGCTCGCGCTCGCGCGGGAGCTCCGCGGGCTCGGTCGGGCCCACGTCGACAAGGCGTTCGACCTCGGAACCAACCGGGTCGCGATCACGCTCCGGGCCACCGGCCTCGGCAAGCGGACCCTTGTCGTCCGGCCCGGGCAGTACGCGGCGGTCCTCGACTCGATGTCCGACCGTGACGAGGGACTGAGCCCCCTCGCGAAGGAGCTCCGGAGGGTGCTCGCGGGCGCGGCGCTCGTCGCGGTCCCCGACCCCGGCGGGGAGCGGTACCTCGAGGTCGAGTTCTCCCGCGGCGACGCGGACGGGCCCCTCACGCTCGGCGTGGAGCTGTTCGGCACCGGCAACCTCCTCGTGGCCCGGGGCGGCAAGCTCGTGGTCGTCGCCCACCCCAAGACCTGGTCGAATCGCGCGGTCCGCGTCGGGGCGCCGTACTCCCGCCCTCCCGTCCGCGTGGACCCGTTCCGTCTGGATCTCCCGGGGATCGAGACGCTCCTCCGGGCCTCGCGGACCGACCGGACGAGCACGCTCGCGGCCCGGCTCGGGCTCGGAGGTCCCCTTGCGGAGGAGATCGTGACCCGCACGGGTCTTCCGGGCGAAGCACCGGCCTCCGCCGGACCGGAAGAGTTCGCTCCCCTCGTCCGGCGGACCCTGGCCGACCTTGCCGAGGAGCTCGGCGAGCGGCCCGCAGGATTCCTCTACTCGCTCGAGGGGGTCCCGGTCGACGTCACGCCGTTCGAGTCCCGACGGCTGACCGGTCGCGCCGGGATCACCGTGGACGCATCGCCGACGTTCTCGGAGGCGGCGCACCGGTACTTCGATGCCCGTACCGAGTTGGCGGCCCCGACGGTCACGGCCGCCGATGGGCAGCGGGCCGAGTGGGAGCGGCAGCGCCGCCAGCAGGACGCGGCCGTGGCCGAGCTCCGGGCCCAGGTCGCCGCTCACACACGGGAGGCCGACCTGCTCCTCGCCCACTTCCCCGAGGTCGAGGAGCAGCTTCGGGTCGCCCCGGAGTCCGAGGCGGGAGACGAGCCCATCGTCGTCACGGTCGAGGGGACGTCGATCCCCGTGGCCCGCGGGAAATCGATCCGCGCGCTCGCCCAGGCCCGGTACGACGAGGCGAAGCGCGCGCAGGCGAAGCTGTCCGGCGCCACGGCCGCGCTCGCGCAATCGGACGAACGGCTCGCCCGGCAGGTCCGGGCGATCCTCGCCGAGGGGCCGAGGGCGACGGCGGCCGCGGCGGAACGGCGGCGGAAGCCAAACTGGTTCGAGCGGTACCGCTGGTTCCACAGCTCCGAGGGGATCCTCGTCATCGGCGGCCGCGACGCGGCGTCGAACGACCTGATCGTCCGGCGGTACCTCAACCCCGGCGACAAGTACGTCCACGCCGACATCCATGGGGCCCCGAGCGTGATCGTGAAGCACCCGGCCCCGGGGACCCCGCGGGGACCGACGTGACGCTCGAAGAGGCCGCCCAGTGGGGGGTCGCATTCTCGAAGGCCTGGCGCGCGGGGCTCGCGAGCGCCTCGGCGTTCGCCGTCGAGGCCGACCAGGTCTCGAAGGCGGGCGCGAGCGGGGAGTTCGTGCCGCGCGGCGCCTGGATGATCCACGGGACGAAGCAGGTGTTCAAGGACCTCCCGACCGAGCTCGGCCTCGGGACGGTGGAGGACCGGGGCGATACCCTGTGGGTGGTGGCGCCCCCCCGCGCGTTCGCCGGTCGGGGGAAGCTTGCCTATCGGCTGACGCCCGGGCCCGAACGGGACCGGGCCGAGCGCGAGGTCGAGCTCGTTCGGGCGACCGGCCTCTCGCGCGACCGGCTCCAGTCGTTGTTGCCCTCGGGCGGGATCTCGTACCGCCTCGCGTAGAGCCGCTCGACGAACTTCGCGGCGAACGCGTCGTCGAGGTGGCGCCACGTCTTCCCCTTGGCCCGGAGCGCCGAGATGTGCCAGGTCCTTCCCTCGACCGTCACGGGCCCGCCGACGACGAGGAGCGTGTCGGGGGGGAGGGTGAGCCGGGTCGCCGTGGTCCGGCGGCCGTCGACCATCGAGACCTTCACGACGGCCCCGACGTCCGGAGTGACCCAGACGGTCCGGACGTCGCGGGCCACCGCGGTGCGGGCGGGGCGGCCATCCATCCGGTCGAGCTTGTGGATGACCGCCGGCGGGTCCCGCCCGGGAAACCGCTCCCCGAGCGTCAGCGTCTCGAGCGCGGGGATCTTCCGGAGGATGCGGGTCGACGCCGGGCCGTCGGAGACGATCTCGAAGAGATCGTGGAGGGCGGGGGCCTCCGTCCGGAACGGGTGGGTCGTCCGGCACTCGCGGCACCTCGCGAGCCCGGAGACGACGCGGCGTTGCGCCGGGTCGAGGTGGACGATCCGGTGGGGCGTTTCCTTCCCGCAGACCTCGCAGAAGATCGTGGCGGCGTGCACGCCGGGCGCGGTCGGTCGGCTCCCTTCCGGGGCGGTCGGCGCGACGGTCATGGGAGTCCCCCCGCGACCGTACTCGACGGGATCCGACGGGTCGGATGGGGGTACCAGTATTTGAATTCAGATGGATTCAAATATAGTCGATTCTTGGGTTCTCCGACATGCCGCGAATCGCGAAGCCCCGACTCGCCGATCCCAAAGCCGAAGCGTGGTACAGCTCGATGGCTCGACGGTCCAAGATCACGGCCGACGTGAACTATCGTCGGCTCCGGGCCTTCTGCGAGCAGATGGGGGTGACGCCAGCCCAAGTCGTTCAACGCTCTCGCCGCCCGACTGAGGTCCGTGACCTCTTGAGCAAGTTCGTCGACCAGGAGGTAGGAAAAAAGCGCTCCGCCTGGTACATCCACTCCACCGTCATCGCCGTCAAGTCGTGGCTTGCGTACAACGACAAGCCGCTGAAGCTCAAGGTCGAGCTACCGTCTAACACCGTCTCACCACGGCGCGAGGACGAGCGGGTGCCCACCGTCGCCGAACTCCGGTCCATCGTCCTCGGCGCAAAGCCACACGAGCGCGTGGTTGTCGCGCTAATGGCATTCGGAGGGTTGCGGCCCGGCGCCATCGGCTCGTACGAAGGAACCGATGGGTTGCGCCTGAAGGACCTCCCAGAGATCCACTACAACGGGGATGGCTGCCGAGCGCCGGACCCGAAGCTCCACGTTCCCGGTCGAGTCGTTCCCGAGAGGATTCCGACGAAAGTTCGGGTTCGGTCGAGTTCATCCAAGGCCCGCCACCAGTACCTCACGTTCCTTGGAGACGAGGGTACGGGGTATCTCGTTCAATACCTCGAGCAACGCCTCGCTGGCGGCGAGTCCCTCGCACCCGACGCCGACCTCGCCCACCCCTTGAACGCGGACAAGAGGTTCGTGCGCTCGCTCAACATCGGTGCCCGAGTCCGACGGGTGTTCAAAGCCATCGGCTTGGCAGACGCCGCCGGCAACACCCCGCGACCGTACGTGCTGCGGCAGGACTTTCTCAACCGGTGCCTCGAAGCCCAGTCGAAGGCGGGGATTCCCGACCGATTCATCGAATTCTGGGCGGGCCACCGGGGGGACGTTACCGCCCAGTACTACACCACCGGCCTGACGAACCTGCCGGACTCGATGCTGGAGGAAATGCGCGCCGCGTACAAGCGGTGTGAGCCATTCCTCTCGACTACCCCGATTAAGGACGCGACGGACCAAGTGGCGAGCGCCCGCGAGCTGCTTCTCCGATACGCCGGCGCCACCGAGGAGGACATTTCGAAACTCGACCTCGCGTCGATGACCAACGACGAGGTCCTCGCCGTCGCCGACAAGGCGCAGGCAGCGGCCCCGCGAATCCGCGGCCCCTCGGGACAGAAGGCGGTCCCCATTGCGGACGTTCGGACGCTGCTTGATGCGGATTGGGAATACGTGGCGCCGCTCGGGTTGGACCAGGCGGTCCTCCGCGGACCGGCAACCGGGGTCCGAGTTCAGTAGATGGGTGTGGCGCGACCGCGCTTCGGCTTGAACGCGTAGAAAAATCGCTTCGGGCTGGTCAGTAGCTCTCCCACAAGCGTACGTCGTGTTTTCCCACCGGTTACATAGGTGACCTTGAGGAGATGCCGAAATTCTTCATGCGGCCCGAGCCCGTACTTCGCGTCGTTGACTGCCGACCATCCCCCGAGGAGGTCGGTCAGTTTGTGGAAGCTCTCCGGTCCGCGGGGCGATTCTAAGGAGGCCGGGGACCCGGGCCATAGCGAGACGATCTCCTAGGCCTCGCCTCCATTCTAGTCATAGCAGGCCTGAGCAGTATCGCGGTGGTGCTCGTGGCACTTCCAATATCGTACGCCAAAGGCCGAACCGGGAGTCGGAAGTAGATCCGGCCGACCCCTCGATGCCTTCGGCGGGGTCGATAATGGGACGAGTCAGCCGCGTCGGCTGGACTTGGGCGAGCGGGTGTACCCATTCCTGGCGCGGTTCGGCAACGGTTAGCCCGCGGTTAGATCGTGGTCAGGCGTGGGACCTTAGGAGAACTCCCCGGTCGCCGACCTGCCCGCTATCCCGCGCGGTAGGCTGATAGCTCTCCGCGGACCTCCGGACCCGAATGCTGCGCCCTCGCTCCGCGCCCAAAGGTACGCCCGGGGCGGCCCTCGCCGGTATCTCGGCGCTGGCCGTCGTACTCGTGCTTCTCTTGGCCGGCCAGGCCGAAGGGAGGACGATCACCTCTGTCTCGGCGCCTTATTCAGGAGCATCCCCCCTCGAGCAGCTTGAGAAGGGCGCGAGACCCTCCGGTTGTGGAGTTACCAGCCAAGTCCTGACCCAACCGTCGTTCAACACGAGTTCAGGCTTGGCAAGGTACGGCATTGCCGGCCAGGTCCGCGGGTGCTCCCATCAGGCAGGCCAAGAGGTGGTGTGGTGGAAACTTGGACTGACGGACCTTCCGGTCACGGTTCCGACGACCGGTACCTACAACCTCTCGGTCCGCTGGACAGCGGTGGGCAGTTTCAACGCCACGGTTCTTAAGAACGGGAGCGCTCCGAGGTTGGCCGGATCAAGCTTCAACATTCAATTCGTGCTCTGCACGAGCATCAAAGGC